>CAZPQQ010000014.1:0-55842 GCA_964588665.1 uncultured Dehalococcoidia bacterium | reverse complement strand
TGTAAATCTGGCGCCCGGAAGGGCTACGTAGGTTCGAATCCTACCCCCTCCACCAGGACGAGAAGTGGAGCAAGCAGCGGGCGACTAACGCCCACATAGCTCAGTCGGTAGAGCGCGTTCTTGGTAAGAACGAGGTCAGCAGTTCAAATCTGCTTGTGGGCTCCACAATTTGGAGGAGATGGGATAAATGGCTAAGCAGAAGTTCGAGAGGACGAAGCCACACGTCAATGTGGGCACCATTGGTCACGTCGATCACGGCAAGACGACGTTGACGTCCGCGATCACGCAGGTGCTCGCCGCTGAAGGATTGGCCGAATACCGTGCTTTCGACACGATTGACAACGCTCCCGAAGAACGTGAGCGCGGCGTCACGATTGCCATTCAGCACGTGGAATACGAGACCCCGACACGTCATTACGCACACGTCGACTGCCCCGGTCACGCGGACTACATCAAAAACATGATCACCGGCGCGGCCCAGATGGACGGCGCTATCCTGGTGGTCAGCGCGCCGGACGGTCCGATGCCCCAGACCCGGGAGCACATCCTCCTGGCACGCCAGGTTGAAGTGCCCGCGATCGTCGTCGCCCTCAACAAGGTCGACGCGATGGACGACGAAGAGTTGCTGGAGCTCGTCGAACTCGAATTGCAAGAGCTTCTAACCGAGTACGGTTTCCCGGGTGACGACATTCCGATCGTTCGGGTCAGCGCTCTCAACGCTCTCGAGTCCGAAGACAAGTCCCGTGAGAACGAATGGGCCCAGGGGATCTGGAACTTGATGGAGGCCGTGGACGAATACATCCCCGTGCCTGACAGGCCTCGCGACCAGCCCTTCCTCATGCCCGTTGAAGATGTCTTCGGCATCAAAGGCCGCGGCACGGTCGTGACCGGCCGAGTCGAGCAAGGCATGGTCCAGGTTGGACAGACTATCGAGATCGTGGGCATCAAGGCCACTTCGTCCACCGTGGTAACGGGCGTGGAGATGTTCCACAAGACGTTGGACGAGGGCGAACCCGGAGACGCCGTGGGCGTTCTTCTCAGAGGCGTCGACCGCGAGTCTATCGAGCGAGGCCAAGTGCTCGCCGATCCCGGAAGCATCACCCCGCATACCGAGTTCGAGGCTCAGATCTACGTTCTGAGCAAGGACGAGGGCGGGCGGCATACGCCGTTCTTCAACGGATACAAGCCTCAGTTCTACATCCGAACCACCGACGTGACCGGCGACATCAAGTTGCCCGACGGCGTCGAGATGGTGATGCCAGGCGACAACATCGTGATGACGATCAAACTGATCATGCCTGTTGCCCTGACTGAACAGCTCAGATTCGCGGTTCGCGAAGGCGGGCGGACGGTTGGCTCCGGGGTCATCACCAAGATTCTCGGCTAAACCCATCGGCTGCTGATTCAGCAAACAGGATTGCCCTCTCGTCAGCTTGCTCGCGACGAGAGGGCTTCAGTCTATCGCCCAAGGGCGTTGTCCGAGGAATAAACGGACGTGAGGCAAGGAGCGTTTCGATGGCCCGAAGGGGAGAAGCTCGAATACTTGTGAACCTCGGCTGCACCGACTGCCGTGAGCGCACTTACCATTCCTCCAAAAACAGGAGGAACGACCCGCAGCGGTTGGAGCTCAAGAAATACTGTCCGCGGTGCAGGACCCATACCATGCATCGAGAGGTACGGTAGGCGTGGCCCGCGACCCTGGAATCACTCGCAGAATAAGCACTCAGGCGGCGCGACGAGCGATAAACTTCAAGATCTTCGGCGAAGTCGTCGGAGAGCTGAGGAGAGTCACTTGGCCCTCTCGCCAAGAGACCATGCGGCTGACGCTGATGGTGATCTCGGTGGCAGTGACCATCGGTTCGTTCTTGTACCTGGTTGATCTCGGATTTTCACGCTTAGTGACAGAGCTCCTGGGGAATTGAGATCATGACAAACGCCGCTCCTGCTGACACACGCTGGTACATTCTGCACGCATACTCCGGTCAAGAAGACCGAGTAAAGCGGAACCTGGAACTCCGCATCTCCACCATGGACATGAAGGAGAAGATATTCCAGGTCATCGTCCCTACCGAAGATGAAATGGAGATCAAGGACGGTAAGCGGAAAGCGGTGTCTCGTAGGATATTTCCAGGATACATCCTGGTCCAGATGAAGATGGACGACGAGAGTTGGTACGTGGTGCGCAACACGCCCGGCGTCACTGGCTTCGTATCGGCGGAAGACGAAAGCGACAACCGACCCAAGCCTGTTCCCCTGGAAGAAGCCGAAGTCGACGCGATCCTCAACCAGGCCGAGACCGACGCCCCTCGGGTGCGCACGGGATTGGAAAAAGGGCAAGGCGTCAGAATCATCGATGGCCCCTTCCTGGATTTCATTGGGGTCGTGGACGAAGTGTCGCAGGAAAAGTCGAAAGTAAAGGTGCTCGTGTCGTTCTTCGGACGTGAGACGCCTGTCGAGTTGGATTTCCTGCAGGTTGAGCGGACGTAACTCACTCAACTACGAAAACGACCTCTGACATCACCGAAGGCTCAGGGGCAAAGAGAATCGCCGCTCCGAAAAAAGTGGCGGTTGTTCACATGACAAGGCGGTAGAGTGGCGAAAAAAGTAAGAGCGCTCATAAAGCTACAGATAGAAGCGGGCAAGGCGACGCCCGCGCCCCCCGTGGGCCCGGCGTTGGGTCAGCACGGCGTCAACATCATGTCGTTCGTGAAAGAGTACAACGAACGGACCGCACGGGACATGGGCACCGTCATTCCGGTTGAATTGACTGTGTTCGAGGACCGTTCCTTCGCGTTCATCACGAAGAGCCCGCCCGCGTCGGAACTCTTGCGGCAGGCAGCCGGAATCACCAAAGGCAGCGGCAGCCCGCTGGCGGAGAAGGTGGGGACGATTGCTCGTGACAAAGTCCGCGAGATCGCAGAGACCAAGATGCGCGATCTTAACGCCGCGGACATCGAAGGCGCCATGCGCATCATCGAAGGCACGGCGCGAAGCATGGGCATCCAAGTTCGTTAACAGGCCCGCGTTTGAATCGCGGCCCGGGCCGTGACACTAAGGACACAACAACATGGCATCTAGAGGAAAGCGCTACGCGCAAGCTGAGGCGCTCATCGACCGAGAAGCAGAGTATCAACCCGACGAGGCCGTCGCGTTGATCAAAGAGACGGCGACCGCCAAGTTCGACGAAACCGTCGAACTCCACCTCCGCACCGGGGCCGATCCGCGCCACGCCGACCAGATGGTCCGCGGCGTCGCAATTCTGCCTCACGGTGTGGGCAAGCCGGTGCGCACGTTGGTGTTCACCCAGGGCGAGGCGATGCGAGTCGCCGAAGAGGCCGGGGCCGACAGGGTCGGAAACGACGATGTGATCAAAGAGATCGAAGGCGGCTGGCTGGAATTCGACGTCTCGATTGCCACACCGGACATGATGGGCAAAATCGGCAAGCTGGGCAGGATCCTGGGTCGCAGAGGCCTGATGCCAAACCCGAGGACCGGCACCGTCGTCCAGCCCGAAGACATTCCGAACGCCGTGGCCGATGCCAAGAAAGGCCGAGTCGAGTACCGTCTCGACCGGACCGGCATGATACACGTCCCTCTGGGCAAGGCGAGCTTCGAAAACGACCACCTGCTGGACAACTTCACGATGTTGATGGACAACGTCATGAGGTCGCGGCCAGCGGGCGTCAAAGGTCAGTTCATCAGGGCTGGCTTCCTGACGACGACCATGGGTCCCAGCGTCCCGTTGGATGTTGCCACCGCTTCCGCTCTTCGTGTAGAATAGTTCGAGTAGCCACAGACAGCGGGCTCCGTTAGCGCGGATTAAAACAGCCAGCCCGCCGAGGCACGATCGGGAATCGCAACGGCGACCCGAAAGTGAGCATCGATATTGATGCCCCGAGTCTGTGGCTCGGGGCTTTTTTTATTGCCCACGGGACGGACCCGGTCGTAGAGGAGGGATTCAAACCCTCCCGATAGGCTTGGCGCCGAACGCACCGGGCCATACCGGAATTGATTAGTTACCGAGGCGCCAACCGCCAGGATAAAGCGCACCGGGAGGGTTTCCCCGATCTGATTGGGGCTCCCCTACGGAATCTGTTGCAGGAGGGGATTTTGCCGACAAAGGAAAAAGAACAAGCCGTTGAAGACCTAGCGAAGCGCTTCAGCGAAAGCACGATCATGATCACGACCGATTACTCGGGCTTACGCGTTGCGCAAATGACGGAACTCAGGCGCGCGATGCGCGAGAGCGGCGTTGAATTCAGGGTTATCAAGAACTCGCTGGCCCTGATGGCGGCGGACTCGGCAGGCAAGCCGGCCATGAAAGACGTCATTGATGGTCCGACAGGGATCGCCTTTGGATTCGGGGACGCGTCTGAGCCCGCCAAAGCGCTGTCGGATTTTATCCGAGCCAATCGCTCGGCTCTCAAGATCCGCGGGGCTGAGCTCGACGGACGAGCGCTGACGCCAGCAGAAGTTCAGCAACTCGCGAGCTTGCCTGGCAAGGACGAACTGATCGCCCAACTGTTGGCGCAGATGCTGAGCCCGATTACGGGACTGGTTGGGGTCATGAATGGCCCGGTCGGCGGGCTGGCTCGCGTGCTCCAAGCGCACGTGGACAATTTGGCGCAAGCTGACAACTCGGCGGACGCCGGCGACTCGGCGCAGGCTGACGACTCGGCGGAAGCTGACGACTCGACCGAAGCAGATGAATCGGCGGACGCCGGCGACTCGGACGAAGCTGACGATTCGGCGGAAGCAGACGACTCGGCGGAAGCCAACGATTCGGCTGACACTGATGATTCGGCACAGGCAGACGATTCGGCGGAAGAAGACGACTCGAAGCAAGAAGAGGAATAGGACCGCCGAATCTGGCGGAGCACGGGACACGCAAAGGAGATATCGATAATGGCGATAACGAAAGACGAACTGATCGAGGGAATCAAAGGAATGTCGGTGTTGGAGCTCTCCGAGGTGGTCAAAGCCCTCGAAGAAGAGTTCGGCGTCAGCGCCGCTGCGCCCATAGCGATGGCAACCGTCGGGGGTGTGGCCGGCACGGCTGAGGCAGCCGCGGCCGAAGAAGAGGAGCAGACCGAATTCAACGTGATGCTCCAGGAAATCGGCCCCAACAAGATCAACGTCATCAAGGCGGTTCGCGAAGTCACCACCCTTGGCCTGAAAGAAGCCAAAGAGTTGGTCGAGAGCGCGCCCACGGCGGTCAAAGAAGCCCTTGGCAAGGAAGATGCCGACGCCCTCAAAGAGAAGCTCGAAGGCGCGGGCGCAAAAGTCGCTGTCGAGTAACAGTCGCCCGGCGTCATAGCTGGAAACGAAGACCCGCACCGAAATCTCGGTGCGGGTCTTTTGCGTTGGCGCCCTCTAGGTTCCCTGACGGCGCGTTAATCCCTCATTAGGTTGACGCCCGCAAATACGGAATCGTTTGCGGTCCTTGAGGCAGGACGCAGACACGGCTGTCGGGACCATGGCGCCGGATCGCATTCGCTACGGCGCCTTCAACGTCGTGCACCGGCGTCAGGTGGGCCGAGCGGACTTGTGCGTCGGACAGGTAGCCGGATTTGAGCTGAACTTCGGCCTTGAGTTGGATCTGGGCTTGAAGCTGCACCTGCCACTGGTCATGGCGGTTGTGGCCCGGATTCTGGATCGTCCGCAGCAAATCGGAGGGACTGGTTCCCGACGAGAGCAGCTCGTTGTACAGCCCGTGCTCCGGCACGCCGTCAGAGCACTCGGCTGCACAGATGATGGTTCCGCCTTGCTTGACCGCCTGGGCGGCCGCCGACATGCCCTTGACCGCCTGGTACAAATTCAGGTCGAGCGGGTACCCGCTGTTCGTGGTCACGACGACGTCGAACGGCTCGTCCAAGGGTTGCATCGCCGTGCTGCGGGCGAACCGGCACGCCGTCCGATGCACCGTCTCCGGGTCGCCAGCGTAGACGCTCGTGATCCGATGTTCGCGGTTGATCGTGACGTCGACCGCGAAATCGACTCCGGTCTGCCGGCTGATCTGCCGGATCGCGTCGTGGATCGGGTTGCCCTCGGTGATGCCCCAGACTGAGTTGGCGTGTCCGATCATTTCGGCGTTGTGGAGCCGCATGGTAGTCTCGAACCCCGCGAGTCCCGGCGCTGCCATCTTGGGGCCGCCTGAGAATCCCGCGAAGAAATGCGGCTCGACAAACCCGGTCGTGATTCGTATGTCGGCATCGACCCACTGGCGGTTCAGCCAGATCGGAACGCCGTCAGGGGTCTCGCCGACATCCACGAGTTGCGTTGGGTCGAACGCATCATGATTGACGACACGATAAGAATCGACGACCTCGGCGCCCAGCATCTCCCTCAACTCGTCGTTAGTGTTGGCTCGATGAGTCCCCGTGGCAACCAGAATCGTGATCCGATCCGAAGGGACGTGGCCGAGCTCTCGCAATACGGCGGGCAGAACCAACGTGCTCGGCATTGGCCGGGTGATGTCGCACACGGATATGGCGACGGCGTCATCGGGCGAGACCATGCGCCACAGAGGCTCGACGCCCACGGGATCCCGGAGGGCTGTCTTGATCGCTCCGATTTCGTCCGGCAAGCCGGGGATGTACAGCGGTTCGATGACTGTGGTCCGGTCGTCGGGAAGAGAGACAGTCAATCCGTCGCGGCCGTATGCCAAGTCGATCTTCAATTTACGTCACACCGGATGGACGCCCTGTTGCCAATCCCCGCGGCACGCACGCTATTCTCCCAGCTTGGCATCGAAGATCCAGACCTCGCGACTATCCGGCAACCCCTCAGGTGAAATCTCGATTTCCGGCGCCTGAAGACGTCGGACAGAACCCTGCGTCGCCAGCCAACCGTCGGGCGTCTCCAGAGTCGATTCGACGGCGGTCAAATCCGGAATGTAATAGTGCATCGGCACGACCACCCGAGGCGACAGGCTCTGAACAAGGACATCGACCTGCTCGTTCGTCAACAAGTGGCTGGAGTCGTCCACGGTCACCATCAGCACGTCCACTCCGCCGATGTCCTGACGAACTTCGTCCGGGAGGTCGTGGCGGTTGTCGCCGATGTGGCAGAATCGGACACCCGCTGTCTCGACTATGAATATGGTGTTGACCAATCCGCGACACCCCGATCTGCCCGAGTGCAGGTCCATCACGCCCGTTACGCAAAGATCGTCTAGCCGGAACTCGCCTGGCCCACGCAACACGGTCGGTTGTCCCGGAAACGCGTCGAGTTCGTTGTGGTCGAAATGATCGTGAGTCACCGCTACTACGTCGGATTCCAAGGGCGGGAACGCGCGGAGGAACCATCGACCATCGACGGGGTCGCCATACGGATCGATCAGCAGCGTCCTTCCGAGTTCCGTCCGCCAGATGAACGCGCAGTGGCCGAGGTATGTCAGGGCGGGCGTCATCCTTCCACGCCGCGCCTGAGCACTGTCTCGCATAGATGAGCCGCGTCGATCAGGTCGGGGATGGTGACGTACTCGCGCACCGTGTGCATGTTGTGGTCGGCCATCCCGACCACGACCGCGCTGATGCCGTTCAAGCGGAACACGTTGCCGTCGGTGCCGCCGCCGGATGGGTGCATGCTTGGCGTGAGGCCGAGTTCGGTGAGGGCCGCCTTGGCTCGCGTCGTCGCGGGATCGTCGTCTGTCAGGGTGTAGGTCTCGAACTCCGTGTGCACGTGGTCCTCGATCACGGCGTCCGGGAACGCCTTTCGGACTTCGTTCACTGCGTCGCTGAACTGGATGCGCAGCCCGTCCAAACTTTCGAGGTTGCGGCTGCGGAACTCACCGGTGACGGTGGCGTTTTCGGGCACCGCGTTGCGCACCGTGCCGCCCTCGATCGTGCCTACGTTGAAGGTCGTTTCGTCGTCGAGACGGCCCTGCGGGAATCGAGTGATGAGCTCGGAGGCGATCCGGATTGCGGACAGCCCCTTCTCCGGCTCGACCCCGGCGTGCGCCGCGCGGCCGGTGATCTCGATGTCGAATCCGACGTACGTGGGGCTGGACGACGTGATCTGCGAGGGCGGGCCTTCACCGTCGAATACGATCGCTTCCTTCCCCGTGAGCATCGAGAAATCGAGGTTCCGAGCGCCGACCAAACCGATCTCCTCTTCACGTGTGAACGCGACTTCGATCGAAGCATGAGGCGTGTCGTCCTCGTAGATCGACGTCAGCGCCTCCAGGATCGCCGCCACACCCGCTTTGCAGTCACCGCCCAGGATGGTCGTTCCGTCGGACACGATCCGATCTTGGTCGACGGACGGCGTCACTCCTCGGCCCGGCTCGACGGTGTCCATGTGAGCCGACAGAATCAACGGGTCGTCGCCGCCGTCGTTCGCGATCACATTGCCGTACGCATCCCTGCGGACGGTCAGGCCCATCGCCTCCAGGCGCGCGATCAGATCCTGCGCAACGTCCTCTTCCTCACCCGACGGACTGTCTATTCGGACCAGGTCGCAAAACGTGTTAACTAGTCTGTCTTGGTCGATCATCCACTGCCTCTCAACTCAAAGCTGGACCCATTGTATGTTGTGACGGCGCCGTGTCAAGGATTTGGATTGGACCCGACGGAGGGAGGAACGTACACTACATCCCACGCCATAACGCGCCAACCGGAGGACCTCGATGAACACAGAATCCGCCGACCCTCAGGCCACGATGATCCGAGACCTGCCCGTAAGCGAGAAGCCACGGGAGCGATTGAAAATGCTCGGTCCCGGGCAACTGAACAACTCGGAGCTTATCGCGATACTGCTCAGAGTCGGCTCAACGGGCGAGAACGTGGTCAACCTCGCCACGCGTTCGATCTCCACCTTCAGTGGATTGGCCGGACTCTCTCGCGCGTCGTACGCCGAGATGTGCGCGCTGCGTGGGATCAGCGACGCCAAGGCATGCCAACTGCTGGCCGCGTTCGAGCTCGGCCGCCGTGTCGCGTCACTTATGCCGGAGGACCGCGCCGTCATCAAGACCGCGTCGGACGTACACAACCTGCTGGGCGCGGAGATGTCCGTCGAGTCACAGGAGCGCCTGTGAGTCGTGTTGCTGAACTCCAAAGGCGAAGTGATGTCAGTCCGCGACGTCTACAGAGGCACCGTGGACTCCAGCGAAGTGCGGGTCGCGGAAGTTCTCAGGCCCGCCATCCGAGAGAACTGCCCCAGCATCGTCCTCGTCCACAATCACCCGTCCGGCGACCCGACGCCCAGTCCACAAGACATCCTCGTCACACGCTCGATCAACCAGTCCGCCGAGATGATGGACATCAACCTGCACGACCACGTCATCATCGGCGCCCGCGGCTACGTCAGCCTCCGCGAGCGGGGGCTCGGATTCTAGTAGAGGCGATTGGCCCGCGGATCAAACCAGGTTGGCGAGCTTTCGTATGATCCCTTTGGCCAGCAACGTCGCAGAGTTCAACCACCTGTCACGGGGCGCCTATTCGTGCTGGCCGCGGCGACGTAGATGTCTCGGCAGATCCGCCACCGCGAGCGGTCAAGCGTATGCCCTGTTCTGGCCGCACTTTCTTCGACCGCATCCCAATGGGTTTTCAAGATCGTCAGGACTAGCGTTCGAACGTTTTCTGCAAGAACGGAGCCGTGCTAGACTGGGCACGGCGTGTGAGTCGCTACACACTCGGATTGGATGGAGGTTCGTCTGCAATGGAGCCGAACGAGTCGGTCGAAGCTTATTACACGGTCAGCACGCTAGGCCAGTCGATCCTAGACGCGTTGGAGACGCTCGGCAAGGACGTTGGCGACCTGACGGTTGACGACCTCGCGCCTGTTGACGAATTCCACATCCGCGGTCGGATGGCGACCCAAGAGCTTGCCGGAATCGTAGGCATCGCGGGAGACGACGAGGTGCTGGACGTTGGGAGTGGCCTGGGCGGCTCGGCTCGATACCTGGCGTCCGAATTCGGATGCCACGTCACCGGGCTCGACGTGACCCGTGAGTACTGCGACGTCGCGACGATGCTTTCGGGCCTGGTCGGGATGGACGGCAAGACCCGATTCCAGCACGGCAGCGCCCTCGCAATGCCGTTCGAGTCGGACTCCTTTGACCTGGTCTGGACCGAGCACGTGCAGATGAACATCGAAGACAAAACTGGCATCTACTCGGAGATCGCTCGCGTTCTGAAACCGGGCGGCCGGCTGGCGTTTCACGACATCTTTCAAGGCCCGGCGGGTGAGGTCGATTTCCCGGTCCCTTGGGCAGGTGACGCGTCGATGAATTTCCTGATGGGTGAAGCCGACCTGAGGCGTATCGCGGCCGAGCTTGATTTCAGCATCCTGTCATGGAATGACATGACCGAGGCGTCGGCCATGTTCTTCCAGAGGCGGCTGCCCGCGATGGAAAGCCGCCCGCCTCCGCCGTTGGACCTCGCGCTGGTGATGGGCGCCGACCGTTTGGCCAAGTTCCGGAACCTGGGGCAGGCCGTGGCTGAGGGGCGCGCCACAGTGGTCCTTGGGGTGATGCAGCACAGGGCGTAGCACGGATAGCCGGGGAGGCGTTTCGCATGCGGATTCTTGTCATGGCAGCAGGAGCGGTCGGAGGTTACTTCGGCGGCCTCCTGGCGCGAGCGGACAACGAAGTCAAGTTCGTCGCCCGCGGCGAGGCGCTCAGGGCCATTCGATCATCGGGCGTGCGCGTCAGCAGCGTGACATCCGGCGACTTCGCGCTCGAGAACGTCGTCGCCGTCGATCGACTGGACGGCGACTGGCAGGCGGACCTCGTCCTGTTCTGCGTCAAAAGCTACCAGAATGAAGAAGCCCTCGAGGCGATCCGGCCGGCGGTTGGCGCCGAGACGGCGGTGTTGACGCTGCAGAACGGAATCGGCGGCGGCGACCAACTCGCGGACGCCTTCGGAAGCCGGCATGTGATGCTCGGCGCAGCGTACGTTTCGGCAGAACGAAAAGGCCCGAATGAGTTCGCCGAGCTGGGCGGAACCTGTCAGATCGTGTTCGGTGAGCCGGACGGCTCCGAGTCCGAAAGAGCTAAGAGTGTCCACGCGACGTTTCACGATGCCGGGATCGATGCAGTGCTGTCAGACAACGTGAATGAAGCTCTGTGGAACAAGCTGGTTTACATCTGCGCGCTCAGCGGGATGAGCTGCATCGCCCGTGCGCCGTTCGCCGAGGTTCTGGACAGTCCTCAGGCCGCGGATCTGACGGCTCGCGCGGTGCACGAAGCGGCGGCGGTCGGCAGGGCGTCCGGCATCGACCTGGCCGCCGATCTCGAAGAGCGAACATTGTTGGAATTTGAGCGCGAGAAGACAGAGCTGGTTTCGTCGATGTACATGGACCTGATGGCGGGCAAACCTCTGGAGCTGATGGGGTTGAACGGAGCGGTGTCCGAATTGGGCCGTCGTCACGGAGTCGAAACGCCCGTCAACGACTTCATTACGGCGTGCCTGTCCGTCGCGCACAATCGGGCAATGGCTTGATCGGCGTCCGGTCGCTCGACTCACCTTAAGGAGGAGACATTGGCATACACTTACGATCCGAAAGACATGGCTCCGAGAGAGCTTACACCTGGCGTAAATCTGCGGACGATGTCGGGCGATAAGATGATGCTGAGCGTCGTGGAAATCTCGGCCAACGCCGTGATGCCCCCGCACTCGCATCCGCACGAGCAAGCGGGGATGGTGCTTGAAGGAGAGTTCGAGTTCACGATCGGCGAGGAGACGAGCACCGTGAAGAAAGGGGATATCTACATAATCCCCGGCGGAGTGGAGCACAGCCTTAGGGCCAACGGTGAACCGTCGCTTGCCCTCGATATTTTCAGCCCGCCCCGGGAAGATTACATGTGAGATGCGCCACAGACGGGCCTCGGTCGATCCCGAGACCCGTCCGTAATGGATCACGTGTCCGTTCGTCCCGGCTTTGTCGGGACTTGTCGAAGGGCCGGGTGGCTACGCGCCGAACCGAACCGCCGCGACCGCGTCGTCGTACTCGACGCCTTTGGTGGACCAGAAAATGCCGGCGATGTCATCGACGGCGGCAACCAGGTCTTCCGCCGATGCGCGGTTCACGTTCTGCTTGTTGGCGGCGGCCAACTTGTTGGCTTTCCAGATCTTGTCGTGCAGGTCGGGATGCGACTCGAGGTGGACCGGCGTGAAGTAGTCGTGCCAGAGGATGTCGAGTTCCCTCTTGCAAAGGTTCGCATGCTCTTCCTTGACCGCGATGTAGCGAGACAAGGTGTTCTGATAAGCGGCCTGGTTGTCGCCAGCCTCCAGCGCGTCGATCCGTACGATCATTTTGAGAACTGTCTGAGCGGCAATTTTTGCGCTAATCGGATCGTAAATCCCGCATGGAATGTCACAGTGTGCGCTCACCTGATTGATATGCAGTGCGTCCATCAATTTCGTCTTAAGCGTCATGGCAGTTGGGGCTCCTTTGAGTGAGTTTGTACATATGACCTTAACGCAAGGATTGAGAAGTCGCAACTAATTCAGAATGCGCGGCGCCGGCGCTCAAGACAGAAACTTCCAGGAGTCTGAAATGAGTCACGGGGCGCGCATCTTGCGAGGAGAGTGGATGGCTCCCGGGCGGGCGCGCACAGGCGCAGAACGCACACCAGAGCGGAGCCATCAAGGCGTGATCGCTGATCATTTACTGCCTGACATCTCCCGCGGTCGACATGGGAACAACGGGTCGATCCGGCTAGGCTTCGGCCCCTCCGGCGTTTATCGTCGCTACGAAATCATGCCCATGTCGAGGGCCAACGCATCATGCTGAGACTCTGGAATTATGTACGCTCCTTGTCGTTGGTTCACGTGAACGGCGATAGCATGACGCCCACGTTGCGAGACGGCGATCTGCTGCTGGTTTCTCGGACGCATGATGCCGTTCCCGGCAAGGGCGACCTGGTGGTGCTCAGTCTGCAAGAACCTGACGACGTGACGCACGTCAAACGCGTCGTCGGACTGCCCGGAGACACGATCGCCTTCGACGAAGGCTCGTTGTTGTTGAACGATGAAGTGATGCGTGAACCGTATCTGGGCGGATTGCCCCAGACGTTGGGACTCGAGAGCCGCCGATGGATCGTCGGAAACGACGAATGCTTCGTCCTCGGGGACAACCGAACTCACTCGACCGACAGCCGTGAGCACGGCCCGGTCCGGTTGTCGACGATACAGGGCGTGGTAAAGCTGAGGCTATGGCCGATTCTGCGACGGCGGGCTTGGCGTTGATTCGAAGCATGTGACGCTCGGTTGCAGCCGCATCCCTGTCGGCCGTTGCTGCCGCGATGCCCCTGCGTGTCTGCGGCGCCGAAGGTCCCTTCCGTCCCTTACGTCTCTTGCGTCCCTTCAGGCGGCGCCCAAGTCGGAGGTCACCGCCCGCCGTTGAGCCACCTGGCGACTTCCTTCGCGTGGTACGTGATGATCATGTCCGCCCCAGCGCGCTTGATCGCGGTCAATATCTCGAGCGTGATCCGTCGTCCGTCGATCCATTCGTTCTGCGCGGCCGCCTTGACCATCGAGTACTCGCCGCTGACGTTGTACGCTGCCATCGGAAATCCGAACTTTTGCTTCGCAGCCGCCAGCACGTCGAGGTAGGCCAGCGCGGGCTTCACCATCACGATGTCCGCGCCTTCTTGGATGTCGAGTTCGATCTCGCGCATCGCCTGCTGGATGTCGGGCGGGTCCATTTGGTATCCGGTTCGGTCCCCGAACTGCGGGGCGGACTCGGCGGCTATCCTGAACGGGCCGTAGAACCCCGACGAGTATTTCGCGGAGTAGGCCATAATCGGCGTGTCTTCGTATCCATGTTCGTCCAGCGCGGTGCGCAGTGCGCCAACCTGGCCGTCCATCATCGCCGAGGGCGCAACGATGTCGGCGCCGGCCTCAGCCTGGCATACGGCCATCTTCGCCAGCAGCTCAAGCGTAGCGTCGTTGTCGATCTTGTCGCCTTTGATGATTCCGCAGTGGCCGTGGTCGGTGAACTCGCACAGACACACGTCAGTGACGACCAGCATCTCCGGCAGGGCCTGCTTGATCGCCCGAACGGCCTCCTGAATGATCCCGCCTGTTTCGTACGCTTCGGTTCCTTCCGGATCCTTCGACTCCGGGATTCCGAAGAGCAGCACCGCCTCGACTCCCAGGTCCGCGGCCTCGCCCACCTCGGTGATGAGCTGGTCCAACGATAGCTGGAAAATGTCCGGCATAGGGGCGATCTCCGACCGCACGTCTCGCCCGTGTCGCACGAAGAGCGGGTAGATCAGGTTCTCCACGGAAAACCGAGTCTCCTGGACCAATTTTCGGATGCCGGGATGCTGTCGGAGTCTTCTCATCCTGACTTGCGGGAATCCAGTCATGTCGCGGTCGCCTCCTGTGAATAGTGCGCCTCAAGCGCGGTGATGAGACCGTCGATGGTGTGTTCTTCAGCTGTAACGTCGACGTTGAGTCCAGCCTCTTTCGCGGTGGTCTCCGTGATGGGGCCGATGCAGGCTATCGTGGCTCCCGACAGCTTGCCGGCGTCTCCATCGAGCAGATCGAGCAGATTCCGCACCGTCGATGAACTGGTGAACGTGGCGATGTCGATGCCGTCCGCGATGGCAGTCTTCGCCAGGTCGCGGGACCTCTCAGGGAGCACAGTCCGGTAAGCGGTGGCGCCCTTTACGGCGGCGCCCAGCGACTCAAGACCGTCGATCAGCACGTCGCGAGCGATGTCCGCCCTTGGGACCAATACGCTTTTGCCTCGTAGATCGATGCCGCCAAACGCCTCGACGAGTGCCTCTGACACCAGCGAAGCAGGCAGGAGGTCTGCCGATATGCCGTTGGCTCTCAGGCGGACGGCGGTAGCGGGACCGATCGCGGCCGCTCGGACGCCGCTGAGCGCCCTCGCGTCCATCTGTTGAACGGCCAGCCGATCGAACACAACATCGACGGCGTTGGCGCTGGTGAACGCGATCCAGTCGTGGCGTTCCAAACACCGGAGCTCGGCGTCCAATTCTGCATAGTCTTCGGGTGGCAGTATCTCGATTGTGGGGACTTCTACGGGCATGGCCCCGAGTTCGATCAACCTGTGCGCGAGCTTGCTCGATTGCGAGCGAGTTCGAGTGACCAACACCCGCTTTCCGAACAGAGGTCGGTTGTCGAACCACTTCAACGTGTCTCGGAGCCCGACCACGTCGCCGACTATGGTCACCACCGGAGACGACAAACCCGCCGCCTCCGCTCGCTCAACGATGTTCGAGAGATCGCCGGTCACGGTCTGCTGCCAGGGTTCGGTTCCCCATCTGACCAACCCAACGGGCGTGTCCGGAGGTTTTCCGCCCGCGATCAGAGCTTGCGTGATGGCGGGCAGATTCTGCCACCCCATGAGCACGACCAATGTGCCCGACAGGCTGGCCAAGACGTTCCAGTCGAGGACACTCTGCGGCTTGTCGGGCGTTTCGTTGCCGGTGACGACGGTGAACGACGACGCGACACCGCGGTGGGTGACCGGTATGCCCGCATAGGCCGCCGCCGCGATGGACGAGGTGACTCCGGGCACGACCTCGTACAGAACGCCGGCTTCGGTGAGGTCTTGGGCTTCCTCGCCGCCTCTGCCGAACACGAACGGGTCGCCGCCCTGCAGCCGCACTACGCTCTTCCCTTCGAGCGCCTTTTCGATCAACACCGCGTTGATGTGCCCCTGGGTTCGGCCACGTTCACCCGGGATCTTGCCCACGTCGATCATCTCGGCGTCGCCGCGTGCATGGGCCAGCGCGGCGCTGTCGACCAGACGGTCGAAGACGATGACGTCGGCCGACTCCAGGAGCCTGAAGCCCTTCATCGTTATCAACCCAGGGTCGCCGGGTCCGGCGCCGACGAGGTAGACTTTGCCAGTCTTCATGGCGCCTGCTCCCGGGCCAGGATGTCCGCCGCGCCCGAGTCCATCAGCGCCTGAGCGATCGATTGCCCGGCGGCTTCAGGAGCGGATGGGTCGGCGTCCAGGCTCGCCCTGAACAGGCTCGAGCCGTCGGGAAGTCCGGCCATGGCGGAAATGCGAAGCGATCCGTCCACGAACTCGGCGTAGGCGGCGACGGGTATCTTACAGCCGCCTCCGATGGCGGTGATGAAGGCTCTCTCGGCGGTCACAGCGGTTCGCGTAGGCGTATGGTCTATGGCGGCCAGCAGCGCGTGCAGCTCGTCGTCGGAGCTTCTCGTTTCGACGGCCAGCGCGCCCTGACCCGCGTCAGGCGTGAACGTTTCGGGCGAGAAGTAGTGATGCACCTCGGACTCGCGCCCGAGACGCGCCACGCCGGCAGCCGCCAGGATCACGCCGTCGTACGGCTCTTCCATCGCCCTCTCCAGCCGTGTGCCGACGTTGCCGCGGACAGGCACGACGTCGATGTCGGGACGAAGGTGCTTGATCTGAGCCGACCTGCGCGGGCTGCTCGTGCCAAGCCGCGCGCCGCTTGGGAGCTCGTCGAAGCCGGAGCGCCAGCGGTCCACGAGCACGTCGCGTGGGTCGTTTCTCTCGGGGAATGCCGCAAGGTCGAGGCCCTGTGGGAGCTCGGCGGGCATGTCCTTCGCGCTGTGCACCGCCATGTCGATCTCGCCCGTGAGCAGCGCGGCTTCGAGCTCCTTCACGAACATGCCGCGTTCCATGCTCAGGAGCGGTACGAACTTGCGGCGGTCGCCGTCTGGCGTGATCGTGACGGTCTCGAATCGTATCTCCGGTAAAGCTCGAATAAGAGGAAGGAGAACCTCCTCGGTTTGAGCCAGCGCCAAGGGACTGGCCCGGGTGCCTACCTTAATAATTCGTGCTTTCGACAACGTGATTCCAAAGATCAGGAAGCGGCGGCCGGAGTCGCTCCGGACATCAGGCCGTCCATTAGCTTCTGCCGAGCTTCCTCCGTCTTGCCCGCCTGCACCATGTCGAGAAGCTCTTCGGTTATCAGCGTCTGCCAGTGGTCGGGCTTGACGACCAGGGACGCTGCACGAAGTTCGGCTCGGGCGCCGGCCAGAACCGGGGCCAGGTCGGCGTACTCTAAGATGCGACTGCTGGTCAGCTTCTCGCGGAAGGTCCTCGCCAATGCGGGGCTGGCGCCGCCGGTGGAGGTGGCGATCGTCACCTCGCCGCGACGGGCGACCGACGGTGCGATGAATGTGCACAGATGGGTGACGTCGACGACGTTCAACAGAACGTTTCGCTCATGGGCTTCGTCGGCGATCTGTCGATTGACCGAGTTGTCATTCGTGGCGGCTATTGCGATGAAAGCGTCCTGAAGATCGCCTGGTTGGTACTTTCGTCTCTCCCAGGTGATGGAGCCGGCGTCGGCCATGTCCTGGACCTTCTGGTTGACGGCTGGGCTGATGACCAGGACGGCGGCGTCGCTCTCAAGCAGCTTTTCCACCTTCTCCTGACCGATATTGCCGCCGCCGATGACCACGCATGTGCGTTCAGTGACGTCGATGAAAACAGGATAGTAACGAGGCAAAGGTCCTCCTCTTGCGTCTAAACGAAGTACCTGACCCGCGTCTTCTTGTATTCGCGGGTGCTGTAGAGCATCTTGAAATCGTCAAGCCCGGTGGCCGTGCGGAGTTCGTCTGCGATCTTCTCGCACCCCTCGCGGGTGGTGGCGTGGACCATGGTGAAATGCGAGTATGGCCATTCCGGGTATGTCGGGCGTTCGTAACAGTGTGACACCCATTTGGATTCGGCCATGATGGCACCGACCTCTTCGGATCGCTCTTTCGGCACCTTCCAGACCACCATCGCATTGGATCTGAACCCGGCCCTTCGGTGATGCAGCACGGCCGAGAACCTGCGCATGACGCCGCTGTCGATCATGTCGTTGGCCACCGCGAAGAGATCGGTCTGGCTCATCCCAAGCCTGCCGGCCATGCCCTCGAACGGAGCAGGCTCGATCGAGATGTCCTCTTGTAACTCCCGAACGACGTGTCTCTCCGAGTCGGTCAGCGGTGTGGCCTGTTGGCCGTTGGCGCCCTGACGCATGGGCTTTACGGCCTGGTCGCCGGCGCCTTCGCCTTTGACCATGTCGAAGTTGACGCCTATCTTGAAAAACCTTATCGTTGGCATTAGGCGATAAGCCTCGGCGTTGGTGGCTTTGGCCATATCGTCGACGGTGTCTTCCAGGCTGTCTTCGGGCGGCACTGCCAGCGTGAACCAAAGGTTGTAATGCCCGTCACGCGCGTAGTTGTGGCTGACGCCCGGATGCTCGCTGATTACGTGCGCAGAATCGTCCAGGCTGTTCGCCTCGAAACGCATGGCGACCAGGGACGACTTGTACCCAAGCTTGCGGGTGTCGAAGATCGCGCTGATCTGGCGGACGATGTTGGTGTCTTTGAGGCGTTGAATGCGTTCGAGCACGTCGGATTCGTCGAGGCCCAGGGACTCGCCGATGCGGAAGAACGGCGTCTCCACGAGAGGGAACGCCGACTGGATTAAGTTGAGTAGCTCACGATCTTTCAGGCCAATGTCCGATGGCATTATTCACCTGTCGAGCAGGCCCGTAGCCCGCAACTCAGCCGCCTGACCTTGTATGGACCCAATCTATGCCGTTGGCGGGTCGCCGCGTAACCAACAGCCGTACTCCGTCTTTGGAAACGTTCAAAGCTAGAACACACCTAGATTAGCATGGGGTCTGAGGCCCGTCAATTTAGCGAAACAGGCTCGAAACCTGGTTCCTGAGGATAGCCTGTCAACTGTTGTTGACCGGCCTTCAGGCGTCGCAAGCGTGAACAATCGGTCCGGACGAAACACGGATGGAGCGCGATGCGCCGAATCGCACGGTTGGCGCCCCAACAAATTCGTCCAACAACAGCATGAGGTTTTGCTGAGGTTCCTGACAGGCAATGAGTTCGAACTCGGACGAAAACGATCTGTTCAACCGGATCCGTTCAGAGGTGCGGGACAATCGTGTCGTCGAAGCGATGCAACGCGTGCCCAGGGAGGCGTTCGTGCCGGAGGCCAGCGCCCATGTTGCGTACGCCGACCTGGCGCTGCCCATACCCTGCGGTCAGACGATATCTCAGCCATACATCGTCGCTCTCGCGGTCAGCGCCCTCGAGATTAAGAGGATGGATCGGGTGTTGGAGCTTGGAACGGGCAGCGGATACCAGGCCGCCGTGTTGGCGGAACTGGCGCGAGAGGTCGTGAGCCTGGAGAGAGTGAAGTGGTTGGCTCAGACCGCGAAGATCCGCCTGGCGTCGCTCGGATACGACAATGTCGACGTGCGACCTGCCGGGGAGAGGTTAGGGCTGCCGGACGAGCCGCCTTTCAATGCCATCGTCGTAGCCGCCGCCGCTCCCAGGATCCCCAAAGAGCTCGTGGAGCAGTTGGAGATCGGAGGCCGGCTGGTGGTTCCTGTTGGCAGCCGGACCGAGCAAGAATTGATGAAGCTGACGCAGACCGAGCACGGGTACTCGACGAAGACGTTGGGCGGTTGCAGGTTCGTGCCGCTGATCGGCGAGGGAGCCTGGTCGGAAGACGATGAAGACGATCAGTGAACCCCACGGGCGTTGTAATCGGGAATTTCCAATACTATACTGAACCTGCCTGCGCACAAAACGCTGTCAAAATCGCGGGCACAGATCGGTCAGGCGATGGATTACGAGGTTGTGATTGGGCTGGAAGTTCACGCCCAATTGTTGACCAACAGCAAGATGTTCTGCGGATGCAGCTCGGACTACCAGGGGGCGACCCCAAATTCGGTGGTCTGTCCCGTGTGCATGGGCATGCCGGGCGTGCTGCCCGTGATCAACCGGAAAGCCGTCGAGCACGTGATCCGCACCGGTCTCGCTCTGGGCTGTGACATCGCTCATCACACGAAGTTCGATCGCAAGAACTACCCGTACCCGGACCTGATGAAGGGCTACCAGATATCCCAATTCGACATGCCCATCGCCTCCGGCGGCAGCATGACTGTCAATGTCGACGGTCAACAGCGAACCCTCGGCATTACTCGAGTCCACCTCGAAGAAGACACCGCCAAGCTTATCCACCGGACAGAAGACTTCGGCGAAGGCTACAGCCTGATGGACATCAACCGCGCGGGCGCGCCGTTGATGGAGATCGTCGGTGAGCCTGACATCCGCAGCGCCGAAGAGGCGCGACAATATCTGGTTGACCTGCACTCCGTGCTCCAGTACATCGAAGTGAGCACCGCGAACATGGAGGAAGGCAACTTCCGGTGCGACGCCAACATCAGCATCCGTCCGGTTGGCTCGACGGTGCTCGGCTCCAAAGTCGAAGTCAAGAACATGAACAGCTTCAGGTCCGTGTTTCGCGCCCTGGAGTTCGAAGCCAAGCGACAGGTGGAGACGCTGGAAGGCGGGGGACGCATCGTCCAGGAGACCCGTGGCTGGGTGGATGATCGCGAAGTGACCGTGTCACAGCGCACAAAGGAATACGCAGCCGACTATCGCTACTTCCCCGAACCGGATCTGCCGCCTCTGGTGATCCAACCCGAGTGGGTCGAATCGATCAGAGAGTCTCTGCCCGAATTGCCGCGGCGCCGCACGGCACGGTTCGTATCCGAGTACGGATTGTCTGACTACGACGCTGAATTGTTGACGACGTCCAAAGCGAGCGCCGACTATTTCGAGCGCGCAATGGCGCTGGGCAATGCCAAAGGCCTTGCTGAACGGGAACTGGCCAAATCCGTGAGCAACTGGTTGCTGGGCGAGATGGCTCGGCTGCTCAATCAGACAGACCTCACGATAGACGCGGTCAAGATCGGCCCGGACCAGATCGTTGAGCTTCAGGAGCTGGTCAATGCCGGCGTCCTGAACTCGAACATGGCCAAAGACGTCTTCGAAAAGATGTTCGAGACAGGCGGATCTCCGAAGGCCATCGCCGAGGCGGAAGGCCTGGTTCAGATATCGGATTCGGACGCCGTCAGCGCCGCCGTGGCGGAGGCGATCGCGGCCAATCCGCAGCCGGCACAAGACTACATTGACGGCAAGGAGACTGCCATCCGATTCCTGGTTGGACAGGTCATGAAAGCCACCAAAGGGAAAGCGAATCCCCAGATCGCGACCGAGATGCTGAAAGACAGCCTGGAGGCTCTCAAGTAATGCGCCGCCAGCCCAAGTCCAACGGCGCCCGTCGTTCGGAGAACAGCGCTTTGCCAAAGCGCTGGAGGAAGGTCATTCGCCTCCTGTATCCGGGAGTCGGTGTGAAAAGATGGGCGGCGGCGGCGGCTCTTGGCGTGGCACTGTGTTCGATTGGGTTGGCGTACCTTCTGCGAAAATTCTTCGACCTGACCTTTCCGGATTTTCTGCCCTGGTATCTCGAAGGTTTCTTGTTGCTCGCCGTGGGCGGGTCCGCAATCCTTCTGGCAATGTACGGTCTATACAAGACGTTGAGCCCCGTGTTGCTGGCGTCAAGGCCAATCGAAAACATCGCTGACACTATATTCAACCGATGGTCGCGTGGTCGCGGCCCGAGGATTGTCGCCATCGGCGGCGGCACGGGATTGTCGGTGTTGCTAAGAGGCCTCAAGGCTCACACCGATAACCTGACCGCCATAATCACCGTGGCCGACGACGGGGGCAGCTCCGGCAGGCTGCGGCGCGAACTTGGCGTCCTTCCTCCGGGAGACTTCCGCAACTGTCTGGTGGCCATGTCCGAGGACGAGTCTCTGCTCGCTGAACTGTTCCAGTATCGCTTCGATCAAGGCGACGGACTAAAAGGCCACAGCTTCGGCAACCTGTTCATCGCCGCAATGACGGACATCACACAAAGTTTCGAGGAAGCGTTGTTGGAGTCGAGTCGCGTGTTGGCGGTGCGAGGCAGGGTTGCGCCGGCCACGCTGGAGAATCTGAATCTGCGAGCTCAATTCTCTGACGGCGCCGTCGTCGACGGCGAGTCGAAGATCACAAAACGAGGCAGTCTGATCGAGCGCCTCGACATCGTTCCCCAGGATGCGCAGGCGTTCCAGCCGGCGGTTGAGGCCATCGACGACGCCGACTTGATCGTCATCGGCCCGGGGAGTCTGTACACAAGCATCCTGCCCAACCTGCTCGTCAAGGACGTTGCCGAGGCGATACGTCGGACAAAGGCCGCCAAGGTCTACGTCTGCAACGTCGCGACGGAGGTGGGCGAAACCCAGGGCTACACGGTCGCGGAACACCTCGCGACCCTGCGGCGCCACACGTTCCCGGAGATCGTGGACTACGTCGTGGCCAACAACGAACCGCTCGACCTCGGCGCGTACATCGGTGAGCCGGTCGTCAGCGACGGGCGGAATCTGATCGATGTTCAACTCAATTTGACCGACCTTACGGACCCCGACCACCCGATTCGTCACCATTCGGAGAAGCTGGCGACAGCGGTCATGGATGTGAACCGCAACGTCCGCCGTCGAGCCGTGGCGTGATATGCGGTACAATGTAACGCAGCAACAACCAGACGGAGATTCCGAGTGCCTACAACTGTCGTGAACATATTGCAAATCGCGGTCGCCTTGTTGCTTGGAGCAGCCATCCTGGTCCAAGTAAAAGGGCAGGGCACCGGCCTCTTCGGGTCCGCCGAAGGTTCGTTTCGGACTCGACGCGGCCTCGAGCTGACGCTGTTCAGGTTTACGATCTTCCTGGTCATCGTATTCATCACGCTTTCGATCCTCAGCGCGCGCTACTTCTAGCCGGCGTTGGGCGGCGACGTCGCTGACCGCGATCGGACGCGTTCAACATGACATCCTTTCCTTCCCCTCTGATCACGCTGACATCCGATTTCGGCAGTCGGGACGGCTACGCGGCGGCGATGAAAGGATCGATTCTCACGGTTTGCCCTGGGGCGCGCATCATCGACATCACCCACGAGATCGACGTTCACGACGTGGCTCAGGCCAGCCACGCGCTGGCGTCGGCCGCGCCTTACTTCCCCCCGGATACGATACACGTCGTCGTGGTCGATCCGGGCGTGGGCTCCAATCGGCGCCCTTTGCTGCTGCTGACGCCGGACGCCGGGTTCGTCGGACCGGACAACGGCGTATTCACGGGTGTGCTCAAGCGTTTGGAACAACCTGTCGCGCCCGCGAACCAGGTCGATGCCATAGTCGATCATCCGGGCCAGACGCACAGAGCCGCTTTGCCCGCGGATTGCACAGCGTATGTCATCGACCACGAGGGTCTGTGGCGGCAGCCAGTCAGCCAGACGTTTCACGGCAGAGACATATTTGGCCCTGTTGCGGGCCACTTGGGGTCCGGAGTCACGCCCGACCGCATCGGCACGGCCATCGACTATGTCGAAGTCCTGCCGGATCAGACCGTCCGACGGCGCCAGGGAAGGATCGACGGAACGGTCGTCTCGGTTGACCGGTTCGGCAATCTCGTCACCGACATCAAGCTCGCCGGGTCGGAGAAGGTGACCAACATCGAGATTGCCGGACGCCGCATCTCTTCGCTCAGCACGTTCTACACGGAGGCAGCAGGCCTGCTGGCCATCGTGGGAAGCCACGGCAGCGTCGAGATCGCATGGATGCAGGACAGCGCCGCGCGCAGGCTGGGAGTGGGCGTCGGAACGCCTGTGACGGTGCGCGGCGACCTCTGAACCTCCGGAGCGCGAAGACACGCTCGATTTGCTTCGGCTTGCTGTCAGCCGTCAACTACCGCTAACACACGCCTGATCGGTGTCTGTTTCGAACGTCCGATGTTTGACCGACTCAGGACTTGTTGGTAATCTACGCGCCAACGCGACCCGCAACGACGAACTGCCGTCGGAGACGCACTCGGGCGGACTCGCACACCAGCGGAGGACTGACACGAAATGGCGCCCTCTTACGATTATCAAGGCGACTGGTCGAGAATGGCCAAGCTCATCGTCCACGGATCGCTGCAAACCCAGCCCGGGGAGAAAGTCCTCATCCATGCCGACCCGACCTACTTTCCGGAACTCCTGGAGCAGGTCCGGATCGAGATCCTCAAGGCCGGCGCCGTCGAGCTGTTCGCGGGCATGCTCTATTCTCCTGGACTCCAATCCGCACGCGTCGGAATGCGTCGTCGTGAAGACCCCGAGCTCATCGAGATGGAGGACCAAGCGCTCGCGATGCTCTTCGACCTGGCGGACATCTTCATATGGCTCCCCAACCACTGGAGCCTGAATCCGGGCCAGACGGAGAAGATACTGAAGACGTGGCAGGGGCGGGCGATTCACTTCCACTGGATCATGGCGCAATGCGACGCCGACACCTTTCGCAAGCTCTCGGAGATGTACGAACAGGCGTTGTACATCGACTACGAGGCGCTGACGGTGCGTCAGGAACGGCTCGTCGAAGTCATGGTGAACAGCACGATCGAGGTCACGAATCCCGCGGGCACAAACATCAGATTCGGGCTGGAGGATGCGCACTTCCACCGGGGCAACGGAATCGCATCCAAAGAGTTCATCAACGGCTACGCCCGGCCCGGAAGCGCGCGCGACCGCGAGGTTGAGCTGCCCGCCGGCGCCGTTAGAACCGTCGACATTCTCGACACGGAAGGCACGTTGGTCTGCACCGACGAGACGTTCGCGGGGCGCGGTGTCGGCACGCTGACCTACGAATTTCAGGGCAACCGCATCACGAGCGTCAAGTCTCAGCACCACAACGACTACGCGCAGGCTATGTGGGGTTTGCAGACCGGCGATTACGATCGGTTCGGCGAGTTCAACGCCGGCGTAAGCCCAGCGCTGACGATGCTGCCGGGGCACGAGAAGATCATCAGCTACTACGGTTACGGCGACGGAATCGTACGGTTCAGTCTCGGCGACAACCAGGAGTCCGGCGGAGGTTACTTGTCGAGTTACCACCAATGGTTGTTCCTCTCAGACGCCACGATGAAAGCCGATGGCCAAACAATCCTGGAGAACGGTCGATTGACGTTGTAGCGCGATCGACGCAGTTACGTCTTCATTGAGGAATCGAGTGTGAACCAAACGAGCAAACAAGCTCTGTCGGATCTGCGGATCATCGAGTTCGGCGAGATGGTCGCCGCCCCGTTTTGCGCCAAACTCATGGCGGATCTGGGCGCAGAAGTGATCAAAGTAGAGCGACCCGAGCGCGGCGACGTCGCCCGGCGTTATGGCCCTTTCAGAGACGGCGCACCTCATCCGGAGCGCAGCGGATTCTTCGCCTATCTCAATACCAACAAGCTCGGCGTGACCTTGTCGCCCGCGAAACCGGGCGGCGCGGAGGTGTTCAAGAGGCTCGTTGCCGATGCGGACGTGCTCGTCGAGAGCTGCCCGCCGGGAGTCATGAGCCGGCTGGGTCTGGATTACGCGAGTTTGAGTCAGATCAATCCCCGTCTTGTCGTGATATCCATCACCCCCTTCGGCCAGACCGGGCCGTATTCCGGATACCGTGCGTTTGACCTCAATGTCTGGCACGCCGGCGGCATCGGTTCCATCTGGCGGGAGCGTTTTCTTGAAGAGGGACCCGGGCCGCCGCTCAAGGGCGCCGGGACAATCGCCGATTTCCACACGGCGTCGTCGGCTGCAATCGCGACGATTTGCGCCGTTTTCAGCCGTAACAGCACCGGCAAGGGTCAGCACATCGACGTGTCGGCCCAGGAGTGCGTCGCGTCATGCATCGGGGCGGCCTTCGCCAACTATCAGATCACGGGCCGAGTCATGGGGCGGGCGACTGACACGCGCTCGGCCATGATGCAGCTTCTCCCGTGCAAGGACGGCAGCGTGCAGCTCACCGGTCGCGAGGAGGTCCAATGGCAGGCGTTGATGGACGCCATGGGCAATCCCGAGTGGGCCAAGGACGATTGGTGTCAGACCAAACAGGGCAGGGCGGACAACGCCGACGTGCTCCGGTTGATGATGATGGAATGGACGATGGCCCACACCAAAGACGAGATCGTCAAGCTGGCTCAAAACAATAGAGCGCCAGCATCCATGATGGCCGACGTGCGGGACGTGATGGCCGACAAACACTTGCGGTCGAGGGATTTCTTCGTCGAGGCGGACCATCCTGAAGTGGGTGTTGCCGAGTATCCGTCAGCCGCATACACGTTCTCGGAAACGCCGTGGAGCATCCGTAAGACGGCCCCGTTGCTCGGCGAACACAATGAGGACGTATACTCCGGCCGACTGAATTACTCCGCTGAACAATTGGCAGAACTCGCCGAGGCAGGCGTCATCTGAGTGCGTCTGGGCGAACGCCTTACGAATCGACCACGACATAAGCCGGATCGGCGCGTTGCGGCGACCCGTATTCGAAGAATGGATTCGACATCAATACTGAGGCATCAATGGATTCAGCGGCTCTGGCAGGCGTCCGGGTAGTCGACTTCACATGGGTCTGGGCCGGGCCATACTGCACCAAGCAACTGGCCGACATGGGCGCCGAGGTCATCAAGATCGAGACAGCCACACGGCTCGACACGGTGCGTCGCGAGCCTCCCCATAAAGACGGCGTTTTCGGCGTCAACCGCAACGCCACATTCAGCTTCTACAACCGGAACAAGCTAGGCTGCACCCTCAATCTGAAAACGGCCGGCGCGATGGAGCTGCTGACCGAGCTCATAGCGACAAGCGACGTCGTAGTGGAAAACTTCGCTCCGCGAGTCATGCCGTCCCTCGGCCTCGACTACCCCTCGCTGAAGGCGATGCGTCCCGACATCATCATGGCGTCGCTCAGCGGGTTTGGCGGCGCCGGTCCTTACAAAGACTACGTCTCCTACGGCGAGCATGCCAGCAACTTTTCGGGACTGACTTCGCTGTCGGGTTTGCCGGAGCGGCCATTCGGAGACCAGAGCGCGCTTTCGGACCAAACCGTGGGGCTCATCGGCGCCTTCGCATTGGTCTCCGCTCTGCATCATCGCGCCAAGACGGGGGAAGGGCAGCGGATCGACGTTTCCCAGTACGAGGCCATGGCGTCTTTCTTGCCGCAGGGAATAATGGATTACAGCCTGAACCAGCAAATCCGCGAGCGCCAGGGCAATCGTGACGACATCATGGCGCCTCACGACGTCTATCGATGCAAGGGTGACGACCAGTGGGTCTCCATCGCGGTGGCGACTGACGAAGAATGGGCGGCGATGGCGAAAGCCATGGGACACTCGGAGTGGTCTGCCGACGAGAGGTTCTCGGAAGCCCTTCAGCGTTGGAGCAACCAAGACATCTTGGACGAGTTGATACAGGAATGGACGGAGCATCGCACCCACTACGAGGTCATGCACACCCTACAGGCAGTGGGCGTGGCCGCGGTCGCCACCCTGACCAGCGACGAGCTCATGGAGGACCCGCACATCAAAGACCGCGGCTTCTTCGTGGAGGTGGACCACGCGGAGATGGGCCCCCACATACTCACCGGACCTTCGTGGAAGATGTCAGAAACCCCTGGCCATATCAAACGAGGAGCGCCCCTGCTGGGCGAGGACAACGAGTACGTATTCGGCCAACTCCTGGGACTGCCACCGGACGAACTGGACGATCTTACGGAGCGAGGCGTCCTTCACTGACTGGAACAGGCCGCCCCCGTCCGCGTGGGCGGCAAATAATGTCTGGGCAACCAGCCGCTAATCCCGTTCGGCCTGAGCTTGTCGAAGGCCCCGAAAGCCGATCTCAACGCAAGGAGCGCGCGTGGCAGACAAACCTAACGTAATCATCTTCTTCACGGACGACCAGGGGTACGGCGACCTGTCCTGCATGGGCGCCACTGACTTTCGGACGCCGAACCTCGATCGTATGGCCGACGACGGTGTGCGGTTCACCGACTGGTATTCGAACAGCCCCGTGTGCAGTCCGTCGCGGGCCGCACTGCTGACCGGCCGTTACCCGGGCAACGCCGGCGTGAGGTCGATTCTGCGCGGACATCGGCAGACATCCGGGTTGCCGCAATCGTCGCCCACGCTCGCGACGATGCTCCGCGAGGCGGGCTACCAGACGGCGATCACCGGGAAGTGGCACTTGGGGCTAACCGAAGACTCGCGGCCGCGGAGTCACGGGTTCGACAGGTCGTTCGGCTTCTTCGCCGGTTGCATCGACTACTACTCGCACATCTTCTACCACGGCGCAAACCGCCCCGGACCGGGTTTGGACCCCACACACGACCTGTGGGAGGACAACGAAGAGATCTGGCGTAACGGCGAGTACTTCACCGAGCTCATAGCCGACAAAGCGATCGAGTACCTCAGAGAGATGAGCGCGTCGAACAAGCCGTTCTTCCTGTACGTGCCTTTCAATGCTCCGCACTACCCGATGCACGCCCCTCAGGAGTACATGGACCGGTTCTCGGCATTGCCTTGGGACCGACAGGTCATGGCGGCGATGATCAGCGCCGTCGACGACGCCGTCGGTAAGATCATGAATGAAGTCGAACGCCTGGGCGTCGCCAGAGACACGCTGTCGTTCTTCACGTCCGACAACGGGCCGTCACGCGAGACCCGCAACTGGCTGGATGGCAATCAAGACCCGTACTATGGTGGTGCGTCCGGAGGCCTGAAAGGGCACAAGTTCAGCCTGTTCGAAGGCGGCATCCGCATGCCCGCGATCGCCCACTGGCCGGACCGCATCTTCGGCGGCGCCGTATCCGGAGATCCATGTGCGTCGATGGACATCGTACCCACCGTGCTCGATGCGGCGGGAGTGGACAAGAGCCAATACGAGCTAAACGGCGTCAGCCTGATCGAGCATCTGACGGCGAATGAACCGCTCGATGAACGCCCGATCTTCTGGGAACTGGGCAGCCAAACCGCAGTCCGGCGCGGTAAGTGGAAGCTGGTCCTCAAAGGCCAACTCGTCGAGCACGAGGAGCCGATCGCGGATGTCCACCTGTCGGACCTCGACGACGACCCGTCTGAGTCCGTCAACCTCGCGGACGCCGAGCCCGAGGCAGCCGCCGAACTGAAGCGTCTAGCGGAGGACTGGCGCGCCGGCATCGAACGGCGATGGTCGCGGGAGTACGCGTCCGCCGAGCGTAAACAGGGCGGCTATCGGATGGCCTAGACGCCGGTCACTCGACCCCATGGTTGAGCGGACAAGCCCGCGATTGGTAACATCAAGGGGTGGCCTCAACGTAAAGGGCATTGCGGACCGGTGCCAATATGGAAGGACAGGACCATGCTCCCCAAGGTCTACATCGACGGTCAAAGCGGCACGACGGGTTTGCGCATCCGCGAGTGGATGGCGCGACGCGACGACGTCGAGGTGCTTGAAGTGCCATACGAGAGCCGCCGGGATATCGAAGCTCGAAAGGAGCAGGTTTTCGAGTCGGACATCTCGATTCTGTGTCTGCCCGACGACTCGGCTCACGAAGTGGCCGCATGGGCGGCGGACTCCGACACGCGCATCATCGACGCCAGCACGGCCCATCGCGTCGCTGACGGCTGGACGTACGGCCTGCCGGAGCTGCGGTCCGACCAACGCGATGCCATCAGTGAGGCGAAATTCGTCACGAACCCCGGTTGCTACCCCACGGCGTTCATCCTGTTGACGCGTCCGCTTATCGAAGCCGGGATGCTCTCCGACGATGCGGCGTTGTCGATCAATGCACTGTCCGGTTACTCGGGCGGAGGCCGTTCGATGATAGAGCGGTGGGAGAACCCCGAATACGGATTGGAGTCGCTTCCCTACGAAGCGCCGTACGCGCTGACTCAGCGCCACAAGCACGTCCCCGAGATGATGAAGTACACGGGCCTGTCCAACGAGCCGCAGTTCGTCCCGGCGGTCGGTTCGTTTCGGTGCGGTATGCGGGTCCAGGCTCCGATTAATGCAGCCCAACTTCGAGACGGCACGACCGGGGATGATGTCTGGGAAGCCCTGCGCGAGAGCTATAAAGACGACACGTTTGTGACGGTCGCTCCCCAAGAGGGATCCCTGCCCGTGAACGACTTCAGCTTCGATCCACAGGCGTGCAACGACACCAACCGGATCGTATTGCACGTCGTCTCGCACGCTTCCGGTCACGTGCTGCTCATCGGGCTTCTGGACAACCTCGGCAAAGGCGCCTGCGGTGGCGCCATCCAGAACATGAACCTGATGCTAGGGTTCCCGGAGGGCGCGGGGTTGCCCGAATAGCGGTTCGCGGCCGCCTGTGCCAAAGGCAAGAGCATGCGAAAATCCGTAGGGGAGGGTTTCAAACCCTCCTGGACATTTGCGTGGATGTGCGGCGCGAAAATAACGGCGAGCACGTTGCACCCGCGTAGCAACCGATCATTGCCTCGAAACTACGCGGGAGGGTTTGAAACCCTCCCCTATGACCTGGCCTCGCAACGCCGTCGCTGGGATGTCCCGGCATATCGTGATCCCGGCCTTGTCGGGACCTGTCGAAGCACGCTGGCCTACCTGAGGCGGCGAATCTCCAAGCGAGCCTACCCCAGCAGCTTCCCCGGATTCAGTATCCCGTTGGGGTAGAGCGCCGCCTTGATGTCGCGGGCGGTCTTGTACCCGCTGGCTAATTCGGCGGGCGCCAGATGCGCCAGCTTCACCCCAACCCCGTGACAGTACTCCATCGTCCCGCCCATGTCTTGAGCCAGCGCGAGCACGGCATCGACTGTCTGCTCCATGTGACGTGAGTCGGGATCGTCTGAGCCGCGATCGTCGATGATCAGCATAGAGAAGAACTCCGGGCGGCCCCAGACCGACCACTCCCGAACTCCGATGTTGCGCTTCTCGAGAATCGACGCACACCGTCGTCGATACTCGAGCACCTGTGAGATCGGCAGCGCCATGTGCAGGTAGTCCATGCGATATGAAGACGGGCGTCGTCGCCGTGCGGCGGGGTCCGGGCTGTTCAGAACCTCGTCGCGATAGCGCTCCGCCGACGAGTGCCGCGTCCGCCAGTACTGCTCAACCTCACCGGGTTCGCCGTCTCGACTGCCGTGCTTGGCGCAAATCGACTCCGCTTGGGCGACGTGCGCCCGGACGTGTCCGGGGAACCCTTCGAAGGATACGTACAACGTGGCCTCGGGTGCATCGTCCGTCGCCGGTTCGTCGCCGTAGTCGAGTACGGCCGGCGCCACGCCCTCGGTTTGCATCGCGACAATTGCCTCGAACCCGGCTTCGAACTCCGGAAACACGAACGAACGCATGGCCCGCGATTCGGGACGCTTGAACGCCCTGACCGTCGCCTCGGTGACGACGCCCAGAGTCCCTTCGGAACCGATGAACAGGCGGTCGAGCGACGGTCCATACGATCCTTTCGGAACGGCTCGTGTTCGGATCGTTTCCCCGTCCGCCAGCACGACCTCCAGCCCCAGCACCTGGTCGCCCATGGGACCGTGCGCCGCCGCAGTGTACCCGACCCCGTCCGTGGAGATTGCACCGCCGACGGTTGCGATGGGCCGGCTCCATGGGTCGTGCCCCAACCGGAGACCCTCGCCCTTCATCGCGACGTGCGCGTCCTCGAGGATCACTCCGGGTTGCAAACCCGCCGTGAGGTCCGCGCCGCTGACGTCCAGAACGCTGTTCATTCGCTGCATGTTGAGTACGATCGCGCCGTCCGCGGAGATAGCCGCGCCCATGACGCCGGTCCCCCCGCCGTAAGGCACGACCGGCATCCGGTTCGAGTTCGCGTACCGGAGCAAGCGGGCGACCTTGGCGCTGTCGGTGGGCCAGGCCACGACAGCAGCTCGACCGTCGAGAAGCGAAGCGGCGCGGAAGGCCCTGTAGGCGCCCAGGGCGTCGCCGCCGAAGCGCGCTAGCGTCTCCGCGTCGGATGCGACTCCATCCTCGCCAAGGATGCGAGCCAGATCTCGGTGCAACGCGGAGTTCATGGTCGACTCACTGTTCTGCCGTCTCGCTTGTCCCGGACGATGTCGAGCGGGTCGGACGCATGAGAAGCTCGTTTCGCAAGTCGATGGTGGCCGGATGTACGAGGAGGCCGTTGTTCAGAAGGTGTTCGATTTCACGGTCCACGTACTCCAGGATCGCGTCGTCCATGTCGAGGGAGGCCAGAGTTTCGACCTTCACGAGATACGGATACGCCTCCACTTTTTGGGGATCGAGCTTGTCGGCGAGGAACACTGCTTTGGCGACATCGTCCATCCCAGGACAGCCGGTGGTGTGCCATCGCACCGCGTCGAGCACCCTGGAGTCGGCAGGCTCACATTCGCGCGACAGCCACTCGGCGGCTATGGGCCCATGGAGGAGGATTGGGGCGCTGCTCTCCAGAGGGGTGACGTCGAGTCTGCAGCGACGCGCCTCGTGCAGTAGTTGTTCGTCGTCCAGAGCGCGGGCGAGGTCATGAGCCGCGACGCCCGTGTCGACCGCCTGTGCATCGACGTTGTGGCGGTCAGCGAGCTCCCGTCCAACCGTTCGAGCTCGCTCGATGTGACTGCGAAGGCCCTCCGGCAACTCCGACAATCGAGACTCGATGCTCGCCGGGAGGCCGTTCATCGTGGCGTTATCCGACCGGTCCCAGTGGCTTGCCGCCCAGGACATGCAGGTGAAGATGGTCGACTGCCTGGCCCGCGTCGGCGCCCTGGTTGAACGTCAACCTGTATCCCGAGCTGACGATCCCTTCCGTTGCCGCCAAGTCTCGCGCCGCTGTGAACATCGCGCCGAGGGTCGGGTGGAACTCCGGCGTCATGCCTCGCAGGAACGTGAAGTGCTCCAGCGGGATAACCAGCAGGTGCGTCGGCGCGGCCGGCGCGATGTCGCGGATGGCGAAACAGTAGTCGTCGCGGTGGAGGATCTCGCTTGGGATCTCGCCGTCCCTGATCTTGCAGAAGATGCAGTCGTTCGCCATGGTTCGACGGCCCTAGAGGAGAACCGCGGTGGCTTCGATCTCCACCAGGAACTGCGGCCTCACCAGGCCTTTGACGAACACGGTGCTGCTCGCAGGACCCGCATCGAGAAAGCTCTCGGACCGCGCGGCTGCGTAGGCGGGGTAGTCTTCGGCGTTGATCAAGAACGCGGTGATTTTCGTCACGTCGGACATCGTGGCGCCGGCGGCTGCCAGGGCGGCCTCGACGTTCGCGAAGCACTGCCTGGACTGCGCGCCGCAATCGCCCTCGCCAACCAGGTTTCCGTCAGCGTCCACGCCTACTTGACCGGAGACGAAGACGAGATTGCCCGCCCTGGTCGCCGGCGAGTATCCCGCGGGCTTGTTATTGGGGTTGGGGAAGTACGATCTCCTGGGCATCGTTCGTTCCTCGGCTTTCTGTCTTCGGGAAGCAACTAGACGTTCCGGCGCGAGTTTGTGATCGCTCGCGGCCGAGAACGCCTGACGTAGTCGGAATAGGGCGGCGGGTACTGGACCGCCTACGGAACCTGAAGCAGCTCGATCCGCGTGTCGTCGGGCGCGATGATGAAAGCGATGGTCGGCCCGCCGGGCGAGCCGGTTGGACCTTCGACGAGTTTGGCGCCGAGACCCTCCAGCCGTGCGATCTCCGCCGTCATGTCATCGACAGCGATCCCGAAGTGCTCGAGGCCCCAATGGACATCGCCGTCTCCATCGCCCATGGACTCGCCGGTGCGGGCGCCCGAGATGTTAACGGTTATCCCATCTTCGGTCTTGCAGCCGATGAACCGGTTGCCCTGGGCGCGAACACTGTTGCTGATGATCTCGAAGTTGAACGCTTTGACGTACCAGTCGGCAGTCTTCCCTGGGTCGGGCGCCTTGAGATGGACGTGATGGAACGAGTATGCCAATTCTGCCTCCTCTTTATTCGCAATTCCGAATTCGGTCGTTGATCGATATTCCGATCGGCGCGCTGCCTGGGCCCTAGGCGGGCGCATCGGTTGTTTTGGTCAGGATTTCGCCACCGGCAAGTGTATAGCAAATCCAGGACAGTGGCCAACAACCTCGTGCAGGTCATTCAGGCTGGCTCCGAGCGATGAACGGCGTGTCGCGACATGTCGTAGTCTGACGATCAGGCGCCGGCGGCTTGCGAGCGGCGTCAAGCTATGCGCCCTTGTTCTTTCAACTTGTCGAGAGCGAGCTTTGTTGGCTCTGACGTTCGCTGTCTCGGAGCATAGGATATGAAGGCGATTTCGGCAATCTCTGAACTCGCGACGGGCTCTCCGTCGAACGCAGCGAAGTGGCAGACGACTCTGGCAACCGATCCTGTCGGCGACCCATGCGCCTGCGCTTCGAATGTGTCGAAGTGCTTGACAGTCTCGGGATGGATGTCCACGGCCAGTTCTTCCTCGATCTCTCGAATCAGCGTTTGCTCATCAGTCTCCCGTGCCTCGCGGTGGCCTCCCGGCAGAAACCAGGTGTCGTTCCCGCGGTTCAGAGCCACGAGGACTTTTTCGTCCTTGACATAAACCAACGCGACCTTGTCGTGGAACTCTATTTGCATGTGTCGCCTTCTCCCTTGGACTGCCGTTTGGCTACGGTATAAGGCTGGGAGCGTATCAGCCCAACGCATGTTCCGGTCGAGCGCAGCTGCACATCCGTTCGCAAATCGAGAGTGTCGTCCCATTTCAGATTTTGAAACTCTGGGGCGTCCGGGGTCACGAAAGCTCCTTCAGAACGTGGTACATGTGTAGGTACAACTTGAGCAGCTCTTTGGCATAGACAGGCAGGCTGACCGACCGCGTCGGATCGACGTGCTGAAACAAAGAGAACTCGGTGTGGTACACGCCGCCGCGATCGGCGAGGGCCGCCGCGAGTCTGCGCGACTCCTCGGACGACACAAGATCGTCCTCCCGGTCGTACATTATGGGCACGCGCGCGTTGAGTTGGTCGATCCGGGTCTTGGGAGAGATGGCGTCGAGCGCGTCGAGCACCCTTTGCGGCAACGCGTCGATGAGCTCGTTGGCCCGAGCAAGTTCAACCCCCGACAGCAGTTCGAAGACCACGCGTGCCTCCGAAGATAATCCGGTTACCACTGCATCGTCGAGAACTGCGTCCCGCAAAACGAAGACGCGGTACAGCAATTTCCGCTCGGCGAGATCGCTCACACCTTCCACCAGGTGGGTGTAGACAACCTCGATGCTCAGCTTGTCCGGCGCCCAGGCCTCCTCGATCCCGTCCCCAAACCGAGTCGACGACACCACCGACGCCACGAGGTCGCGGGCATCGTAGTAGCCGCCGAAGAAATTCACGAAACGCACGTGGTCGCGGATGCGGGGATCCTGGGCGGCCACGGTTGAAAACGACGCACCGACGCAGAACCCGCCCATGCCGGCCTTCTCGTGGTCGACGACGTCCAATCCGACGAGATACTGGAAGGCGCGGACCAGATTGTCGATCTTCTCCGCGGAGACCCGTTTCTGCGTCATCATGTCGGACCACGGGATCATCACGACAACGCCTGCGCGTGCGAGACCCTCCGCCAGCCCGACCACGCGGGAGTCGTCCCTGCCAGCGGGGTTGACGCCGAGAAACAGCAGGACTGCCGGATGCCTGCCGCCGGAAGCCGGGCGATATATGTCGGCGACGCCATCGCCCGCGGCAAGCGGATAGGCGAGCCTCTTCGCGCAGAGGCTCATCCGTGAACCACTCCTGCGGTTTGACAGGGAACGTCGGCAAGATCTGTGGAAGGAACAGGGCCGTGCGCACGCCGTTTCGGCCCTGGGGCGTGACCGCCGTCAGCAACGCGGCCAGCGCCGCGATGGCCAGCAGGCCAAGTGTTGCCCTTTTCAGCCAACGGAGCATCATGACATCTCAACCGCCGCCCATCGAAGCTCAAAGGCCTTCGGCGCCATGCACCGTCAAGATGAATCCGGCGCCAATCCACGACCTATGATTTCGAGACTCGATGCGTGTGTTGAATCAGAGCGTCGAGAGCCTTGACGCTATAGACACTTAATAGGCGGGATGATATTCTGAAGCCAACGGAATGGTAGCATTTCTAGCTGTCAATTACCTCATTGATTGCGCGACTCAACTTCGCGGTGAGGCATGGATATTGAGCAAAGCCAGGCGCATGCTCAATATCGCCCCGCGGAAGTGAAGGACGGGTACAGGGAATGGTCGCGGATGTTATGCCACGCCTCCTGGGAGGCGCGTTGCTCGCAACGGGTGGGTGGGGACTCGGCGAGTACATAGCCGATGTTTGGGGCCCTGAGTACTACGTTCCACTGGTGCTCGGACTGGCCTCGAGTGGCGCTGTCATCGGACTGGTCGCAACGCCCCGTGTCGCAGGCCGCGCTGCTCGGCGGTTATCAGAGCAAATGCGAGCCATCCCAACCTCCAGATTGCTCTCAGGTCTTGTTGGGCTGCTGCTGGGCCTGGTGATTGCCTTGCTCGTCTCGATTCCCGTGGCCCGAACGCCTGGTTGGGCAGGCGCCGCCATACCGATCGCGTTGAGCATCTTCCTCGCTTACCTGGGCGGCATGGTTATGCTGGCGCCCCGCCGGGACATTTTCCGAAACCTCTTGAACGATTCCGATCATCCTGTGACCAACGGCGTCGCCAACAATGGTCAGGACCAGATTAACGTTTTGGTCGATACGAGCGCGATAATCGACGGCCGGATCTCCGGGATATCGGCCGCCGGCTTCCTTCAGGGCACGCTGATGATCCCACGGTTCATTCTTGATGAGTTGCGGCATGTGGCCGACTCGACGGACTCGCTTCGTCGCAACCGCGGCAGACGCGGTCTCGAAATGCTGAACGAACTTCGAAAAGAAGGTCGTGTCCGGACCGAGGTCATCGACGTCGACTATCAAAACGGCATGGAGGTCGATCGAAAGCTCGTCGAGTTGGCTAAGAGCTTGCACGCCTCCATCCTTACCACGGACTACAATCTGAACCGCGTCGCCCAGATCGAAGGCGTGAACGTACTGAACGTGAACGAGCTTGCGAACTCGGTGAGGCCCGCGGTAATGCCCGGCGAGGGTATGACGCTGAAGATCATTCAGGAGGGCAAGGAACCCGGGCAAGGCGTCGGCTTTTTGGAAGACGGGACCATGGTGGTGGTCGAGTCCGGAATCGGCTACCTCGATCGAGACGCGGACGTCACGATCACGCGAGTGCTTCAGACCGCTGCGGGCTGTATAATCTTCGCACAACCGAGGCGGAGCTAGTAATTGTCAGGAACGACCGGCAGCGATATTCGAGACCCCCACCCGACGGTGGGGGTTATTGTTGTGGCGGCTGGCGACAGTCGCCGGATGGACGGCATGGACAAAGTATTCATGCCTTTGGGCGGCATGCCGCTCATCCTGCATTGCCTCAACGCATTCGAAGCCTCTGCTGATATCCATGGCGTCGTCTTGGTCCTGTCAGACAGCGCAATCGAATGGGGCGAGACTCTGGTGCGTGAGCGCCGCTTGACGAAAATCGAAACCGTAGTGCGGGGCGGCGTCCGACGACAGGACTCGGTGGCGAATGGCCTTCGGGCTTTGCGCGAGTGTGATGTCGTCATCGTCCACGACGGCGCTCGGCCGTTCGTCGACCAAAGCCTGATCTTCCGAGCGCTTGACGCGGTCGCCGAGACTGGCGCCGCTTCGGCTGCCGTACCGGTAAAGGACACCATCAAGATGACCGGGCCCGACATGATCGTGAACGAAACGCCCGACAGGCGGACGCTGTGGGCCGCCCAAACCCCGCAGGCGTTCCGATCCGAGTTGCTCCGAGACGCCCACGAACGCATATCCGAGGACGTCACCGACGACGCGTCGATCGTCGAAGCCCTCGGCGTGCCGGTAAAGCTATTTCCGGGGGAGTACGAGAACCTGAAAGTGACGACCCGCGACGACGTCGCCCTGGCAGAAAGCATCCTCTCGGCTCGAAGCGAAGCCGGCGCGCCTGGTGTCCTGTGACGACCCGATTCGGCCTGGGCGTCGACGTGCACCCACTTGTCGATGGCCGAGACCTGGTGCTCGGAGGCGTGACCATTCCGCATGACAGAGGCTTGGCCGGGCACAGCGACGGCGATGTCCTGACGCACGCGGTGATCGACGCCATGTTGGGGGCTGCGGGACTGGGCGACATAGGCCTCCACTTCCCGTCAGACGACCGACAGTACGAGGGCGCGGTGAGCGTCGGGCTGCTGACTCGCACGGTCGCCATCATAGCCGAGGCCAATTGGCGAGTGGAATACGTTGATGCTACAATAATCGCCGAACGCCCGATCCTCCGCCAGCACGTAGCGGACATCGAATCTTCACTAGCCGACGCCCTCCGGACGACAACGGAGTCGGTCAACGTCAAAGCCACGACGACTGACGGACTCGGTTTCACGGGACGAGGCGAGGGAATCGCTAGCATGGCCGTGGCAACCCTGTCCAACATACGATGAAACTCTACAACACCCTCTCCAGCAAACTCGAAGAATTCACCGCGCCCAACGGCGAGGTGCGGATGTACGTGTGCGGAATCACGCCCTACGCCGCGTCCCACATCGGCCACGCAATGTCGGCGGTGGTGTTCGACATCGTCCGTCGGTATCTGGAATATCGCGGCTTCAAGGTCCGTCACATCCAGAACTTCACCGACGTCGACGATAAGATGATTAACGCCGCCATCGAACTCGGCGTCGAAGTTTCCGACTTGGCGGAACCGAACATCGGCGACTATCTCGACGAAATGGACGCTCTCAACGTCGAGAGAGCGCACATCTACCCGCAGGCTACCGCAGAAATCGACGCGATCATCGAGATCATCGAGAAACTGGTCGACAAGGAATACGCGTACGCGGTGGACGGAGACGTTTACTTCAGGGTCAGGCGGGACGACGACTACGGCAAGCTGAGCCACCGGGACCTGGACTCCATGCAGGCCGGGGCCAGGGTCGAGATAGACGAGCGCAAAGAAGACGTCATGGACTTCGCGCTCTGGAAGTCGTACAAACCCGGCGAACCTGCTTGGAGCAGCCCGTGGGGACAGGGCCGTCCTGGGTGGCACATCGAGTGCAGCGCTATGTCGATCAAGTACCTCGGCGAAACCATCGACATCCACGGCGGCGGGCAAGACTTGGTCTTCCCACATCACGAAAACGAGATAGCTCAGTCGGAGTCGGCAACCGACACCATGCCGTTCGCACGGTTCTGGCTGCACAACGGCATGCTCAGACTCGGCGACGACAAGATGAGCAAATCGTTGGGCAACATCATCTCTGTTTCTGAAGCGCTCAAGATGTTCTCGCCGGACGCCATCAGGCTCTTCTTCATGAGCTCCCATTACAGGTCTCCGCTGTCGTACAGCGACGAGAACGTCGCCAGCCAGGAGCGGGCGTTGGATCGACTCAGGAACGCGCTTCGGCCGGCGCAGAGTCCGGCCATCGACGGTACATTCAACCCAGAGCCGTTCCAAGAACGCTTCGTGGCCGCGATGGACGATGACCTCAACACTCCCAGAGCGTTGGCGGCGCTGTTCGACATGGCCCGTGGCATCAATCGCGGCAAGGAAGACGGGTCCGACGTGAGCGGCGCTCAGACCACGCTGAAGGAGTTGAGCGGGGTGCTGGGGCTCACGCTTACGGAAGATGAGTCCGGCGGAAGCTCCGATGCAGGGCCGTTCATCCAGATGCTGGTTGACCTGCGCTCCGAGCTCAGGGCCGCCAAACAGTTCGACCTGGCCGATTCGATACGCGACCGACTGATCGAAGCGGGGATCACGTTGGAAGACACCCCAAGCGGAACCGAGTGGCAGGCGGGCTGACCGCGCGGACACCCATTGAACGGGCGGCGGTTCGTTTACAACAGGCGATTCTGATCGGTCATGGTTCTGGGACGCATCTCTCTCTTCGACCCGACAACTGTTCCGGCCTCTCCCATCCAGCATGATCGGACGCTGCAAGCCTCGGTTCGCCAACGCTCCAGCCACACTCAGGCATCTCGTTGGTGACGTGAAGAGGCTCGACAAGCCCTCGACACGAACAAGGCAGGAGAACCATGCCCGCGAAAATCGCCAACCCCTATTCCCTGGTCGACACAGCTTGGGTGGAAGCCCACCTTTCCGATCCGCAGGTCAAACTCGTACAGGTGGACGAATATCTGGACGCCTACGAGGCGCGGCATCTGCCGGGCGCCGTCAATTGGGACTGGACCTCACACCTCAACGACACGGTCAATCGCAACATGCTCGGCAAAGACGGGTTCCAGCGCCTGATGAGCGAGTGCGGCATCACTCGGCAGACACGAGTGGTCCTCTACGGCGACAGCAGCAGTTGGTTTGCGGCCTACGCGTTTTGGTTGCTGACGATGTACGGACACGTTCGCGTGAGTCTGATGGACGGCGGCAGCGCCAAATGGGCGGCGGAGGGCAGACCTCGTTCGAACGAACCCCCCGCCAGCGTGCGGTTGCGTCAATACCGGGCCAGAGCGCCGGACCTGACGCATCGCGCCACCCGTGGGTACGTGCTGGAAACGTTGCGAGAAAAGAGCCGAATCGGGATTGTGGACGTGCGATCGCCGAAGGAGTACTCAGGAGAGTTGATCGCCCCTGCACACCTGGCGCAGGAAGGAGCTCAACGCGGCGGGCACATTCCGACCGCGGTCAGCGTGCCCTGGGACCGAGCAATCGACCCCGGTGACGGCACAATCAAGTCCGTGGCCGAATTATCGGACCTGTACGGATCGTTGGGCATCACCGCCGACACCGAGACAATCGTCTACTGCAGGATCGGGGAGCGGGCCGCGCACACGTGGTTCGTCCTGTCTCAAGTCCTGGGCCATCCGAAGGTTCGCAACTACGATGGATCATGGGTGGAATGGGGCAGCATGGTCGGAGCGCCTATCGAGCGTTAGCGCATCCCGCACGGCTATGTTGGCCCGGCGCCCTCTTTGTTGGCCTCGCGTTCTCGGCGGATGGCCAGCGCGCCCCTGACTGCTTGGCGGATGATGTCCTGCTCAGCCTCGGTGAACTCATCCCATTCGTAGCCGAGGAAGAACAACGCGATCTCTGGATCCGTGATCTCGATGTCCTCTGGCTCAAGTTCTTCCGGGCGGACGTAGCCCGCCACCTCGAACAGCTTTCTGCGCGGCACTCCCATGGCGTCGGCCAGCTTGCGGAGGGTGCCCGGTCTGGGCGTGGAGCCGCGGCGCACCTGCGTGCTGCCCGCGTTCGCGATTCCCGCCTGCGTGAACAGCCGTTGCCACGTGGTGTCCTGGGCCGCGATCCACTTGGCGATGAACTCGTGGAGCGGGCTGCTGTAGTTTTCAGGCGCCTGTTGGTTCATGGGGTCCACCGACTATCTCAGGCAACCGGAATTCTATCATGCAGGGACAACATCTGGCCATTCCGTCTACGGGTTTCAGATCCGGTCGGTAAAGAACCTCGCTTTGAGCTGAGCGCGCCATTTCCCCAATAGCCGAGGCCAATCTGCTGTATTTGGCCGAGCCAGAATGCCCTCATCTACACATCCTGGCAGCCGCGAGATCAACAAAACATCTGCGCCTCCGTCGCTCGACGACGCCGCGAGTGAGATGGCGATGCCAGCATGAGTCGATCCCAGGCGTGATTGACGTAAATCATGACTGATGCTAGCATCGGCCTCGTCGAAGGTCGTGCATCGTTTGAACTCCGGAGGTAAAGAGCGGGGTTTTTCGAGCATGATGTTCGGCCGAGATTCGACTGGTCAGCCCTTATGTGGTGCGGTCGGCGGGGTGGAAGCGGACAAGGGCTCGTTGAGTGGATCATTGGAGCGGATGTGCAAGCCTCGTTGTGCGGGAGCAGTCGAAAGGAGACAAGCTCATGGTTGAAACGGTCAGAGCCCCAACTGACATGGGTGTCGAAGTCGAGGCATATGCCCGATCGCTGGGAGCGGAAATCTACGGAGTGGCGTCGGCGGAGAAATACGGCGAACTGTTCCGAAGGAAGCCTCAACCAAGCAAATTCGTTGAGAACGCGAAGTCGGTGATCATTGTCGGACTCCCGTTCGACAGCGAGATAATGGCCACGGTCGCGAAGCCGCATTTGGCCGAGATCCATCGCCGAGGCGCCGATGAAGCCGCGTTGGACCAACGCGGAGCCCAGATGCCGCCGGCAGGGGCCGAGCGCTACTATCTGGGGCCCGAGAACGCGATGCTCAACCATGAGGTGAGCATGATCGCGTATCGACTCGCGCGCAAGTTGCGCGACGAGGGCCACAAAGCATTCTACATGCCGGCTGTTACCACGGAACCGCGATTCAAGACGGCGCCGTTTTACTTCCTCCCCGCGATGTACGTCGCAGGCATGGGTCAGTTGGGAATGAACTGCTCCATCATCACGCCGGAATGGGGACCGAGAATCTGGGTCACCGCGGTCATCACCGACCTAGAGCTGCCCGCCGGAGAGCCGATGGAAGAGATGCTCTTCCCAGGCTGCAAAACCTGCCTCGAATGCGTGAAGCGGTGCCCCAGCAAAGCGCTGAACGGCAAGTACTGGAAGAACGTTTTCAAGTGCTCCAACTACGGTTGCTCGGCCACCTGCATAAGCATCTGCCCGGAAGGGGCGGGGGCGCCGCCGCTGAACAACTAGCGAAAAGGCACGCTTGTCCTACGCCGTAAGGACCGGGCAGCGGGCCAGACGGACTCAAGGCGCAAGTTTTTGGCGCTGGGCCTAAGCAGTCGAAATGCATCGCCTCGGGTTTGCCATCTGCACGAAGCAGGCGACCGCGAGGCGATTGCCGTTTCAGCGCAATGTGCGCAATGCATTGATCAGGCCGTGCGTACGATGGCCCAACCAACCCACATTTACTTGCGTGCGACTTGCATGGTTGAGTGATTGCTGGCACACTTGGGCGAACGACAATGGATGACACCGCTCGGACACACGACGAACCGGTGGCGCTCGACCGCCGCCGTGAGGTCGACTCAATGAAGTTCTTTCACCTGATTCGGGCCGCCGGCTGCGGCGAGGTCACGATGGCTGAGGTGATCACCCAGGAGAAGCTGGCACGCACGTTGGACGCTGCCCTGCAGCAGGCTTTCGCCGAGCCGCGCGAGCGGATGCGAAAGATGCCCATTGGTACAGCGCTGACGTCCCAAAGAGTCGCAACTGTCGACAGCCCTGCAGCCTACGGGCACATCGGAAATTGACTTGATCCAACCACCCAAGCACGTAAAAGCTGTAGAATTTCGGGAACGACTTTCCGGAGGTGAGACTCAACCCCCTCTGGTATTGTGCCAAGATGATTCAGGCTCTATGGTCGAGGTCGTGGTTAAGCTTGCGAACCCCGATCCGCCCGGATTCACCTTCGGGCATCTCTCGCTGGCATACGAATTGCCCGGCGCGATGTTGGCAAGAGCATCGGGCTTGTCAGTTCCCGATTACATGATTGTAGACATCAATTTGGAGTTTGCGACTGCGGTTCCACGAAGTATGAATCGGCTGTTCAGTAGCAACATCGGCCTCCATTTTGGAGGTACGTACTATCCAGGAATTGGTGAGTTCGTGCCAGGCACACGGGTTACCTCTCAGGTCGAGCTTCAAGATTTGGAAAACATTCTTTCATTCGACGCGATGATTCTAAACACCGACCGCCATGAACTCAAACCGAATCTCTTGCAGTCTGCGACTGAATACTTACTGATCGATCACTCAACAATCCTGCCGTTGCACATTCCCCCATCGCAAACTCACTTAACTCATTATCAAATAAGCGAGCACCTGCTATTTCGTACCTTGACGAGGAAGAATCGCCAATACGTGTCACATGTCGGACAGTGGAACAGTGCGCTCTCGCCCATCGACATCTGGGAATTGCTCGCTTGCGTTCCGGATGAATGGGCGACTCCTTTCGAACACTACCAAACGATGAAGCGATTTTTGTCGGATCGCCGGATGGATGGACCCGAAGTGACGGCGCTTCTGAAAGAGGTTGTGCAATGAGTTATCGATACGAGTACCGACTGATCTACTATGTGTTTCACGTGGCGGCCGAGGAAAGAGTCAACATCGGCTTGGTGTTCTGGTGCCCGGAGACAATGGAATTTTGGTACAAGGTCAACACTCGTTATGGCCGACTGTCGAAATTCTTTCCTGAATTGGATGGTCGTGCTTACAGGCGCATGTGCAATAGTGTCACCCAGTCACTGGAAGACGCTGGTATGAGGGTTGGTGGTTTCTGGCCCTCTGGTGAAGTCTCAGGCTCCCCAACCCTTGACTGGATGCTTGAGCCGTCCATTCTTACCAACAGCAACGTTCTGGGTGTTGGGTCTCTGAAAGCCGGGATAACAGATGAGCCCATCCGGCGAGCCGCAGAGCTGTTCACGGAGTATGTCGAAAGATATGATCAACCATCAACTACCGAACGGGTCGACAATGTCGCTCTTTGGCAACGGGTAATCAACCAGAGAGACATGTCTTCAGCCGGCTTGGCCACGCGGCCATTTGTCAGCGACGAGGTCAAACTCGAGGGTCCAACCTACGATTACGCGTTCCGTATGGGATGGGTGAACGGCACTCAACAAGTTGCGGAACCAATCTCATTTGACTACGCAAAGTCTGACTCCATGATTGAGCGTGCGAATACTTGGGTAGGCCGACTGACCGACTTAGATCGTGGTGCACCTTTCGAGTTGACCGCCATCGTCCATCCCCCTGCGGGCGGCAAAGAGAACGATAGTTACCAACGGGCAGTTAGGCTACTGCGTCAAGCACCCCGCGTTCGAGCCCTGATCGAAAGCGACCACCTTGAATCGTTGTGGGAACTGATCCTGAAAGACGTCGCCCAAAACGAGGTTGACGCGCCCAAAGATCACCGAGCGATGCGGTTTAACGAATGATCGCACCGTGAGGCTGGTCGGCAGATCGACCTACCCTTGCGACCGACAATGAGGCAACGGATGCGGGGAGCAGATCTCGAGGCACGAACGCCTGGCAGATCGTCATTAGCACACGGCTCGATCCGGCGACGGGTCGAGCCCCGCGGCGATACTTCACCGCCCACGGCGCCAGGCCGAGGAACCATCCCGGGCGGATGCGAGGTCGGGATGGTCGTCACTCCCACGCAAACGATGGTGGGCCGTTCCTCGAAAGTGGCCAGACGACAGTGCCGCAACCAACGTAATTCGCGACGACGCCGGCGAGTATCGGTACATCGCCGAGGATGTTCTGTTCCCGTTGTCGTGAGAGGCACGTTCGTGGGCAAATGCGTGGAGCCAACGGACGGATTTGAACCGTCGACCTGCTGTTTACGAAACAGCTGCTCTGCCACTGAGCTACGTTGGCTCGTCTGGATAGCCGGAATGATGGGGTGCACACCGGTTGCAATCCGTGGCTCCAACGATGGTAGCATGAGACAGAGGCCGCTGCATAGTGGATGCACGAGGTTGTGAGTGGCGCAACGGCGCCGCTACCTCGTGACTGCGCAGTGTGTTACATTTGAGATGGGAAAGCTTGAGATATCCGCAATGTTGGCTGTCAGCCCAAATGTGTCCCACTTTCGCTGACGGTCTACAGTAATTACGCACCTTTGGGTATCCCAGAATCTCGGTGAGGACAAACCACGTGTGAGCCGAGCGCTCCCCGATGCGACAGTACGTGACAATCTCCCTGTCGGCGCTGATCCCTTCGCGTTCGTAGATCGCTCGGAGTTCCTCGACGGACTTGAACGCGCCGTCGGCCTCGTTGATCGCCGACGACCAGGTGATGTTGGCAGCATTGGGGATGTGCCCTCCTCGCTGAGAGCCTTCCTGAGGCAAGTCCGGCGGGGCCAGAAGGGCGCCGTCGAATTCTTCCCGAGAGCGAACGTCGACCAGTGCAATGTTGTTTTGCGTCGTAGCCAGATCGATCAAGTAATCTCGGGTCGCGCGGATGGAGGTGTCAGCCGCGGACGCGCGGTACACGCGGCGGTCGATCAAGGGCGCATCTGGCGAGAGCGGCCTGCCTTCAGCGATCCACTTCTCGCGGCCGCCGTTCATGATCGCCAGCTTCCGGTGCCCGTAGATGCGCATCTGCCAGAAGGCATAGGCCGCGAACCAGTTGCTGTTGTCGCCGTATAGAACGATTGTCGTGTTGCGGCTGATCCCGGATTCGCCCAATAGCCGCTGCATCTGCTCTCGTGAGAGTATGTCTCGGGTTAGCTGGTCGTTAAGTTGAGTGGTCCAGTTCCAACCGACCGCGCCGGGAACGTGGCCGGAATCGTAGGCGGCGGTGTCCACGTCCACTTCGACGATCCTGACGTCGGTGTCGCCGAGGTGATCCGCGACCCAGCCGGTCTCGACAATCGATTCCGGATGGGCGGGGCGTCGACGCGAACCTGCAGTTCTCCTCGACATGTCAACTAGCCATCAGAGACCGCCCAAAGGAGACGGTCGATGGGCGGGGTTGTAATGTTCGTAATTCATTGGCGCCCTCAAGAAAAACCGCTCCCGACCGCGGGGTGCGCCGTCCGGAGCGATATTCGAATTTCGATTTATGGTGCACGTCTGTGCAACGATCTACGGACCGGCGCTAGTCCCCGATTACGGGCATGCCGCAGAATTGCTCGTAGTCGATCAACTCGGTGACCGTCGGGTCGTCGCCGCACAACGGGCATTCCGGGTTTCGCCGCAGCTTGACCGTCCGGAAGTCCATGTCCAGGGCGTCGATGAGCAACAACCGGCCTGAGAGCGATTCGCCTACGTCGAGAATGAGTTTCACCGTCTCGGTGGCTTGAATCGTTCCGACCATGCCCGGCAGCATCCCCAGGACGCCAGCCTCGGCGCAACTCGGCACCTCGCCCGGAGGAGGAGGTGTCGGGAACAGGCAACGGTAGCATCCCTCGCCTGGCTTGAACACGGTGGCCATGCCGTCGAACAGCAGGATGCTGCCGTCGACGAGCGGCTTGTTGCTCAAGTATGAGGCGTCGTTGACCAAGTAGCGGGCCGCGAAGTTGTCGGCACCGTTGACGACGATGTCGTAGTCCTTGATTACGTCGAAAGCGTTGTCCGAGGTCAGCGGCTCTTCATGCGTGATGACCACCGTGTCCGGGTTGTACGCCTTCAGCGTCTCGACCGCCGACACGACCTTGGGCTTGTCGATGTCGTCGTTGAAGTGCAGGATCTGTCGCTGGAGGTTCGTAACGTCGACCGTGTCGAAATCGACGATCCCGATCGTGCCGACGCCTGCCAATGTCAGATAGATGGCTATGGGCGAGCCGAGGCCGCCCGCGCCGATGATCAGGACTTTGGCATCGATCAGTTTTCGTTGCCCGATGCTTCCCACCTGAGGCATGATGATATGCCTGCTGTACCTACGCACCTGGTAGGGAGTCAGCGGACTTGTTTGCGTCTTCGTCGTCATCTAGCGTCCTCCAAGGTCCTGTGTGAAACGAGTATCCATCATTACGATGCGCAATTGGTCGCGCGGGTTCAAGGGAAACAAAATAGCTCCGCCGTCCTACGCCAGGCGCGGGCAGGGGAGCCTTGTGATTGCGTAGTCCCTGGGGTCGCCGGATGCAGATTCGACAGTTGGGACGCCGTCATCGGCTCGTTAGCTTGCGCGCCTTGCGTCGACTTTCGGAGCCGTGGTACAACACATTCCCGTGAGGGATTCGTGGGAAATCAATGTGCTCAATAAGCGCCCTTTTCTTCGGTGTCGACTATCGGTGAAGTATAGCATGGGCCAGTTTCGGCTTCAACAAGCCGCATAGCGCCGCATTTCGGCCACGGTCCGGCAGCGCGGACGATTGACGGCTGTCGGCGCCCCACGTATCATCGTCATTGTCATGAGTCGCCTCGTGGTGGTCACCAATCGGGTCCCATCGGCTGACGAATTGATCCACCTCGAGCAAGGCTCGGTCGCTGTCGGTGGGTTGGTGAGCGCGGTCAAATCCATGATGCTCCGCCAACGAGGTTTGTGGCTGGGGTGGAGCGGGCGCAGCACCAGCCGTGGCAGGCCGGGCCCCCCGGGCGCCACCCTTTCCCACAGCCCTGTGGATCTGGCGACTCTCGATCTTTCGGAAGACGAGCTTAACCTCTACTACACCGGTTTCGCCAACCGCACGCTCTGGCCCCTGCTTCACTGTTTTCTCGAGCGAGTTTCAATACGCCGCGAGTCGTATCGCGCCTATCAGAGAATCAACCGCAGATTTGCCGAGACACTCTTTCCGTTGCTCAAACCTGACGACGCGGTATGGGTCCACGACTATCAGCTATTCCTGGTCGGACACTATCTGCGCCAGGCCGGGTGGAAGGGGAAACTCGGGTATTTTCTGCACGTGCCGTTTCCGCCAACGGAGATATTCGACATCCTGCCGTGGGGCCCGGAAATACTCCGAGGGCTCCTACAATACGATCTGGTCGGTCTTCACACCGAAAGTTATCGTAGAAACCTCGTCAACGCGCTGGCGGCGGAGACCGACGGCGCCTGGGACGGGCGCAACTTCACCCACGACGGGCGAACAAGCCGAATAGGCGTCTACCCTATTGGCATCGAGCCGGATGAGTTCCGAGAATCGGCGAGACTTTCGGCGCCAAGCCTGTCGGACGTGCTCTCGCTGCCTCCCGGCCCGGACAACAAAATCATCGTCGGCGTGGACAGGCTCGATTACACCAAAGGCATCCCATTGCGGCTTCGAGCGTTCGACTGGTTGCTGGAGCGGCGACCCGCCATGCGCGGGAAGGTGACGTTCGTTCAGATTTCCGCGCCATCCAGGACTCGCGTTCCCGAGTATGTGAAAGAACGAGAGGACGTCGAGATGTTGGTCGGCCAGATCAACGGCAGGTTCTCGGAGATGGGGTGGGCGCCGATCAGATATCTCTATCGCTATTTCCCTCAGCGCGACCTCGCCAGGTTCTACCACGACGCAGATGTAGGCATGGTTACACCGCTTCAAGACGGAATGAATCTAATAGCCAAAGAGTTCGTCGCCGCACAGGGAGACGACCCCGGAGTTCTGGTTCTGTCCCGTTTTTCGGGGGCCGCCGTCGAGATGGGCGATGCGGTGGTGGTGAACCCGTACGACATCGACGGCACGTCGGAAGCCCTGTACATGGCGTTGCAGATGCCTAAACTCGAACGTGTCGAGCGTCGGCGGTCCATGATGGATGTTGTGTCAAGCGGCACGTCGTCGCACTGGGGCGAAAGCTTCTACGGAGATCTTGAACGTGGCACGGAGGGTGATTCCAGATGACGAATCATGGTGTTGTCTCGGCCTTTGACGAAGTGAACGTCTTCTTCGATCGTGCGGCTGAAAGGCTGGGCTTCGGCGACGGACAGCGCGAGATGCTGCGAAGGCCATGGAGGGAGCTCCAGGTGTCGATCCCGGTCCGGATGGACGACGGAAATATAAAGGTGTTCGCCGGATACAGAATCCAGCACAACGGCGCCCGTGGTCCCTACAAGGGCGGCATACGATACCACCCGGACGCCAACCAGGACGAGATTCGGGCGCTGAGTTCGCTGATGACCTGGAAGAACGCTCTGGTCGAGATACCGTTTGGCGGCGCGAAAGGAGGGATCCAGTGCGATCCGCGAACCCTGAGCGAAGGCGAGCTCAACCGGCTGACCAGGCGGTTTACGGTGAACATCGAGCACCTGCTGGGCGTCAACCGGGACATCCCGGCCCCTGACCTGGGAACCAACTCGCAGACCATGGCTTGGATGATGGACGCCTTTAGCCAGATACACGGGCACACACCCGGCATCGTGACCGGCAAGCCCGTGGAGCTCGGAGGGTCGGTGGGCCGGGACTCGGCCACCGGTCGAGGCGTGGTCTACGTTACAAGAGAGGCGGCCAACGATCTAGGAATGGATCCAACCGGTGCTCGGGTCGCTATCCAAGGCTTCGGTCAGGTCGGGTCGTGGACGGCGCGCATCGCTGGTGATCTGGGATGTTTGGTCACAGCAGTCAGTGATGTTCAGGGCGGAATACACAACGATCACGGCATCGACATCGCAGAACTCGTTCGCTACCAGGCCGAATCGGGCACTGTTGTCGGTTTTCCGGGAACAGAGCGCATCACCAACGAAGAACTGATCGAGTTGGACTGTGAGATTCTGGTCCCAGCCGCCATAGATCGCACGATCCATAGCGAGAACGCGCCAAGAGTTAAGGCGATGGTCGTGGTCGAAGCCGCCAACCACCCTGTGACGCCCGGGGCGGACGATATACTCAACGACAGAGGCATCATGGTCATACCCGACGTGCTCGTAAACGCCGGGGGTGTCGTCGTATCATATTTCGAGTGGACCCAAAACCTGTACCAACACAAATGGGACATGGTCCGCGTGAACGACGAGCTGAACAAGATCATGACGCGGGCGTACCAATCCGTACGGAAAAGGGTTGCGCGCGACAACGTGACACACAGAGACGCCGCGTTCCTAATCGCGGTCGAACGCGTAGCTCACGTGGCTCAGTTGCGCGGATTCATCTAGTGTCCTGAGTTAGATGTTTGTGTCATGGTGTCGCAAGCCTTCGACAGGTCCCGACAACGCCCCCCGATTCGCGTCGCTCATCGGGGCGACGCGCCGGGACTCAGGCTGAACGGAGTAAGTGTTTTTCCGTTCGTGGTGAGCAACCTTATGACCGCACAGCGGACAATGCATTGGCGAGTAACGGCGGCGCGCCGCCAAAAGACTGTCATTCTGAGCGCGCACGCGAAGAATCTGGGGCCCCGCAGGGAGATAATTGTCGGGTCGGGCCAGATCCTTCGACTTCGCTCGGGATGACAATTCAAAGAGCCGTTACTTGGAAGTCCCGACGCATCGGGATCCGGCCTTGCAGGGACCTGTCGAACCACCTGACCCGAACAACGTTCGGTCTGAGCTTGTCGAAGGCTCGCCAAAGCGTCACACCAATATTGGCTTAGGACATCATCCCCCGACACCGGGTACGTCCTCCGGCAAATAGTGGTTCGCCCTGGACACCGCGTTGTTCTGCGCCCCATCCGAATCCTCGAGATAATAAGGGTTGACGTACTCCCACACGACTTGTCCGTCCGGCGTGACCTGGAAAATCCGGCCGAAGCTGCCCTCTGTTATCAGCGTGTTGCCGTTGGGTAATCTTCGCGCTCCGGAGATGTACGGGCTGTAGAAGTTGAACACCGGCTGGTCTCGGTACTCCCAGACGATCTCGTTCGTTGCCGGATTCACCTCGATGACGCGAGAGGCGGTGCGGGCGTCGGTCTTGCGGTGAGCGCCGTTGTCGAAGATGAGCACGTTGCCATTTTCGAGCATCGATGGATCGTGCTGCTGCGCTAAAACGTCGTAGCCCAACTTCCACACGAAATCGCCGCTGTCTCGGTCGATGATTCCAACCGTCGACGTGTTGCGAAAACTCACCATGACGCGTTTGTCATCGAGGGGCACGACCGTGTTGGCGTGACTCCACTCGTCCCGCGGGTCGTTGAACGTGATGAGGTCGGTCTCGAGGTCCATGTGCTCGTAAGCGTGCCACTCCCAGATGCGGTGGCCGTCCGAATCGACCTCCACAACGGCATCGGCCCACATTCCGTCGTGGTCGCTGTCCGAGACTCCGCCTTGAACTCGTTGTGCCGTCGGCTCCGGGACACGCTCCGCTGTCAAGTAGATTGCGCCGCCTGAGTCGGTGCGCCTCGCGTCGTGGTGGTGGTCACGATCTCGGTGCTCCCACAGGACGTTTCCGTTCCAGTCGACCTCCATCATGACTCCGCCCTTGAATCGCTTCCAGAGCGGAAACCGGTCCCAGGTGTCGTCTCTTACCTTGCCCATGTAAAACAGGTTGCCGTTGGGCAGAAGGTAACCGTACAGCCCGGGCGGGTAGGGCAGATCCCAGAGATGGACCTCGACGCCTTCAACGTCGAGCAGGTACACTTTGCCGTCGCCGAACATGGGCGCGTACAACGTCAGACCGGGCGACGCCAAGTCCCGGTCCAATGCGGTCAGTCCGGAGCGCGTAATCCGTTGGTGGGTTTACGGTGTGGTGGGGCTCATCTATTCGCTCCGTCATCGACGATCAACCCGTCGCGCATTCGCACGATGCGGTGACATTGGTCGCCGATCTCCTGTGCGTGGGTAACGATGATGAACGTTTGGCGGTTTTCCTGGTTGAGCCTCAGGATCAAGTCCATGATCTCCTGGGCGGTCTCGGAATCCAGGTCGCCGGTTGGTTCGTCCGCCCACACGATTGACGGGTCGTTGACCAGGGCTCTTGCGACGGTGACGCGCTGGCGTTGGCCGCCCGAAAGCTCCGCGGGCCTGTGGGCTGCCCAATCTTGTAACCCAACAAGGTCGAGGGCGTCCATGGCTCGACGCCTGGCCTCTCCGGAGCTCACACCGGAAACCAACATTGGGAGTTCCACGTTCTCAACCGAGCTCAGCACCGGCAACAGATTGTAGAGCTGAAATATGAAGCCCATCTCCCGAGCGCGATGGTCCGTGCGTGAGTCGTCGTCCATGCCTCCGAGGTGCACGCCGTCGATAACGATGTCGCCTTCGTTGACGCTGTCGATTCCAGACAAGCAGTTCAGCAGCGTGGTCTTGCCGCAACCGCTCGGACCCATGATTCCGACAACCTCGGCCCGTTGCACAGTCAACTCGACGCCCCGGAGCGCGCGTACGACGACGCCTTTGCCGCTGTCATAGGTCTTGTGAACGTGTGTGGCCACAACGATTGGGTCGTTAGCGTTAGCCATGCAGTGCGCCCTCGATTCGATGTTGTTCCTCCGTGACATTGTGCACTATCTCGCTATCTGCGTCGACATTGGCCCCGGTCTCGACGAGCGGGTAAGGACTGCCGGATGCGAGCCTGCTTCCCAGACCGGTTTCCGTTCGGCTTCCGCGGCGGTGATATAATGGGCGGGAATAAAGGGGTGACAAGCAGCCTATGACAACACTGAATACCGAGCAAAGACTCTCCGAACCGACGATCGCCGTTCTGATCGACCATGAAAATGTGGGCTTGGACTACAACCAATACCTGTTCGATCAACTATCGGATATGGGACGAGTGATTATCAAGCGCGCCTATGCCGACTGGTCCGCTCACCGGAGCAAGCGGGACTTGCTGCTGGAGCATGGGATACAACCCATGCACTATTTCCACAACACAAAATCCGGGAAGAACTCCAGTGACATCTGCCTGGTAATCGATGCCGTGGATCTTCTGTACAACGCGCAGATAGACACCTTCGTAATAGCCTCGTCTGACAGCGATTTCGTGCCGCTGGTCAACAAGCTGAGGGCAGCGGGAAAACTGGTCGTGGGCGCCGGACGCCGGGACTTCACGTCGCCGACGTTGGTAAAATCGTGCGACCGCTACATCTACCTCGACGACGCTATTCAACAAGAGCAAAGGCGGAAGGTTCGTCAGAGTCGCACTTCTTCGGAGGCGAATTCCGGGTCAACCACCGGGTCGCTGGTGGCTCGGGCGTTGGAGTCGTCTCATGACGGACGAGGGCAGGTCCCTGGCTCCAAATTACACCAGATCATGCTGCGGATCGACCCTGGCTTTAATTTCAAAGCCAGAGGATTTTCCACTTTCACGCGTTATCTCGAATCGCTCACAGAGGTGCAGGTGTCGAGATCGAGGGACGCCGGCGACATTATGGTGCAACTGACGTCGAACCAGGACCCTGTCAACCGGCCTCCGGCCAACCAGCCTCCGGCCCGCCAAGCTCTAGCTGCCCCACCGCCGGCGCGCCAAGCTCCAGCTGCCCAACCTCCGGAGAGCCAACCCCCCGTCAGGCAACCGCCGGCAATCCAGGCGCCCGTCAGTGAACAGGACACAAACGGTCATCGTGCAACGAGTTGGGACCGGGACGTAAACGTGGCGTGGAACGAGCGCGGCAAGCGGAAGATCTCCGCACAGGCCGCGGCCGCTGACGTGGCGCGTGCGTTCAGCGCGGAAAACTTGAAGGCCACCGGATACCCGACCCTGGATCGAGTGCTTGCGGGAAGCGAATATCTGCGATCTCGCTGGCGGCGCGAGGGCAACGCGATTATCCGTCGGTAGAACAAATTTCACGGGACGACGCTTCATGCTGCTGGCCATCGACATTGGCAACACAAATGTGACCATTGGCGCCTTCGAGGGCGAAGAGCTCCGGGCGACCTTCCGTTTGACGACTGACACGGGAAGGATGCCCGACGAGTACGCCTTGGCTGTCAGCCAGCTTCTGCCGCTCAAAGGGTTGGAAGCGGACGCCGTCGACGCCGTCGCCCTGTGCAGCGTCGTGCCTCCTCTCACGCCGAGTTTCATCGAACTGTGCAAAGACTATTTCGGGGTGACCCCCCTCGAGGTAGTGGCCGGGACTAGGACAGGCGTGAGAGTCAAGTACGACTCGCCGAGAGACGTGGGCGCTGACAGGATCGTCGATGCCGCAGCCGCTCTGGCGCTGCACGGCGGCCCCGCCATCATCGTCGATATTGGCACCGCGACCGTGTTCGACGCTGTTACGGCGGACGGCGACTATCTGGGCGGGGCCATCGCGCCCGGCATCCAGATCGCCGCCGACTCGCTGTTCCACACAACGGCGCAGCTCCGTCGGGTCGAGTTGGCGAGTCCCCCGGCGGCCATCGGCAAGAACACCGTCCACTCTCTTCAGTCAGGCCTGGTGCTGGGGTATGCTGACCTGGTCGTTGGCATGGTCGCCAGGTTCGACAAAGAGTTGGGAGGCGGTTCCAAGGTCGTCGCCACGGGCGGCCTTGCGCGAATCGTGGCTAAAGAAGTCGACGCGTTCGATGCCGTCGACCCGAACCTGACGCTCACCGGGCTCAGGCTTATCCATTCGATGAACAGCGACTGACACCGGGTCCATTTAATGACAGATATCCTGAAAGAGAAAACCATAGGCTTGGGCGTGACCGGCAGCATAGCCTGCTACAAGGCCATCGACCTGGCAAGCAAACTCGCGCAGTCCGGCGCGGGCGTGGACGTGATTCTGACGCGAGGAGCACGAGAGTTCGTGACCGCCCTGGCGTTCAGTTCGATCACCCATCGTCCGGTGTCGGAGGACATGTTCGACCCGAAGTCCGAGTTGAGCATCGACCACGTGGCTGTAGCCGAACGCGCCGATCTGATCGTCGTGGCGCCCGCGACCGCCCACACCATCGCAAAGATGGCTCACGGCCTGGCGGACGACGCTCTCACGGCAACGATTCTGGCCACCAGCGCGCCGGTCTTGGTGGCGCCCGCGATGGACGCTCACATGTACGGCAACCTGGCCACCCAGGAAAACGTCCGAACCCTTCAGCGGCGAGGCATGACTATCATCGGGCCCGCGACGGGCAGGCTGGCCTCAGGATTGGTCGGCAAAGGCCGGATGGTCGAGACCGCGGAGTTGATGGGCTGGATAACGCTGACTCTAGGGAAATCCGGCGACATGGCCGGCAGAAAAGTCGTCGTAAGCGCCGGAGGAACTCAGGAGGCAATCGACCCTGTACGAGTGGTCACCAACAACTCGTCGGGCAAGATGGGCTACGCGATCGCCGAGGCCGCCAGGGACCGAGGCGGCGACGCGGTGCTGGTAACAGCGCCCACCGCGTTGCCCGACCCGATTGGGGTGCGCGTCGTCAAAGTACAGTCCGCTTTGGACATGCAGAAAGCGATCACGGCCGAGATAGACGACGCCGATGTTGTGGTCATGGCCGCTGCCGTGTCGGACTGGCGTCCGGTTGAGACGGCGGATCAGAAGATCAAAAAAGGCGCCTCCAACGAGTGGACCCTTGAGTTCACCAAGAACCCGGATATCATCGCCGGGCTCCCTTCCGACAAGCTGGTCAAAGTCGGCTTTGCGGCTGAAACCGAGGACCTGATCGCCAACGCCCAGACGAAATTGGTGTCCAAAGGCTTGGACTTGATCGCGGCGAATGACGTCACCGCCGCGGACAGCGGGTTCGCCACGGACACGAATCGCGTGATGCTTTTCGACCGTGAGGGCGGCATCGAAGTGGTGCCATTGATGTCCAAGTACGAAGTCGGGCACAGGATTCTGGACCGCGTGAAGCACATGTTCCGCCCGGGTCCGAACGATGGGACCGAGGTCGGCGAAGACGCCGCGGGAGAGGGCGATTGACGAACATGCGCCACGTGTTGGACTCCATCGCGGTGCGACTCCACACCTCGGCATCGGCCGCGACGGTCTACGGCGACCCGGTTGAGGCCGAAGGGAAGACCATCATCCCTGTTGCGAAAGTCCGGTACGGCTTCGGCGCGGGAGGCGGCGACG
>CAZPQQ010000013.1:0-57367 GCA_964588665.1 uncultured Dehalococcoidia bacterium | reverse complement strand
TTAACAACTTTACGAGGATGGATACTTCTTACACCACTTGACGGGACGTGACCCCGATGCATTAACTCACGAAGAAGCGCTGAAGCGATCCGAGGAGGAACCGATATGCAGCAACCCCAGCCATCAGGATTCTTCGCCGTAATTGCGGACACCGATCCCCGACTTTCCGATTGGTTGACTGAGGGACGCGAGTTCATCCTGAGCGATGGCGCGCTGCCGGCCAAGGTCAAGGCGCTTATGGCGATGCTGTGCGACGCACTGCTGGCCCACGAGGACGGGGTCAAAGCGATCTCGGACCGCGCCCGGGCAATGGGCGCATCCGAGGACGAGATTTCTGAGACGATTCGCGTGGCATTCTTGATGGGTGGCCTGCCCGCCCTGTCTACAGGCGCGAACGCATTCATGGAAGACTCAAACTAGAGCACAACCCGGTCTCGGCGCAGCTCGTCGAGCTCATCGGCATTGAGGCGGCCGAGCTCGGTGAAGATCTGATCGGTATGCTCGCCATAAAGCGGAGCACGTTCGAGTTCGACCGGGGAGTCGGAGAGACGCACGGGGCAGCCGATCATCGCGTACTCGCCGCGCTCGGGATGCTGGACGTCCGAGACGGTATGCCGCTCCCGCAAGTGGGCGTTGTCGAGCACCTCGGCGGTGTTCAACACCGCGCCGCACGGCACGCCTTTCGATGCGAAGGCCTTCATGACCGTGTGCTTGTCCCGGCTCGCCGCCCACTGCGCGACAATTACAGATAGCTCTTCGATGTTTGCCACCCGGTCATCGGGGTCGGCAAAGCGTGGGTCGTCGAGCAGGTCTTCGCGGCCAATCGCCTGCATGCCCGCCTTGAACATCCCTGGGTTGTCCGGGGGCATCGTCAGGTATACGTAGTCGTTGGGTCCGCCGGGCGCGCAGGCGAACAATCCTCCAACCGAGTCCGGCCGCCGGCCTTCTTGGCTTGTCTGCCTCGGCTCCGGTGTGCCGTCGGTGAGCGTGCCGGTGAATCGGACGCGGGTCAGGTTGAGCACGGCCTCCTGCATCGCCACCTCCACCATCTGCCCTGTCCCGGTCGACGCCCGCTGAACGATGGCCGCCAGAATTCCGATGGCCATGTGCATTCCAGTGCCCGAGTCGCCCACGCCGGCGCCGTGCATGGCGGGGGGCCTGTCGTCGAATCCAGTACAACTGAACGCGCCGCTGGTGGCCTGGGCGACCTGTTCGAAGCACTTGTAGTCGGAGTACGGCCCAAAACCACCGAAACCCTTTACCGACGCGTAGATCAGCCGGGGATTGATCTGCTTGAGATCTTCGTAGCCCAGACCGAGGCGATCCATGGCGCCCGGGCCTCTGTTCTCCACCATGACGTCCGCCTCGCCGATAAGCGTCTTGAACAGGTCCTTGCCGCGGTCGTCGCGAAGATTGAGCGTGGTGCTCTTCTTGTTGTTGTTCAGAAGGAGGTAGAAGTAGCTGTCGAGATCCGGGTCGTCGCGGCGCAACCAACGCGAGCGGTCGCCCCTGCCGTCGGCCATCTCGATCTTGATCACCTCGGCGCCGAGCCAGGCGAGCATCTGCGTGCAGGACGGCCCCGCCTGGTCGTGGGTCATGTCGATCACTCGAATGCCGTCAAGCGCCTTGCTCATTGGTTCTCCTTCGTCCATTTTCGCAGCGAGCTCTCGATGTCCACAGCTCGTGATTGGCTTTGTCGTTCGTCGTGGTTGAATTGGCGTTCGCCTGGCTCATGCCCACGGAACGTGCGTGGGCAAACCGTCTTTCAGCGCTTTTATGTGCTCCGGGGTCGTGCCGCAGCACCCGCCTATCACCTGGACGCCCATCCGGGCCCACTTTTGCGCCTCGGCAAGGTAGTCTTCAGGCGACATGATGTCCTTGAACTGCCAGTTGGGCATAACGAAATTCCCGGAATGGGGGAAGGCGCCCACGCTTCCGCTCCACTTTTCTTTGACGACGCTCAAGGCTGGGACGGTGTCTTCGATCACCGTGTGCATCACCGCGATCAACGAACCGCCCAACCCGCCGAGCTGTTCCAGGGCCTCGGCGAAGGCGTCGTCTCTTTCCCGGTTGAGCAAGAGGACCTGGCCGCCGTCTTCGTCTGTCCGGCAGCTATAGCCGACCCAGACGGGAAGGCCGGTCGATTCGGCGGATTCGATGGCGAGAGCCGATTGTTCCAGATCCACCATCATCTCCATCATGAGCAGATCGACCCCTGCTTCGGCCAACAGTTCTGCCTGCTCCCTGTAGTTCGCCTTCGCGACATCAAGCGAGGGCATGAATTCCGAATTGTTGCGCGTTTGGAAGGTCGAAATCGCGCCAGCGACGTATATCGATCTGTCGACTTCGGCGGCTTCGATTGCGTCTTTTGCCAGGGAAACGCTACGCGAATTGATTTCGGCGACGAAGTCTCCCAGGCCGGCGCCTTCCAAACTGTGCCGGCACGTCGCGAAAGTGTTGGTAATGACGATGTCGGCTCCCGCCTGGATATAGTCTTCGTGGACCTGCCGGACTACTTCCGGGTGCGTATGAATCGCGGCGCCGCTCCAGGCCGCCGAGTCCATGGGCACGCCGCGGCGCTCCAATTCGGTTCCGGTGCCGCCGTCCAATACAACGACCTCACCGTCGTCCAACCTTCTCTGCAATCCATCAAACGTGCTCATGCAAAACCTCTCGCCGCACTGATTGCCGCTTCCAAGCCGATGTCGGCTAAATTCAGACTCTAGCACCCAATCGCGTCTCCGTCCCGGCGGGGGTCCGCGCCGCCCTGGAACACCCCTTCGTCCGGGTCGGCGTGAATGCCTTGCGCTCCGCCCACTGACATCGACCACGGCTCGATCACATCGACGTCGTGCCCGAGATCGGAGAGCGACTGCCGCACTAAGGCAGGCAATCGCTCCTCCATCTGGACGCGTCTGCCTTCGTACACCCTGAACCTTGGGGCGTCGATCGCCTGCTGGATATTCATGCCGAAATCCAGGAAGTTCATAACGAACTGAGGCGTCGTCTGCAAAATGCCGAAGCTCCCGGGCGTTCCGAGGCTGACATGGAAACGCCCGTCGCGAAACGTCTGAGTCGGCGCGACGACGAAGTCCACCTGCTTGCCGGGGCCGATCCGGTTGGGACTCCCCTCCTCCAAGTCGAACCAGTAGGCCATGTTGTTCAGGAATATCCCCGTGTCGCCCACTGCCACGCCTGACCCGAAACCGCCGCCGAGAGTCTGCGTGATGGAGACGACGTTTCCGTCACGATCGGCGGCCACGAAATGGGTCGTCATACCGCCGTCGAATTCTAGCGGGTTCCCCGTGATCAGAGCCTCGGGCGCGACCTTCGAGTTGAAGTGCTCGCCGGACACGAACGCAGCACGGCTTCGATCGATCCGATGACGTTGCTGTTCAGCGTAGCCGCTTGACAGCAAGCCGCCGACCGGCGCCGCGACGTGCTTCGGGTCGCCTGCATACTTGATGCGGTCTGTCACCGCCAGCTTGACCGCCTCAATGAACAGGTGAAGTGTATCCGGGTGTTGGAAGGCCAGGTCGTCCCCGCTGAAGCCTTCCATCGTCTTGAGGGTTTGAAGAATCTGGAAGCCGCTGGAGTTTGGCGGCGGCGTGTGGATTCGGTATCCTCGATAGTCGATGCTGATCGGGTCTTGCCAGTGCGGTTCGTAGGTCGCCAGGTCTTCTTCGGTGATCAAGCCGCCTAGTTCGTCGCTCCCTCTGACAATCCGGCGAGCGAGGTCGCCTCGGTAGAACTCGTCCGCGCCGCCTTTGGCGATCGAACGGAGGGATGCGGCCAACTGCGGCATCTTGAGCTTTGCGCCGGGTTTCGGAGCTTTCCCGTTGGAGCCCAGGATTATGCCAGCAGATGGAAATCGCACCAGCCTGGCGGCGTTGTTGGACATCATGCGGCTGTTCAGGTGCGTTACGCCCACGCCGTTCTCCGCGTACCCGATTGCCGGCTCGAACACTTTCTCGCGGTCCAGCTTTCCGTACGCATTATGCAGCGCGAGCCAGCCGGCCACGTTCCCCGGGACCAAAGCCGAGAGGATGCCCGTCTCTTTGCTCGTGTCGGTGAAGCGCTCCGGGTCGGCCCCAATCGGAGCTCTGCCCGAGAAGTTCAGCGCCCTGACGCGGTCTTCGGCCGCAACGTAGGCCAGCGCCAATCCGATGCCGCCCACACCGGACATATACGGCTCGCCCACGTTCAGCATTGCTGCCGTGGCGACCGCGGCGTCGAATGCGTTGCCTCCGTCCATCAGCATCCGAACCCCTGCCAACGATGCCAGCGGATGCGCCGACGCTACCATGCCGTTGACGCCCATCGCCACCGGTCGCGTGGCGGGCGGCACTGGGAACGGATTGGACATCGGGACGCCTCCTGGTTCGCTCTTCTGACGCGGGGCTAACGCTAGGCGCAAAACTGCCCATTGTCAAGACAAAAGCATTATTGGGGTTCCGACGCTGCTTGCAGTACAATTATCGTTAAACCCAACGACGTCGGGAGCCAAGTTGACAACAATCGTAGCCTCGCACGCCTCGCCGATAATCGACCGAACGGCCGAGATCGAAAGGATCCTCGAACAGCGGGTCATGGTGTTGGACGGCGCATGGGGGACCATGCTTCAGTCCTACGACCTGCAGGAAGAGGGCTTTCGCGGAGAGATTTTCCGCGATCACTCACACGACCTTAAGGGTTGCCTCGACGTGCTGTCACTGACCCAGCCGCGGATTTTGAAAGAGGTTCAGCGTCAGTATCTCGACGCCGGGGCGGACATCCTCGAGACCAACACGTTCGCCGCGAACGGCCCGAGCATGGATGACTACGGGCTGGCCGATCGCGTGTACGAGATCAACGAGTCTGCCGCCTGGATCGCCAGGCGCATCGCCGACGAGTTTACGGAACGATCCCCGAACAAGCCCCGATTTGTCGCCGGGGTCATTGGTCCGACAACCAAGACGGCGTCGCTTTCGCCCGACATGAACGATCCGGCTTACCGAGAGGTTTCGTTCGCTAGTCTCGCCGAAGACTACGCTGTGTGCGTTCGAGGGCTTTTAGACGGCGGCGTCGACATCCTGCTGGTCGAGACCGTCTTCGACACCCTCAACGGCAAAGCCGCGCTCTACGCGATCCAGCGTGTGTTCGAGGAGAAAGCGGCCACGGTTCCCGTGATGGTGTCCGTCACGGTCACCGACATTGCCGGCCGCAACCTGTCGGGGCAGACGCCTGAAGCTTTCTACGCTTCGGTTGCTCACATGCCTTTGCTCAGCGTAGGAATCAACTGCTCGCTGGGCAGCGACCAAATGCGCATGTTCCTCTCTGGGCTGGCGGATGTGTCCTCCCACTACGTGAGTTGCCACCCCAACGCCGGACTGCCTGACGAGCTCGGCGAGTACGACGAGACGCCCGACCACATGGCTGCCAATTTGCTGGGATACGTGGAGAGCGGCCTGGCCAACATCGTCGGGAGCTGCTGCGGCTCCGGACCCGACCACACTAAGGCGATCGCCGAGGCCGTGGCCGGACTCCCGCCGCGCGCAATACCGGAGAGCCGAGGCATAACTCTGCTCAGCGGTCTCGAACTGCTGGAGATCAGACCCGACTCCAATTTCATCAACGTTGGGGAGCGTGCAAACGTCACAGGCTCCGCTCGTTTCCGCCGTCTGATCAAGAGCGGTAAATACGACGGGGCGCTGGCAGTCGCCAGGCAACAGGTGGACAACGGCGCCCAGATCCTCGATATCAACATGGACGAGGGAATGCTCGACTCGGAAGCGGCCATGCGCCGGTTTCTGGCCCTGATTGCTTCCGAGCCCGACATCGCCCGCGTCCCGATAATGATCGACAGCTCCCGATTCAGCGTGATCGAGGCGGGCCTTCAATCGATTCAAGGCAAGGGAATCGTCAACTCCTTGTCGCTGAAAGAGGGCGAGGAACCGTTCCTCGAACAGGCGAGGATCGTCAGGCGATATGGCGCGGCGGTCATCGTCATGGCGTTCGACGAACAAGGCCAGGCTGACACGGTCCAACGAAGGCTGGATGTCTGCGAACGGTCGTACCGTCTGCTGGTCGACGAAGTCGGATTCCTCCCAGAGGATGTTTTTTTCGACCCCAACGTGTTCGCCATTGGCACCGGAATTGAGGAGCACAACAGCTATGCGGTCGATTTCATCGAGGCCGCGCGACTGCTGAAGCAGCGGTTCCCGTCGTCCCACGTCAGCGGCGGCGTCAGCAACGTGTCGTTCTCGTTCCGAGGCAACTACGCGATCCGCGAAGCGATTCACTCAGTGTTCCTCTACCACGCCATACAGGCCGGTATGGATATGGGGATCGTCAACTCAGGGCAACTCATCGTCTACAACGACATCGAAAGCAATTTGCGCGAAGCCGTGCGCGACATCGTCCTCAACCGCCGGTCAGACGCCACCGAGCGATTGATCGCGTTGGCAGAGACGGTCAAGGGTAAATCGAAACAAGCAAAACAAGACGACGCCTGGAGATCGCTGCCTGTCGCAGAACGACTCCGGCACGCCCTTGTTCACGGCATCGACCAGCACATCGAGGCCGACGTGGAGGAAGCCCGCCAACAGTCGGTGCGATCCATCGACGTTATCGACGGTCCTCTCATGGACGGCATGAACGCGGTCGGCGACCTGTTCGGGTCGGGCCAGATGTTCCTGCCGCAAGTGGTCAAGAGCGCCCGTGTGATGAAGAAGGCGGTGGCGCAGCTCGTGCCCATAATCCAGGCCGAGTTGGGTCAAACCGGCGCCATCAAGCCTAAAGCGAAGATCGTCATGGCAACAGTCAAGGGCGACGTCCACGACATCGGCAAGAGCATCGTCGGCGTGGTGCTGGGCTGCAACAACTACGAGGTGATCGACCTCGGCGTCATGGCGCCGTTTCAGCGCATCATCGACGCGGCCATTGAAGAACAAGCGGACATCATCGGCCTCAGCGGCCTGATCACGCCTTCTCTGGACGAGATGGTGACGGTCGCAAGAGAGATGTCGCGGCAAGGTCTGGACATCCCGCTGCTGATCGGCGGCGCCACGACGTCAGTTGCCCACACTGCAGTGCGGATCGATCCGCAGTACCCACACGGCGTGCTCCACGTCAAAGACGCGTCACGATCCGTGGCCACGGTGGCCAATCTGGTCAACCCAGAGCGACGAACAGAATTCATCGAGACGACCCGTCGACAGTTTGACCAACTGCGCGAGACGCGCGCGGCTCGAGATCCGTCTGCTCGGTTGCTCTCGCTCGTCAACGCGCGCGCCAGACGTGAGGAGCTCGACTGGGAGAAAGCGGCAGCCGCGCCGAGTTTTACAGGGATCAGAGTGTTCGACGACTACCCGCTGGATGAATTGGTTGAGAAGATTGACTGGACGCCGTTCTTCCTGACATGGGAACTCCGAGGCGTCTACCCCGCGATCCTCAAAGACTCTAAGTACGGCCGCGAAGCTGTGAGCCTGTTTCGAGATGCTGAGCACATGCTCCGTCGGATCGTCGACGGACGGCTGCTCAAAGCCAGTGCCGTGGTCGGTCTGTTCCCCGCAAACGCCGTCGGCGACGACATCGAACTGTACACAGACGAATCCCGAAGCTCAACACTCGCCACCTTGCGGTTTCTACGTCAGCAGACGGACAAGTCCGGCGGAAGGCCAAGCCTGTCGAAGGCGAATTTCTGCCTTTCGGATTTCGTCGCGCCGCGCGGCGCCGGGGTTGAAGATCATGTCGGCGCCTTTGCGGTCACGACGGGATTGGGCGCGGACGAGATCGCAGGGGCGATGGCCGAGGCCCACGACGACTACGGATCGATCATGGTCAAGGCTTTGGCCGATCGATTGGCCGAAGCGTTCGTCGAACGGATGCACGAGTTCGTTCGTAGGGAGCTCTGGGGCTACGCACCGAACGAGTCGTTTACCGGCGAAGGCCTCGTCAAAGAACGGTACCAGGGCATCCGACCGGCGCCTGGGTACCCTGCCAGTCCCGACCACACTGAAAAGGCGACGATATGGCGGTTGCTGGACGTCGAACGCAACACGGGCGCCAAGCTAACGGAGACCATGGCGATGTGGCCGGCGGCGTCGGTGAGCGGCCTGTACTTTGCCCATCCGGATTCCCACTACTTCGGCGTCGGAAAATTGCGCCGAGATCAGATCACCGAGTACGCTGTCCGCAAAGGCATGGCGACCGAAGATATAGAACGCTGGCTGTCCCCCAACCTGGCGTACGAACCCTAGCCAGAAGGTTCGGTTTCGTCGATCTGGTCGCGAAACTTGGCCCTCCGGGGTCCTTCGACAGGCTCAGGACGAACGGGCTGAGGATCGTGTTCACTCGACCTAACGTCGACTCGAGCATGCACTATTCCGGCCTAATCCAGCAGCGCAGCGCGCAGGCGGTCAGGCAACGTTGCATCTCCGCCGTGGGACTGCAGATAGCCGTCCATCGAGCCGAACTCGCGGCGCACGAACGCAAGCACGTGCAGCATCGACTCGGGCGGGGCTTCGTAGACCCAATCCGGCCACAAGGGTTTCGAGTCCACAGGCTCGTTCTTCCCCCGACGCTCCGTGCGTCTTGGCGCCGATTCCGCACTCAACGCGTAGTCGATCGCGATGTCGTCGTCCGTGACGCCCAGGACGGCCAGGAGTGACGCCGCCAGCACGCCCGCGCGGTCTTTGCCCAGAGAGCAGTGAAACAGCGCCGGACGGTTTTCCTGATGGGACAGCAGCTCCAGCGCGGAAGTCAGACTCCGGCCGAACGCGACATCCTCCAGGCTTTGCTGGTACATCTCTCCCACGTTGCCAACGGATTGCGCCTCCCGGACAACCGACTCCAGGTTTTGTCCCTGCACCAGTCGAATGTGGACGTGCCGAACCGGCGGTTTTATGAGCGGGCTGATTCCAACGTCTTCGAGTTCGTCGGGTCGTCGGAGGTCGAGGATGGTCCGGACGCCCAGATCGTCGGTGAGTTTGGTATAGTCGGGTTCGGTCATGAGCCGTGGGTCGCCGCTTCGGAAAATTTGCCCTCGGCGAATGACGCTGCCTTCGCGTGCGCGGAGACCTCCCAGGTCGCGGAAGTTCTCGATTGCATCAAAGGCGATGCTTCGGTCGGCGGGAAGACCGGACATGCTAACCCATCTCCGATTCTACGAACTCAACAGAGTCCGAGCGCATGGAGGTTGCGGGTTCAGTCTCGCAACGTTGAGCGGTTTTCAGACAGAGGCGCCCGACGACGCAACGGCGTCCAATCGAGCCAGTACTTGCTCGCGATAATCGGTATCAACCATGCCGTTGGTGGTGAGCCTGTCGAACCACCCGTCGCAGGCCCTTCGACGGGCTCAGGGCGAACGGATTATCTAACGGCAATTTCCGACACTAAGCATTGGTCGCTTTGTCGGTCGGGAAGCGGACTGCCGGCGTTTGACGCCCAGGGGGATCAGGACTGGCTGATCATTGGCCTTTAAGGTACGCCACTATGTCCCAACGCTCTTGTTCAGTGAGCAGAAGCCTGAATTCCGGCATCGGGGACGAGGAGGCGCGTCCCAACATGCGCATGGACAGGCCCATGCTTCCTCCACCCGAGATGAAGGCGAAGAGTTCGTTGTCGGTGGACGGTGTTGCTCGCAGATCTGCGGGAAAAACTCCACTGTAATTGTAGGCGAGGATCGGCCCATTGCCGTCAAGCGCCGCGCCGTGGCAAACGAGACAGTTGATGCTGTACAGGCCTTGGCCCGCGACCGCATCGCCAGCCTTTGTGGGAGCGGCGTTGTAGTCGTCGAGCGACGTGTAGACGATTTCCGCTCCGGTGATTGGCACCGAGCCCTCCGGCGGTAGGAGCCTGGGTTCTTCTTGGGAGCGATACGAGGGCTGATAGTGCATCTCAGTGAACAGTTGAACGGCGTTCGAACCGGTCTCTGGGAATGCAGGCAGCGTGAATTCTATGGCGTCGGTGAGGCTGGCGTCACCGCTGGCGCTGTCATAACAGCCGACGGCAGCGACGACGAGCAGAAGTCCCATGACGACAGGCAGCCACGACCTGGCGTTTGAATTGAACGGTCGCCTAATCATCGAAGCAATGCGCAGGTCAGAAAGAAACATGGGTTCAGTTGAGCTCCCAGCCGCGCTTGATGTCCTCTGCTCCGGAGGCTCTCAACACGTCTTCGGCGCTTCCGACACGTTCTTCCGAAGTTGTGACCGTGACGCCGATGTACCCTTCGGTGATGCGCTCATCATACGCCCCCATGAAAATCCGGGGCAGGCGTGACTCGATGATAATTCCGATCACCGTGAAGATGATCGCTCCCAGCATCGTTCCTTCGTAGATGATGATTGACATCGCGGGTATGGCCAGCACCGGCTTACCGCCCGTCACGAGAGGGTAGGCCAACTGAGTGCCCGATGTGAGTATGAGTCCAATAATAAAGCCGCACGCGGCACCCATCAGTGGCCATCGATAGAGCGTGTGCTTAGGCTCCTCCTCTCCGAAGGTGCCTTCTGGGTACGGGATGCCCGTAAGTATCTCGTACTCGGTGGACGTGTATCCGGCGCTCCGCAACGAATCCAACGCGTCAGCCGCGGTGTTTTCGTCTGTGTAGAGGCCAAGTACGCTTTTCTTAGCTATCATGTCGGTTTCCTTACTCGTGAACTACTGCCGGGACGACCCGTCTGCCGACTTTGATCTCGTCTCTGAGCACCATGCCCTCCTTGATGTCGAAGAGCGGTATCAAGGGAAGGAATTTGGAGAACAGCAGCATCCCAAGTGCGACGAATGCGAAGGTCTCCGCAACAATCAATATCTCAACGATGCTTGGGCTGTACGACCCCCAGTCGAACGACATTGGCTGGCGACGTATCATTCCGGGGATGATGATCAGGAAGCGTTCCAGCCACATTCCGATGTTGACCAGGACCGTCGTGAAGAACATCAGCTTCATGCTGCGCCTGACTCTCTTGAACAGCCACATCGGCACTGGAATTATGAAGGCCGCAAACAGGAACACTATGAACAGCGGCGCATAAGGCCACTCGGTGATCTGCGTTTCCCGAAGTTTGATCTCTGGGCCCTCCAGCGTGTAGAGGGCGAACACCCATTCCAGGAAGAAGAAGAAGAACCATGTGACTGCCACAACGATGAGCAATCTGGCGATCGCGTCGAAATGGTCAGGTCGCAGGTACTTGTCGTAACCCCAGAGCCAAACGGCCAGAGCCATCAGCATGGCGACCGCCGAGACTCCGGAGTGAATCGCGCCGATGATGAAGTAGGGTGCGAAAATCGTCGAGTGCCATCCCTCTACGCCGATAACGACGGCGAAGTCCCATGACACAATGGAGTGAACGGATACGAACACCGGCAGCACCAGGGCCGACAGCAGTATTCCGGCCAGAGCCTGGAGCTTCCACTGCCGCGGCGTGCCCCTCCATCCAAGACACATCACAGCATAGACCTTCTTCATAATCTTGCCTTTGACCCTGTCGCGGAGGACGGCCATGTCCGGAAGCAAGGCTACGAATACGAACAACGAACTGCCGATTAGGTACGTGCCCACCGCGCTCGGGTCCCAGACGAACGGAGAGCGGACGTTGGGCCAAACTCCCCGAGCGAAGTCGTAAGGGAACACCCACAACTCACGCCAGGGCCGGCCCACGTGCACCAGCGGCGTGTGGAGGGCGGCCATCAGCGAGAATACTGTCATCACCTCGGCTGCGCGAGTCACGGGCCGGCGCCATTCGGCCTGGGTGAGTCTGAGGATGGCGGAGATCATGATCCCAGCGTGGCTGATGCCGATCCAGAACACGAAGTTGACGAGGAAGAATCCCCACATCACCGGCCTGTTCAGCCCCGTGACGCCAAGACCCTTGTTCATCATGTACCCGAAGGAACCGAGACCCGCGAAGACAACGATTGTCAGAAATATGACCGCGGGAAGCCACCATTTGGGCGTGTGTAGCACGCCAGCGAGGAGCTCCTCGTTGATCTCTTTGTCGGTTCTCCGGATGAATTGCTGCATTTTGGCTTTCTCTTCAGGTCCCTATTTCCGATAGCCCGTCTGTCTTCCGGCGCCCGTCCGGCCTTGGTTAAGGTCGTTTGGGCGAGACGATCATTCGGGCTTGCCCAACACCATGACTTCGGTCCGGTGGAAGGGTTTGTGTAATTTGTACAACAGCAGTTCTTTCTGCTCCCAGAAGTTCATGACCGGCACCAATCTGGTCGCCATGAGGAAGATGAAGATCATCCCGCCAACCGCGCCGACCATGATGAATATGTCGGCGAGCTCCGGTCTTACGGCTTCCGGTATGTGTTCAAGCTCGAGCGCGTGCTTGTCGATGCTGGAATTACCGATGCCAGGCACTGAATAAGCGGCGACGTACAGGCGCACGCGATCTAGGAACGTGCCTGCCAGCACTGAGATCGAGATTATGGCCGGGCCCCAGGTGCTTCGACGCAACGGGTTCCAGATCATCGTCCACAGCGGAATCAGGAAGTTCAAAACGAACACCGCCATGAATACGGTCAAGTACGGACCGGTCATCATCAGGTTGATCACGGCCTGCTCGTTTGGCTTCTTCCCATACCACATGACGTTGAAGCTGGAGAACCAGAACCAGAACCAAAGCAACGACAATGCGAACATCAGCTTGCCAAGACCCCATATCTGGTCTTTGCCGATGTAGTCTTCGTATCCGCCGAACTTTCGCAAACACCAGATGGTCAGGACCAGTGTGGCGCACGCGGCTTGAAGTGCGTTTGCGGCATGTGTGATCGGGAAGAGTGCGTCGATCCAGCCAGGGACCAGCGTCATCAGGAAATCGACGCTGACCAGGAAGTGCACGAACACCAACATCATGAAGTAGAACGCGCCGAGGATGCCCATGCGATGGTACTGCATGTTCCACTGGGCCGACGTACCCATCCATCCACGGGCCATTTTACCGGCCCAGCGCTTTTTCCAACCGTCCGGGGCATTGTCTCGAACAGCGGCGAAGTCAGGCAGCGCCGACAACCATAGCAGCATCACGCCGATGACCACCAAGGCCAGCATGGCGGCCGAAGCCCAGATGTGAGGGGAGTAGTTCGGAACTTTACCCGCCTCGTAGAACCAGAGCGATCTCCGACCGTCGCTCAACGGGGGCAATATCCAGAGCATGGGGATGAACAGCAACAGGTTGAACAACCCGACCGCGCTCCACAGTTCGGCGACGCGTGAGATCGGGCGCCGCCAGTGAGCTTTGGCGAGTCTGGGTGCGATGGCGACCATCGGCGCAGCCTGCGCGGTCGTCAAGATGAACGCGAACACCGCCGCGTAGTATCCCCACACAGCCCTGTCGCCAACCCCGCTAGACAGCCGCATCACGAACCCGACGATCCCGAGAATCAACAGGATGCCGAATACCGAGGCTACCCGCCAGAACGTGTCGCTGTTCCGATGGTGCTTGTCCACCAGTTCTTTGCTCATCGCCTGGTGTGTAGCCATGCCGGCATGGCCGTTGGAGTGGCCGTTTTCAGCCACGGCGCCGTTAGCCATGCACTTCTTCCTTGACATGTTCGTCTACTTTTCGCAGGTAAACCACCGACGGATGGACTCCAAGCTCTTCAAGCATGAAGTACCCTCGGCCTTCTTCGGCGCCGGGTTCCGGCAGTTCTTTCTTCATTTTCTCGCCGAGTTTGCTGATCGGCTCTCTGGGCAGCCGGTCTTTTTCCTTCACGGCCCTGAGCACGTCCACCACATCGCCGTATTCCAGCGCCTGGGTCGGACATGAGTTGACGCAGGCAGGATTCAGGGATCGAGCCAGCGCTTCGTCGGCAACCGTGGTATTGCCTTGGGCCGCCTTTCGTCCGGTTCGGCGGATGCGTTGCACGCAGAACGTGCATTTCTCCATGATCCCGCGGCTTCGAACAGTGACGTCCGGGTTGAGCTGGTTTTTCAGACTCTCGGGCCACTCGGGTTCCCAGAAGTTGAAGTACCTGGCGTGGTACGGGCAGCCGTTCGCGCAGAATCGAGTTCCAATGCAACGGTTGTACACCTGGACGTTGAGCCCTTCGTTGTTGTGGTACGTGGCGTATACCGGACAGACAGGCTCGCATGGCGCGTCCGCGCAATGCATGCAGAAGACCGGCATGAACCTGGCTTTGACGTCCGGGAATTCGCCTTCCCAATACCGTTCGATCCGCATCCACTCGATCGCCCTGCGCGATTTGAAGCTGTCTTCGTCGTTGATGGGGATGTTGTTCTCGGCCTGGCATGCAACTACGCAGGCTTGACAGCCCGTACATTTGTCCAGGTCTACGATCATTCCCCAGCTTACTGCCATGTGCCTGTGCTCCTACTGGCCGAAGTTTTGGCGGCCAAACGAAATGCCATTCTGCTAGCTGTCATTCCGCGTTATCTGCAATACGTGCCCTTCTTCGTCTTCAGGGCGCTCCGGAACGGCGTTCTCAAATTTGGGCAGCCGGACCCATTTGTCCAGTTTTTCGATATCGACTCTAGTCGCGGCCCAGGCCAATGCGCCTGTCGTCTCGTCGGTGATCGGTTCCAGAATCTCCATCACGTTGGCGCCACGACCTTCCGCATACCGCCCTGAGGCGTGGTGGCCTTGCCCCATGGGTATGGCTACCACGTCGGGAGCGACTCCAGGATGCGGATAAGCGATCGCTTCGATCGATCCGCGAGTGGAGGTGATCTTGACAAGGTCGCCTTCGCGCAGGTCCATCTCTTCGGCGACTTTCAGGTTGATTTCGACCCAGGTGCGCCACGTCGCGGTGGTCACGGGATCGGGAGTAGCCTGCAACCACGGCAGATGGGCACCTTGCCCCTCGGAAATGCCCGTGGACGAGAAAGGAACCAGGTGGAATTCGGACGAGCCGCCGAATGAAGGGTCAACGGCTTCGGGCAACCTCGTGGGGGCGGGCGCCGCGTCGATCGATCCAGCGGTTGTGTCCCACCAGCCGCCGCGCTGTAGCACGCCGTTCCAGAAGGACGGGAAATCGCTGGCTTGAACAGAGCCTCTGTTCAGGTCAAAGAGCTTGCGAGCTCCGTCCTGCAGTATCTCTTTGTATGTCGCTCCCGGCAGGCCCATGTCCAAGCCTAAGCCCTGCGCCACCGCCAGAAGTGCGTCGGCAAAGCCGCGGGTGCCAAGTTCGGATCCACGATTCTCAAAGAACGGCCTCACAACCGGCTGCTGGAACCCAACGAGCTCATAGCCGGGCCCGGGGTCGGGGGAGTCAGTGCCCCAATCTTCCAGATAGCTGTGCTCGGGCAGAATCAGATCCGCCATGGCCGTGGTGTCGTCCATGAAATTGGAGAAGCTGACGATGTTGGGCACGACAAAGGAGACTGGCCTAAATTGCAGCGCTCCCGGCAGTCCGTAATACGGATCCGCTCCTCGGACGATCAATGTGCTGATCTTGCCTTCGCTCATGTCGGTCACGAGGTCTGACCACTGATCGAATGGGGCCACCGCCGGTGTGCCGGGGATGTCGTCCAGCGGTGAGGCTGGATTGAAGATTACTCCGCCTTCCTGTCCGACGCTGCCGACCAGGTAGTTGAGGGAGTATATTGCAACAAGATTGAACAGCCCGTTGGTATGGGCCGCGGCGGAGCCTCCGCCCAGCGCCAGCGCAGGGCCGTGCGTGCCGAAATCGTGGGCGATTTCGCGTATCTTTCCAGCGCCTACGCCCACCTTGGCCGTTATCGCTTCGGGGGCGAAATCCTCAAGGCTGCCGCCGCCTGTCAGTGCTTCGGCAGCCGCCGCATCGGCGAGCCCGTCTTCGATCAGAACGTGGGCGATGCTGAGAGCGAGTATGCCCTCCATGCCGGGTTTAACGTACAGCCAGTTGTCGGCATTGGCGCCGGTCATCGAGAATCGCGAGTCGACATGCGTCAGTTTGCCTCGCTCGCGGTCGCCCTGTCGGAACTCGCCATAGCCTCGGCTGTAGCGCACTGGGGAGACCCAAGTGTTCAGGAAGTCGGCGCCGAAGGACAGAACGTAGTTCGATCGTTCGATATCGAAGTCGGGCATCCGGTCTTGGCCGAAGACCTGCTTGATGGCTTTCTTGAGGTTGGTGCGTTCGACGGGCTCATAGGGCATGAATTTCGCGCCGTAGCGGTCGGCGAATCGTTCGACGACCATACCCAGGTGGCCGCCGACAGGGTTCGTCACGAGGGCCGTGGAACGGGGGTTCGCTTGGTTTAGCCGAAGAATTCCTGTCAGCCTTGCCAGAGCGTCGGACCAGGTGATCTCCTCGAATTGGCCAGAACCCCTGGCGCCTGCGCGAACCAACGGACCGGCGATTCGGTCTGGATGGTAGAGTGCCTGAAGGCCCGCTTCACACCGGACGCTGTGCTTACCTTGGTTCACAGGGTAGTCGATGTTCCCTTCGACCTTCTTCGCCCTGCCTTCCATGACGCGAACGACAATGCCCTCGCTGGTCGCGCACTGGCGACACAATGTGGCGTACCAGTTGTCGAGCCCTGTCACCAGGTCTTCTGGCATCTCCAGGGGGGACTGAACAATCAGTTCCCTCTGAGGCACGCCACAGGCCTGGAACAGTATCGCGGCGGCCGCGGAGCCGCCTGTCAGGGTCAAAAACTGTCGTCGTGTAAGAGCCATAGTTTAGATTGGGCCTCTAGTAATGACAGGTAGTGCAGTCGGTAGGCGCGCCGTTGTCACGATGGCAGTCGACGCATTGGGACATTTTGAGCGGTTCGACCTGTTTGACGACATCCATAGCGCCCACGTCGCCGTGACATTGGATGCACACTCCGGACGGCGCCACACCGTCCAGTTCAGAGAAGAACGATATGTGGGCCTCGTGAACGAAACGAACGTGGTCAGGCACTCTGTGAACGCGGATCCAGTCGATCGGATCGCCCGCTTCAAACGTCTCGCGCAGTTTTTCCACCTCCACTAGCCCGTCGCCGACGGCCATGTGGCAGGTCATGCACAAGCCGACCGCGGGGATGCTGGCGGTCGCGCCTTGGGTGACGTTCCGGTGGCAGAAAGTGCAGTCGAGTCCGAGGTCTTCGACGTGTGTGGGGTGCGGGAAAGGAATCGGTTGGGTCGGCCCTTCATCGTTGCCGAAGATGACGGGTTGGCCAATCCAAGCGGTAATGACGAACGTACCAATCAGTACGGTCGCAACGAATCCAATCAGCCCACCAATGCCCATAAGCGAAAACAGTGCCAGTTTCTTGCCGGAAGGCCTGGTGTACTGAAAATCTCCTGGTATCAAATTCTGCTCATCCTGCTATTGATTGGGGTTAACCCTAGCTAGTGACGGTTGCGTTGCTAGATCCAGTAATCCGGCCAGAAATCCCGGAGGACGCTCGCGGAATCGATGGCTCTGTAAACGAAGAAGAAGGCCAAACCGATGCTGACGATCGCGCCCAAGTACAAGACAGGCCGGACTTTTTGCCAGCCCGAGGGGACGTGACCGGAGGCGATGAACGACGGCAGCATGTTGTGCCCGATCAACATGTTGGAGGCAAAAAGCACCACGAACAGCACCGTTAGCCAAAGGCTCCTCAAGAGGCTGCCTAGCTCGCTCCAACTTTCCGGGCCGATTGCTCCCGGGTCTAGGAAAACTTGCTCCATGCGCTGCCGCTCTACATCCTGATTTATGGTCAAAATACCCTTGGCGGGCCAACCGGTGAAGATTATCACATCGCCCCAAACAGGGTGTCAAGATCAGACGACGGCGTCACCGGTCGATAAACGCTGTGAAAAATATCACGGGCGTTGAAGCCATGTCAAGTGGAGCCGGTTGAGTATCGGTCCTCCTTCGCCTACAATTGACTCGTCGGGATTCCGGTATTCAGGGCGGACATGCGAGTCAACAACGTCATCTCAAAGATGGGCGGTCGCGAAAAAGCCTACGGCATCAACCTGTCCTTCCCATCGACAACTATCGTCGAGTTGGCTGGGCGGGCTGGTTTCGACTTCGTCACGTTCGACAGCGAACACGGACCGTTCACCGTGGACCTGCTGGACGACTTGTGCCGCGTCGCCGACATGGCCGGCCTTACCCCGATGGCCCGCGTGCCGGAAATAGACCACGCCACGATCCTCCGATTCCTCGACAGGGGCATCATGGGAATCACGGGACCGCACATCGTCAACGCAGAACGGGCGCAACAGCTCGCCGACGCATGCCGGTACACCCCCAAAGGCAGCCGCAGCTTTGGTTCCGGGCGTGGGGCGTATTTCGGCGACTTCGAGTCCGGGCCCGCCTACATGAAGCATACCAATGACAACATCTTAGTCATCGCGCAACTCGAAGACATTTCGGTCCTTGAAAACTTCGACGAGATCTTGGCGGTCGACGGGATAGACCTATTCGCATCGGGCGCCCAGGACATCGCACAGTCCATGGGACTGCCGGGGCAGCCGAACCATCCGAAGGTCAAGACCTTCGAAGCGCAAGTCAGGAACAAGATTCACGCCCGCGGACGAAAGATGACCGACGACGTGATGGCCAGTGCCAGAGCCACGAACCTGTTCCTGGACGGCGCGTTCCGATTCCTGAAGAACTGGAAGGTCTGACGCTCCGCGCCTTTCCGACCCGGATCGTCGCGCGTGTCCCGCCTGCGGTGGGTGAGCCCGACATCCACTTCGACCACATGCTCGAATTTCCAGCGACTCGCCCATCGGCAAGACGTGTGGCAACACAAGCTCTCGGCGAACGGCGCCATGTCAGGAGCGATCACTATGGACACACATTTGCGTTTGAACATATCCACGCGTGAGGCATTTGCCGACGGCATGGAATTCGGCGACGTCGGCCCCTACGAACGGCTGGTCGGGGAGGTCGTGTTCGCCGTCGATCCCGATTCGCCTCAGCACGCGATGGTGGTCGACATAGAAAACGCGCCGCGAAACTCAGACGGTCTGGTGGAATTTGCGACAGACTTCACCATCCTGAAGCCGGTCGAGCTGTCGAGGGGAAACCGCCGAATCTTCTACGACGTCAACAACCGCGGAAACCTGAGGGCGCTCCAGTTCTTCAACGATGCAGTCCACTCGAACACGCCCAGCGCAATGGAGCATGCCGGCAACGGTTTCCTGATGCGAAGGGGCTACAGCGTTGTCTGGTCCGGCTGGCAGGGTGACCTGCTCCCTGGCGACGGCAGGCAAACCATGAGGGTCCCGACCGCGACGGACAACGGCCGCGAGATAACGGGCGTCACGCGCTCCGAATTCATCGTCGACGCGCCCGGTATCACGAGCCTGCCGCTCAGCTCCAACGATTACACGGTCTCGCACGAGGCCGCGTCCGTCGATGCCAATCAGGCGACGTTCACCGTCCGCGAGTACGAGCGCGACCAGCGCCAGGCCATCGCACCTGAGGCGTGGAAGTTCGCCAACTTAATCGATGGCGCGCCAGTCGAATCGGCCACGCACTGCTATCTGCCCGAAGGCTTCAGGCCGGGCTGGATCTACGAGCTGGTGTACCAAGCCAAGAACCCGCTGGTGCTGGGGTTCGGATTCACCGGCCTACGCGACCTGATATCGTTCCTGCTCCACGACGAGCGCGACAGCGACGGCTCCCCGAATCCATTGCGCGACAATGGAACCGGCATCGATCGCGCCTACGCCTGGGGCCGCTCCCAAAGCGGCCGTTACCTGCGGGAGTTCGTCTACCAGGGTTTCAACGCCGACTCGAAAGGCCGTCCGGTTTTCGAGGGCATCTCGCCGCACGTGTCCGGCGGCGGTCGCGTCATCGTGAACTTCCGTTTCGCGCAGCCCGGCCGTCACTCGCGCGAACACACCGATCATCTCTATCCGGGCGATCAGTTCCCGTTCGCCTACAGCACGACCACCGACGCCTTGACCGGCGAGACGGACGGTCTGCTCAAGCGGCCCGACACCGACCCGGTAGTCATCCATACGCACACGTCGGCCGAGTACTGGGAGCGCCGGGCGTCATTGGTTCACACCGACTCGCTCGGAGCGGACATCCCCGATCACGAACGCGCCCGGGTCTTCTTTTTCACCGGTTCTCAGCACAATGCCGACCCGCTGGCAGGGCCGAAGATCGGCGCCGCCCGGCATCCGTCGAATCCGCTCAACACCACTCCCTTGCTGCGAGCGCTGCTCGACGTGCTCGACGCCTGGGCGACTGACGGAACGACGCCTCCGGACAGCCGCGTGCCGCGACGCGACGACGAGACCGCCGTCGATGCATCGGTGGCGAGCAACGTGTTCCCCAAGATACCGGGAGTCGACCACCCAAAGGATGCCAATCGAGTGTTCGTCCAGGACCACGGACCGGACTACGACGCAGGGCTCATGGCGACAGAACCTCCCGGCGAGGACCATGCGCGCGAGTACGCCGTGCTTCTGCCTCAGGTGGGTTCGGACGGCAATGAGGTCGCGGGGTTGAAGACTCCGCAGGTCCAAGTCCCTCTAGCGACGCATACGGGCTGGAACTACCGCATCACCGAAGGCGCCCAGAACGCCCTCGCCGGTCTGACCGGCAGCCACCTGCCGTTCCCGGTAACCGACGCCGAACGCGAGCAGAACGGCGATCCCCGTCGATCCATTGAGGAACGCTACGGGTCGACGGCCAGGTACGTCAGGCTGATCGCGCTCGCCGCGCAACGCCTGGTCGAGCAGCGGCTTTTGCTGGAAGAAGACGCCGACCGGTACGTCGAACTCGCTATGCAACAGCGCATCTGAGGCGAATAGGCGGCCCCAGTCGACCATCCCCGGTTCGATGGTGGGGACCACATCCACGTAAACCAGAGTGCCGAATCGGCCACGACTTCGTCGATCGCCACGGGGTCAGACGTGAACAGCGCACGCCCGACTGACGATATTTGGCAGACGGGTCCGAGGGCCGGCCATGCGGTCACACACCCAAAGCTGCAACGGCTCTCTCGTACTCATCCGGCTTGACATACAGGACGTACCCGAAGCCTCCTCGACCGTCGTTTACGCCGCTGGAAGCGTATACGTCAACTTCAGCTCTCGGCAGGCTCGCGTGGATTTCCGCGATGGCGCCCAATCTGTCGTCGCCCTGGACCAGCAAAGCCGGATGAGGTCCGTCCAGCACGAGCCCCGCCATCTTGGACTCGTTGGCCATCTTCGGCACGTCTTCCGGAAAGATCGTCAATTGCATGTGCATCGGTCCCACGGGGATCGCGGTGAAGGCCAGCAGGTTCACTCCCACGCCCGCGAGTTGGGAGAGCATGTTGAATGCTCCTCCAGGTTCATCCGTCACCGTCGTCAAGAAATAGTCGGCTCTTCGAACGCTGAATGGCATGGCTCCCTCCCATAACGTCAACCCGCGTATGCTGCCTGATCGTCAATACCGGTTCCGATACCCCATGGCGCCACGTCAGCGAATGGGGACGGTCACATGCGCCAAACCCCGTCTATAGCACATCTATTGAGACCGGCTAGCCGGCTCCGCCGTCCTCGGTACGATGGCGGGGACCTCGAGCTCGTGAACCAGGGTGTCGAACTGGGCCACGTCCTCGTCGATCACCTGCTCCAGCGCCTGGAACTGCGCGTCCAGTCGTTCGCCGAACACGCGGAAGACGTCGTAGGTTTGCTGGGGCGGAGCGAAGTCTCCGACCGCGACGACGGGTATGAGGCCGGCCAGCTTGCCGTTCAGGGTGACGGGCAGCGTCAACCTGTCTCTGGCGCCCTTGTACTCGGTCTGAATTAGAACCTTCTCGATGTCGGACAGCTTTTTGTTCAGCGCTTCGGCTGCCTGGGACATGGTGTCGGCCGTCGTGGCGCCCGCGGCCCGCTTCGACCATTCGATCACCTGCTCCTTCACGCTGCGGAGCTTGTTGACGTTGTCGTGGGTCTCGGACAGCTTGTCCCGCAGGGTAATCAGCATGTCGAATTGGGCGTCGAGGTCCTCCTGGGTCGCCGCCACAAGCGGGTGTTTCACCAGATCGAACTGCTCGGTCTGCGATTGATCACCGACTGTGAGTCGAACCGAGTACGTCCCTGGAGGAGCCTTGGGACCGGTTAGGGCACCCGCCGTGGTCTTGTCTCCAGGCACTTTGTGAGCGTCCGCGTACCGGAGGTTCCAGTCGAATCGGTTCAGGCCCGCCGCTTTGGTCAGATGGGGTTCCGAGGGACCGTCATCGGGCTCCTTTTCGGGTTCGGCGGAGGTGAACGACTTTATCTCGGTCCCGTCTCTGTCCAGGAACGACAGCGTGACGTCTTCCTCCGGCTGCTCGGCCAGCCAGTAGTGGACACGCACTCCTCCTGGAGGATTTTGCCCTGCGTCCAGGAATTTGCGGGCAGTCTGGCCGGTGACGTCCTTTGACTCTGTGAACGTTGCGACGGCGCCCAAGCCGAGTTGATAGTTCTTGTGCGCACTCGGCTTGCCGCGCCCGGAGGTCGGACCCAGACGGAAGGTGGGACCAGGTTTCAGAAGCCGCACCTCCTGATCGGCGACGTCACCGGTCAATTGGCGAAGCTGCGTCAGGTCGTCCATGATCCAGAACGAGCGGCCGTGTGTCGCCGCGACCAGATCGTTGTCCTTGACTAAGATGTCGTAGACCGGGGCAACCGGCAGGTTCACGCGCAACGACCGCCACGAGCCTCCATCGTCGGACGAGACGTAGATTCCCGTCTCCGTGCCGGCAAAGAGCAGGCCGCGTTGTCCTGGGTCTTCGCGGATGCTACGAGTGAAGTCGCTTTCTGGCAGTCCACCGGAAATCTCGGTCCAGGACGCGCCGTAGTCGTTGGTCTTGTAGAGCATGGGCCGGTTGTCGTCGAGTTTGTACCGCGTGGCAGCGACGTACGCCGTCGCGGGGTCATGCGGAGACGCTTCGATCATGCTGATCAGGGTCCAGGGTTCGATCGCCGGAGGCGTGACGTCGGTCCAGGTTTCGCCGCCGTCGCGGGAGATGTTGACCAATCCGTCGTCGGAGCCCGCCCAGAAGACGCCCTTCTCGTGGATCGACTCGACGAACGCGAAAATCGTGCAGTACGTCTCCGCGCCAGAAGTGTCCAGGGTGACAGGCCCGCCCGAGGGCTGCAGCTTCGTCGGGTCGTTTCGGGTCAGGTCCGGGCTGATCGCCTCCCAAGAACTGCCCTGGTCTCGAGATCGAAAGACGACGTTGCCGGTCACGTACAGGTCGTTCGGGTCATGAGGCGAGAACAAGATCGGATACGTCCACTGGAACCGGTACTTCATTTCGACGGCGCCGTAACCGATGTTCAGCTCCGGCCACACGGTGATGATGCGAATCTGCCCCGTCTTGTGATCGTAGCGCAACATGTTTCCGCCGCCGCCGGGAGAGGAGCCGACCGCGCCCGAGATCACTATGTTGGGGTCGTCCGGATGCACGGCGATGTAGCCGCTCTCGGAGCTGCCAACGGTGTAGCAGTCGGCGTACGGTATCGCGCCTTTGTGTGAGCGCGACGGGACGCTGATCGCCGAGTTGTCCTGCTGCGTGCCGTACAAACGATACGGGAACTGGTTGTCGGCGGTGACGTGGTAGAACTGAGCCGTGGGTTGATTAAAGATCGTCGTCCACGTGTCTCCGCCGTTGAAGCTGACGCATGCGCCGCCGTCGTTGCCCTCGACCATACGTTGCGGGTTGTTCGGGTCGATCCACAGATCGTGGTTGTCGCCATGGGGTGTCGAAACCTCGGTGAAGGTCTTGCCCCCGTCGACGGACTTCCAGGCGTCGTAGTTGAGGATCCAGACGGTGTTCTCATCTTGCGGATCGGCGAAGACATGCTGGTAGTACCACGGCCTGCCTTGGAGGTCGCGGTCGTCGCTGACCACCTCCCATGTGTCGCCGCCGTCGTCGGAGCGGTGCAGTCCGCAGTCCTTGGCCTCGACCGTCGCCCACACCCGGCCCGACTTCGCGGGAGAGACGGCGACGCCGATGCGCCCCAACGGGCCTTTGGGCAGGCCCGGATTGCCCGAGATGTCCTCCCAGGAGTCGCCTCCGTCCGTGGAGCGCCACAGGCCGCTGTCCGGGCCGCCGCTGGACAGGTTCCAGAAGTTGCGCCGTGTCTGCCATATCGAGGCGAACATCATCCGTGGGTTGTTGGGGTCGATCGACAGGTCCGCGGCACCGGCGTCCTGGCTCTTGAACAGAACGTGTTCCCAGTTCTCGCCGCCGTCCTTCGAGCGGAATATGCCCCGCTGCTGGTTGGGGCCGAACGCATGGCCCAGCGCCGCCACGAAGACGACGTCTGGGTCTCGCGGATCTATGCGAACCCGTGAGATGTGGCGTGTGTCTTTGAGTCCCATGTTCCGCCAGGTCTTGCCGGCGTCGGTCGACCGGTAGACACCGTCGCCGTGCGTGACATCCAGGCGGATGCACGCCTCGCCCATGCCGGCGTAGACGACGTTGGCGTCCGATTCGGCCACCGCGATGGCGCCGACGGAAGCGGTGTCGAAGAACCCGTCTGACACGTTTTCCCAGTAGACGCCGGCGTCATAAGTCTTCCAGACGCCGCCAGCACACGCCCCGAAATATGCGACGGCTGGGTTGACGGGGTCTCCGGCGACGGCGACGACTCGCCCTCCTCTGTGCGGCCCGATGCAGCGCCACTCCAACGCATCGAAAAGCCTGGCCTCAGCGTCGTCGGTCGATCTTGCAGCCTGCGTCACGAAAACACCTCGCGGATACTGGATTGGAGGCGCCCATTATATCTTCCGGCACGTCATCCGTCACTCAGAGACCCTTGTGATATACTCATCGGCACTGCCTGAGAATCAACTTTTGGAGGCGACCTCATGACTGACCAGGGTTACGCGCGCCCCGAGTTGCTGGCCGACACCGATTGGCTGGCGGACCACATCGACGACGTCAACCTCCGGGTGGTCGACTGCGACAACTTCGACGAGTACCGACGCGCCCACATCAAGAATGCCGTGGGCATCAGAGTCCACCACTACATCAAGCATCCTGAATACACTTCGTCGCCTGCAGAGCACCCGTGGGTCGCCGAACCGGACGTGATGAAGGAGCTCATGGAGAGCATGGGCATCGGCGACGACACGCTGGTAGTCGCGTACGACACCAACGGCAGCCTGAACGCGGCCCGGTTCTGGTGGGTGCTCAACTACTACGGCCACACCAACACAAAGGTGCTCAACGGCGGCTGGCGAAAATGGTTCGACGAGGGCAAACCAATGTCCATGGATCGCCCCTCTGAGGCGAATGTGACTTTCACCCCGCGGGCGAACGCCGACCTGATATGCACGCTCGAGGATGGAGTCTCAGCCATCGGCAGCCAGGACACGGTGTTCCTCGACGTGCGAACGGACGGCGAATGGGAGGGCACGAACGACCGAGGCAATCGTAGGGCCGGTCGCGTACCGGGCGCCGTACACCTCGAGTGGGTGAACTTCCTGACAGCGGACAGCCATCGCTCGTTCAAACCTGCCTCGGAGCTACAAGCGTTGCTCGCAGGAGTGGGCGCCACCCCTGACAAGAACGTCGTCGCCTATTGACAGGGAGGCATCCGTGCGGCGCACGGAGTGTTCACGATGCGGCTCCTCGGCTACGACAAGACTCGGAACTACGACGGCTCGATGGGCGAATGGGCCAACCGCGACGACACCCCGCTGGAGATGCCGGGGTAGGGGCGGAGCACAAAGGGTTCTTACGATGCCATTGCCGGACCACTGGGCCACGATCGAGGATTTCGCTACTCTGTTTCAGTATTTTTGGCACCGCGATTTTCCTATAGGGCAAGGCGCAACCGGAGCCAAACGTGCGGACTGGACAATACACACCGGTGTCGTGGTGCGCCAAATGGCTGATCTCATGGGCCTCGTTACTCGTTTTGAGAGTGGTGGCAGAAAAGACGCTATTCTACGCGGGGACGACGGAGACGAGATTGCCATTGAATGGGAATATGAGTCTACTTGGAGCAACGAACTCGAAAAACTGAGGAACCACAAAATCTGGAGACCAGGCGGTCGCGCCGACAAGCCTCTCCGATTTGCGGTGCTCATCACGTACGCGCCAGTCTCTCAAATCGAACAAGTCCACCTACAAGTCGGGACAAAATGGCGAGGCGCTAGTTGGCCACTCTTGCTCGTCTTGGTCGATTACGCAGACTCTGAGAGGTCCCGCACTAGAAGAGAGTTCCAATGCATCCACGCATCAGCGTTCGACCGCGAAGGGCGGAGAGACGGCCTCAGGACTGCTCCTGCTCTGCCGTGGCGAGTCGAAGGGTCGCGTTGGGCCGTCGAGATGCTTTGGCAAGATCCCGAATCGATCGAAGACCTGGACGAACGACGTCAAGTCCCGCCAAGTTGACGTCCATCGAGCCAGAGCCGCAATCGGAATCCTGAAGCACCACACGGACATCCGGTCGATGAACCTACGCCAGATTGGTTCCGCCAGGAGGCATTAATGGGCTGGTCCAAGCATCACCAATTCGGGACGATACACCACACGGCTGGCGCGACGCACCGCGGCTACACCCTGTTGACCGTCAGCGGCGGCGACCTGGCCATCCTCGTGGACATGGACGGCCGCGTCTGCCATCGATGGCAATACGACGCCGGCATCTCGTACGGTCGGCTGCTTCCCAACGGCAACCTCCTGCTGCGCGCCAAAACGACCGGCGATGTAGAGTTGGTCGCTGGTTTGGGCGGCGCAACCCCCGGTCTGGTCGAACTCGACTGGGACAGCAACGTCGTCTGGGAATGCTGGGACGCGATGCTCCACCACGACTATGCGCGCCTTCCGAATGGCAACACGCTTCTGTTGCTGTGGGAAGCGATGCCGCCCGAGGAATCCGCCGCCGTCAAAGGTGGCTACACGTCCGAGGACGATCCGGATCAGTTGCTCGGCGACATCGCGAGAGAGGTATCGCCAGATGGAGCCACGGTGAACGAGTGGAGCCTGTGGAAGAACCTCGACCTGGACGAGGACACCATCTGCCCGCTCGAAGGGCGCAGGGAGTGGACGCACGGCAACTCGCTAAGCGTCGCCAACGGGAACAACCTGCTGGTCTCGTTCCGTCGAACGGACACTGTCGGCATCGTTTCGCGGGAGACCGGCGAGTTCACCTGGAAGTGGGGCCCCGGCCAGGTTTCGCACCAACATCACGCGACCCAACTCGAGAACGGCCACGTCCTGCTGTTCGACAACGGCGAACACAGCAGGCGAACCGGCGCCATCTCTCGCGTCGTCGAGGTCGATCCCGAGACCGACGAGATCGCGTGGGAGTACAAGGGCGACCCGCCGATGTCGTTCTACAGCTCGTACATCAGCGGCGCCGACAGGCTGCCCAATGGCAACACGCTGATCACCGAGGGCGCCCACGGACGGGTCATAGAGGTCACGCCCCCGGGCGAGATCGTGTGGGAGTATTTCAACCCGTTCTTCTTCCCCGGTCGGGACAACGCGACCACCAATGCACTTTTCCGCGCCCATCGATACGGCCCGAACCACACGGCGCTGGCCGGCCGCGACTTGGACCCTGCTCGGCATGCGAACCTGAACCGGCTGTATTCCGGCGGCGCTTAGCGTCCTGAGCACGAAGTTCGTACATGGTGTCGCGAGCCTTCGACAGGCTCAGAGCCTGCCCTGAGATCTCCGAAGGGGTGAACGGGTGTAAGGGGTTTTCCGTTCGTGGTGACCAGCATCATGTCCGCACTGCGGGCAATGCATAAAAAAGTAACGGTGGCGCTGCGCTTTGTCTGAATCATGAGCGCCATGCGCAAGTCGGTAGGGGAGGGTTTCAAACCCTTCCGCCTGGTTTCGAGGACCTAAGCGGCCACCACGCGGGTACGACCTGCGCACCGTCAATACCGGGGTGTTTCTCCATGCGACAAACCGGGAGGGTTTGAAACCCTCCCCTACAGCATCGCCTCACACAAAAGCCGTTACTTGGAAGCCTGTCGAACCACCCCGACGTTTCCCTTCGACTTGGGATTCATGCGCATTGTTCGCGATTCAGGCGCTTAGAGTTCGCCTGCCCTTGCGCGCTCCATCAGCGCCTCGAACTCGTCGAGCGAGCCGACCTCGGCCATCAGGCGGATGAAGTCGCCGGCTGAAGAAACCAACCCTCTGAGCTCTTTGAGCTGATCGCCAATGGGGCTGACGGATGCCGGACTCTCGGCGTAGCGGCCCCTGAACGCGAAATACGCCTGGTTGAGCTTTCGGAGCCCGTAGCCGCGTAGTCGAAGGAACCATTGCTGCTCCCGCATGTGCTCCTCGGCCTCCTCGACCAGACCCTCGGCCAATAGCTCGTCGACCTTCTTTCGTGTGTCCCGCATGACTTTGGTGAACTGCGGGTTCCTGTCCTCGGCGGGAGCGTACCGGGACGCTGAGACGGTGAGGTCGCCCCCCATTCGCTCGAAGATGATGTCGCCGAGCTCCCGACCGACGATGTCCGCAGTCGTCTCGTTGATCGTGAACATCGCATCCGACGATCGGTAGTTCTGACCCAGCGGCTTGAAGAAGAAGTAGGAGTGCAGCCACTCGTGGGTGACGGTTCGCATCACGGTCCGGGTGGTGTACAGGTCGGAAACGAACGCCGGGTACGTCGCCAGCCCGGCCAGATCATCGACGTACGCGATCAGATCATGGTCTTCCAGGACCTGCTGCTCGATCTCGTCGCGATCCACGCCTTTGATGTCGGATTCGAGAAGAATCGATCCGGTCAGGCTGATCCGATCACGCGGAGACAGGACCAGCAGCGTCGGCGGCTCTTCGAACCGGATGTCCACGGGCGGCCAGATCAAGCCGAACCATTTCGAGAAGCCCATCTCGACGAGCAGCGTGCTCAGCTCGGCCTCGACCGCCTCCTCCGCCCTGCCCTGTAGGTCTCCGTGCAGATCGATAAGCTCGTCCAGGTACTCTCTGGTCGGCGCTCCGGCCTTGGTCACGGCCCCTGACCCTTGGGTGGCGTTTCGGCGGATCAGAAGACCTTCGATGCGGTCTTCCTCTTTCTTCACCTTCCTGGCGGTCCGAAGGAACTCGTCGACTATCAGCAGACGCTCCTCGCGCGAAGGCTTGTTTCCGGGGATAAGCTCCCACAGGCCGTGCAGCCACTTGCGCGGGAAGTTCTGGATTTCCCACGTGGGTATCGAGAACAGGTAGTCTGACGCTATGATCTCGACGGGCGTCAGCTTGAAGTTGTCGACGCGAATCAGCATCAGGACCGCCAGGAGCAGCGTGATGCCAATTCGCGCGCGCCAGCGTTTCCAGCGTCCACGTTTTTCTTGTTCCATGGACCTTCCGTCATTTGGTGAATGCGTGCGTATATTGTCACATACGCTGAGCGTCGAGAAAAGGACTCAAGGGACCGAAGGGACTGAAGGCTGCCGAGTCGGGTTCTGCTAGAATCGGTGCGACTGATTTTCGGGCGCTCAATCAGGGCGCGATGCGAGGAAGAGTATGCCTGACACAACTGTGGTCATCTGCGTGGACGGGTTGGACCCTGAGTACTTCGACGTCTGCGAGGCGCCGAACATCCGTGCGCTCGGAAGGCAAGGCTTCTTCAAGATCGGCAGATCGATGATGCCGTCGGTGACCAACGTCAACAACGTCTCGCTGGTCACGGCCAACTATCCCGCCGTGCACGGGATCAGCTCGAACTATCGCAAGATACGAGAGACCGGCGAAGAGGTGTACATGGAGTCGTCCGAGTACATCCTCGCCGAGACCATGTTCCAGGCTGCCCGGAGGCTGGACCGGCGGTCGATCCTGGTGACCTCCAAAGACAAGCTGCGGACGCTGTTGTCGGACGGCGCGACCGTCGCCGTCTCCTCAGAACAAGCCCCGTCGTGGGTGATCGAAGGCCCGGGAGTCGGGGCGCCGCCCGAGATCTACTCGCTAGAGGTCAACGGCTGGGCCATCCGAGCGGCCAGCTTCATCGTGACGCGGCAACCGGCTGACATCGTCTACATCACGACGACCGACTTCGCGATGCACACGTACGCGCCCGACGAACCCGAGTCCCAGCAGCACATCACCATCCTGGACAACGCGATCGGCGAGCTGCTCGACGCGCACCCTGACGTCACGGTGCTCATCACGGCGGACCACGGCATGTCGAGGAAGACCAAGCTCATCGATCTTTCCGAGGTGCTCAAGGACCGCGGAATCGACGGCGAACAGGTCCCGATCATCAAGGACCGCTACGTGCTGCACCACTCGAACCTGGGCGGGTGCATGTTCTTGTACCTCTCCCCGGAGCATGCCGGCCGGCTGGACGAGGCAGTCGACGTGCTTCGGGCCACCGAGGGCGTCGAGGACGTTTACACGCGCGACGAGGCGGCCGAAAAGCTGAGACTGTATCACGACCGAATCGGCGACATCGTCGTCACCGGCGGCCCCGAGGTCGTGTTCGGTCCCGCGGACGTGTCCGGCCCTTTGGGCGAAGGGTTGCCGCCGCGCCTGCGCTCTCACGCGTCGGCCCACGAGCAGGCCATACCGCTGATCGGCTACAACGGCGACTTCGACGGCTTCGAGTTCAACGAGAACCGCGACCTGGGCCGCTACGTTTTCGAGCGCGTGCTGGGGACTTAGGCGCTGCTAGGCGTCGCTGAATTCGGTCTTCAGCATGCCGAAATGCAGCAAGCCGTACCTTTCGTCGTTGTCGACTCGGAAATCCCGCAGATGCCCCTCCAGACGGAATCCCAGGCGCTCCGCTACGGTCCGACTACGAGGGTTCGTGTCTCGCATGATGGCTGAAACGCGATGGGCCTTCAGGTCGTCGAACAGAAACGCGAGACATCGGCGGGCAGATTCGGTCGCAATACCATGGCCTTCGTAGCCGCCGTCCACGAGCCATCCGATGTGGAAGGAAGGCACTTCCCAACGGTCGGGTTCGATCCAGATCTCGCCCACATACTTGTCGTCGCCCTTCAACCAGACGCCCATAACGAATCTGCGGCGTGCAACCCAGTCAGCCGAGTGACCGCGGACCATGATCTCGGCGTCCGTCTCCGTCGCCAACCGCGCCACATTTTCCGCGTTCTCGCCCAGGTGTTCGCGGTTGTCGTTGCGCTCCACCATCGCAAACAACTCCCGCCCGTCGCCCTCTTCGTATCTCCTTACGACCAGGCGCTCCGTTTCGAGGCGGGCGGGAATCTCCATTAGCAGTTTGTGCATGTCGCAGGTCTTCCTTTCATCTCGACGTCGGCGATGCCGATCGGCTATCGATGTGTCGCCCGTCCAACGGCGCCGAGGCATCTACATGCACAGCGCTCCGCCGTCGGCGGTGATCGTCTGGCCTGTGATGAACGACGAAGCGTCCGAGCTCAGGAGCATCGCCAGCGCGGTCAGGTCCTCGGGCTGACCCAGGCGTTTGACGGCCCTCGTCCGCATCCGTCATCGAGAACGCCTTCCCGATTCCATGGCCCGCGCCGGTAACGAACGCGACTTTCCCTGACAGTCCGAGGTCCATTGGCTGTTCTCCTTGCCGAATGTCTGCTCAAATCTACGCCGGTAGAGGCTCCCGGACCTACGCTCGCATCACTGGCTGCGCAGCTTCGGAATGGCATCCGTGGCTATCCGCTCGAAGACGGCGGAATGGTCGTCGGTGGACGGGAACGGGAAGATGAACTCGTTTATTCCAGCTTCCGCGAAACGTCCGACCTCGTCCTCGAAAGCATCCACCGAGTTGTAGGCGGTGTTCATGCCAGACCTGAATACAAGAAGAGAGCGACCAAGCGACGCCGGGTCGCGACCCATGCCCTTGCAGTGGTCTTCGATCATGTTCACGCGTTCGCGCGTCGACTTCAGCATGTCGTCGAGCGGCCGACCGGGCGCCCAGATCGTATTGAACGTGTCGGCGTAGAGCGCGGCGATCTCGAGCATCGTCGGACCGTTGGCGGCGATCGTGATCGGCGGGCGAGGCGTCTGGACCGGGCCCGGCCGCATGATGGCGTCGTTCACTTGATAGTAACGCCCCCGAAACGTTGTGGTCTCGTTGCGAAGGAGTTGGTCGACCAAGACCACGGCTTCGCGGAACCGAGACGTTCGCTCGAGCCGCGTCCAGTTTTCGATGCCCGTCATCGCGTAGCTCGGCTCGCCAAGGACGCCGGTCCCGAGGCCAAGCTCCAACCGACCATTGGACAGGTGATCGACGGTGAGGGCTTGACGGGCCAGGAACGCCGGGTTGCGAAATGGAATCGCGGTCACCAGGGTGCCAATTCGGATTCGACTGGTTTGAGTCGCGAGGCCTGCCAGCATCGTCCATGACTCGAACCACGGGAAGCTTGGCGCGGTGAAATCGACGAAGTGGTCGGCGAGCCAGACGCTGTCGAAGCCCAGCTCCTCGACGTATTGCCAACGCCCGACCATATGATCCCAGGGCACGTTCTGGATCGAGTAGACTCCGAATCGGAGTTCCTTGCCCATCGTTTCTCCTAAAATGTCGCGAAACTACAGTTGCGCGGCCCGTGACTCATGGCCGACCGCGACTCATCTTGTGTAATCGTATTCCTGCCGCCAGTCGATGTACGCCTTCAGGCCTGCGGCCATATCGTGTTGGGCGACGAAACCGAGGTCGTCCCGGAGGCGTGACGGGTCGGCGACGCGTCCGCTCGTGGAGCTGCTCAGCATGGGCGCAGATGCATCCGGGGTCTCGTTGACCGACACCGACGGGTGCGCTTGGCGTATCGCCGCAACCATGTCGCCGGTCATGATCGCGACGCCTTGGGCCAGGTTGTACACGTCGTACGGGAGCTCCGGCGCGTCCAGCACCGTGCGGATTCCGGCCGCGGTATCCAGCACGAACGTGAAGTCCCACGGTCCGCCTTGAACAGCGTCGATAGTCTCGCCTCTGACCGCTTGCCCGGTCCAGTGGTGCGTCAACGACATGACGACTCGGTGCCCCGTGACGCGCTCCATGGGTCCGTAGGGCGAACTGAGCCGGACGGACACAGTTTCGAAGCCGTGCAACGCTCCGTATCTCCGGGCAAACAGCTCGCTTGCGTACTTGCTGATGCCGTACAAGCGAACCGGCTGTACAGCCATGTCCTCGCGAAGCGGCGAACTGAAGTCGTTCCCTTCGTAGACGCTGTTGGAGCTGACGTACAGGAACCGCCGCACCTCGAGCTTCCTCGCCAGATCGAGCATGTTGGCCGTGCCCGCCACGTTGATGTCGACGATGCGCCGGCTGTCGTCGCGCTCGATGTCGTCTCTGATCGCCGTGTAGACCGCCGCGTGAACGATCTTCGTGACGTCGTGGCCGTCCACCGCCCGCTCCAGAGCGTCGGGGTCGAGGATGTCGGCGGTGGCCCACGTCACGTTCGACGCCCACGGCTCGAGGTAACGCCGCACCATGTCGTCCGGCGCCTTGACGTCGATCGAGACGACTTCATGGCTCGAGCTCGCCAGCTCCCGAACGATGTTGGACGCAACGAATCCAGTGCCGCCGGTGACTATGGTTGCCATGTTGTTGCTCCTTGGTTAGTGTGTGGTTGGTTGCTAAACGGGATTGGCTTGGTGTCTTGTGAGGCGCCGGAAGGGACCGAAGGGACTCAAGGGACGGAAGGGGTTTTCAAGCCGATGTCTGTGAACGACGCCCGCCAAAACCCGTTCACCCTGAGCCTGTCGAAGGGTCGCTGACAACGCAAATATTGAGGCCGAAAAACCGTTCACGGAATGTAGCTCATCTGGCGGACGATGGCTTCGCCCAGCCCGAAGAAGCCGGACGTTTGCACCAGCCCGGCGTTGAGCGCGACGTCAGGATCGACGCGGCCAGCGCACAGGCGCAGGAAGTCCACCGAGCTCATCGAGAGCGTGACGGTCGGGTGCTCGGGTTCGTCGGGCACGCGCGACGCCCTGCCGTCGGCAACCGCGATCGCAAAATCCAGTGCGAACGGCGCCGATATCCGAAACACAACCGACGCGCCGTCAGGCGCTCCCGCCCGCCGACCGACGACGAACGGGATCACTTCGGTCATCCGCTCCATCGCGTACTCGGCGACCGGACCGTCGAAGTTGCCAGGCATATCGACGGCTCGGCGCATGTCCTGTTCGTGCACCCAAGCGTCGAAGACGCGGATCCCGAGCCTGTCGGCCATCGAGGTCGTCCCGCGCTGAGTCTCTTCCTCGACCTCGAAGTCGGCCTCGATCATCGCGGCCAAGGCCTCGCGACGCTTCGCCGTCACGTCGTTGAACTCGGCCAGCACCCGTGATCCGGGCCACCGCCGCCGCCAGTCGACCTGGACCTCGTTCGACGCGCCGACCGCGTTCTTGACGTGGCTCGACTCAGTCGGTGTGTGGTCCGGCGCCGGGGTGCCCAGCATCGAAGACTCGATCCCGACGGTGTGCGACAACTGGTCCTGCACCGACCACCCCGGGCAATCAGTCGGCAGCTTCCACTGGTCATCGCTGAACCCCGCGCACAACGAGCTCATCGAGCTCCACACGATATCGAGGTAGCTGGCGATCTGGTCGTTATGCATGGGTCACCTCCGGGGCGTTACTTGCGTTGGCGTGCGATGCGGCGATGATACAGGGCGATGGGTGGAGGCTCAAGCTGGGGGCGAGCACTCTTGGCCCGTCCACGTATGCATCAGGTCACCGGACATCCATCACTCGACGTCCAGAATCAGATGGGGCAATCTGCCCGCGTCTTACGTCAAACCTGGTTTAAGCCTGCATGGGTAGCCTAGGGTCGTGACCATGGTGACCAATCGGGATGCAGATCGTTCTTTGGGCTGTTCGACACGTTTGTTTGCCCTGAGCCGTCGGCACCCATCACGTATATCTCCAGGTCGCCATCCCGACCCGAGTAGAAGGCGATCTGCGACCCGTCGGGTGACCATGTTGGGTACCGATCATTGGCGCCATTCGTCGTGAGTCTCGTTTGCTGGCTGCCGTCGGTATTCATCACGTAAATCTCAAAGTTGCCGTCGCGGTCGGACGCGAATGCGATCTTTGCGCTGTTGGGCGACCACGCTGGCCTATGGGAAGCGCCATTGGTACTGGTCAGCCTGGTCTGGTCGGAGCCGTCTACGTTCATAACGTATATTTCCCAGTGCCCTCTCGATCCGAAGTGAACGCGATCTTGGAGCCGTCTGGCGAAAAGGATGGGGCGAAGTCGTTAAGAGGGTCTGAAGTCAGCCTCGTCTTTGCGGAGCCATCGGCGTTCATTACGTATATCTCAGAGTTGCCGTCTCGAGTGGAGTCGAACACGATCTTAGTTCCGTCGGGAGACCGCGCCGGGCCAGCATCAGATTTGGCGTTGTTGGTCAGCCTGGTCACGTCGCCCCCGTCGCTCGCCATCGTGTAGACTTCCGTGTTTCCATCCCTGTCGGACGCGAAGACAATTCGCATTCCATTCGGGGACCATTTGGGTTCATGCAGGTTATCTGTGTGGTTCGTCAAGTTGACCTGGCTCAAACCGTCACTGTTCATCACGTATACCTCAGCATTGCCATCCCGATAGGAAGTGAAGGCAATCTTGGCAATTGGCGTAGGAGTCGGAACTGGAGGACCCGCCCAGACCCTTGTTACAACATCGTTTGTGCCAGTACCCGTGTTGGCGACCCATATGTGCCTCAAAGCATACAAGATCCCGAATGTTTCAAATTGGCCCGTATTCGGTCGAAATACGCCAAGGCTCTGTCCATCCGCAGCCCGGTATTTTGAAACTTCATTGCCAATCATCCTTGAGACCCAGACATGGGATCCATCAAACTCCAAATCCAGCACCGGGCCTGAAGGATAATTGTCTTTCACAATGCCTGCTGATTTCTCCAGCCGCTGCAGGTGGGTGGGTTGGTACGACAGATCGTTCCGCAGATCCGCGAATCCGACCCAAACGGCACTGCCATCAAAGACCATGGCTATTGGACGTCCAGCCGTCGGGAACGTGTCCAGAACTTTGCCGTCTGACGCTTGGAGCATTGTTATGGTGCGATCCGAGTAGTTGGCAACCCATATCTTCACGCCGTCGAAAACAACATCACGCGGGCCGGCCGAAACGATGTAGCTACCTGTGATTGCTCCATCAGAAACACGTACTTTTGAAACCTCACCGTCGACGCCCAATCCGCCTGTGTCGCGGGACACCCAGACGTTTGTGCCGTCGAACGCCAGCCCGCCAGGGTCGTCATTGCCCAGAGGGATCTCATTAAGCTTTACGCCATCCGATGGGCGGATCTGAACTAAGGCGCCAGGGTTGTTCGTCGCTACCCAGATGGTCATACCATCAAACAGGACGTGGGTTGGTCGGCCGTTGGTCGGAAACGAGCCCACTACGGCATTGGTCGCCGGGTCAATCTTCACAACTTTCTGTGAATTGTGTAACGACGCCCATACATGATTGCCATCAAAGGCCAAATAATAGGGATCGTCGCCTACAACGATTGAGGCCACGATGGTGCCGAAGGCAGGATCCGGTGTTGGCGTCGAGGTCATCGTGAGAGTAGGAGTCAACGTCGGTGTAGGCGTCACGGTCGGTGACACGGTTACCCCCGGAGGGAGCGGCGTTGGCGTCAAGGCCGACGTTGGTGTGACCGTGGGAGTCGGCGTTATCGTTGGCGTCGGTCTGACGGTCGGCGTAGGCGTCGGGGTTGGCGCGACCCATTGGGGGCGAATCGCGAACGCGTTGTCGCTTTCGTCGCTCTCGGTGACGCGACCGTCCACGTCGACGACCAAGGCGAGCTCGTGCTGGCCGGCGTCCTCGATCGACAGTGCGATGTTCAGTTCGCGCTCAATGTCGCCCGGCCCTAGCCTGGACACGGGGAATGTGATGATGACCACGCCATCGACCGCGATGCCGACCTGGAACGGATCCGCGACAGCGAGTCGGGAGTCGTTGGTGATCGCCCAGTGGACGTACACCAGATCGCCGAGGACGAACAGGATTTCGCCCGGCGGCGGCACGTCGAGGAACTGAGTCGGGTTCGCCGATACGACGAGCGGCGCGTCTCACTGCGACGGCGTCGCGGGCCGCAGGTTGGGCCGCGCGGGCGTGCTGCTGACCGTGGGCGTGGCCGTCAACGGGATCACCAGTGAGGGCGTTGGCGTCGGGGTCTGGGTCGGCGTGATCGTCGGTGATGGACTGGGCGTCTGGGTCGAAGTGAGCGCCGGTGTCGTGGTCACGGTGGGCGTGGGCGTCGAGGTCGGCGACGAGCTTGGTGTTGGCGTGACCGTGGGTAGGACGGTCGCCGATGGCGATGCGGTCGGCATGACGGTCTGAGTCGGTGACGAAGTTTCTGTCGGGATGGGATCGAACGGCACGGGCGCTGCGGGTGTCGGCGTCGGCGCCGCGCGGACGCTGAGGGCGAAGACGCTGAAGCTGGTGACGGTGGCGCTGGCGGTGCGATTCACGAGATCGGCGTTCGTCGGCAGCGGGGTCCAGTCGGTGTCGCCTGTCTTCAAGTGCTGCAGGACCAGGTTCGAAGCGTCTCCTCTCGCGGCGACTACGTCGGCGTCGCTCAGCGCAACCGTGATCGTGACGGGCTGCGCGAAGTCGTACGGCTCTCCTTCTGCTTGCTGACCGCCTGTGACTTGAAGGTCGAAGACTTTGCCCGTGCCAACGAAGTCCGGCAGCAAAGTCGGGGCGTTTTCGAGAGCGACTGGTTGGTACCAGAGTGCGGCGTCGTCAGCGGCTGAGTCAGCGGGCACATCGACGGTGACGTATCCGCGCGGCGAGGTGAGTTTGACTGCCTGGCCGGTTGTTATCGGCACGGCGGTGGTTGAGTCGATGAGCAGCGGGATGGCCGGGGCTTGGCCGAGTGTCGGAGTTGGGCTGGGGGGCGCAGGGACTGAAGGGACGATAGGGACGGAAGGAGGGGCGACAACTGAAGCCGGGACCGGCGTCGTGGATGGTGCGGGATCGGATGTGTCGACCAGCCCGACGGCGGCGACGCCCGCGGCCGGGACCCACCAGCGCCGTTTCTGTCGCGGTTCGCTGAGCAGTTGGCGGAGCTCGATCTCGCCGACCTTGCCGATGGTCAGCAGCTCGACGCCGGGCTCGCCATTGAAGCGGAGCGCGGGGCGGAACGTGAGGCGGATGTGGTAGAAGTCCTCGTCTTCGTCGGCTTCGGCCACTTCCCAGACGAGGTCGCGGTTGCGGTATCGGCGCGGGTAGAAGTCGGTGTTCTCTCGGGCGTGGCGGATGGCGAGGACGCGGGCCTGGTCCATCGAGAGATACTCGATCGCCTCACCCGCGGAGTCGAACGTGTCTTCCTTCTTGTCCGGTTTGTCCTGGTCTTCGACCATCGTCGCCCGTGTGCGCAGATTTTGTGTTGTGCCGATGCCATTGTATTTGACGTGTCGATGCCGTCAAGTCGCGGCCGATGAGGTTCGCGTGGCGCTCAAGGCGCGGCGGGGGATTGTGGGAGGGATCGTTCGCTTGGACCGCCTGAGGCGGTCCAGAGCACCAGCGTGCGCATACCGGTGGGCTCAGCCTTCCGGCTGACCTTGGCTAGGCCGATGGTGACTGTACCGATTGCGTGTGGTAGTCTCACCGAAGCCGCACAGACCGGCGCCAGGGCATGAAGTGATATTGCAGCAAACACGGATCGCCTGAATGCGGATAAAAACAGATGTCAGAACGATTCAACGTGAAACGCGTCTTCGGTCCGTAACTGCTCCAGAGGAGGCGGAGCGTCGCGCGAGCGGCATACTGCTGCACAGCGAGGTGGTCGAGTGGTTCGACGACGCCTGCGGCGAGTTCAGCGTATCGCCGCTGAAGCGGGCGTGAGGCGACCGTTCGGACGGCAACCAATCGTAGGGGAGGGTTTGTGACCCTCGCGAGCGGTTCGCCCATAAGCAAAGATCAATGCCATGAACACACCAGGTTATCGTGGCAGGACGGGCATGTCGCCCAAGGGCGCTGTTTCGCGGCGAGGCAACCGGGAGGGTTTGAAACCCTCCCCTACGCGTTACGAATCGGGGTAATGGCCTGATCAGGAGAGCCGCACCGCACGACAAATCGAACCGAGGAGACGGTATGAGCCTAATCGAATTCACACGCGACACTCTGGAGGACTACCGAACCAGGCTGTACCGCGCTCTCGACGGCCTTACCGACGACGAGCTCAACTGGCGGCCCAACCGCGAGTCGAACTCGATCGCATTCATCATGTGGCACACGACTCGGGTCGAGGACCGCTGGTTTCAGGTCTTCGCCCAGGGCAAGCCTGACGTGTGGTCGCGAGACGTATGGCACGACAAGCTTGGGCTACGCGAGGATGAACGCGGATTCGGGTACGGCGTCGACGAGCTCGCGGCGTTCCCAAAGCTGGCCGGCGACGACCTTCGCGGCTGCTTCGAGGCCGTGCGCGCCGAAACGGCGGCGTACCTGGACAGCCTGGACGAGAGCGATCTGGACATCGCGCCGGGTCGCTCGCCCTTTGGCGCCCCCGGATCGTCGAACCGTTTCGCTGAATTCACCATCCGACGGATGTTCCGGCAGGTGATCGGGGAACTGATGCAGCACCTGGGCCACATGGCATTCCTGCGCGGCCTCCAGAGAGGATTGGACGGGTAGGACCACTGATATTTTGGAGAGTCCGACGCGGCCGCGTTGGCAAATGTACTGGAGGAGATACCATGCTCGAGCGATTCAAAGTGCCGAAGGAAGACCAGGTGGTAATCACCGAGGAGTCGTTGCGGCGAACGGTGACGGCGATCTTCGAGAAGATGGGCCTCGTGTCGGAGGATGCGGCCAACGGCGCGGACGTGCTCGTGACCGCCGACCTTCGCGGCGTCGAGACGCACGGTGTGTCGAACAAGATGGCCGACTACGTCGGGCTGTACACCGACGGCACGCTCAACCCTCGGCCCAACTGGCGCATCGAGCGGGAGTCGCCGGGGACGGCTGTAATCGACGGAGACCGCGGCCTGGGCATCATCATCGGATCGAAGGCCATGGACATCGCCATCGAGAAGGCGCGCAAGGTCGGTGTCGGGATCGTGACGGTGCACAACAGCGGCCACCTTGGCGCCGTGGGCCACTTCGCCATGCAGGCTGCCGAGGCCGACATGGTGGGCATGTGCGGCACGGCGACCGGCGCCAGCATCCTGCCGACGTTCGGCGCGGAGACGCGAATCGGCACGAATCCCATATCCATCGCCGCTCCGGCAGACCAGGAGCCGCCGTTGCTCTTCGACGCCGCCACGTCCGCCATCGCCGGCAACAAGTTTCGACTGGCGGCTCGGGTCGGCGCCGACCTGTTGCCCGGCTGGATCTCCTCCAAGGACGGCACGCCGATCATGGAGCCTACGCAGCCTCCGTCCCCGGGCGAGTACCACATGCTGCCGCTGGGCGGAACCCGCGAACAAGGCTCCCACAAGGGCTTCGGCTTCGCGCTGATGGTCGAGACCTTGGCCACGATGCTGTCCGGCGTGTTGCCGAGCATGGTCAATCCGTCGGCGCTGGCGCGGCACTACTTCGCGGCCTACGACATCGCGCAGTTCACGGAAGTCGCGACGTTCAAGGCGAACATGGACCAGATGCTCCGGACGCTTCGAGACACCAAACCCGCCCCCGGCCATGACCGAGTACTGTATCCAGGTCTGGCCGAATCCGAGGAGGAGTTGGTCCGCCGCGCCGAGGGCATTCCGTTGCACCGCGAGGTGGTCGACTGGTTCGACGACCTATGCAGCGAACTCACGGCGCCCGCCCTGGTCCGAATCTAGCCTGAACGTGGGGAGTGCAGAGGGGCGAGCCCCTTTGCCGTCTATCCTGTCGCCCGCAGACTCCTTCCATGAGGCCCGAGAATTGTCGAATGAAAATGCTCAAGGGAAAGTCCTCTTGACCGGCGCAGCTGGCCGCGTCGGAACCTACCTCCGCGAACGCCTCGGCGGCAGCTTCGATTTCACCGGCATCGACCGCCTGCCCGTCGACGGCCTCGAGTCGACGGTCGCGAATCTGACCGACCACGATGCGGTGCTCGGAGCGATGCAAGGCGTCGACGCCGTCGTCCACCTGGCCGCGGAGCCTGGGCACACGCCCGACATCTGGTGGGACGTGCTGCTGCCGGATAACATCGTGGCCACGGCCAACGTGTTCGAAGCTGCCAGGCAAGCGGGCGTGAGTCGCGTCGTCTTCTTCAGCTCGATGCACGCCGTCGGCATGTACGAACGCGACGAGCCGTGGGCGTCGATCGCAAACGGCGACTACGGAGACATCGACCCGACGACCGTGCCGCTGGTGACTCACGAGATGCCCGTGCGCCCCGACGGTCCGTATGCCGCCAGCAAGGTGTTCGGCGAGTCGCTGGGCCGTTACTACGCCGAAGAGTTCGGGATGACGGTGATCTGCATCCGCCTCGGCACGATGGGCGGCGATGACGGGCCGGGACCGGACGCCCGAAGCCGCGTGAGCTGGCTCAGCCGCCGGGACCTCGCAACGATGGTCCAGCGCTGCATTGAAGTCGAGGGCATTACCTTCGACATCTTCTACGGCGCGTCCGCGAATACGTGGAAAATCTACGACACGCCCCGCGCGTGGCGCGTCCTCGGGTATCAGCCGCAGGATGACGCGGAGAGTTTTCGAGCATAGTGCGCCGACCACGGTCGAGCGCGCTGAACTGTCGCGGACGGGTGGTTCGACAGGCTCACCACGAACGGAAAAGCCGGAGCACCACGAACGGAGAGGCTGGGGCGCCACGAACGGCACAAAAACGTCGGCGCAATCGCGACCCTCCACACCCCGTTCGCCCTGAGCCTGTCGAAGGGTCGTCGTGGTCACTCTGAATCGCTAAGCCGAGATCTGGAGTTCGCGGGCTCAACTGCCCGCCCTCAAACTCCGCCACTTGCGCCGCACCCACCAGCGTAGGTTAAGGTGGGCCTGCATGTTGTCGGCGACGAGACGGGCGGTGTCGGGCCCGGCTAGGGTCAGGGGCGACGCCCAGCTTCGCAGGTCCTTGATGCTGGTTACGCCGCTTTGCCAATCGGGAACTAGGGTCTCGGTCTCCTGCCACTTGATGGAGGGGAACAGGTCCAGCAATCCGCTGGATCGAGCGCCTCGCATGAGCACGCCCCCGGCCTCCATGACGATCATCACACCGCCTGCAATGTCCCACAGGTGCGGGCGCGTCGTGACCATGTAGTGGGTGGCGCCTCGGGCGACCAAAACGAGCTCGTAGGCGATGCTGCCTGTCACGCGAAGGTCGAACATCGTCCGGCGCAGGGGGCCGCGGAACCTATGCGTCACGCCGAACGACGCCGGCAGAGTCACCAGCGTATTGCCCTGCGGTTCCGTGTCCAGCACGGCTACCGGTTCGTCGCCCGCGAAAGCGCCGCCTCCTTTGCGGGCGTGCAACACCACGCCGCCCGTGTCGGACGGCCAAGGCGTGAACACCGCTCCGACCACTGGTGCCCCTCTATATAGGACGCCGATCGACGACGCGTAGATCGGCAGGCCGTGCAGAAAGTTCTTCGTTCCGTCCAGAGGGTCGAGCACCCACAAGAAGTCCGGGGCCGGCGACGTGTCCTCTTGCTTCTCCTCGTCATCCTCTTCGCCAAGGATGCCGTGCTCGGGGAAGCGCTTCGTGATCGCCTCAACGAGGAAGCTCTGCGATTCGTGGTCGGCGTCGGTGACGGGGTCGCTTTCGCGTTTGTCCTTGTACTCGATCTTCAGTGACTGGCCGAAGTGCCTGCCAAGAATCTTACCCGCCTCCGCCGCGATCTCGACGGCGAAGGCTTCGATTTCGGCCAGCGTCTGGTCTTCGATTCCGTATGGCATAGCGCCCCCGGCAGTTGTTCGCTGAGTCTCGGGGAAGTATACCGTATGGAGCCGCAGCCGACGCACACGGCTGATCCTTGCGTCCCTTCCCGTCCCTGTCGCCCTCGCCGCTGCACGATCCCCGCCCTCGATGATAGACTCCCGATGCCACATGCCGCAGCAACGTAGGACGCCATGCCGGATCAACCGAACATCCTGTACATCTTCACGGACCAACAGCGGGCGGACACTATGGCCTGTTACGGGAACACGATGATCGAGACGCCGAACCTCAACGCGCTGGCCGATCAAAGTTTCGTGTTCGACAACGCATACGTAAGCTCCCCGATTTGCACACCGTCGCGTTCGACGATCATGACCGGGCTCTGGCCGCACACCAACGGCTGCACCAGCAACAACATCCCGCTCGATCCGTCGGTGCCGACCATCGCAGACATGCTTCCGGACGAGTACGTGACCGGATACTACGGCAAGTGGCATCTCGGCAACGAGGTCATCCGCCAGCATGGCTTCGACCGCTGGGTCAGCATAGAGGACCAGTACCGCGAGTATCACACCGACTCCGAGTACCATACGGTATTCAGCGACTACCACCGATTCCTTGTCGACTTGGGTTACACACCGGACAAGGAATCTGAGGGCGCGATGGTGTTCTCTCGACCGTTCGCGGCTGCGCTGCCCGAAGAGCACACGAAGTCGCGGTTTCTGGCAGACCGAGCGTCCGAGTTCATCCACGAACATCGAGACCGGCCGTTCGCCTTGTACGTCAACATCTTCGAGCCGCACCCGCCCTATGACGGACCGTACAACGATTTGTACGACCCGGCGACGATTCCCGACAGTCCGGTGTTCCTGAAGGACCCGCCCGACAACGCGTCGCGCATCCACTTGATGCGCAAGGACGAATCACTGTCCGGCGCGGGGTTCGAGCCGGGACCGGACGGCGCGTTGACCGAGGTGTTCTGGCGAGAGATCAGAGCGAGGTACTGGGGACTCGTGACCCTGGTCGACCGGGCAGTCGGCCGCATCCTGCAGGCGCTGGACGACGCAGGCATCGCGGATCGAACCATCGTCGTCTACAGCTCGGAACACGGCGACCAGTTGGGTGACCACAACATCATCCAGAAGGCGGTCTTCTACGAGCAGTCGATCCGCGTGCCGATGCTGGTTCGGGCGCCATGGCTGTCGGAAAGTCACACATGGATCGAAGGTCGGTACAGCCATATCGACACGGTCCCTACACTGCTCGATCTGGTCGGCGCGAAGATACCCGGCGAGTTGCAAGGCCGCAGCCGAGCTCGGGTTTTGGCCGGCGACGATTCGCTCGCGGGCAATGACGCGATCATCGACTGGACCGGCAGGAATGCCGTGCCCAACGAGTTCGCTCCCGAGCTGGACGCGGTGCTCAGCACGCCCCACAGGACGATCATCGCGGACGACGGATGGAAGCTGACGCTGACAACGGCCGGTCAGTGCGAGTTGTACGACCTCAACACCGACCCGTGGGAAGACGTCAATCTATTCGACTCGCCGGCGCAGGCATCGAGGATCAACGATATGGCTGCCCGCATACACCGATGGCAACAGCACGCCGGAGACGCGGCTGAGTTGCCAGAGCTCTGATCGTACCCCTGGACCAAGCTCCCGTAGAAAGGGAAGGGGACGGTCCTCTGACGGACCGTCCCCTTCAACGTCATTACCCGGAAACCCAGCGGAGGTTAGTACCTAGTGTCGGAAATTGCCGTTAGGATAATCCGTTCGCCCCTTCGGAAATCTCAGGGCAGGCTCCGAGCCTGTCGAAGGGCCAGCGACCGATGGTTCGACAAGCTCACCACGAACGGCATTGTTAACGCCGATTGTCGCAAGCAAGTACTAGTCCGCCGGCGCTTCGGCCTTCGCGGCGCCTACTTCAGCGTGCGCCCACCGGATGAGGGACTCGGTCTCTTCCCATCCGATGCAGGCGTCCGTGATCGACACGCCGTAGTCCAGTGTCGCGGCATCGCCGTTGAGCTTCTGCGCGCCTGGGTTGAGGTTGCTCTCCATCATGCATCCGATGATGTTGTCGTCACCGTTGACGCGCTGGGCGACAACGTCTTTGAATGCGACAGACTGTTGCGTGTGGTCTTTGTTCGAGTTGCCGTGCGAGCAGTCGACCATTAGCTGCGATCGAACATTTGAAGATGACAGAAGATTTTGCGCGTCGGCGATTGCTTCGGCGCCGTAGTTCGCGCCGCTCCGCCCGCCGCGAAGCACCAGGTGGCCGTCGGGATTGCCGCTTGTACTGACCACGGACGTCTGTCCTTGGTGGTCGATGCCCAAGAAGGATTGCCTAGATTTGGCTGCGATCATGGCGTCCACCGCGACCTGCGCGCTGCCGTCGGTTCCGTTCTTGAAACCCACGGGCATGCTCAGTCCGCTCGCCATCTGTCGGTGGGTCTGACTCTCGGTCGTGCGGGCGCCGATTGTCGCCCACGACACGAGGTCGGCTAGATACTGGGGAATGATGGGATCGAGAAATTCCGTGCCCGCGCACATGCCCATCTCGGCGATGTCACGCATCAACCGTCGAGCGCGTTGAAGCCCGGTCGCGATGTCGAGCGTGTCGTTCAGGTGCGGGTCGTAGATCAGACCCTTCCATCCCACGGTAGTCCTGGGCTTCTCGAAGTAGACTCTCATCACGATCAGCAGCCGGTCGCTGACATCTTGAGAGAGCGCCAGGAGCTTGTCCGCATACTCGAGCGCGGCCTTTTCGTCGTGGATCGAACAGGGGCCCACCACCATCATCATCCGCGAGTCCTCGCCTCGAAGCACACGCCGGATGCCTTCCCTGCCCTCCAACACTGTCTTCTCCGCGGGCTGTGTCACCGGGAGTGAGTTCACCAGGTCGATTGGAGATTTCAACTGCACGTTGCTCACCACATTAACGTCTCTGGTTTTCGATTCCTGCATCGGTCCTCTCCTCTTAATCGCGGGTCCCCGAAACTGTCGCAGCTCTGACAAATCAAGAACCCCAGCCGCTGCCGGCTGGGGTTCTGGGTGATTCGGTTTCTCCGTATGACTACGTTACCGCCTGGACACCAAAACTCCGCCAGCAGTGGCGCTGGTAAACAAGTATCCAAAATACCCGTAGTCGTTCAAGAACTTCATCGTGGCTAAGAGCCTACAGTTGTTTCGGACGGGTTGTCAATAGCCGAGCGAGCATCTGGTTTGACCCCCCGAGTTGGTCTGTGGTTACAATCGCCCCGACTCAAGACGACGCCGAGAGGCCCAAGAAATGCCCACGGGTGATCGCAGGCGCAACGACCGCGAACTGGAGGCGACCAACATGCCCGACAGACCGAACATAGTGGTCATGCTCAGCGATCAGCAGCGATTTGACACGCTGGCGTGCTACGGCGCCGATTGGATTCAAACGCCGCACTTGAACGCGCTTGCCGACCAGAGCTTCGTCTTCGACGCCGCTTACGTGACGCAGCCGGTCTGCACGCCAGCGCGTGCGTCCATCATGACCGGCCTGTACCCGCACGCAGCCGGACCCACGGTCAACCGCCTCAGCCTGCCGCCCGATGTTCAGACCGTCGGCGACATGGCGCCTGACGAGTACCACCGAGGTTACTACGGCAAATGGCACCTCGGAGACGACGTGGTCGCTCAACATGGTTTCCACGAGTGGGTGAGCTCCGAAGACGGCCACCGGTCGCAATACACAAAACCCGAATACCTGGAGCGCGTGAGCGACTATCACCAGTTCCTTGTCGGCCTAGGGTACGAGCCCGAGACCGAGGTCGCGGGGGTCAAGATCTTCGACGCATGGCAACGAGCCCTGCTGCCGCGAGAGCATCAAATGGCGTCGTTTCTCGGGGCGCAGGCGGCAGAGTTCATCGAACGAAACAAGGACAGGCCGTTCATCCTGTACGTCAGCACGTTCGAGCCGCACCCTCCTCTCTACGGGCCGCTCAACGACATGTACGACCCCGCATCGCTGCCGACCGGGCCCGCGTTCCTGCGAGAACCTGAAGGCGCCGCGCTGGTAAACCGGGTACGCGCCGAGTACGCGATGCGGTATCTGCGCACGGGCGAGACGCCGGGTCCGGGCGACTACATCACCGAGTCCGCCGCCGCAGCTCTGGGCAACGACGTGACCACCGAGATCGGCTGGCGCACGCTTCGGGCGCGATACATGGCCAACATCACGCTGGTCGACGACATGGTCGGCGCGATTACGGGAGCGTTGGACCGAGTTGGCATCGCCGGCAACACGGCCGTCGTCTTCTCCGCTGAGCACGGCGACATGCTGGGCGACCACGGCATGCTCGAAAAGCGTTCGTTCTACGAGGAAGCCGCTCGCGTCCCGCTGCTGCTGCGTGCCCCATGGCTGTCGACGAGTCAGCGACGAATCGAGGGCAGCTTCGGGCAGATCGACCTGGCGCCCACGCTCCTGGACATGATGGGCGCCACCCTGCCGTCCCACCTTCAAGGCGTGAGCCGGTTGCCGGTCCTGACCGGGGACGCGACTCTGGAAGGCAGCGACGTGTTCATCCAGTGGAACGGCATCCACCCGGACATCGAGGACCGTTTCCTCGGCACGGGCGAGATCAACCGGATGCTGACGTGGCCGTGGCGTTCCGTCGTCTCCGATCGGTGGAAGCTTAACCTCTGCGCGTGCGATCAGTGTGAATTGTTCGACCTGCGAAGCGACCCTCACGAACTCACAAACCTGTTCAACGAGCCCGGCCAGAAGGACCGCATCCGAGACATGGCGGCGAGAATACATGAGTGGCAGGTGCGAACGGGCGACACGGCGCCGTTGCCGAGTGTGTAGACGATGGCGAGAAGGCGCCCGAAGCCCGTCTCAGTGGCGAACTGCCCGGTTGCGAGAACATTCCGTAGGGGAGGGTTTCAAACCCTCCCGCGGGGTTATCCCCATCTCACATCCCATGTTGCGCCATACACGATGCATGTGGAAACGTTCACCACGTTGTTCGTGGGCAACGCATCGGGAGGGTTTGAAACCCTCCCCTACGAAGCGCGATCGGCGCTGAGGCGCCGACTTTGTGATCAGATGCCGTCAGCCCAACTTGCCGTCCTCAGCGTTGAGGCGTGACGTTGCGCAGCCATCGAGTAGGCGCGTTCGGTCCGTTCTCGCTTGCGTACTCGCGGCCATCGCGATGACGGCGTTCGCCTGTGGAGACGATGCGAGTCCACCCGTGGCGTCGACCGGCGCCCAGTTCGATGCGGTGACCGCAACCCCTAGCCCGACTCCGAGCGCCGTCGCGGGCGCGGCCACTGCGGTCGCCGCCGCCACTACGGCATCACCCCCGGTCGCCACGCCGACCGCGGCGCCGACTTCGACGCAGACGCCCGAGCCGGCGGTCAAGCCCACTGCGACGGCGGCTGTCGCTCAATCGCCGTCGAGCACGCCAAGGCCGCCAGCCACGCCGGCGCCGCCACCCGACTTCACCCCCCTGTCGCCCGCCGAGTTGAAGGCGCGTCTGGAGTTTGCATTTGGCACAGAGACTCATGTCGAGGGCGTCGCAACGGTATCGGACGCGGACGGGACCTCGACGGTCACACGGTCATTCGCAGCAGAAGTGATCGAGATATTCGAAAACGGGCATTTCCTGCTCACCGGCTCGACGTTCCAAGAGGTCGGATGGATACCCATCATCTTCCCGGCCGAGGAATATTTCGAGTACATCGAAAGCGAGCACGGCGGCAGCGCCTATCTCAAGTCAGCATTGGGTTACTGCTGCGAGCGCACCGCTGACGGGCTGAAGCTGATCATCCGAGGCAACCAGCCAGTGTCGGCCGCGATGTCCACGGTCTCTCACGAGGCAGGGCACGCTCGCCAGGCCATCGCCAACCCGCCGCAGAGCAAAGCAACCCCAGGGTCCCATCTGGACGCCCTGCAAGAAGCGGAGGCTTATGCGTTCGAGATCGCGTTAGCCAGGAAGATCGGCGAGTACACTGGCATTCGCACGAGCGTCTTCCCCGAGCAATCCGGCCTGCGATTTTACATCGACAATTGGCGCGAGGACGTTCGCGAGAGCCTGACCGACCAGAACAAGATTCACAAGCGGGCTCAGCTAATCTTGTGGCTGGCCGTGCTCCACGATCCGGATCTGGTCGATCTCAAGACCCAGCTTCTCGAAGCTGGCAGCCTCTCTGCAGATTCGATGTTGGCGCTTCATAATCGCCTATTGCGCCTGGCGCCAAGCGAAGCTGAAGCTTACGTGGACAGTTTGGTGGGTTCACTCGGCGAACTATCCGGCGACCTCAATTTCATCCTGGGCACAATCGACGGCCGAATCGGCCACCCTGTCGAGTTCCCGGAATTGGTGCTGACGTTGAGTCCGTAGATAGTCACTCGAGGGCGTTTTCACCGGTGATGTCACGCCCGAGGATCAGGGTGTGGATGTCGTGGGTGCCCTCGTAGGTGTCCACCGTCTCCAGATTCAGCATGTGGCGGATCGCGGCGTGCTCCAGGACGATGCCGCTGCCGCCCAGGATCTCGCGCGCCGTGCGAGCCGCCTTAAGCGCCGCTCGGACGTTCTCCCGCTTCGCCAGGGACACGTGCGAGAACGCGAGCTTGCCCTGATCTTTCAGCACCGCCAGCCGCCATGCCAGCAGCATGCCTTTGGTGTGGTCGGCCAGCATGTCGACCAGTTTGGTCTGGACGAGCTGCCGTCCGGCTATCGGCCTTCCGAACGTGGAGCGTGTCTTGGAGAAGTCCAGCGCGTCCGTGTACACCGCTTCCAACGCGCCCAAGGCGCCCCAGGCGATGCCGTATCGAGCTTGAGTCAGGCAGGATAGCGGACCGCGCAATCCCTTAACATTCGGAAGTATCTGGGTGGCGGCTACCCTGCAGTCCTCTAAGACCAGCTCGCTGGTGACCGAAGCACGCATGCTCATCTTGTGCTTGATCTCGTTGGCCGTGAAACCGGGCGTGTTGGTCGGGACCAGGAATCCGCGCACGTCGCCTTCATCGTCTTTGGCCCAAACCAGGGCCACGTCGGCGATGTTGCCGTTGGTGATCCACATCTTCGTCCCGTTGAGGACATAGGACTCGCCGTTTTTGCGGGCGGTGGTCCTCATTGCGCCGGGGTCCGAGCCGCCCTCGTGCTCGGTGAGCCCGAAGCAGCCGATAGACCGACCCGCGGCCATTTCAGGAAGGTACGCGCGCTTCTGCTCTTCTGAGCCGTAGCTGTATATCGGGTACATGACCAACGCGCCTTGAACGCTGGCGAAACTGCGAAGGCCGGAGTCGACGCGCTCCAGCTCGTACATCAACAGCCCGTAAGCGACGTTGTTCACGCCGGCCGCGCCGTACTCTCGGGGCAGGTTAGCGCCAAGATACCCCATCTCGCCGAGCCTCGGAACCAAATGTCGGGGAAACTCGCCTCGCTCCCACCAGTCGTTTATGTCAGGCTGAACCTCAGCCTCCAGAAAATCCCGGGCTCCTGACTGGACCTGCCGCTCTTCGTCGGACAGCAGTTCCTGAACGTCCATGTAATCGAGCATACAAACACCTTTGACTTCGCGGTAGAGTTGAGTGACCACAATGCTCGCCGTTCATCATCGAGGTCGGGCTGCGCAGCATCGGCCAGCACGCGAGATGGCCCTGTGTTGGCTTACGTCGATCCAAGGCGCAAACCGGCGGTTTGCCATCGAGGGCGAGTGTAGCAACGGGCGCGCGGGCCAGTCAATGCCGTGCCAGTCCGGGACCGTCAGACGGCGCCGGGACTGCCCCATCGATCCAGAAACACGACGTCCGCCAACGGGCGACGCCGGTTCCGATCGAATGAGACTCCGTCCGCGGGGTAGCCGAGCGGGATGAGCGCCGCGGTGTCGAATTCGTCGGGGATGCCGAGAAACGCCTTGACCTCGGCCTCGAACTGAGTGTGCATCGTCGTGATCACCGTGCCCATCCCAAGAGCGCGGGCCGCCAGCATCAGGTTCTGTACCGCCGGGTAGATCGTCGCGCCTCTGGTGTCGAGGCCAGCCGGCGGCGGCCCTGCGCCACGCTCGATGCAGGCCAGGATAAGGGCTGGGATGTTCTCCATTTGCGCGGCGAGATCGCCTCCTGACCGGTAAGGTTGTGAACTTCCGTCGGCGCCCATACTTGCCACGGTGGCGCTCCACGCCCTTAAGTACCAGTCGCCGAACCGGCGCTTCGTTTCCGGATCGCGGATGACCAGGAACCTCCATTGCTGCCGGTTGCCAGCGTTGGGCGCGCGAATCGCAGCCTCTAGCACCGTCTTGAGGTCGTCGTCGCTGACCGGTTGGTCGGAGTAGTGTCGAATCGCTCGTTGGGTGTGAATGGACTCGAATAGCGAAACATCATCAATCATTACAAGGTTGCTCCTCTTTATTAGGCGTACTGCAGCGCCGTCGAACATCATACATCGCCGTCCTGTCTGCCGTTTCGTGTCGCCAGCGACGGCGCGCGACACTTGCACGCCGTAGCCGAATCTATTGGCATCCCTTGACCCAGGTCGAGATTGCCCCAAGGGGACGAGATACTCTCGCCCAAGTCGATCCGGCCAAAAGGAATATCGAGGTCTGCGGGACACTGATGTTCGACTCGGAACCTCTGATTTGTCGCGTCAACAATCGGTCGAGTCCGATAATTCTTTACGTATGAATTAGGCGTTTGTTTTCATGTTTTTACATACACGCAACTCAAGACATTTGTCTCGATGTTCCGTGTCGCCTTTATTGTGAATCTAATCACATCGTGGTGTCCCGCACGACTGGATGCGTTCGCGCTATCACCCCGGTGGATCACGTCCGGGCATGGGATCGGGCCCGAAGGCGTCCTCTAGGTGTCGACCGGATTACACGGGTTGGATTTGGCGGCCTCAGGGATTGACACACTCATGCCAATGTGATACTTATTCCGAAGCCAAATACGAGTGCCGTCAAAGGACTACGAGACGCGTTAACTCGACACCTAGATCGCACGCTTAATCTTGGCGTTTCGGATTTGATTGGAGGGTGGGCTCGGAAGGGTGGCAATTCGAATCAGAATTTCAAGGAGGAGATTCGATGGCAACTTCGTTAAAGATTAGCACCCGGCTGTTGCTGCTGGCGGTGGCAGTAAGCCTTGTGGGCTTATTGGCCATTGCTTGCGGAGCGGACGATGAGGATGATGCGGATACGCCGGCTGCGGCGCCTGCACCGGCTGCGGCGCCTGCACCGGCTGCGGCGCCTGCACCGACGTCGGCGCCCGCGCCAGCCCCGGCTCCGGTTGCGCAGCCAACCAGGGTTCCGGCGCCGGCGCCGTCTGACATAGTCAGTGACATAACCCTCACGATGGGCGTCCGCGAGGTTAATCCGATATTCGGCAGCGTCGAGCAGTGGATATACGGTGGAGGCGTGGGTGGCGACCTGAGCATCACCGACCATCTTCTGGTCCACGACGGCGTAGACCCATTGGCGCCGTTTGCGGCCTCGAAGTGGAGCGTCAACACGTCGGGCGATGAGCTTACCTTGACGATTCGGGAAGACCTCAAGGTCAATACGCCTAAGGCCTTCGCAGGGGAGGACTTTGGTTTCATCAAAGCCGCGGACGTCGCCTGGGACATGAACCAGCAGAACGCTGTCGTCAATCCCAGCCTTGGCTCAGCCATTGGCGCCCAGTTGGGAGCCACGTTCGCTGAGTGCAGCGCGGTTGACGAGTTCACCGTGAAATGCCCGATGATAACCGACATCTTCTGGGGCATCCCGATCAGTGAGTTCGACATCAACGACACGACCGTCACGCTCTTCAGCAAGACGGCCTACGACACGAAGGGCGTTGAAGCGCTGGAGTTCCAGCCCATAGGCTCCGGCCCGTGGACCATGGGCGAATGGAGACCAGAGGACCGGGGCGAGATCCACGCTGTCCCCGACCATTGGTCAGACCCTCCGCACATCGGCAAGTTCGTCGTCGTTCAGGTCCCCGATACGACGAGCCGCATGGCGATGATGCAGACCGGCGAGCTAGACCTCGGAGGCATCGACTTTGGCAAGTTCAGGGAACTTGAACAAAAAGGCCTCAAGTTTTTCCAGACCATGTCCGATCGCGACACGATGACGCTGAGCGCCATCTGGCCGGGCCAACTGTGGACCGACCTGAACGCGAAGACCGGGGATGCACTGGAGCCCTGGCTGTCCCCCGTATACGAGGAAGATTTCGCTTGGATCGGTTGCCCGTGGGGAGACAAGTGCCCGTACACTGACACCGACAACCCAGCGGGAATGTCCGACATGGAACAGGCGCGGCTGGTGCGCTGGGGGCTCTCCCACGCCATCGACCGCCAGGGAATCGTGGACGTCCTTCAGGCAGGTTTGGGCACCCCCATCTACCAGGAGTTGATGGGTCCGTTGTTCCCGGGCTGGCGGCCTGAACGCACGGTCACCGCGGCCATGGTAAAAGCCACTCACGAGAAGTACAGCGGACAGAGCACAACTCAGGCTTCAGATCTTCTCGGCCCTGGAACGGACTGGATAGAGTTCTCAGAGTACGATAATGCCGCCGAGCCGAACCACGCGTGGCCGTGGTTGATTCCGACGGATATGGCCGAGGCCGGTCGACTGTTGGACCTGGCCGGATACCCGAAGGGATCAGACGGCATCAGGTTCGAGATCAAGATGAACAAGTATGCCTGCGAGACGGGCGTCGTGTGCCTGGAGCAGGCCGACGCGGTCGCGGCGGGTTGGGAAGAGCTTGGCGTCAGGACCACGCTCCTCACTGAGGAGTACGGCGCGGTGGTAGTCCCACGCATGAGGGACCGCGTCCAAGCGTGGCCCGTGGTCAAGAACTGCAGCGTCGAGACGGCCAACTACCCGTTCGACTGGCCTCCTCCCTCGGCGGACAGCACGTTCAGCCGACCAGCCTGGGGCTGCTCCTTCGAGAACAGGTTCCTGGACTACATGTACATGGAGATCAATGGTGAGAGGGACAAGGCCAAGCGCGAGGACCTCCACCTAGACATGGTCGACTACTACTACTACTGGCAGCTCTACAGCGGCATGGTACAGCCGCCTCGAGGGGTTGCGGGCAACCCTAAGACGGTCGAATCCTGGGACTCGCGTTCCACTGCCAACGGTTTCTGGGGTAGGCCACAGCACATCGTTCCCGTGAAATAGGAAGAATCTGCACGGGAGAGGGGGGAGTCCCCCTCTCCCGTGCAATTGCATCGCAGGCCGCCCTACAAGTGGCGACTTGCGATGCAATTTGTTGTTGTCCCCGAGTGACGCCGGAAGTCTGATCTCAAGACAGAGGACGAGGTTCCTGGAAACGTCATGGCACGATTTCTGATCAGAAGAGCCTTTTCGATCTTCATCTCCATTATTGGGGCGACGGTTATCATTTTCGTCCTAACCAGATTCGGCCCCGATCCGGTGGACCTCTACCTGGGAGACACCCAAGTTGAGGTCTCCGAAGAATACCTCGATATGATTCGGGCGTACCTGGGGGTGGACAAATCGTTGCCGGAGCAGTACGGATTATGGGTTTGGCACATCCTACAATTTGACTTGGGCGAGTCCATAGGCAGTCATCGGGCAGTGAGCGAGATAATCCGCGCCCACATCACCGTGACTCTGCAGTTGGCGCTGGGCGCATGGATATTTGCCGTCACCGTCGGCGTCACCATGGGAGTGTTGTCGGCGGTCAAACGCGCTACATTCTGGGACTACGTCGGCCGGGGAATGGCGCTGGTCGGACAAGCGACCCCACAATTCTGGACCGGCGTCATGGCGATATTGATTTTCGCCGTGTGGCTCGGTTGGTTCCCTGCCGGCACCCTTGGAACGCAAGAAGGGTTTCCGCTGGCGTGGCACAACGTGAGACACTGGATATTGCCGTGTATAGTTCTCGGATGGCCGGCATCGGCGGGAATAATGCGTTTAACTCGCTCCTCGATGCTCGAGACACTTGATTCGGAGTACATCAAGCTGGCCCGCGCCAAGGGTGTGGGCAACACGACCATCATCTGGAAGCACGGCCTGCGCAACGCTGTCATCCCACCGTTGACGTCGGCTTTGGTTCTCCTCGCCGATTATATGAATGGCGCATTGGTCGTCGAAATTATCTTCTCGCTGCCCGGCATTGGCACGGTCGCCCTCAATCAGGCGGTTTATGACAATGACTGGCCGCTCCTGGCGGGAACCGTGTTGGTCTTTATTGGCATCTACGTCAGCTTCGCGTTTATTGCGGACATCGCCTACGCGATCATCGATCCCAGAATCAGGTACTCTTAGGGATTAACCGATATGCAACAAACCCAGATAGAACGAGACCTCCTGGGAATTCGGGAACGTCCGCCTGTAATCCGAGAGATCGTGGCCGCGTGGAAGCTCACGAGACGCTATCCCACCGTGCCCATAGTCGTACTTGCCATCCTCATATTCATAGGCATGTTCGCGCCTACGCTCGCCCCACATGACGAGAGATCCGGCGGCATCCGCGATCGGCATCTGCCTCCAGCGTGGGGAACTCTTGACGACGGGTACACGGTCAAGATCGGCACCACCGACCATATCCTCGGCACCGACCACGCCGGACGCGACGTAATGTCCCGCCTGTTCTTTGGCGCACGCATCTCGTTGGTGGTCGCCGGCATCGCGCTGACCAGCGGCTTCTTTATTGGGACCACCATGGGCATTACCAGCGGTTATGCCGGAGGATGGTGGGACGAAATCGTTACCAGGATCGTCGACATATTCGCGGCGCTGCCATTCCTGATGATGGCGCTTGTGGCAACGATGATGTTCGGGCAGAGCCTCAGGTTGCTATTGGTGTTGATGGCGCTGCTCGCATGGGTTCCGTTCGTGAGGGTGACAAGAAGCCAAACGTTGGTCATAAAGAACGAACCCTACGTCGATTTGGCTCGTGTTGCGGGAGCCTCTCTCCCTCGAATCATCCTGCGGCACATACTGCCCGGCGTGCTAAGCACCGCGGTCGTGATTGCGACGTTGAGCGTTGGGTCGCTGATCCTTGCGGAAGCGGCATTGAGCTTCCTTGGCGCAGGAGTCCCGTCACCGACGCCCACGTGGGGCGCCATGGTTCAAGAGGGTAGAAACTACCTCACCACGGCCTGGTGGCCGACCGTGTTCCCGGGTGTCGCCATATTCATGACGGTGATGTCACTGAACTTCACCGGAGACTGGCTCCGGGACCGGCTGGATCCGCGCCTCAGGCAGTTGATGGACTAGGGATTCAGCCGCTGTGTTCGCTGGCCTGGCATCCAGTTCTTCGTAAACTGGAACGCCCTGGTCGTCCTGACGGCGCCCATCAGGCTGGTCTGCGGAATAACTAGCCTTTTCCCCAGTCGCGCACAGCGCGATTGGCCGGTCGTATCCGAGGATCATGTCGCGTCGTAACTATGCCAGGTGTGACAGACCCGGCGGCGATCGTCGCCGCGCTCGCCGACCCCACGGCGAACATCAGATCTCCCGGTATCGCAAAGCCCGATAGAGGTAGAAAGGCGCGGCTGCGGCGTTCGCGCTGAGCACCGCCACGGTCGTCATCTTGGTAAGCATGTCGCTGGTTGAGATGACAGGCGCCCTATATACTCCCCCAAATAGGGCATTGTACGTGTAGACGCCCCATATCTCGATGGCCAGCCAAGTAACCGCCACAGATGTCGCCATGGTCAGGACGACGGCCAGCCAGTGCATCTTGCGTGAGCTCTGTGTGTTCCACCATGCCACGGCCGCGCCAATGCCTGCCGGCCCTCCCATCATCGCCGCATGCACCAAGAAGAACGAGGCCGAGTCCGAACTGGGGGTTGGAACAGAATCCCTTATGATCGCCCATGAGCCGAAGCCGAGTATCGTCGCCAAGAATAACCCAAAGAATCCGCGGGCCAACAGGACGACCAACAGGTCAAGGTTAAATATTCGCACTGACAGTTCCTCGGTCTCACGGGCGCCACGGCATTTCCGCCGCGGAGATCATGACGTTTTCGCTTCGAATTTTCGATGACTCACCTCGCGACACAGACGTGGATTCCCTGTGTTCCGTGCAAACGGCGCGGCGGTCACGGACAATATTACATCACCAGGTTTGCGACGACCAAGATCGACATCAGACCGTTCGGGCAACGGCAGCCAGCTCGATAACTCGGGCCAGGGATTCCGTCGCTTGCCGCTGCGCCGCTGGGACGCTTGGCGTGTCCGGCGGCGCGCGCGGTGGAGTCGAGTACGCCGAATAATCGACGACCAGTACACAGTGCCGTTGTTTGTTTTCGCCTACACCCGTATTCACCCGGCAGGCCGACGGCAAGGCAGTCCTGCCGTTAATTCTTCCCAGACCGCCGCAATGCATCCGAATACATCCAGTTAACCATTTGCGGGCGTACGTAACGAGCGGGTGATGTCTAACAGCATGTCGCGGATAAATCTGTGAGATAATGTCTTGCCATGCCGTCTTCAACCCGCCAGCATGACTGACGAGCCCGCAAATGACATTCATGCAGAACCACTACAACTCTTGAGTCGCAACTCCATACGAGCCCTGCTCGCTTTGGCTGTGATCGCCGCTGGAATGTCGCTGTTCCTGTCGCCGATCGTGGCAGACGAAGGAGACCCGGAGTCCACACAGCCGGACCATCCGGGCGTCAAGCCGACATACCCGCGTCTGGACTCCCAGTTGAACGGAATGGTGGACCGACTCGGGCAGGTTACGCCGCGAGCGTTGGCAGAGGCCGCGCCCATCTCCCAGGGATTGTCGGTGGCAGTGACCGTGCGGCTGTCCGATAACG
>CAZPQQ010000012.1:17761-61918 GCA_964588665.1 uncultured Dehalococcoidia bacterium | reverse complement strand
CAGTCGTGCGGTTTTACTCCGCCCCACTGGTACACTTTCACTCCGCCCTTGACATTCGACACGTATCTTTCGAACGCGGCCCGCGTGGGCAGATCCGGGGCGCCGACCGCCGATGAAGCCCGCAAAGACTTCGCCGCGACGGTCAGGGCGGCTTCGCTCTGGCATGGATAGATAGAATCCCAGGTTGACCGCATCGGCGACCTGGGATACGTTTTGGGTTATCCCAGAGCGTCGGTTTCAGATCCGACCGGAAACAGCTAGTTTGGCCCTCTCCGGCTCAAGAGCAATAACTGGTCACTGATAATGACCGAAGATTCCCGGAAACCGGCGAGGGATATGCCGTATGGCTGACGGACCCACATCATCCACTCACCATTGCGAATACCAACCCGAGAAGATCAAGATCGGCACGGTATATCACTACGTTAAATCCAACATCGACGGCACGAATCCGGCCGATGTCTCGATTTACGTGGCGTCCAAGCAGCGCGTGGAGGTGCTCAAGATCGAGCAAGGAAGCACCTTGCCCGCGTACGTGACCGCGGATTTCGATTGGGGGTCGTTTTCGGCCGTTCATTTGGATTCATGGCATATCGTCGAGGATGGATCGCTGAGGCGGCAGCTCGAATCCCGCCTTTCGCTCGAACACAACACCTACACCGCCTATCTTGGTGACGGTGAATTCTCCGCCGATATTGGGCACTATCCGCTTCACAACTACAACTTCGATTTCACAAGCTTCAATTTCATATTTCGACACCTGACCGACCCGGAACGGGAGTTCGCGATTGGCGTGGTCGAACCCAATTGGGATGTGATTCTGTCGCCCGATTTCAATCCCACCGGCAAGTCCACGGATGTACTTCGGTACAAAGGAAAAGCGTCGATCGAGTACATCGGCGCCGACACGTATCACGACGTAGATTGTCGGAAATATCGGATCAGCGGAGAGGGCCTGGAGAATCAGGTCGGATTCTTTTGGGTCAACATGGAAGACGGGCATTTTGAGTGCTTCGAACACCCGCACCCGGACAACCCGGCCTGGGACAGCTTCAAGTTCGAACTTCGCTCCATCGAATTAATGAGCTCGGCAGAATGGAAAGGTTTCATCGCTGCTCGGCACAAAGAGATGCTTCAGCCGGATGATTCAAATTGACGGCTTGGACGGAGAGATCAGCGGTCGACAAAAGGTCCGCCGCTTTCCGGACAAGCAAAAAGGCGGCTGCTCCGATTGGAGCGCCGCCTTTTCGTTTAAATGGGTTGCGATATGCTCGTGGCCCGTCTCGCGGGGGGCATTTCCCCGGTCGAACTCGACTCCTCGCCGTCCTCGAAACTTGCTCAGCGATGCTACGCGGGCCCAATCCCGTTCATGTATGCGTCGATTTACGACCTCTCATGCACCGTCAGCTTGGTTCGATGGCTCGGGTCCATGACCGTGGACCCGCCGTTGGTGTTGAAGTACAAACCCGCCAGTTCCTTGACAGTCTCGACGAATCCGGCGATCTTTCCGGAGTCCTGCTCTTGTCCGGTAACCTCGATCTGTATTCCGATAATCTGCGTCGCCATCGTTCCGCCTCCCCTATGAATTTGCCCATGTGTTTGATAGGCATAGGTTATGCGTTGACGCCCGTGGCTGCCTGACCGCGACCCCTTGGAAACCTATCAGGCGCCTGACGAGAACCTGACGTCGGGCCGTTTGAGTTCACCGTCTTGGCCGAGCGTCACTGTCGGTCCCTGTCATCGGCCAACCTTCGCTCGCTCAACAGCATAGTCGCGGCGGCGCCCACTATGGCGAGCCCCAGCATCAGGACAAAGGCGATGTCGTAGCTTTCGCGCCAGTCGAACACGGCCGCCCCGACCACCGCGCCCAATCCGCCGGCCACCTGGTGGACCATGTTGATCAAGCCGCTTACCGTGCCCAACCTCTCTGTGCCGAAGATGTTGCCCGCAAACACCACCGTCAGGGGAGCGGTCATCGTGAACGTAAACCCGTACAACAGCGCCACGGCCACGATCGAAGGTGTGTCTTGAAACAGCGGAATGTAGGCGAACAGCCCGATGCGCAGGACAAAGCAGAGCAGCGCCGGTCGGGACGCGCCGTGGGAATCGGCCATGACTCCGGCAAGCAACACGCCCGCCAGTCCGAACAGCCCCATGAACGCCAGGATGTTGCCGGCCAGCAGGTCGCCCACGCCCTGGTCCTGGGCGAAGGCGACGATATGTGTCGCCATGAAGAAGTCCTGTGTGCCGCACGCGGCGAACATCGCCGCCAGCAACCAGAAGCTGCGCGACCGCAACACGTCGTCCATGGTGGCCGACGATTCGTCCGACGACGCCGTATGGTCCGCCTGCGGCGCCGCGGGCGGCTGTGACCTGATCACGGCAAACGCCACTGGCACAACGACCGCAGCGTACGCGGCGCCGAGGATGAAGTACGATGTCCGCCATCCCAACGTCGCCAGGAACGACGCCATCAACGTGATGATGACGAGTTGCCCGATGCCGTTGCCGGATATCGCGGCGCTGGCCGCCAGAGCGCGTCGGGTCGGAAACCACCGGCTCATTAGAACGCTCACCGGCGCCACGGACACCGCGGCGGTCCCCAAGCCCAGCAGGACACCGTACACCACGAACAGCTCCCACTGGGAATGCACGCGACCCATCAACGCGATTGCCGATGCGCTCAACACGGCGCCGCCGCTCATCGTCAGCCGGATGCTGTAACGGTCGATCAGGCGGCCCACCACGGGCATGGCCAGCGCCGAGACAACCATGAAGACGGTGAAGGCGGAAGACAGCACGGATCGGCTGATGTCCAGGTCCTCGGTCATCGGCTTGAGAACGAGACCGAACGCGAACCTGGCGCCGCTGGCGAAAAACAGCACGAGGAAACCCGACGCCAGTATGACGTGGCTGTAGTCCAATCGTTTCAATGTGCGGTTCAATCTGGTGTGCTCCGCACCGGGGAGATTAAATGGCTTGGTCGTCGTCTTGACGCTCGACGACGATTCGTCGCGGTCAGGCGCCTGTATCTTCGATGCCCGCCCTATTCTCGGCCATGCAGTCGATACAGGCAACCGACGTCATATTCGGCGCCATTGCGGGGTCATGCACAATCGACGTAAGCTACGGTCAACGAACATCGGCGCCTTCAGTCGGACGCATCGTCGAGCCGCACATTGCGCCTACAGCCGCGAACAACCACATTGCATCCGGTTTCAATCGAACTTGCGGTTGAGACCGCGGTGAGGTCCGAATGCAGAACCCTCGCGGAGTATAATCGAGCGAATTACGGGCACGTTGGCGGCATCCGCAAACTGCGGCAGGAGGAAAGAGTAATGGCTATCGTCGGATCGGGAGATTACAGGTACGAAAAAGTGTCGTCTTGGCCCACTCTTCCGAAGTACTGGGAGATGGGACTGGCGTCCGACGGCGCGGTCAACTCCAAGGACGAGGTCCACATCTTCAGCAGGGGCGCCCACCCGGTGACGATATGGGACACCGACGGTAACTTCATCTCGTCATGGGGCGAGGGCACGTTCTCCGCCAACCCCCACGGCATCTACATCGCTCCCAACGACAACGTCTGGCTCGTGGACCGCGACTACCACATCGCCACCGAGTACACGCCGGGAGGAAAGCCGTTGCGCACCCTCGGAAACAAACTGGCGCCGTCCGCGTCGTTTCAGGGGATGCCGTTCAACATGCCGTCCGGGCTTGCGATCGCGCCAAACGGCGAGTTGTTCGTCTCCGACGGGTACGGAGGACACAGGGTCCACAAGTTCAGCGCCGACGGCGAGCTGCTGCTATCGTGGGGCAAGCAGGGGACCGGCCCCGGCGAGTTCGCGCTGCTCCACAACATCTGGGTCGATTCAAGGAGCAGGATATTCATCTGCGACCGTGAGAACGACCGCATCCAGATCTTCGACGACAGCGGGGTTTTCCTCGAGGAGTGGACCGACGTGGTCCGGCCCGGCGACGTCTGGATTCAGAACGACACGGTGTTCGTCATCGAATCCGGCCCCCAGGGCGGCGTCAGCATCTGGGACCTGGACCACAACCTGCTGAGCAGTTGGCGAAGCAACGAGCCGGAAGAGGGAACCATACTCGGCGGGCACGGCCTGTGCGCCGACTCCGACGGCAACGTCTACGTCACCGAGATCGGCCAAGGCCAGCGCGTGACCAAGTTCCAGCGAGTGTAGGCGGCACTGCCGCGGACGTGCGGCAAGTTGGTAATTCGACAGGGTCAGGCGTCGTTTATTTCGCCATACTGAACCCGAAGGTGAAGAATCTGGCCCGACGCGACGCGGGTGCACGTGCCGAAGGCGAGATGCTTCGCTTCGCTCAGCATGGCGAGGCGGGCGACGCGCGGTCGGGCCGCTACCGGTGGCCGCGCATGGGGCCGCCTAGGTACATGCCCAGTTTCGTGCCGCCGATCAAGTGTACGTGGCTGTGCGGTTGCGATTGCTCTGCGTCCCTGCCGACGTTGGACACCAGGCGGTATCCGTCTGGGCAGTGCTTGTCGCCAAGTTCCACGGCCAGCTTGCCGATGCGGGCGATCAGGTCTCCCTTTTGCCACATCTCGACCTGGGTGATGTGCTCCTTCGGCGCCAAAAGTAGCATCACGGGCACCCACCCAAGCTGGTTGTGGAAGACGATGATGTCGTTGTCCTCGTACTCGATTTTTGACGGAAGCCGGTGCGCGACGATCTCGCAGAAAGTGCAGTTGTCAGAAGCCATATGATTAACGGTTTGCTCTCCGATCTCTGGGGGCGCCGGTCCGCTGTCGCTTCACGCGATAGTCGGGCGCGTCCATGCGTATGAGAATGCCCACCGACGGATCCTGGACTCGGGAGCTGATCGGTCCGGATTCGTCGGTCAAGTCCAGCATGCTGGTAATGATGGTGGGCAACCTTGCGTTGTGCCTGTGGACGACGATCTGGTAGAGCTTCTCATATGCCCATGGACTGGTGTTTTCCTGGCCCAGATCGTCCAGGATCAGCAGATGCGCGTTCTTGATCTGGTCGAAGACGCGGTCGTATGTGACCCTGCTCTCCGGAGTGAACGTGAATCGCAGGTAGTCTAGGAGCTCGGGCACGAAGGCGAAGTACGCGGTCATACCGAGCTTCAGGCGCTCGGCGGCAATGGCGACCGCCAGATGGGTCTTGCCGACCCCCGTGTCGCCGAACAGCGTCAACCAGCCGTCGGGATCGCGTGCGTAGCTCTGGGCGGCTTCGAACGCGGCCTGAAGGCTCGCTTGCTGTTGCGACGAAGGTCGGTTCCCCCTGATGTCGAACTGTTCGAATGTCATTCGGCGCAGCATCTCGGGCTCGACTCGTCCGAGACGATGGGACTGCCCTTGACCACCGGCATGAGGCGGGCGCACCTCCAGAATCCGGCACAACAGCGGCAGCCGCATCCGGCTCGCCAGGTAAGGGTCCAGTTCGTTCAGTTCCGTGGTCGTGGTGATGACGGTTGGGAGCCCCGCGTTCGCCCTGTGGTTGAATATCTGCTGAAGCTTCTCCTGGGCCCACGATGTCGAACTCTGTGCGCCGAGGCCGTCGAGGACAAGCAGAGGGGCGTCGTTGACTCGCTCGAAGAGGTCCGAGTATGTGATCTCGGAGTTCGGCGCATAGCTGGCTCTCAGGTGGTCGAGAAGATCGGGCACGTGGACGAAGAACACCGGGTTTCCGTCCTCGATGCACCGGTTGGCGACGGCGGCGGCCAGGTGCGTCTTGCCGGAACCGTGAGGGCCGATCAGAGCCAACCATCCCGTCGGCTGTTCGGCGTACGCGACCGCGGTCTCGAACGAGGCGCTGAACATGTGCTGACTCTCGGGGTCGTCCAGCACGCCTTGTGGGTTCAGGGTTTCGAACGTGAAGCGAGCGAGATGCCCCAGGTTGCTGTATCGCCTCAGTCGCTCGGAGCGATCCTGGGCGGTTTGGTTTGCCTGGCAGTGGCATGGTTCGAATCCGCCGAAATCCGGATGGCCGACCGGAACTTGGGGCGTGAGCCAACCCCTGCCGTGACAACTCGGGCAGGCGTCTTCTAGCTCCGTCTCAGGCGCGGAGCCGTTGCCGTTGCCGCCGTCGTCGCCGTTGGCGGCGCGTCTAGTATCGGCGAGTCTTTTTAGTATATCGCCCAGATTTTCCATCGCCTCGGCCTTCGCGTTCCCAACGCTCGAGGATGCTGGCGATGTAACGCCAGCTACGTTTGTTTTGTCCGACCGCCTCGCGGAAGGCGTCTTCCAGCCAGTCTTCGGGATAGAGCTCTTCGGCCTCCCGCAGCTCATCGGCGATCATCGGGCTGAGCATGCCGATGTTCTGTTCATACAGCGCGAAGATGTTCGGCCGGCCCTCCGGCTCCTGCCAGGGGTCCGCTGTGGGCGCCCCGGAATCGGCGCCGGACTCGTCTGACAACCGAGCCATGGCCGCCCGATCGGTCTCGGTGTTCAATGCGAACAGTTGCTGACGTCCGTTCGTCTGCTCGACGGACACCACCGCCACGACACCCCGCCGGACCGCGCCGGCAATCGCCCGTTCGATCTTCTGATCCGCCGTTCCGTCCCCTTCGGGCAACGAGCGCATCAAAGTGCGGTCAGCCTGGAGCTCCGCCAGCGAGACGAACCTCGGATGGCCGCGCTTCTGATTCAGCAGTGCAATCAGCCTCAGCGTGCACTTGAGTTCCGCCAGGTCGTCGATCTGCTCCAGCAGCGTGCCCAACAACGGTCCTGGCACGGGAACGTACCTGACCTTTCGCGGGAAGCCCGCGTATGTTGTGCCTCGGGTCTGTTGCATGGGCGTCCTTACATCTGGGTGACGGCCGGCCTGTGGTTCGACAAGCTCACCACGAACGGGAAACGCAACGGTGTCGCCGCTCCGTGCCTGAAACGAGCGCCGCCATACGGAAGTCCGTAGGAGAGGGTTTCAAACCCTCCCGCCTGGTTCCGAGGACATGAACGGTTGTCACGCGGGTGCAACATGGTCATCGCATTTTTGCGCCATTATTCCGTGCGATGCATCGGGAGGGTTTGAAGAGCCCGTCTCATAAGTCTCCAAAAGGACCGATTGGTCGGTGGTCCGGCGAGGCTGTCGTGCCTGGCAGACCGTTCAAAAACGCGATTTTGAGCCTTTTGGGACGCTCGTACCGACTTATGAGACAGGCTCTGAAACCCTCCCCTACGACTCGTCGTCCGTCGCTGCCCATTCGTTCCGGTCCGGTCCCATCCCGTTCGCCCTGAGCCTGTCGAAGGGTGGCTCCGCGCCCTAGACGTACTCCAGAGTCGGCGTTGGGGTGGCGGCGGGGAGCGACTCGAACCTGACCATGTCCGGCTGGAACAGGAGCGGTACGGTTCCGGTTGGTCCGTTTCGGTGTTTGAGCACCATGATCTCCGCCACGTTCTCGGGATAGGGCTGCGTTGGGAACTTGCGCTCCCAGTCCTCTCGATCCGTGTATATGTCCTCACGGTAGATGAATGCCACGACATCGGCGTCCTGCTCGATGCTCCCGCTCTCCCGCAAGTCGGACAGCATCGGCCTGTGGTTGGGGCGTTGGTCGGGGGCGCGACTGAGTTGGGCGCACGCGAGAATGGGTATGTCCAGCTCTCGGGCCAGGCTCTTCAGGGAACGCGACACTTCCCCCAGCGCCATGGCTCGGTTGTCGTTTCGGCCGGTGTCTATGAGCTGCAGGTAATCGACGATCAGAAAATCGAGCCCTCGTTCAGACTGGAGCCTGCGAGACTTGCCTCGGATCTCCATCATTGTCTGGAACGGCGTCTCGTCGATGTACAAGGGAAGGTCGGACAGCATGCCGATCGCGTCGAGCACGCGGGTCTCTTCGTCGTTGTTGATCAGGTTGATGCGAAGCCGGTGGCTGTCGACGTTGGCCTCGGAGGCCAGGAGCCTCATGGCGATCTGCTCACCGCTCATCTCCAAGCTGAACACGCCGACGGAGAAGCCCTGGGTGGCGGCGTGGCGGGCCATGTTCAGGGCCAATGTGCTCTTGCCCAGGCTCGTGCGTGCGGCGATTATCACCAGGTCCGAGCGCTGGAGGCCGCCGCCCAACAGTTCGTCAATCTGGGAGAAGCCCGTGATCACCGGCGCCAACCGGCTGGCGTCCGACGACTCGATTGCGCCGCTGGCTTCCATGTAGATGTCGAGGAACTGGCGGATGGGGGCGAAGTCACGTGTGCCGCGCCCGGATCTGACCCCATAGAGCAGTTGCTCGGCGTTGGATATGGCGACTTCGACGTCGGGTCCGCTTTGGTACCCGATCTCGGCGATGCGTTCCCCGGCCCGGATGATCTGCCGCATGATCGACGTGCGCTGAACGATCTGCGCGTACTGTTCGATATGGACCGACGTGGGGACCGTCGCCACGAGGTGGGAGAGATACGGCGCCCCTCCAACCGACTCAAGTCTGTCGTCACTCAACGAAAGCTCGTGGGAGACGGTCACCTGATTGATCGCCTCGCCCCGCTCCATAAGCGCAAGACATGCCTCAAAGCACCAGCGGTTCTTCTGACCGTAGAAGTCAGGCGACTTGAGGAACGATGTGATCCGAGTGAGCGATTCGCCGTCGATGAGGACGGAGCCCACCACTGATTCTTCGGCGCTGATGTCATGGGGAGGAAGAAGGTCTAATGCCAATACAGCCTCACGGAGCTACACTACTCTTCGTCGTCAGACTCGCTCTCGGCCGGCGCCTGGGCATCCGGCGCATCCTCGTCCGAGTCGTCGTCATCATCGTCTTCGTCCTCGGCCGCTTCGGCCGCGGCTGCTTCTTTGGCTTCGATGGCCGCCAGCATCTCCTCCGGATCGCTCCCGATGGGGTAGACCAAGACTTTGATCGTGGCCTCTACTTCGGGATGGAGGGTGACGCCCAAGTCGTACAGTCCCAACTCACGAATAGCCTCTGGGATCTCGATCATCCTGCGATCGACGTCCTTCTCGGTCAACTCGGACAGGGCTTCAGCGACGATTGTGTCGGTCACCGAACCGTACAATCGGCCCGATGTTCCGGCACGCATCTCGACACTGACCTGCCGTCCTTGAAGTTCCTCGGCCAGCTCTTTCATGTCGCTCAATCGCCTGACACGCGTGACCCCGGCTTGCCGGGCAAGCTTGGCAACTCTTTGCAGCGCGTTGTGGGTCGCTGGAACGGCCAGGCTCTTCGGAATCAGGTAATTGCGGGCGAACCCGTTCTTCACTTCTTTGACGTCCCCGCCCTGGGCGACGCCGGAGACATCCTCTAGGAATACAACTCTCATAGCACTGCAACCTCGGTGCAAGAATTCTGTGCCGCGAATCATCGGGGCAGACAACTGATATTGTGCCATACAGCCCAGTGTCATGGACAACAGAACGCATGTGCTGCCTCCATCTTACCATGTTCGATCAGAGTGCGAAACACGGATTCTCGATGGAAGTGAGGCCAATGATGGCAGAATACAATTCGATAATTCTAGCGTCGATTTCACAAATTTCGGCGAGTTGGCGCGGTGTTGTCCGATTCGAACGACCGCCGGTCAGGCGCTGTCGAACATGCTGATGAAACGGCGCACCCTGGCGACGCACTTTCGCTTGAATTCGTCGGACATCGTTGAAGTCAGATACTCCAGGTGACTGCCAAGGTCAACCAGTGCGGCGCGCTCTTTCCAGTCGTCCGGCAGGTCCATGCCCCGGACCGGAGACCTTTCTCCACCAGATCGTGGTAGCGAGGAGGAGTATTCCGGAGCAGGTTTCCGATGTCCATATACGGAGTACCGGACATGCCGAATTCCCAATCGAGGATCCCGCTGACGGCGCCGTCCCGGATCAGGATATTGGTGGCGTTGAAGTCTCCGTGGACCAGGCGGCTCTCCGCGCCGATTTCGCTCCGCCGTTCAGTTTCCCGATCGAGGATCGACAGCACCGACTCCGCAGCGTCCCGTCCGATCCAGCGAAGCACGTCTGCGTTCTCGAGCTGCTGATGGACGAAGCCTTTGCCGCCGAAGTCGAATCCCGAGATGGAGCCGTCCGCGTTGATCATCCCAGGGGCCTCGAACTCCACCGAGGCGATCCTGGCAAGAGCCTCGCCGGCGGCGTCCGAATGCTGGGGCGCATTCTCGAGCAGATCCCCTTCCAAGAACTCGAAGATCGACCAACCCTCGCCGCGATCCAACTCCACCGGCACGGGAACCAGGTCTCTTACGAGGCCCATGACGTAGACCTCGCGCGCCGCGTCGCCACGACTGTAGAGGCGCAGGACGCACGCCAGGCCGTCGGTCAGCGCCAGCTTGTAGTTGGTGTTGATCTTGCCCGCCTGCAACAGGTCAACGGACCTGACGCCTCGACCACGAAGGAAGCCGGCAATCAGCGACCGGTCGAAGGGTTGGTGGGGGTTCCGTCGATCGAGAGTCATCTTAATACCGTGACTGGTTCGTGATTTGCGAGAGGGCCGTGGATAGACCGATCACACGTTGAAGAGGATTGTCAGTACGTCCCCTTCTTTGACCTGATACGTTTTGCCTTCTTGCCTCAGGAGCCCGAGTTTCTTGGCCTCGGCGTAGGAGCCGCAGCGGAGCAGGTTGTCGCACGTGACGACCTCCGCCCGGATGAAGCCTCGCTCCAAGTCGGAGTGGATGCGGCCCGCGGCCCTGGATGCGGGCGCGTCGCGTTCGACGGTCCAGGCTCGGACCTCGGTTTCGCTTCCGGTGAAGAACGTGATCTGGTCGAGGGCTTGATATGACAGCCATAGCATCCGGGCCAATCCCGATTCGCCGGCGTCCATGGACTCACGAAACTCCCTCTCGTCTTCCACGTCCATCTGCCCCAGCTCCATCTCCAACTGCCCGCAGACAGCGGCGGTGAGCGTCCACTCGCTGCCGAACTCCGAGGCCAGCCGTTCTTCCATCGCGGTTAGCTCATCGAGCTGATCTTCGCCCGCGTTTGCCACGACGATGACGGGCTTGGCCGTCAGAAACTGGTAGCCTTCGATCTGCCGTGCTTCGTCCTGCGTCAGCGTCTGGCCCCCGATGGGCGTACCGTCTTCGAGTCCCATCTTGAGACGGAGGATCAACTCCTCCTCGCGTTCTATGACCTGTCGTTCGGCGGTTTTGGCGCTCTTTTTGCCTTCGGCCAACCGGGTTAGCTTCCGGTCCAGTATTTCGAGGTCGGCGAAGGTCAGTTCGTACAGCATGGTCTCGACGTCGCGGTACGGATCGACGCCTCTGCCGTCGTCGGCCACGGACGGGTCCTCAAATGCCCGAACTACGACAACCAGAGCGTCCGCGCGTTGCAGGTGGTTCAGGTACTCGCCGGAAATTCCGCGCGATTGCCCCAGTCCCTCCGGGGCGGGCGGAAGGTCGACGTAGGTGACCTCGGCCGCGACCGTCTTTTGGGAAACGAACATGTCGGTCAAGAGTTGGAGCCGCGGATCGGGCACTTTCGCAACGCCGATGTTCGGCTTCGTCCCTGACGAAAACGTCGCGGTCTGAGCCGCGCCGCGAGTGACCGCGTTAAACAGGGTGGTCTTACCGCTTCTGGGGAGGCCTACAATTCCGATATCCATATCGCATTAACTATCGCAGAACTAATCGCGGGGTGTCCAGAGCAGCCGGTGAGGCGGTCAAGGTCAATGAGGTTGGGGAAAGCTGAGCATGTGGTGGCAACGGAGCAGCCGGAGAGCCGATAGAGCCGGTCACGTGGGCGGCGTGGGTACAACGTTCGGCAACTGCACGATTCGCCGGGGCGCCGATCGACCGATCACCGATCCCTAGTGTCCCGAGTCGCACGTTCGGTGCACAGACACCAAACCAAGCGCAGAAATCGGGGTGGGACGACAGGCTCACCACAGATGAGAACATTTACTCCGTTCGGCCTGAGTCCCGACACATCGGTATCCCGCCCTTGTCGCCACTTGTCGAAGGACCTCGGCGTACTAGCACGCAACCTGGTCCATTCGTCCTGAGCCTGTCGAAGGACCTCGACGCATCAACATTCGCCCGACCGTCCGCGGCGCCCGGCGTTGTTTCGTGAATCATCAGCCTACGGACCTAGTGTCCTGTCTCCGAAGTTCGCTCAACAATTGCGGGCGGTCGACGACCCTTCGACAGGCTCAGGGCGAACGGAAGTGTGAGTCTACTTGTTCATTGTGAACCCTGACAAACCCGGGACCCACTGAAACACACGGCGTGGTTTACGCAACGAACTTGCTAGTCAAGCCTTAGTTGTCGTCGTCCAGAACCCGGTACTTGCCCTCGATTACGGTCGAGCCGTCTGTCGGGCCGCCGGTTGAATTCGCCGGGGCCCTTCCCAGGTGCTCCAAAACCAGGTCTTTGGGCGCAAGCCCCAGAAACAACACCAGTGCGAGCAACAACGCGAGCAGGTCGTCGATTCGGCCCGCCCACGGGATGAAATCGTGGACAAGGTCGACGGGCGAAATCACATAGGCCACCGCGGCTGGAAACAGCATCTTCAGGCGAACTGGCATCCGGCGGTCCATCAACAGCCGTGTTACCAGCCGAAGCACGCCGGTGTAGTTCAGTAGCAGTAGCAGGCCTCTGAGCAATGGCACCCTCTGTGCAAACGTCTTAACACGATTATACCGGCACTTGCCCCAGAGTGGAACCTCAAATCGATTTCACGGCCAGAGCACCGACGCGCGACACAGTCAAGTCCAATGAATGCTACGCTCGATGTGCGGTCTCGCTTGGGACGGTTCGGCGCACAGCGTGTGCGTGGGAGAGCTGCCCGTTTGTGTCCATGCGGGCGGCGCCAGCGGCCAGTGACGTTGTTTTGCGACTTTCAAACATCCACGACGCTGGCGCCACGCGTAACAATTCGTTATACAGCAGGTGTCGAGATCATCCGGTTGGCAGTGGCGACGCCCCTCCGCGTGGATTGTCGTTTCTATGTCGCGGATGTAGGATGCTGCGGTGGGACAGAGAATGACTCTGCACGCGGCAATTATCTTCTGGCGAAGGAGGGTCAAGTGACCCAATCCAACGGCGCAAAGGCCGCAATCGAGCTCGACAGAGTCACCAAGAGCTACGTCGTTGGCGGCGCCCAGGTGACAGCCCTCGACGACGTGTCCGTGCGCATCATGGAAGGGGAGTTCGTCTCCGTCCTCGGCCCGTCGGGAAGCGGCAAGACCACGCTTCTCAACACCATCGGCGCACTGGATTCCCCGACAAGCGGAACAGTGACGGTGGACGGCGACGACATATCGAAGTCGTCACGAAAAGCCCTATTCGAATTCCGACGCCGGTCGGTCAGTTTCGTGTTCCAGAGCTTCAACCTGTTCCCGGGATTGACTGCACTCGAAAACGTACGGTTCGGCGTCGACGTGTCAGGCAGGAAAGACAAAGCCGACGCCCGCGAAGTTCTGAGCAGGGTCGGGCTCGGCGAAAGGGTGGATCACTTTCCCCACGAGCTGTCCGGGGGCGAGCAACAGCGGGTGGCGATCGCCAGGGCGCTGGCCACGGGCAATCCGATCGTCCTTGCAGATGAGCCGACCGGCGAACTGGACTTCGTCACCGGCGCCCAGATATTGGTGCTTCTTCAGGAACAGGCAGCGGAGGGCAAGGTCGTAATCGTCGTGACCCACAACAGAGAGATATCTCGGATAACCGACCGGGTGATCCAGCTCAGCGGCGGTCGTATCGCGAGTGACGGTCCGCCGGCCGAAGGTCGAGCGAAGATCTCGGATCTGGCCTGGTAGGGAGCCGCAATGATCAGCATCAAGACATGGCTCAAGTGGTCGTTGAGGGACTTGAAGGCACGATGGGTGCAGGTTGCCGCCATCGCCCTCATCATCGCTATCGGGACCGGAACATACGCGGGGCTGTCCAGCACCACGCGGTGGCGTGTGGCGTCCAACGAAGCCAGCTTTGGCATGACCAACATGCACGATCTCCGAGTGCGGCTCGGCAAGGCCGCTTACGTCCCCAGAGGCTCTTTGATTGCCGCGCTCGACGAGGTTGTCGAAGAAGGAACGGTGTTGGCCGCGGAGGAACGCATTATCGTCCAGTCTCAGGTTTCGGTGGAAACCAAAGACGGTCCGATAATCATCTCCGGACGGATTATCGGCGTCGATCTTTCGGATGGCGGGCCTCATGTGGATTCGCTTTTCACTCATAAGGGACGGCGGTTGGACGAAGGAGACACTGCCGAGCTCGTCGCAATGATCGAAGGCAACTTCGGCCAGTTCTACGATCTCGAGCCGGAGGGCGAGCTGACTCTGTCCGGCTTTTGGCCAATGGATTATGTGGGGCACGCGCTGGCGCCAGAGTACTTCCTTGTCATGACCGAGGAAGGGGGTTTGCTGGCCCAGGAGAACTTTGCGGCCGTGTTCACTTCGTTGGAGACGGCAATGGCGCTGGCCGCTGCTGTCGATTCGGTCAACGACATGGTGGTGAAGCTGGCCGACGGCGTAGACGCCAAGCCCATCGCCGAGGCGCTCCAAGAACAGGTCCGAGACTTGGGCGGGACGGTGCTCGAAAAGTTGGACGACCCGTCTTACCGTGTGATGACCGAAGACGTCGAGGGCGACCAGCTTTTCTACGACGTTCTGGCGGCGGCCATATTCGCGGGCGCGGTGTTCGCGGCCTTCAACCTGATCGGTCGAGTCGTCGAATCGCAGCGCCACGAGATCGGTGTCGCGATGGCGCTGGGTGTGCTGCCTCGCGTAATCGCCCTGAGGCCGATTATGTTTGGCCTCCAAATAGCTATGTTGGGGGTAATATTCGGCATCGGTGTCGGTGTTGGCCTCGGCAGTTTGATGGGAAGTGTGCTCGAGGACTTCGTCCCGCTGCCGTTCTGGGAAGCTCCCTTCCAGTTCGATCTGTTTGTGGGCGTCGCCCTGCTTGGGCTCGTGCTGCCGCTGATCGCCATCGTCTACCCGGTCTGGCGCGCCGTGCGCGTGACGCCGGTCGAAGCCATACGGACCGGACACTTGGCAGCCAGAGGCGGGGGCTTTGCCAAGCTCTTCAAAAACATGCCGCTGCCCGGAAGCACGCTCCTCCAGATGCCGTTCCGAAACCTGGTGAGGGCTCCTCGGCGCACGGTGTTGACCTCGCTGGGCATCGCGGCGATAATCTCGATCCTCGTGCTCATCATGGGCATGGTGGACTCTTTCTTCGACGTTCTCGACCGGAGCGAGCGAGAGGCTCTCGGCAACTCGCCCGACAGGGTTGCCGTCGACCTCGACACGATCTATCGGTTAGGCGGCACAACAGTCGAAAGCGTGTCAGAGGCGCCTGCTTTGGTCGACGCAGAACCCGCTCTGCAGCTTTCCGGTGTGCTTATCAACGACGAAACCGAAATTGACGTATTCCTGACGTTTACGAATTTCGAGAGCACTTTATGGACGCCAACCGTCGTCGAAGGCACAGTCGATCCACAAACCCCGGGCGTCCTAATCGCGAGCAGGGCTGCCGAGGACCTTGGGTTGTCCGTCGGAGACATGGTTACATTGCGCCACCCCATGGCGACCGATTACGGCAAGTTCGCGATGCGCGATGCTCAAGTTCCGGTGATGGGAATCCATGCGAACCCGTATCGTTTCTACGCCTACATGGATGTCGGTCAAATGAGAATGACGGGGATGGGCCCGGTCGCCAACGTGGTGTACGGTCAGTCGGCCCCGGGAGTAAGCGAGTTCGACCTGAAGAGCCAACTCATGAGAGTCGGAGGCGTCGGGTCGGTCAGGTCGTTGGCAGCCAGCACGAGGGCGCTTCGCGACTTGATGGACCAGTTCATTTCGATGCTGTGGGTGATGGAGGGAGCGGTGCTGCTGTTGGCACTGCTGATCGCCTATAATGCGGCAAGCATCAACATGGACGAGCGGGCCAGAGAGCATGCCACCATGATGGCATTCGGCATTCCAGTAGGCGCCGTGCTGCGCAACGCGGCTATCGAAAGCGCACTGTTGGGTGTGATCGCCACCATACTCGGTTTGGTGGGAGGCTATGTCCTGCTTGAACGGCTCCTGGCTACGGCTATGACCAAAGTGATGCCCGACATGGGAATGGACATCGTCATCTCTTCGACCACCCTCGTGACAGCGTCAGTGTTGGGAGTCCTGGCAGTGGCAATCGCCCCGCTGCTATCCTTTCGAAAGCTGCGTCGAATGGATCTGCCCTCGACGCTGCGAGTGATGGAATGAACTAGATTGATCTTTCTCCTCTACGGCGAAGACGATGTCGGGGTCGAAGAAGCCCTGGCGAAAATGAAGGAAGCCGCCGGCCCGGAGGACCTTCGAGACGTCAACGTGACCGTCCTGCAGGGGGCGGACCTGACGCCCGAGGATCTGGCGATGGCGGCGTTCACCCTGCCGTTCATGACCGACAGGCGTCTCGTCGTCGTCAAAGGCTTGCTCACGAGATTTCAACGTCAAGGGTCTTCTCGCGGAGGCGGCGGCCGAAAAGAGCTTGAGCCTTGGCTGGCCCTCGTCGCGCAACTCGAGAATCTGCCGGACGTCACCGGATTGGTCTTCGTGGACGCCGCGCTAGTCCGCAACAACTCGCTGCTGGCCAAACTCAAACCGATCGCCCGAGAGAGGGTGTTCGCGTTGCCCCGCGGCACCGAGTTCCAGGGCTGGATCGCGCAGCGCGCCGTCGCGCGCGGAGTGGACATCGAGCCCGCCGCCATCGCTGCCCTGGCCGATGCCGTCGGCAGGCAACCGCGCTTGATCGACGCCGAGATCCAGAAACTGGGAGCGTACAATGAAGACGGACGCGTCACCCGTGATGACGTTCAACTCATGGTTGCGTATGTGCGGGAGGTGGGCATCTTCGAGACGGTGGATGCCGTCGTGGAGGGTCGCACCGGCGACGCCATCAGGATGGTGCGCCAGATCGTCGAGGGCGGTGACCCGGCCATCTACGTCATCACGATGATCGCCAGACAGGTCAGGCTGCTGTTGCTGGCCAAAGACCTGCGAGCCAACAACGTACAGCGCAACGAGTTGCCTAAGAGGTTAGGGGTTCCGCCGTTCGCCGTGGACCGCACACTCAGGCAGGAGGGGCGGCTCTCATTTCAGCGGCTCCGCGAAATCCACCGCCGATTGGTGGACACCGATCTCGCCATGAAATCGACATCTATCGACGACGACCTGGCGTTGGAGATGCTGATCGCGGAGCTTTCGCTGGTTTAGTCGATAGATTCAAGCGCGGAGTCACAGCCACTCCCCCAACTCGAGCTCGCTCTGATCGGGATGCCGTCGTCGCCGAGCCGCGAACGCCGACCCCGGTGCTCTGGTCCGCCTTAGGCCGACCAAGCCCGCGCGCCAACCGGCTCGGCGTAAACACCGAGGCCACCGGCGTGCGCGTGGGGCCCGGTGCTCTGGTGTCCGCCTCAGAATTTGTGAACAATTGCCGAGATCACCTGTTTCAAGTTCGAAAGGGAAAGTTGACGGGAGTTAAGTTTAATCTTCCATATGGATCGTGGCTGGTCCCACCCGCCCGCCCGAAAGAGTTCTTGGGGACACCCCAAGTCCCCGGCATGGGCTTCGCCCCTTGCGACCCCAGGATTAGTCCAACATGAGGCAGACAAGGGAGTCCAGAGGGATAATCCCTCTGGCAAGGGGATTGGGGGATGTGCCCTCAGCTCGACAACCCATGCGGGAGGATGGGCGGGTACAAGTCCCGTCCCGCTCTGGGAAGTTGTTCAAATTGGGGACGTCCAAAAAGTTCACAAGCTCTAAGGCGGACCAAGCCATCGCGCCAAAAACAAAGAGCGCCCCGATGTCGGGGCGCTCTAACGTCAACTGTTATGCTGAATTAGATGGACAATGCATCGAGAAGCGACGCGGCAGTCTTCTCTTTGGCCCTCGCGTTGATCTCTTCGATTTTCTGGTCGAGGGTTGGCCGAGATTCGTCCCTGTACAGGATGCCGAGCGGGACACGCTCGTCGGCGGCGAGTTCCGCGGCCGCTTGGTAGTCGGCCTCGTCGTGCTCATCCGGTATGTCGTATGCCAGAGGCGCGATGCCCTTCTTGGCATTCCCCTTCAGCGCCTCGAACGTGTTGTTGTACTCGGTGCAGGGCGACTGAACGTGCACGATCGCGAACCCGGGATGGTTCATCGCGTCGGACATCAGCGCCGACATCTGCCTGACTTGGCTCGACATCGTCGATGCCACGAACGACACGCCCATCGTTAGATACATCTGGAACGGCCGTATCTTTTCTTCTGTCTTGCCGTAGGGAGTCGAACTCGTGATCACGCCCATGTTGGTGGTCGGAGAGCTTTGGCCTTTGGTCAGGCCGTAGACGCCGTTGTCCATGACGATGGCGGTGATGTTCAGATTGCGAGCAGCCTGAGGTGCGATATGCTCCTGGCCGATCCCGAGAAAGTCGCCGTCGCCGGCGACGACCACCACGTTGAGTTCCGGATTTGCCGACTTCACGCCCATGGCTACGGGCAACGTTCTCCCATGTATGCCGTGGAAGCCGTAGGGTTGGTCGCCTTCCAGCATGTGGACCATGTTGCCCGAGCAGCCTATGCCGGCGATCACTACGTTGTTTTCCGGCGGATGCTCATCTTCTATCGCTCGCCGCGAGATCGCGCCTTCCAGCGCGCGTCTGACTCCGAAGTCGCCACAACCTGGGCACCACTTGAAATCGTATTCCGGGTTTTTCGATGTCATACCGTCACACCCTTTTGTTCCTTCGACTCGGCCATCCTTCCGATCCGCTCGGCGAGAGCGCCGACTTTGAACGGGAGCCCAGTGAACTGGGTAATTGACTGAGCGTTTACGCCCTCGGCGCGGAGCACCATGGAGAATTGGCCCATGAAGTTCAACTCCGGCACGATGACAAGCTCTTTGGTTTTCAGCTCCTCCAGCAGCTCGGCTGGCAGCGGGTTGATGAACATCGTGTAGCGCCAGCCAAGATCGGCGCCAGCCTCGACAAGTTGGTTGTATGCGGCTGTCGCGACGCCCTTCGTGCCGCCCCAGGGCATGACCACAATTGAGGCGTCGGCATTGCGAGATTCGTAGTCGCCGTCCTCCAACAGTTTCAGTTTGCTGAACCTGCGGGTGGTCATCTGAACGTGGCGTTCGGCCAAGTGCGTCGTGTCGCCCATCCCGTCGTGTTCGCTGCCGTTGGCGACATAGCTGCCGGGCGTGCCGGGGACCGGCATCGGGGACAGCTCCCAACTCTCGTATCGATCGTAGCCGTTGGCGCCGACGTGGGTCTTGCGGTCTTCAGTCGCGATCTTACTGAGGTCCGGTTTGGGGATGTTCTGGTTTCGGTCGGACAGTATGTGCTCGCTGAGTATGACGACCGGCCCCTGGTATCGTTCAGCCCAATTGAACGCGTGAACGGTGGCGTAGAAACACTCTTCCACCGTGCCGGGTGCGATGATCGGCATCTTGAGGTCGCCATGGCCGGGATAGAGGGCAGTCAACAGGTCCGATTGCTCCGTCTTGGTCGGCAATCCAGTCGACGGGCCGCCGCGCTGCACATCCAGCACGACCAGCGGAATTTCGGCCATCCAGGCCAGTCCCAACCCTTCGCCCATCAGCGAGAATCCAGGGCCCGACGTGCCAGTCATAGCCTTTTTGCCCGCGTAACCCGCGCCGATTATCGACGTGATCGCTTCGATCTCGGAAGTGGCCTGGTAGGCGAACTTGCCAGGCGCCGGAAGGTTGCTCTGCATCCAGATGAGCAGCGACGACGCGGGAGAAATTGGATATCCGATGTACACGTCGATTCCGGCGGCCAACGCTCCGAGACCGACCGCGACGTTGCCGTTGGTCAGAATCTGTTCGCCTTCGATGGGGTCGGGGCTGCCCAACTCGCCGATCACGAGACCCTTCTTTTCGGCTTTTCCGCGGCCCAGGGTCAGCGCCTCGATATTCGAGGAGATGATCTGCTCGTCGCCGGGCCTGCCTCGTGTGAATCGCTTGGTGACGAACTGCTCGAGTATCTCTTGCCGGATGCCGACCAGGAAAGCCAGGGCGCCCATCACCACCATGTTCGCCGCGCGGGCGTTCCCCGTCTGGCGCGCGAGTTCGTCGAACGGCATGCCAAACGCGTTGTCGCTCTCGTCCATCTCAAACTCGCCGGAGTTGTAGATGATCACTCCGCCTTCTCGGACCTCTTCAATGTGCGAATCGTAGGCCTCTCGGCTGAAGGCGACCAACACGTCGAGGTCGTCACCGGCTGTCAATACGGGGGACGTGGAGATATGGGTTTGGGTCCAAGTGGGTCCGCCGCGTATCTGTGAAGGAAAGGTGGAGAAGGTTTGAACGTGATAGCCGACCTGGGCGTTCGCTTGAGCAAAGCCCTCGGCCGACGTCACGACGCCTTGGCCGCCTTCTCCAGCGAATCGGACTACGAAATCGGTTTTTATCAATTCGATTCTCCCAAACAACGTTGGTTGTTTTGACCGATCGGGCGCACTTCGCCCGATTCGCCAAATTCAGGGGTTGAAGTCATGCAAGACAGGTCTTTGGGGGGAGGGTTGGTGGTGCATGTAGCCAGTTAGACAATCTCTCGGATTGCCGTTGGAAACATTTCGAAGTTTAGTTAGCAATTGACAGTAGCGTTCCGCAATGTTTTTGCGTGACCACATACGCCTGGCATCTCGCCGCTCGCGAGACGCCAGAGAAGAATAACAGGCCCCAGATCGAAACGTCAATTTTGTGACAGGTTGCACATAGTTGACATTTTGGCTTGCGGCGAGTAGTGATTTCGCAGTTTTCATTCGTGAACGAAAGCGCATTTCAAGTCGAGTGGACTCACCGGGAAGCGCCCTTCTGAATTACCTGCTCCATCACTCTTAAATTGTTCACCCAACGATCTCGGCCGCGGCCGAATTTCCCGAATGCTCGGACCCCATGCGGATGAAAATGGGCTACTCCTCTATGATCATAGCAAAGGCCGCCGGGCACACTACGAGGAATATTGCGTCGAACACCGCCATGAACGGCACCCACCGAGTCAGGTCGGCGCTCTCATCGGCTCGGATCAGCACTCCAGTGGCCTCGACCGCGGCGACGATCACGGGGACGACCACCGGGAAGAACAACAGCGGCAGCATCACTTCTCGTGAACGGGTGTTGACCGCCATCGCCGAAAATATCGTGCCCACTGCAGCGATCCCGAGGGTCGCCAGCAACGCAACCGGCACGAATCCCGGAACCACTAGCGGCAGGTTGAACAGCACGGCAAATACGGGATATATGGCCGCCTCGACTATGACCATGAACAGGAAGTTGCCCAGGAGCTTGCCGAAATAGACCGAGTCGCGCCCAACCGGCGCGAGCATCAGCCCGTGCAAGTTGCCCCGCTCCTTCTCGAGAGCGAACGATCTGTTCAGCCCGAGCACGCCGCCAAACGTGAACGCCACCCAAAGGATGCCGGGCGCAACCATCGCAACGGCACTGGGAGTTGGATCTAACGCAAAGTTGAACACGACGATAACAAGGAGGGCGAACACGACAACCGAGACGAGAATGTCCTTGGTGCGCAACTCAAGGAGCACGTCTTTGACCAGGATGGCCAGTATGGGGCCAAGATATCCCCTCACGCCGACGCTCCGGTGTGTTTCGCGTAGGCTTCTCTGATCGCGTCGGCGCCGACGTCTTCGAGCGACTGGTGGTACGCAATCCGCCCGTTCGCGAGGATTGCCAGCCTTTGGCCGAGCGCGAGTCCACGCTCCAAGTTGTGAGTTGTCATCAGCACCGACCGAAGCGTGGCGCCCTGATCGGAGACCACCGCGTCAAGCAAGCTCAGCGCTGACTGGTCGAGGCCGCTTTCCGGCTCGTCCATCAACAGAACGACGGGATCGTGCAGCAACGCTCTGGCGATGCTAAATCGCTTCTTCATCCCATGGGACAGTGCGCCGACTTTCTGGTCCAGCCTGTCGGTCATCCCCATTCTCTCGGTTACCGAAGCGACGCGCCCATCGACGTCGTCCAGCCCGAACATCTTGGCGAAGAACCGCATGTTCTCCCTGCCGGTGAGGTCATCATAGAGGAGGGGGTCGTGAGTCACGACGCCGAGCAGCCTCCGAGCGCCCGGACCGCGACTCGTGGTGTCCATCCCGCCGATGACGACGCGGCCGGTGTCGGCTCTGGTGAGGGTGGCTAATATCTTGATCAGCGTGGTCTTCCCCGAACCATTGGCGCCCAGCAGCGTGAGCACCAGTCCCCACGGGACCACCAAGTCCACGCCTCTAAGGACGGGTGTCCTTCCGAAGGCTTTTTGGACGCCCTCTACTCGGATCGCCGATTCGACTGTGTTTTTGGTTGCCATCGATTGGTGCGTCCACATTCAGGCTGGTTTGGTCACGCCCGTTCTCCGACCTGCGAATAACTGTAGTACAAAGGGCAGACCGCCGCAATCTGGCTCAAGGCGCGACGGGTTTGCAGTTATCGAATGACTTGTCCGTCATCGCAGAAGATCCAAGGAACCGCACAGTTCTCCGGCCTGCGCGTAGGTGGGAGTCATAGTTACCCACACTCGTGTAGAATCGGCTTGGCGACCACGTGAGACCGCGTGATGGCATTCGAGCTATTGGCTGACGGCTGACGGCTGAGCAAAGCGTCGATGAACGATTCGCTTCGGTGGGGGATCGCGTGACTAGGCTTGAATCAGTCCAAGAAGACATACGCGATCATCTGCAGTCAATCGATGCAAAACTTGCGGGAATGACCAGTTCCATCGCGATGTTGCAGATTTTGACTGTCGGCGTAATCCTGGCCATCATCGCGGGCGCCGTCGCTACCATCCTCACTAGGTAGGCAGCGGAGCTCCTCGACCAGTCGCGAGTGCAATTCATCCCGCCTTCGCCATTAAGCCTCTTCGCTTTTCCCAGATTTTCTTGAGTTGCCAACTTCTGCGTCTCTGGCCTATGCGAGCCGAATGCGATAGACTGGGCCTTGGCCCATTGGCCGAGAATATACAGGAGGCGCCACACCAGATGACCAAATATGCCAGATATGAAGCGCACGGAGAAGTTGCGTACGGGATCGTCGAGGGCGACACCGTCAAGCAGATCACCGCAGCGCCCTATGAAGACTATCAGGTAACCGACCACACCCACCCGCTATCGGACGTGAAAGTGCTCGCCCCAGTAATCCCGAGCAAGATCGTCGCGATCGGACTCAACTACAAGAGCCACCTGGGCGACCGAACGCCCCCGGCTGTGCCGGAGCCGTTCATGAAGACCACGTCCGCTTTGATCGGGCAAGGCGACGACATCGTCATACCGCGAGAGGCAATCGAAGAGGGCGTGAAAGTCCAACCTGAAGCCGAGCTCTCGCTCGTCATCGGCAAGACGGCGAAACGCGTGAGCCAGGCGGATGCCTTAGATTACGTCCTGGGGTACACGTGCGGCAACGACGTTAGCGCACGCGACTGGCAACAGAACGACCTTCAGTGGGCGCGCGCCAAGTCAAGCGACACCTTCGCGCCAGTCGGACCGTTCATCGTGTCCGACCTCGACCCTTCCGCGCTCCATCTGATTTGCCGCATCAACGGCAGAGTTGCACAAGACCAGTTCACGTCCGATCTACTCTACGACGTGCCCAGGATCCTGGAGTTCGTCACGCAGACGATCACGCTGAACCCGGGCGACGTCGTGATGACCGGCACACCCGGAGCTCCGGGCGACATCCATGACGGCGATGTCGTCGAGGTGGAGATCGCCGAGATCGGCACGCTGTCCAATCCGGTGAAGGCAGAAGCCTGATCCTAACGGCCAGCCGGACAACGCGTGCTATCCGAATTGCTACGCACTAAGCACAAAAGAAAAGGGGCGCCCGCCAATTCGGCGGCGCCCCTGTTTTCTTCGCCAGAATCGTTGCTGCGGCCCTGCGCTTACGAGAGCTTGTCCAGAAGTCCGCCAAGCGTGAGCCAGTAGAAGACGATGTAGGTCCCGGCGATTATCATCAGCCATGTGCCGACCGGTTGGATGTATGGCATCGCCTTGCGCACCGCGCTCGCCATCGCCCCTTTGAAGATCGCCATGCCGAGGGTCAGAACCATGATTACGAAGCCCATACCGGCCGCGTAAAGAACGAACTGGGCGAACGACGTGGCGATGCTAGACACCGCGAACGACGTGCCGACGACGGAGAGGAAGATGGGGAGCGTGCAGCTCAGGGACGCGGTCCCGTAGCTTAGTCCGAACAGGAAGTATCCGCCCACGTTGGCCTGCGCCGGATTTCCCATGCGGTCGGCCATCTGCGTGGCCACCGCCGTATACATTTTGCCGCCGCTCAGCAACCAGGCGCCCGCGATGGTCAGGATCACGCCAATCGTCAGACCAAGCCAGGGCAACAAGCTGCCCACCGCTGAATGCGCCCCGAATCCGATGATCGCGCCAGCTACTGCAAACAGGAGAATGAAGCCGCCTGTCACGGCGCCGCCCACGATAACCGCTTTGCCTAGTTGTTGGATGTTTAGCCCGCGGCCTTCCTGCTTGTCGTCGACGCCAAGGTAGAGCCCCATGTACGCCGGAAGCATTGCGAACCCGCACGGGTTGAACGCGGATGCAACGCCCGCGGCGAATGCGAACCCCAACGGGGCGATGATTCCGAGCCCGCCAAAGAACCCGCTCGACCGGCCAGCCAAAGATTCGACGAACAGGTTGGGCCCCGTGATGCCTTCCGTGTCTCGTACGATGTACGCGCCCACGTAGGCGACAGTCAGCGCACCAAGGGCAACCAGAACCGGCCAGGCATACCTTGATATCAGACCGGAGGATGCTGAATTCGTGCCTTCAGAATAGGTTGTGCTCATGTCGACCTGCCTATCGTGCAATTGCCTGGGCCGTCATGGTCGCCCAATCGACTGCACATATGATTATATTCGATATTTCGGGCTGTCGGGCCTGCCTCATGGTTCCCGTACACCCAATATGATGCAAAATGCCATTGGGCGATTTGCTGGCGGCCGTTGATCGCCGTATAGGCGCCCCAAGTTGGCGTCTCGAACGCAACGACGGCGTTGCTCCCCCTCTTTTGAGGTTCATCCAGCGCCCATCTGGCCACGGCTCATTTCGTTGACAGAGAACGAAGGCGGCTGGTAAAGTTATCGCGCAATGGATACACGCCCGCTGACTAATAAGTGCTTCTGTATGGGCTTGCCGCCGGGGTAGCCAGTCAAACCTGTTGTGTTCTTTATGCCCTGCTCAGACCCACTTTCGAGCAGGGCGTTTTCTTTGTCCGGCAAAAGCGACGACGGTGACCGGACGATCCACGAGTGTATGCCGAGATAACAATTAGGAGGCAGGAATGGTCGAGGCAAAAGAGCGGCCCAAGGGAGTAATCGACATCCTTCCCGAGGAGTTGGATGATTTCCAAGATCAGGTCAAACGGTTTCACTCCGGTGAGTGGCATGAAACCGATTTCATGGCGTTCAGGCTGAGGCAGGGCATTTACGGCCAGCGGCAGCCGGACGTTCACATGATGAGGGTAAAGATCCCTTTCGGCGGCCTTACGGCGGACCAGCTCGAAATACTGGGCGATGCGACGGAGCGGTGGGTGCCGCTGAATAAGGGACATGTGACGACCAGGGAGTGCATCCAATTCCACCACGTGCCGCTGTCTGACGCCGCCAAAATGCTGCAGTTAATAGGTTCGGTCGGCTTGACCACCCGCGAAGCATGCGGCAACACAGTTCGCAACGTCACTGGATGCCCGCTGGCCGGCGTCTGCGGCGACGAGCCTTTTGACGTAACCCCGTACGCCGCGGCTTTTTCAAGGTACTTTGTGCGGCACCCATTCACGCAGGCGATGCCCCGAAAGTTCAAGACGGCGTTCTCGGGCTGCGAGAGCGACTGCGCAATCACCTCCATTCACGACGTCGGCTTCATCCCGAGAATCGTGGACGGCAAACGGGGCTTCAAGATGGTCGCGGGCGGCAGCACCGCTATCATGGCGCGGGTAGCGAGGACTCTCTACGAATTCGTGCCCATTGAAGACTATCTTCGCCGGACCGAGGCCGTAATTCGAGTCTTCTTCCAGTCGGACGAGTTGCGCAAGAACCGGTCGAAAGCTCGTATGAAGTTTCTGATAGAGCGTATCGGGGCTGACGAGTTTCGGAAATTGGTCGATGCGGAGTTGGAAAAGCCCTGGGCGCAGCGCTCCTTTGATCCAACGCCCCTCCTGTTCCTCGATGACGAGTCCGTCGACGCTCCGCCGCTGGACGCAAATTACGCCCCGGGGGACGACACGCCGGAATACCGTGAATGGCGAGACTCCAACGTCACCCCTCAGAAACAAGCCGGTTACATGGCTGTCGCCGTGAAGGTGCCCCTCGGGGACATCCAGGCGGAGCAGTTCCATGCGCTGGCGAAGGTTTCTCGGCGATACGCGGGTTCGCGGGTTCGTCTCACCGCCCAGCAAAACATTACGTTCCGCTGGGTTCCGGAGAAAGCGTTGCCAGAGATCTGGGAGCAGCTCAAAGAGTTGGGCTTTGGACAACCCGGCGCAGACGAGATAGGCGACGTCCTCTCGTGCCCTGGCACGGATAGTTGCAAGTTGGGCATAACATCGTCCATGGGACTTGCCGAAGCGCTCATAGAGGCTTTGGATGTCATCGACACTTCGGACCCGTTGATCAAGAAGATGCACATCAAAATGAGCGGATGCCCCAACGGCTGCGGCCACCACCACATCGGGGACATCGGCTTCCACGGCGCCGCGGCCAAAGGTCCGGGCGGTCAGGTCCCAGCGTACGACATGTTCGTCGGCGGAACCTACCGCGAAGGGGACACGCGATTCGGACAGCGGGTCAAGGTCAAAATCCCCGCCAAGAGAGTTCCGGAAGCCCTGTCCAAGACTCTGGACTTCTACAAGGCGGAGCGCCTAGACGGTGAAGAGTTCCAAGACTTCGTCGTCAGGGTCGGACCCGAGGTGTTCGAGCCGGTCCTGAGCGAGTTCAAGGACGTGCCCAGTCTGAACCGCGATACGCTGGTCTACTACATGGACTGGAATAAGACGATCAAATACGTCCTCGAGCGCGGCGAGGGCGAGTGCGCCGTCTAGCTGACGGCCCATCGACGAAATCGACAACGGGCGGGCGCGAGCCCGCCCGTGTTGCGTCCGCGCACACCCACTGATTGCGATGCGAACCAGCTCGATGCGGGACACTGGCGCCGTGAGCTTTCGGAGCCGCGTCTCGCCCCGAATGCACAAGGGCCTGGTGCCGATACGTCGACGCCAGGCCCTGTGATCGATCCACGATTGTCTACTTCAGCTTGCGGCGCAACCTGTTCCACCAGGAGTCGGCACTCACGTCCAGCGGTTGCTGGCGCCAACGCTTTTCCAGGGTAGGCGGTTTTACCAGCATCATCCCGTAACCGGCGATCATGACTAGCAAAGCCAACAACGCCAACGGCGCGCCCACTCCGCTGACGAACTGTCGTATGACGAGTGTTGAGAGCAGCAACACGAGCCCGAAGAGCATCACTCGACCCGGGGAGATGGACCAGAACTCGCCGCTCAGCGACTGCCTGACGTAGAGCCAGCCCAGACGCCGGATGCTCCGCTTGTTCTTCGGCGGTCGGATGGGCGTGGGTTCTTCAAGCCCGCCGGCCTTCTTCAGAATGTCTTCTATCTCGCGCTGGTATTTGCTGGACATGGTCATCCCCTTGACTGGGGCACTGCTGATGCATCCCTAACAAGACGGATTGTTGCCGGTCAATATCAATTATATGGCTAAAGCAACAAACGCGCAGAGATTTCGGAGTTGGTTGGCGGCGGCGGTTGGCTGATGGGCAATCTTTCGATCGCTTCAGCTCCGATGGACCGGACTGTTCTTCATAGCCGCTGGAGAATCCGGATGAGGCGAACCTACTGACCTGGGAATCTAAAGGGTGTGCTCGTTTCCAGGCCGCGCGGCACATTCCTTCGTGCCTTACACCTGCATCGTAAACAACATGCATACCCCTGTCAAGGTAATTTCGGACGGGCCGGCTGACGGCGCCAACCAACGAACCGCATGCGGATCGCCGCTATGCGAAACGGCGTCTTGGAATCGAGCGCATCAACGCCTTTTTGCAATCAGCGCGCGGCGTGCACTATGCTATAATCATGCTAGTTCAGCCGCATCCCAATTCAATAATCAGGAGCCCCGCGTGAAGATCACTCAAGAAGAAATTGTGGACAGTCAAACCGTTATCCACATCGAGCTTGAGGACCCGGATCTTTCACCGTACCTGGACCAAGGTTACCGTAAAGTGGTCCAGCAAGTCGCCATCCCCGGCTTCCGCAAAGGCAAAGCGCCGCGACGCATCGTCGAGACGTTTGTCGGACGCGAGAGCCTGCTCAACGAAGTTCTCGACACGATGGTGTCCGAGGTTACCGATCTCGCCATAAAGGAACAAGAGATTGAGGCCGCGGGCCTCCCTTCAGTCGAGATGTTGGAGCTTGACCCCTTCACCCTGAAGGCAACCGTGCCGATCAGGCCTGAAGTCGATCTGGGCGACTACGGCGATATCCGTGTCGATTTCGAGCCCGAGGCGGTCACCGACGAGGACGTCGACGGCCGCGTCCAGGAGATACAGCACAGCCTCGGAACTTGGGAGACGGTCGAAAGGCCGATTGAGTTCGGCGACCTGGTCACCCTCAAGGTTGTCGGCAAAGTTGGCGACGCGACCGTAATCGATCAGGACGAGGGCGTGTTCTTCTTGGATGAAGACAGCGTTAATCCGCTTCCGGGATTCGCACAGGCGTTGGTTGGCAAGGAAACCGAACAGAGCCACGAGTTCAACCTGGAGGTCCCTGAAGATTACCGGGATCCTTCCGTCGCCGGTCAGCAGTGTTCATTTGACGTAGAAGTCAAAGAGATCAAGGAACGGAACCTGCCGGAGATCGACGACGAGTTCGCCAAAGGTCTCCCCGAAGCGTACGAAAGCCTGGAAGTCCTGCGAACCTCGGTGCACGACGCGCTACGGGAAGAGGCGGACAACCGCGCCAACCGACACTACGAAGATCTTGTCACAGAAGCCCTGTTGGAAGCGTCTACGATCGTTCTTTCCCCGGTAATGGTCGAGCACGAAATCGACCACATCGAAGAGAATCAGGCCAGCTTGCTACAGCAACTCAACATCCGCAGAGACGATTACTTGCGCTCCGTCGGGAAGACCGCCGAGGAGCAACGGGAAGAGTCTCGTGACGAAGCCGAGAAGCGAATCCGCCGGACATTCGCCCTGAACAAGTTGTCGGACTTGGAAGGCATCGATGCCGACGATGCGGAGATCGACAAGAAGATCGCCGAAATCGAGGCGACCGAAGATCCTGCCGAGCACGAGGGCCACGACCACGACACCGTCGATCGTCGAGATTCAGTCGCCCGAATGCTGAAATACGAAAAAGCCGTTGCCCGGTTGGTGGCGATCGCCAAGGGCGAATCGACGCCGGACCCACTGACAGAAACAGAAAAACCCGAAGATGATGAAGCAGCTCCGGAAGGAGGCGATGACGACGATGATTCAGAGGCCTGAGAATGTAATCCCCATGGTGGTTGAGACGGGCGCGCGCGGGGACAGGGCTTACGACATATACTCGCTCCTCCTCAAGGAACGCATCGTGTTTCTTGGTTCGTCCATCTACGATCAGGTGGCCAACAACATCATCGCCCAGCTTCTGTTCTTGGACCGCGAGGACCCTGACCGGGACATTAGCCTCTACATCAATTCGCCGGGCGGCGTGATCAGCGCGGGCCTGGCCATCTACGACACCATGCGCCTGATCCGGCCCGACGTCTCCACGATCTGCGTGGGGATGGCCGCGTCGATGGCCACCGTTTTGCTGACCGCCGGCGCGACAGGCAAACGCTATGCGTTGGCCAACTCCACGATCCACATGCACCAGGCGCTTACCAGCGCCCAGGGCCAGGCGAGCGACATCGAGATCGCCGCACGAGAAATCCTGCGCCAGCAGGACACCATCCGTAAGATTATTGCTGACCAAACCAGGCAGACCTATGAAAAGGTCGCCCAAGACTCGGACCGCGACTTTTATCTCAATGCCGAACAGGCCCAAGAGTACGGGCTGATCGACGAAGTGTTGGAATCGCAAAGCATTCCAGCCGCCGCGGACTAACTAACGGAACAAACCCTTATCCACTCTATGGGAAATGAGGTTCGCCTCCGCCTATGACTGGACGCAACGACTACCAGTGCTCTTTTTGCGGTAAGACCCAAGCCCAAGTGCGGCGGTTGATCGCCGGACCGGAGCGCGTGTTCATCTGTGATGAGTGCGTGAATCTGTGTGAGCAGATCATTGCCGAGGAGAGTCCCGCCCAAAGTGCCGCGGGCGAGAAATCCCCCGTGGGTTCCCAAGGCCTCAACCCGAAGTGGATCTCATCGCGGTTGGAAGAGTACGTCGTTGGCCAGGAACGCGCCAAGAAGGTGATGAGCGTCGCCGTTTACAACCACTACAAACGGGGCCGCTCCAATCAGAAAGCCGACGATGTCGAGCTGCAAAAAGCAAACATCCTCATGCTTGGCCCATCGGGTTCAGGTAAGACGCACCTCGCCCAGACCCTTGCCAGAATTCTGGATGTCCCGTTTGCCATCGCCGACGCCACGACGTTGACCGAGGCCGGCTACGTTGGCGAAGACGTCGAGAACATCCTTCTCCGATTGATTCAAGCCGCTGACTTTGACATCGCTCGTGCGGAGCAGGGGATCATCTACCTGGACGAGATCGACAAGATCGCCCGCAAAAGCCCCAATCCGTCGATAACGCGAGACGTTTCCGGTGAAGGCGTACAACAAGCCCTGCTGAAGATCATCGAAGGGTGCGTCGCCAACGTCCCGCCGCAGGGAGGGCGCAAACACCCGCACCAGGACTTCCTCCAGATTCGCACCGACAACATCCTGTTCATGTGCGGAGGCGCTTTCGAGGGCATCAACGAGATCATCGAACGGCGCGCGTTCAAGAACCACCAGAGCATCGGATTCAAATCCGGCCTGGTCAGCTCCAAAGGCGACCGGACCGCCGACGACATCCGTCAGCACGTCAATCCCGACGACCTGATGGAATATGGGTTCATCCCTGAATTCGTGGGCAGGCTCCCGGTAGTCGTGAGCCTCAACGAGTTGACCGAATCCGACCTCATCCGCGTACTCACCGAGCCGAGGAACTCCTTCCTCAAGCAGTACCAGGCGCTGTTCAAGATGGACGACGTGGAGTTGGTGTTCACGGACGACGCTCTGCAAGCAGCCGCGGAAGAGGCCATGCACCACAAGACGGGCGCGCGAGGTCTGCGGACCATCCTGGAGCAGACGCTCTTGGATGTGATGTACGAGCTGCCCAGCATGACAGGCGTGAGCCGGTGCGTGGTCGGCGCGGGCGCCATCAAGGGCACGGCCAGCGTCCAGTTGCTCACCGAAGACGGCAGTCAGATATCCTTGCCGTCGACGTCGCCGGAGCAGAAGTCCGCCTGACGGCGTTTACCTCACAATCGCTCCCAGTTGAGTCAATAGAGCCAGCGCTTCTTCCCTCTCGTCTCCCTGTAGATCGAGGCGCAATGCCAACGCCAGGTCGTTGATCGCGCCATTCTTGTCGCCAAGATCAGCCAACACTCTTCCTCTGACCAAGTAAGCCTCAGGGAAGGTCGGCGCCCCCTCGATCGCTAGGTTCACCTCGTCCAACGCCAGCTTGTGCTCCTGTTGCTCAAGGAATTGCTCCGCGCTTTTCATATGGCTAATCGTCGAAGCGAAAGGATGGGTCAGCGTCCCGACTGCGATGGCTGCCAACAGCAACAGAGCCGCGATCGGCACGACCCACCATCGAGCGGAGAACGGATTTTCATCTGAGAACTGGCGCACTTCGTTGAAGAAGCTGATGATCGGACGGTACTGGGGCCCCAGAGCCATCCCCAGGGCAAAGCCAGCTCCGAATCCGCCGACGTGGGCGAAATTGTCGATCCCCGGGGTGGATAGTCCGACGACCAGGTTTATTCCCGCCAGCACTAGAAGGCCGGTCAGAGTTTGACGGCCCATCTCCCCCAGCATGTCCTTGTGGTTAACGAAGAACGCCACGAGAGCGCCAAGGATCCCGAAGATCGCGCCGCTGGCTCCAACCGCAACCCCGCCGGAGGTGAACATGAAGCTGGCAGCCGATCCGGCGAGGCCCGCAAGCACGTAAACCGCCGCGAATCGGGCGTGGCCGAAGAACCGCTCGACCTGAAAGCCGAAGATCAACAAACCGAAGCTGTTGAACGCAAGGTGCGTTATGCCGGCATGGAGGAACATGGCGGTGAACAGACGCCAGTACTCGCCTTGCACGATGTTTGGCCCGAACATGGCGCCAAACCTGAGAAGAGTTTCCGTGTCATTCGAGTCGTCGACGGCTCCGGCCGCCCGGGTCAACAGCCAGATGAACACATTGATGGCCAGGAGTGACCAAGTCACATACGGCTTCAAGTCAGCCCCAGGCAACGACAATTGTATCCTTACGGCGAACTCCTCTCGGCGGCCCTGTCGGTTGTGGCGGGGGCTCTGCCTACTACTACGATAGCATTGGACAATGGGACGTACAACGCCAATGCATGGCACGTTACGGACAGGGAATTCCCATTATTCCCATGCGGTCGGCGTCAGGGACCGGCTCTACTTGAGCTCGGTCTCGATGAACGCGAACTCGTGATCGTTGGCGTTGATCACGTTGTGTTCAGCGCCGGCGGAGCGAAAGTACGGCGCGCCGACAACGAGCTCGGAGATGCTCTCGCCCTCCGCGGACACGATGCGCAACCGGCCTGTTGTCAACGGGACGACCACGTAGTCGAAGGCGTGTACGTGCCAGCCCGTCTCGGCGCCCGGCGCAAAGCGCCACTCGTGGACGGCAACACGTTCGTTGTCGATCAGCACCGTATGGGTCGCCTGGGTCAATTCATCCTCCTGCGCTTGAAACTCGATGCAATGGCTGTGATCAGAGTCGACTAGCCGCCGTTGTCGATCTTGCCGTCTCTCATGCGGACGATGCGATCCGCCCGCTGTCCGACGCCGTCGTCGTGAGTAACCATGACGAAGGCCTGGTTGTGCTCCTTGTTCAGATTGCGCAGGAGCTCCATGATCTCCGCGGACCGCTCGCTGTCGAGGTTGCCGGTCGGCTCGTCGGCCCAGACGATGGCCGGGGTGGTGACCAGCGCCCTTGCTATGGCGACGCGCTGCTGTTCGCCTCCGGACAGCTCCATCGGCCGGTGCGACGCGCGGTCGCCGAGTCCGACGAGTCCGAGCATGTCCCGCGCCATGGCGTTGGCTTCTTTCCTTGGTGTGCCGCCAACAATAAGTGGAAGCTCCACGTTTTGCGCCGCCGAGAGCACGGGCAGCAGGTTGTATGTCTGAAAAACGAACCCCATGCGGCTTCGACGGAGTTCCGTTCGCCGGTGGTCCGGCATGTCGTGGATGGTCTCGCCTTCCAGCAACACGTTGCCGCCATCGACGGTGTCCAGCCCGGACAGGCAGTTCAGAAGTGTGGTCTTGCCGCATCCGCTCGGGCCCATGACGGCCACCATCTCGCCGCGTTCGACGCTGATGTCGACGCCGTTCAGCGCCGTTACCGCTGTGCCGTTGCTCCGGTACGTCTTGTGCACATCGGTTGCCTGGATGATGTAGTCGTTGTTCATCGTTACTCCTGATGTCTCAGAGCTTCGGCCGGGGGCATCCGCGACGCCGCCAGGGCCGGAAATACCGTAAACGCCAGGGATGCCACATACACAAGCGCGGCGACCCCGATTACTTCGAGCCAAGGGACGGTGAAGGCGCCCCCTGCTTCCCGAACGAACAGAGCGTAGAGCCTGTACCCGCCCAGCAGACCCAACCCTGTGCCAAGCAAGATGCCGACCAGGGCGATGAAGGACCACTCGATCAACATGCTGGCCAGGACCATCCCTGGTTGGAAACCCAGCGCCCGCAGGGTCCCGATTGCTTTACGTCGTTGGTGCACCGACCTAGCCGCGATCACCGCCAGCCCGGCGATCCCCACGATGAGTCCGAATGCCAGGAATCCCTGGAAGATGCGCAGGAAAGTGCTGATCTCGGAAAGCTCCTCCGCCAGGTCGTCGCGAACAGCGATGACTCGGGCTCCTGTCGCGACCAACGCCTTTTCAATCTGTTTGCCCGCGGCGGTTAGGTCCGCCCCTTCGGTCAACTCGATGACGAACAGTCTCGGCGAGTCACCTCTGAAAGAGGACTCCGAGAAGTCGGTCCGGTAAGCCTCGGCGCCCACAACCACGCCCCAAAGGATGCTGAAGTTGATTTCGATCGGCTCCATCCTCGCGGCCACCGTCTTCTCCAAGATCTCTCCCGTTTCGGGATTGAGCAGTTTGACGGTGTCGCCCGGATCGAGCAGCGCGTTGTCGGCGTTTTCGTTCGTGCCGTCATAGCGCGCCGAAACGACCGCCAGGCTCGGATCGGCAATCACGGCGGCCCAGGCTTCGGCGTCGTTCGCGAACCGGTCCAACTTCACTTCGAGGGGATACTGTCCTCGCTCGACGAAGCTGGACGTCACGCCATGAACCGAATCGATCACGTAGGTGTCTTCAGAGTCCTCCGGAGCGTCCTCGTCGTCCGGCAGCGGCCGTTCGTAGTCCGGGAACTTGACCAGGGCGCGGTGCACCGGCATCACGGCATCGATGTCGCCCATCGTGACCTTGCCGCTGGCCGCGAACTCGGATTCCAGATCGTCGATGAGGTTGCTCCGCGTGTTGTAGACGACGACGTCGAACCCGCCGGCTGCCTTCTCCAGATTGGCGTCGATGAATCCGTCCAACAGTCCGCCGTACACGGATATCAAAGTGACGCCGAAAATGACCAGTCCGAACATGCCCATCGTGAACGAGGTGCGCGCCCTGTTGATTGCCGGGTACGCGATGGCGATGCGGACGATCGGCTCCAGCTTGCTCAGACCCGACGCGCTGAACCTGACGACCCATAACACGACGCTCAGGTTGAAGGCGATTATCATCATTCCGGCCAACAGCATGAAGATGCCGCTAAGCATGAACAACCCCGGGCCTTCGTCGATGAGTTTCTCGACATGTTCCAGCCGGTCTGCAAGGAAGCTGTACGCGATGATCGACGCGCCCCCGATCGTGAAGACCAATCTGGGAGAAGCGAGCCGGCCCACTATGGCTGCGCCCGAGATCAGCATCACGCACGGACCGATATATTGGAGGTAGCCGTTTTCGCTGACGAAGCCAAGCACTGCGCCCAGGCCGCCCAAAATCAGCGCCAACGGAGCCGCCACCAGTTGCCATCGGCCGGGCCTGTCGGACGCGGGCTCTGAAAGATCTCTGACTGCCAGGACGATGTTGAGTCGAGATATGCGAACAGAGGTCACGAACGCGGTGATGAAGCTGATGAGCAATCCAGCGGCTCCCGAAAGCAACAGGGTCGCCGGTTTGATCGTCAGCGGGAGGGCGTCAAGCGTCGAGTTCTGATCTTGAGCCAGGACTTCGCTCAGTCCGGCCACGACCAACGCTCCAAGGGCGGCGCCGGCAATCGCTCCGATGACCGACGCGACGGCGCTGTATACAAACCCTTCGTACGCGAAGACCATGACGAGCTGCTGACGTTTCAGAGCCACGGCCCGCATGATGCCCATCTCGGTCCGCCGCTCCTCGGCCAGCATCGTGTAGATGTTGATGATCAGCATGACGCCGGCCAGGACCGCGAACGAGCTCACCATCAAGAATATCGCGCCCGTGCTCGGTCCGCCGCCGTCTTCTTCCAGCGTGTTTTGCTTGTCGTGCCGCACCGCCCAAGTCGGGTCCGGCCAGACATCTTCCAGCACGTCGTGTATCTGTTCGCCGACCGCGTCGGTGTCCGCCGCCCCGTCGATGACGCCGCCTGCCAGGGAGACGTACACGGTGTTCATCTGGCCGTCTTCGAGGCCCATCAGCGCTCTGGCTTCGCTCAAGGTCAGGATCACCGTGCCCGTGGTCTCGTCGATTTCGAGCCGTCGGCCGGAGATGCCTTCGTCCCGGAGTACCTCCGCCACTTCAAAGATCGAAGGGCGGTTCTCGAAGTAGACCGCCACGCTGTCGCCCGCGGTCAACTCGAGCTCTTTCGCGAGGGAATCGGAAACGTACGCATAGCCCGGGTCCAGCGACCCGACTGTAGCCAAGTACGGTTGGCTGCTGCCGAAGCCGTCGAGCTCGGTGAAGTCGAGACCCACGACTGTCACTTCAGGTTCGGCCAAAATAGGCGTGAACCCATCAGGCGAGTTCGCGTCCCGTTCGATCTTTACAACAGGCAGGTCCCACTCTGCGACGCCCAGCACGCCGTCGACTCGATCGTCGGTGGGCTCTCGCAGCCCGTCGGGAGAGAAAGTGTCGAGCATCGCCGGCCCGAGCGGTAAGCGTTCGAATGTGACAGGGTCGAGTGCGATGACGGTTATGTCGATCTCGCCCAGGTGGGAGAACGCCGCGTCCTGCAGGGTCCGCTCGGACGTGTCCGACAGCACCAACGATCCGGCGATGAGCGCGGTCCCGACCACCGAGCCCACCACGACCATTGCCGAACTCCACACCCGGCGGGACACGTTGCCAAGGCCGATCGATCGCTGCACCGGATTCAGGAGCATGGACAAGACCGTCAACACGACGCAGACGGCCGCCAGTGAGAGGATAACTGTCGAAAGCATATGGGCAGCCTTTCCCGCTATTGATCCACCTGGCCTAGACGGCCGACCTCATCCCATCCGCCTGCCCAATCAACCACGATGTGCCAAGAGCAGAGAGCCAGACCTCAATCCATTATATCCCTAGATCACGTCCCCGCCATCGGCAACGCTCCCGAACCGGACGTCCCAAAAGAACTAAAGGCGAATCGTACTTTCGGGGGACAGCCGTGCGTGCGCCCAGGCTCGCCTAAGGACCAGGCGTTGCAATCGCCTCGAGGGTTCGACCGCTCACCGATCTTGGCTCACCCGCCGAACACGAGTCAACCGCTGCGGTCCGAGACATCTTTGCACCGCGCGGCGGCTCGGTAATGCTCGTGACCGACTCTCGACGGCGACGGGCGCGCTGGCGTTGGGGCGTCGTCCGCGTGACGGCACATCATGCAGCCGCAAGAGACTGACGCCCAGTCAACGAATGCTACGAAGCGCGCGGGTGGCCAGATTCCCAGTGGACTGCCGGGGCGTGATGACTCAGCGTCCGGAGCAATGAAACGCACACGCACAGGCGAAGCGTGCCGACGTCGAGCTTCTGGAAGATGTTCGCGACGTGGGTCTTGACCGTGCTCTCGCTGATGGTGAGGTCGGCGGCGATCTGCTTGTTGGCCGATCCTCGGGCGATGAGTTGGAGCACTTCGATCTCTCTGTCGGAAAGGATCTCGCTGGGATGCGGCTCCGATCCCTGGCGTGATAGCTGCGCCAGTCGAGTCAGCACTTTGGTCGCCACCCCCGGTTCAATCTGCGACTCGCCTTTGTGAACCGAACGCACCGCGTTGAAAAGCTCTTCACGAGATGTGTCCTTCAGCAGGTAGCCCCTGGCGCCGGCCTCGATGGCGTCGAAGATGTACTCGTCGCTGTCGTAGGTCGTCAGGACGATGAACTTCGCCTCCGGGTCCCGTTCGCCGATAGCTTTCATGGCCTCGACGCCGGTCATTTCCGGCATTCGGAGGTCCATCATTATCACGTCTGGGTTGAGCTCCTCCGCCTTCTACACCGCCTCCCGCCCGTTTCCGGCCTCGCCGACGACGGCGAAATCCTGCTGCCGCCCCAGCATAGAGGCCAGACCGTCTCTCACCATGATGTGGTCGTCGACGATCAGAATCTTGATCGGTTCCATGAGACAACACTCCTAGTTGGAACGCGGCTAGTTTTGGCGCTCCACCCCTCGTTACACGACTCCCACAGTCAAAAGTCAACCTGCTAAGAAGAAGGGATGCTGAGCTCGATTCGGGCGCCATTGCCCGGCGAGCTGTCGATCGTCAAAACTCCGTTTAGGAGCTGCGCCCGCTGTCGCATACCGTTGATGCCGAATCCACCCTGGCCTTCGGGGACGTTCACGTTGTCGGGATCGAACCCCGACCCGTCGTCGGTGACCGACAGGCTTACCCCGCCGGCTGCAAAGTCGAGGACCACCTCCACGTTGCTCGCATCGGAGTGCTTTCGGACGTTGGCCAGCGATTCCTGGCATACTCGGAGGAGTGCGGTTTGCGCTGAGCCGGAGAGCTGTTTTCGGGAGCCTACCAGGTTGAATGTCGCGTGCGCCTCGCCCGAGCTGTTGAATCGCTCGACCTCCTGGGCCAGAGCCGAGTGCAACTGGCTCTCTTCCAATGCCTGCGGCTGAAGGTCCCAGACCGTTCGGCGAGCCTCGGCCAGGCACTGGCGGGCAAGGTTCTTCGCGAGTTCCAGATGCGATCCGACCTCGTCCGAATTGTCCTCCAGCGCCTGCTCTCCCGCCTCCAGTTGAAGCACGATTCCGGTGAATCCTTGAGCTAGAGTGTCGTGAATCTCGCGGGCCATGCGCGTCCGCTCCGCCAATACCGCCAAGTCTCGTGTCTCGTCGAACAACCGCGCGTTTTCGATGGCGACGCCGAGTTGCTGCGCCAGTGACTGGACCACGGTCAGGTCGGTCTCGTCGAACACGTTTAGGCGGTCGCTTTGAACGTCCAGGACGCCGATTACCTGTCCTGAGGCCATGATCGGGACCGCCAGTTCCGAGCATGTGTCGCCAGCCTCTTCGATGGACACATACCTCGGCTCCTTGCTGACGTCGGGCGCCAGCAACGGCTGTCCGGATGCGGCAACCCACGCGGTGATGCTGGTCGCCTCACCGGGATGCCCAATGTTGAATCGCAAAGGCTCTTCAAGATCGGGATTGGCATCCAGCGCAAACACCAGGTCCTCGTCCTCCACGATCCCGATTCCGGTAAGGTCGTAACCAAACGACGACGAGATCAGCGCTCCGACACCCTGGAGAACCTCCTGTACGTCCAGCGACGAGGTGACCTGATTCCCCACGTCGTTGATGACGCTCAACTGCTCGGCGCGACGCTGCTCGGTTTGCAGGTGCTGCTGAATCTCTTCCAGCAACGCGTCCTTCTCCACGAGCGACACCCTCACCTGTTCTTCCGCGAGGGTTCTGGCTTCATAAAGATGAGCGTTGGTCAGCGCTCCGGCGATCTGGGAAGCCACTCTGCCCGCGATCGCGATATCCGCCTCCGTGTAGGCGCCTGGTTCGATGGAGGAGAGGAAGAACACCCCAAAGACTTCGTTCTGCGAGATGAGCGGCGTCGACAAGAACGAACTCAGCCCCTCGTCGTACGCGGGCGCCGACCCCGGGAGCGTCTCGACCACTTCGTCTCGGGTGCGGGGTTGGAACAGCAGCGGCGCCTTGGTGCGGTACGTGTGATCAGTGGCGGAGCCTTCCAACGGAAATTCGTTCCCTGGCAACCGCTCTGACACAGCCAGGCCCGAGGTGTAGGCCATGTTGTACGTTCCCCGCTCCGGATTCACGAGGATTACCGAGACGGCGTCGGCCTGAATTAACCGAAGCGTCTGATCCACGAACCGCTCGTAGACCCGGCCGATGTCAAGCGACGACCCGATGATGCGCCCTATCTCTGCCATCACGGAACTCTCGTGCGCCAACGTCCGCGCGGCCTCCTCGCTTTCCACCAGCGCACGTTCCTGTTTGTTTCGTTCGGTCACGTCGTGGATGATCGCCTGAGTGCCGATTCGGCGGCCGTCCTCCGCCCACAGCCTCGTGGCCGTGACCTGACCATCGAACTCCGAGCCGTCTCGCTTTTTGAACGCGACCTCGAACTCACTGACCGAATTTCGCTCCGTAAGCAGTGCGTCCAGTCGGTCTTGGTCGTCCGGATCGGCGAAGAGGTCCCCTACGTGGGTGTCCTCGGCCTCCTCCTTCGAAGCGAAACTCAACAAATCTAGCGCCGCCCGATTTATATCCGTGATCGAAGCCTCGTTGGTCGTCAAGATGGCGTCATTCGATTGCTCGAACAGCGTGCGGTAACGCTCCTCACTCTCTCGCATCCTTTCCAGCAGGTGGGCGTTCTCCAGGAGCGATCCTGTGCCGTCGGCCACGGCGTTGAGCAGTCTGACGGTCTCCGGCCGGAAGTGACCTAGTTCCGTTGAAGTAGCTGTGATGGTTCCCAGAATCCGGTCTTCAACGACTATCGGCACGGCTACCGTCGATCTCATCTCCGGCATGATCGAAGCCGGCGCCCCATCCTCGCCTGCCACCGCCGGCACGCCACTCCGAAACGCCCTGCCCGTCGTCGTGTCCTCGGAGGTTAGCAACGTCAGTGGAGGAGACTCCAGACCCGCGACCCCTGTTGACGAGACAAGATGCAATCCCCGACGGTCTTCGTCGACGAGCCTGAGTGTCAGGCGATCGGCGGCGGTCACGGCGGACAGTTCTTCGAGAACGCGGTTTGTTTTGTCGCCAAGAGTCCCTGGTTGGATGATAATGCTTGCGGTATTTACCAGGACTTCCGTTTACCTGAAGCCGCAGACTCTCCGCTTCCTCCGCGCGAACTCGCTCGGTGATGTCCGTGCCAATGGCGATCACGCCTTGGATCTCGCCGTTCTCGTCGTACAGCGGCGAGTATCTGGTATCGAAAGTCATGCCCTCCCAGACGACGGTCGAGGCGACCGACTCGCCTCTAACCGCTCGACGGAAGTCCGCGGCCAGACTTTCGTGTTGGATTGTGCTCTCCAAGATCGACTCGCCCACCCAGGCGCCCGAGGCGAGTCCGATGGCCTCCATGCCTGTTCCCTCGGACAGAGTGAACGTGCCTTCACTGTCGGTCGCCAGCATCATCACCGGCGCCCCGGCGACGATGGCCCGCAGCCGCTGCTCGCTGTCGCGGAGCTCGCCGGTGCGCAAGGCGACCCTGTCCTCGAGTTCCGCGTACGATGCCTTCAACGCCGAGGCCATGATGTTGAATTGGTCGGCAAGCTCCTGCACCTCGTCTCGGGTGTTCGTCGAAAAAGTGTGCTCGAAGTCGCCTCCGGCTATTCGCCGAGCACTCTGATTCAAGGCCACGATGGGGAGCAACGACCGTCGAATGAGGAACCAGACAACACCGATGGTCACCGCGCCGCCGAGCAGCAGCAGGCGCACAACATTGGCGCTGGCCGACCTGATCGGCTCGATTACATTGGCCCAACGTTCCTGCGTCACGACGCCCCAGTTGGCGCCAGGCACCGGCGCGTATCCTGAGACCACCACCTGTCCCGCCTCATCCTCCGATATAAGCGACCCCTGACCGCCGTTCATGACGCTGGCAACGGGCGCAAACGCCGACAGGTCTCGATTCGTCAACCCGAACTGCCCGTGATATATTACACGGCCGGCGCCATCCACCAGATACGCCAATCCGTCGGGTCCTGGCCGAACATCGAGCGCTCCGGAGTACGCCGAAATCATCGGCGAGTCATCAATGGTGGCTATGCCGGCGACCACTCCGCGGAATCGGGAATCGCCAGAGACCACCGGAGCGGAAATCAGTATCGAATCTTCGCCCGTCACCTGATCGGCGAAGACATCGGATATGAAAACGCCCTCACGCAATCGATCGTCAGTAAGGGCGTCGGGCAACGGGAACCCTTGCTGACGCCGTAGAGTGGAATGGATCGGCGCCCAGACAACGAGGCCCTCGGCGTCGTAGACAACGACTCCGGCATCAAACGCAAAAAGCAGCGGCTCCGTCCCTCCCCAGGCGTCGTCCATCGCGGAGCGCACCTCATTGGGATCGAGATAGTCCATCCGCGCGTCGCGAGCGACTCTGTCGAGGACGGAGGTGTACTGCGTCAGATCCGCGCGCAGTCTGGCGGCGGAGATCCGCGCGAGTCCGCATCGCGCTGCTCGACCATCCGCCTCGCCACCTGCTCGTAGGCGACCAAGGCGATGATCGCCACGATGGCCAGGATCAGCGCACCCGGTATGAAGGCCGACAGCAGCACCTTCCCCTGTAGGCTCCGGATAAACCGCACTGACACCACCCCCTTTGGGCACATCGACGTATTGTGCTCAGTTTAGGCCCGCCGGTTTGGAGCGTCAAACTTGAGGCGTTCAGCGCCATCGGCGTAGAACTGCGAGACGGTCAAATCTGGCAATTTACGAAGAGGCTACGCTAAGTCTGAAAAAAGGAGCGACGATAAGGAAGTTCGTAGGGGAGGGTTTGAGAGCCTGTCTCATAAGTCGATACGAGCGTCCCAAAAGGCTCAAAATCGCATTTATGAACGGTCTGCCAGGCACGACAGCCTCGCCGGACCACCGACCAATCGGTCCTTTTGGAGACTTATGAGACGGGCTCTTGAAACCCTCCCCTACGAACCAATCGCGCTGTGCGGTCGATTGTCGGTGAGTTCCGACTGAGCCTGTCACCCGTTCGTCGTGAGCCTGTCGAACGACCGGCCATGACCCGCCCATTGGGCCGGTTACGCTCCGGAAGCCGCGCGGCGCGAGAGCCACCACTCGAGGCTGTCGGACAGCGCCATCCAACTCGCTTCGATGATGTTTTCCGAGCAGCCCACCGTGCTCCACGTCGTCTGGCCGTCGGTTGACTCGATCAAAACGCGCACGACTGCACCGGTGCCCGCGCCCTGGTCCACGACGCGAACCTTGAAATCGTCCAGGCGCACGGCCTCCAACTCCGGGTAGAACCCGAGAAGCGCCTTGCGCAGCGCCTCGTCGAGAGCGTTCACCGGCCCGAGTCCTTCGGCCGCGGTATGGATGATCTCACCATCGACCGACACCTTCACCATCACTCGCGACGAGATGCCATGGCCGGACCCGCCGTCTTCCGGTCTGCTTTCGACGACGGCGGTGAAGTCGACCAACTCGAACGGCGACGCGTACTCGGGCAGGGTCCGGCGGACCAGCAACTCGAAAGACGCCTCCGCCCCTTCGTATTGGAACCCAAGGTTCTCCTGGTCCTTTACGATCCGGAGCAGGTCGCTGGCCTGTGGAGGACTGAGCTCGACACCCATGCCCAGTTCGTTCACTTTGAACAGGATGTTGCTCCGGCCTGAAAGTTCGGAGACCAGGACGCGCTTGTCGTTTCCGACGGTTCCGGGCGGGACGTGCTGGTAGCTGTGTTCGACTTTGACCACCGCCGACGCGTGGAGGCCGCCCTTGTGGGCGAACGCACTGGTCCCGACGTAGGGTTGGGACGTGGGGGGCGACATGTTCGCGAGCTCGGCCACGTAGCGTCCGACCTCGGTCAGGCTCTCGAGCTGCTGGTCGGTCACGCAATCGACGCCCTTCTTGAGTTTGAGGTTGCCGATGATCGAGAGCAAGTTGGCGTTCCCGCACCGCTCTCCGTAGCCGTTCACGGTAGCCTGGACCTGGACGGCCCCGACGTCGATCGCGGCCAGCGCTCCGGCCACGGCCATGTCCGCGTCGTTGTGAGTGTGGATGCCCAGCGGTACGCTCGTCTCTTTGGCCACGTCTGTCACGATCACGGCGATCTCGTTCGGCAACGCTCCGCCGTTCGTGTCACACAGCACGACGCAGTCGGCCCCGGCATCGGCCGCGACCTTGACGCACTGAACCGCGTAGTCGCGATTGGACTTGTACCCATCGAAGAAGTGCTCTGCGTCGAAGAACACCCGCCGGCCTTTCGCCTTGATGAACGTCACCGTGTCAGCGATCATCGCGAGGTTCTCCTCGAGCGACGTTTCGAGGATGTGGGTCGCGTGAAGATCCCAGCTCTTGCCGACGAGCGTGACCACGTCGGTTTCGGCGTCCAGCAGCGTCCGCACCTGTGCGTCTTCCTCGACGGCGACATTCGCCCTTCGAGTGCTGCCGAAAGCCGTCAGAGTCGCGTGCTTCAGTCTGAGCCGCTTAGCGCGCTCGAAGAACTCGGCGTCTTTCGGGTTGGACCCGGGCCATCCGCCCTCGATGTAGTGGACCCCCAACTCATCGAGCTTTTCGGTAATAGCCAGCTTGTCCTCGACGGATAGGGAGATGCCTTCATACTGAGTCCCGTCCCTGAGAGTCGTATCGTAAAGCTCCAACTGTTGCATGATGTCTCTCCCCAATCCATTCCTGTTCAACTTCGCGACACTCATTCGCTGCTTGTAACTTCTCTCGCCTCATCGGTTTTCGTGGGCGGTTTCATCATTCATGGTGAGCCTGTCTTCCGCTCATGGTGAGCCTGTATCCCGTTCGTGGTGAGCCTGTCGAACCATATCTCCGCGAACTCATAACCAGCTCGCGTCGCCAA
>CAZPQQ010000012.1:0-17661 GCA_964588665.1 uncultured Dehalococcoidia bacterium | reverse complement strand
TGGTGAGCCTGTCGAACCATATCTCCGCGAACTCATAACCAGCTCGCGTCGCCAAACAAAAAAACCCGTCCCAACCAAGGGACGGGTCGACTCCGACGAATCGGGAATGGATGCCCGCGGTACCACCCAAGTTCCCCGAACACGTCGGGGCGCTCGTTCAAGGGGTACGTTCTCATACCCCCGCCCTGGCTAACGGTGGGCGAATCCGGCAGAGCCTACTCGGAGAAATCCTTTCAGTCCGCGGCTCGGGAGGGATGTTCCGGGGATGTCCAAGCGTCTGCTCTCACCATCGGCCCCGTCCTGTGCGGCGCCGCCAGACTCGCTGCTGCTCGACTGTTCCCCGTACTCTTCTCCGTCGATGCCTTGCATATGCTGCGTGTGGACTAAGATTAGCGAGCCGCATCACGCGTGTCAAGGATGGTCAATTTATCAGGTATACGAAGGATGCCCTGTCACGTCTCTACCGATACTCGCAAATCCGCGTCGATGGGCAACTCGACTGGTTCCTCCTTGAGAAGTCGCGATGAGAAGAACATCACTTCCAGGTTTTCGACGCCGCCAGTCGCCGGATTAATCCGAACGACGATGTCGTCTCCCAATTCTTGCGACTGCTGTTCCGCGTACGGCGCCAGCTTGTCTATGTAGAGTGTGTCCGATGCGCGATCGTAGCTGAAAGTCAGCTTCGCTCCCATAGGATGTCTCCGATGGTCAGTTTAGTTGAGCCATCATAAGCCACTTCACGCAATTCTATACCACTGGCAGCTAGTATTGCGGACACTTATTTGGGCGCATCTGGGTTTGGCCGTCCAACTCTCGACAGCGAATCGCAAAATTGGGCGTCTTGTTGAAGAGCGCTCGTCAAAACACAACAGGCCCCGCCGATTGGCAGGGCCCGCGAGCAGGCGTCAGGTTCGCTCCCAATCCTGACGCCGGGTGGCACGCGAGGGGCAGACGCGTACCGGTTAGGGAGTTAGAGAGCGTCGCCGGATATCGCGGGCGTCGCGTCCGGGTCCGAGGTCTCGCAACGGATTTCGATGCCGTCGGGAAGTTGGTCGAGCACTTCTTGGTCGCATACCAATTCGTGCAAGGCGCCTCGGTCGAAGCCGTTCGCTTCCATGCTCTCAAAGATGTCTTGTATCTCGGACGGCAGGCCCCGAAGGAAATTCGGGCCCGGGTCGTTCTGACCGAAGAAGGAGAATCCTCCCTGCGCGACTTGTGGGCCGAACGACCGGAAGACGTTGATGTTGGGGCGGCCTTGACCACCAGGTCCTTGGCCGCGACCGGAACGTCCCATCATGCCGCCGGAGCCCGCGTGTCCGCGTTTGCCTTGCATCCGACTGCGGCCCTTGTTCTGCTTCGGCAGGTCGCCCTGGTGGATGATCTTCGCCACGCCGTCCACGTCGACGACCAGCGTCGTGTCTTCGGTGTTCAGAGCGCCGATGTCGCCGGTGCGGTTCATGTTGACCTGTGTCTCGTCCGTGACGTCGTATTTGATGGGATCGGTTCCGTCTTTTGGCTGCAGGGTCAGCGTGCCCGCGGCCGAGTCCGACGTGACGACCGTTCCGATAGCCACCCGGTACGTCTGGTAGACGCCATCCTCGTTTGCGACGACCATCTCACCGCGTGCGAGGCGATCGACTAGCTGCATGGCCTGTCCCATCAGCATATGACTGAGGTCCTGCTTGCCGGGTTTGGCCGGCATTGCTCGGGAGAATTGGCGCGTGAACGTACGTGTCTTGACCTCGCGCTCGCCCACCAGGAGGGCCAGATCGAGCGTACTGCCGCCTCGTCTGACCGTCAGGGCCAACACGTCGCCCATGTCGGCGGCTCGTACAATCTCGACCACGTCGCCGGCGGATGCAGCAGCTTGGCCGCCGATGGCCGTGATGATGTCGCCGTCCTCCAGCACGCCGCTGGCGGGACCGTCTTCTTGAACGTCGATGACTCGAGCTCCGCCGTCAATCCCGAGCTCTTCGGCTTCAGCCGCCGTGACGGTCGTGATCGCAACGCCGATGTAAGGTTCAGTCTTCGCGTCTTCGTCATCCGTCGCCTGGAGATGCTCGGTCACGGGAAGCTTTGTCGTCTCGTCGGCCGGTCGGCTGTTGGCCTGCGTGGCGAACGGGTTTGCCGCGATGACTGCTGTAAATGCCAGGCCGGCGAGCGCGACCATCGCCCCGGCTGTAATCCTCTTGAGGTTCATGCTATTCTACCCTCCGATTGTGGTAGGTGTTCCGTGTTGTCTGACGTCGAATCGGTATTCCGGAATGTCCGCCTACTACAACGCGAAGGGCGTCGCCAGGGTTAGCATGAGTTTCGACCGGAATCCGTGCAGCGCCAAGGCGGCGCCCCGGTCCGTCCTTGTTGTGATGCTGTCAACGCCTCGGGGCCTCGTCTTCGGCTCCCCAAGACCGATCCATCCGGGAGCGTGCAAATTTTCGGCGTCAGGCCAGCTCGAACTCTTGCTCAACGATCTCGCCTTCTTCGGTGATCTGAAACGCCCTGATCTGTGGCGCTTCTTTGTCCTCCAAGGACACGAGGATGTAGAGAACGTCGAGCATCCAGCTATCGACGGCAAGCCGCACGTCGGTCTGCGACGGGTACGCGGGGCTGTGGGTGTGGGAGTGATAGAAAGCCAGCATCTCCCAGTCGTTGCGCTCGGAGTCGAGCATCGCTTCCAGGAATTCTTGCGGCTCCATCGAGTACCTGTACGGACTAGGAGTCGCGTTCTTGATGCGATACAGCTTCGCGACAGTGTCGTCCGCGCCGGCTAGGATTCCACAACACTCGTCAGGATCTTCTTGTCGCGCGTGAACGATCATCTCGTCGGCGAACTCTTTTCCGATGCGCAGCAATAGACACCTCCGGCTCATCAGGCCGAGCTATTCAACGTGTTGGGTTAGTAGTTGACGCCTACTTGCGGCCGCCGAACAGTTTCTTCAGGCGTCGAAATATGGCTTTGGGCGTTACTTTTTCGGCGCTTTGTATCCGCTGCTCCGTGCAGGCGGCGCAGTTACAGGTTGGGGGATGATCGTAGTACCAGTTCGGTCTGCCCATGTGCGGGTCCTCTACTCACGTTTCTTGCGTGGTCTCTGCGGCTATCCGAGTTCTGCGATGTCTCAATACATCATCGGGCAACCCATTGGTCCCACGACGAATCCCTTGCGATCCCGCCGCCCGCCCGTTCCGTGCTCGTCTTTGTAATCTTAACCCGGACGCTTCCAGAGTGCACGGGCAATTGCACGGTCAACTATTGACCGAACGTTCTGACGCCGATATCATCTCGCCCATCTCGGGTTGAAGTGGCGCTTTCGCCATCGGGAACCGGAAGTAAGTTCAGCCCCAGTGCATCCGATGAGGGACGAGGTGGACGATGAAGGTTCAAGGGCAGAAGCCGGTTGGCGCGCATCTGGTGGGCAGCATTCCGCTCGGCGGGCCTGCCGAGGTGTTTCAAATCGCGGGGTCCATTCTGGACGCATGATTGCGCCGCATTCCGGACGGGGAGACTGGTGTCCGATCCAATTGGATCGGCTGGCAGTCGACCGTTTTTCGTGATCACCCTCTGTTTATAGCTGGCCCAGCGGGTCCGGACGCCTATCGATCACGACCCCAGGTCGCGCTTGTCCCTGGCGCCGCAAGCGAGGCAATCGAATTTGACGGCCTTGGCTATGCCGAGGCCGCCAAGCGCTCGTACGCTGTGTTCTCGCGACTCAAGTCTGAGGGGAGCTTGCCGAAAGATATCCGCTTCCAGGTCAGTCTGCCCACCCCTCTTGCCCCGGTGACATCATACGTGGCGTTGGCCGATCGGGCCGACGTGGAACCCGCGTATGAATCCGCGATGCTGAACGAACTCGCCGAGATCGTAACAAGCATCCCCAATCGAGAGTTGGCGATTCAGTGGGACGTTGCGGTCGAGTTTTCCATCCTAGAAGGAGTCTCTCAGATGCACTTCGACGATGTCGAAACGGGCATCATCGAGAGGCTGGCTAGGATTGGCGCGGCAATTCCCGAGGATGTCGAGCTGGGCTACCACTTGTGCTACGGAGATCGAGACCACAGGCACTTCAAGGAACCTGAAGACGCCACCAGGCTCACCGAGGTCGCCAACTCCATTGCGTCCGGCGTCGCTCGTCCGGTGAACTGGATGCACATGCCGGCGCCGAGAGACCGGACCGACGACGCCTATTTCGAGCCGTTGAGCGGCCTCAAGCTGCGCCCCGAAACCGAGTTGTACCTCGGCCTGGTTCACATGACCGACGGGGTGGGAGGGGCTGAGCGCAGAATCGAGGCCGCACAGCGGCATGTTGCTGCGTTTGGCGTCGCCACCGAGTGTGGATTCGGCAGACGACCTCCCAAATCGGTCTCTGAACTCTTGCGAATTCACGCAGCGGTTTCGGACGTGCGATAGTCGAACGGCTCCGAAGTCTCTTCGGGGTCAACGTTCATAGTGCGTCTTTGAGGGCTGTGCGAAGCTCCGCCAGTGTGGCGAACGACTCGAACCGGCCCGTGACGATGCCCTGCCGGTCGATTACGAACGACCACTCGCTGCTGGGCAGGTTCCACTCGACCACCGTGGGCGACAGACGCGCTCGCGACAAGTCGCCCTGAATCTCTTCCGGGTTGTCGTAGAAGTCGACGTGGATGAAGTTGGCCTGCCCGCGGAATTCGTCCTTGAGCTGGCTGAGCACCTCGACCTGAGGGCCGCACACCGCGTTGGTGCAGAACGCAGGGCTCGCCATCACCACGACGGTCGGAATTCCGCTGTCCACGGCCTGGGCTATCGTAAGACGGTACAGGTCGGGGTCGTGCAGCGAACCCGTCGCGAGCTGCGAGGGTCGATCCACGTCTCGGTCTGTCTTGCTCTCGCTGCGGACCGCGAGTGTGCCGAGAGCGGGGGCTGAGGCGGACTCAGGAACGTCGAATGCGAGTGTCGCCGAGCGCGGGCCTTCCCCTTCGTCCGGTAGAACGACCTCGATCGACCAACGCCCGGGCCGGTCGAACTCCAGCCGGGTGGCGTAGAGGCCGCGCGACACGTACGGGAACGGGTGGAACAGCGCGAGCGCGGTTTGCTGGTGTTCAGGCGCCGCCCCGTCGGCTGGGATGTAGTACGACGACACAGTGGCGACCGGAGCGGTGCTGAGGCGCTCCGCGGAGGTCAGAACGAACGCGAATCGATTCCGGCCCACTCCCAGATCGGGCGTCGCGAATATCGCTTGGAGCCCGTCCCCGGAGACAGGTCCTTTGATGAGCGGGACAAGGTCTGCGCGAGGTTCGTCGGGATCGGCCGCCACCGGCGCCGGAGCCGCTTGAGTCGACTCGGATGCCGTGGAGCACGCAAGCGCCGCCGCCAAAAGCAGAGCCGCAGCGACTGCCAGGGTTGCCGCGCGCCACATAGCGCCTTGGCCCTGAGACACGTTTAGGGCTTTTGGCGGCCCTTCGACAGGCTCAGAGCCTGTCCTGAGATTTCCGAAGGGGCGAACGGAGCGGTGTGTTTTGCCCGTTCGTGGTGAGCTTGTCGAACCACACGCTCGCTCAAGAACTGCGTTGCGCCACCTAGTAGCCGTCATCGGCTGAACCGTTCGGACTGACATCAGGCTCACCGCCCTCGTACGCGCCGAAGGTGAATGCGAACAGCGCGAACTCCGCTGAGTTGGAGCTCAGCGTCAATTCGCCGCCGGAAAACCGGTCTTGGTTGACTACGAAGTACATACGCGAGGAGTCGACTTCAACGAAACTGCTCCCGTCGGCGTCATGCACGATGTTGGCGCCGGCCTGGTCGGCGCCGACCGGTCCGCCGTCGATCGTCACCTTCACACGGAGGGGTGTGCCATTGGCCGGCGCCATCACCGCATTGACGCTGGTGCCGTAGAACTTGAGGGCGATGTAGTCGTCGTACTCGGACGTCTCACGGGCGTGGAGCAGGTTTTCGGCCTCGTTCCGCCAGAGACCCTCCAAGTACAGGAAATGGTTGTCATGGTCGCCCGGGTCGCTGTACCGGGTGTCCGCATCGAGCGCATCATAGTACTCAACGTGGTGTACGTACGGCGTGTTTTGCGACTGGAGCGCGCCGATGTTGCGTTTATATCCCGCGTACAGTTCGCGCGTCGGTCCGTTGGCGCCGGACGACCTGTCGATGCTCGAGTCGACCTGGGGTCCCGGATCCGTGCCGGCGGAAATCCCGGATACTTCGTGCCCCGCTTCGACGAGCAACGCGCGGATCTGCGCCTCGGTCTCGTCGTATCCGCCCTCGCCGAAATGCTCGTACCGGATGTCGCCTTGCACATCGATCAGGTACTTAGCGGGCCAGAAACGATTGCTGAACGCATTCCACGTGCCGAAATCGTTGTCCTGGACGACGGCATATTCGAGTTCGAACTCGGCCACAGCGTCCTGAACGTTTTCGAGGATCTCCTCGAACTCGAACTCAGGGGTGTGCACGCCAAGAATCACCAGTCCCCGATCGGCGTATTTTGAGTGCCACTCACGCAGGAACGGAAGCGTGCGGATACAGTTCACGCACGTGTATGTCCAGAAGTCGATCAGCACAACGTTGCCGCGTTCTCGTTGCTCGTCGAGAGTGAACGGTTCGGAGTTGATCCAGTTTCCGGTGTCTTCCAGTTCGGGGGCGTCCCCTACCTTGACCGGAACAGCGGTGGGCAGTGGGGGCGCGCCGGTTGGGACCGCCGCGTTGGCGGGTCGCGAGGTGGACGTCGGCGCCGGCTCGGCGGGCACGACGGTCGATGGCGAGGCAGTTGCCGTGGCGTTTGGCAGCAGCGTTGCGGCAGGCTGAGGACTTGTGCCAGTCGGCGCCGCAGAGATCGGCGTCGCTGGAGTGTCCGATGCCGTTCCGGAGCACGCCGCAGCCGCGAATACGACCGCCAAGAATACGCCCGTCAACCCGATATGCGGATTGCGATTGAACCACCGACGGGTCATCGCCTCACCTCTTCCACGTGCACATCCCAACCGAACGTCAATCGCTCGTATACAGCATACTACGCTGCAGGCAATAACGTAGATTGCGGCGTCCGTCTTGTCACGTGACGCTATCGACCGTATGATGCAGGTCAGCGTGACCAAGATGCGATACTCAGCCACAGATCTCAACTTTCGAGCAGGGGGATTGACGTGAAGATCGGATTCATCGGAGTCGGTTACATGGGGCGTCACATGGCCCGCAACATCCTCAACGGCGGGCACGACCTCACCATATTCGACATCAGCAAAGACGCGGCTGAAGAACTGCTGTCGCTCGGCGCGACGTGGGCGGCCACTCCCGGCCAGGCTGCTGAGGCGAGCGACGTGGTGTTCACGTCTCTGCCTCGCCCGCAGGACGTCGAGGAGGTCGTCGCCGGAGAGGGAGGCATTCTCAGCGGCGCCCGCGGCGGGACGGCTTACTTCGATCTGAGCACCACCGATCCAGCAACCATGGAGAGGCTTGCAAGCCAGGCTGAAGCCAAAGGTGTCCGTATCCTCGACGCACCGGTTTCGGGCGGCACCGCGGGCGCGGACACCGCCACTCTCTGCGTAATGGTGGGCGGAGACCGAGACACGTACGACGAGTTCAAGACGGTGCTGGACTTGATAGGCGACAAGGTCATGTACTGCGGAGGCCTCGGAGCGGGCGCCGTGTGCAAGATCGTGAACAACCTGATCGGCCTCAGCACTGGAGTTCTCCTGTCCGAGGCGTTCACCCTGGGCATCAAAGCAGGCGTCGATGCCGAGACGCTGTTCACGGCGGTCGCTGGGAGCTCGGGCGCCACGCAGGCGATGCAGGGGTTTCCGAACGGCATTTTCAAGCGAAACTTCGATCCTGGATTCGCACTCGACCTTGCCGCCAAAGACGTAGGTCTGGCAACGCAACTCGGCCGAGAGCTCCGGGTGCCGATGGAGATGTCGAACATCGCTCAGCAGCGGTACATCACCGCGCAGAACGAAGGCTGGGGTCGGCTATCCGCGGGCGCCGTCGCGCGGATTCAGGAGGAGCGCTCCGGCGTCGAGATCGCGCCACCGGAATTCGGTTCGCCCGAGTCGCTGTCGAAAGCGGATGGCCTGTAGCGGCGTATTTAACATCTGCCTTCCAAAGCATCAGTAAGGAAGTTCGTAGGGGAGGGTTTCAAACCCTCCCGCGTGGTTTCGAGGTGTCGTCCGTTATCGACGCGGGCAATCCGTGCTCGCCGTCAATATCGCGCCGATAATATATGCAGAGTGCCGGGAGGATTTGAAACCCTCCCCTACGGATTTGTCCCGATGTGGCGCTCATTATGGGCGAACATCGACCGTCACGGCTTGGCGCTCGGCCGATTCGAAACAAGGCAACTGCGTCGTCCGGATTATTTGATGCCACTGCCCGTGAACGTCTGCGTCCCCACACGAATCTTTGATTGAACAAACCTGCCACCCGGTTGCGTGACCCCTGGTCGTTTGACTGCAAACGGCAGTCACCATAGAATCACGTGTATGACAACTACCGCCGATACGCCACAAGTATTCAACAAGACCACTCTGCCCAACGGACTGCGGGTGCTTACTTGCGAGATGCCTCACACTCGTTCCGTGTCGATCTCCATCTTCGTCGGGGTCGGTTCGCGCTATGAGAGTGACGAGGAAGCGGGCGTCTCGCACTTCATCGAGCACCTGGTGTTCAAAGGCACCGAGAGCAGGCCGGATCCGGTCGAGATAAGCGGGCTCATCGAAGGACACGGTGGCGTCCTCAACGCCTCCACTGAGCAGGAGCTCACGGTCTACTGGTGCAAAGTGGCCGAATCCCACTTTGCCGAGAGCCTTGATCTCCTGATCGACATGCTGCGCAACTCGTTGTTCGAAGATGACAGCATCGAGAAAGAACGCATGGTGGTGCTGGAAGAGTTGGCAATGATCAACGACCAGCCCGCCGCCCGCGTGGACACGCTCATTGACGAGATGCTGTGGCCGAACCATCCCCTCGGCAGGGACATCGGCGGAACCAAGGAGTCGGTGTCGAGCATCACTCGGGATGCCATGCTCCGGCACATGAACGCCTTCTACTCGCCAGCCAACACAGTCATCAGCATCGCGGGGAGCATATCGACCGAAGATGTGCTGGAGCAGGTCAACGAACTGTGCGGAGATTGGCCCAAATCGGAAGGACACGACTGGTCACCGTTTACGCACGAGCAGTCCGAATCACAACTTCGGGTGGAGTACAGAAGAACTGAGCAGCTCCACCTGTCAATCGCTCTGCCCGGATTGGACCTGCACGACCCGGGCCGGTATGCGCTGGACATGTTGAGCGTGATGCTAGGCGAAGGCATGAGCAGCCGATTGTTCGTCGAAGTGCGCGAGAAGCGAGGATTGGCATACGACGTTCACAGTGGAGTGAGTCACTTCCAGGACACGGGAGCGTTCGCGATCATCGCGGGCGTCGACACGAAACGCGTCTACGAGGCCTCGGCCACGATACTGGAGCAGGTCGGCGCCATGCGGAAACCAGTTCCGGCAGCGGAGCTCAACAGGGCTAGGCAGTTGGTCGCAGGCCGTATAATGCTTCGGATGGAAGACACCAGGGCGGTGTCAGGATGGATGGGGAGCCAGGAAGCGTTACTGGGCCGTGTGCTCACAGTCGACGACGTGGTGTCCAACATCAATCAGGTTACAGGCGACGAGGTCTGCCGAGTTGCAGACGACCTCCTCTCCACCGAAAAGCTGAACATGGCGCTGGTCGGGCCGTGCCGAGGGCGCAAACGGCTGGAGCGCCTCCTACACCTGTAAAGTGACACACGTTTTCATCCGTCTCAGCGCACCTTTGCTCGCCCCCGATGCAGCTAGGCCGTTGGCATGACCTCTCACTATCGCCGCCTGCCGTTGTTCCCACTCAATCAGGTGCTCTTTCCGAACACGTCCATTCCGCTCCAGGTCTTTGAGGATCGATACAAGCTGCTGCTGCACGATTGCCTCGACGACGATTCGAGATTCGGCGTGGTGCTCATCAAGCGGGGTCCGGAGGTGGGAGAGCCAGCGGAACCCTATCCAGTGGGCACGGTCGCGCACATCGTCCAGGTAAACGAAATCGACGGCGGGCGGTATTTCGTGTCGGCCACGGGCGTCCGTCGTTTTCGCATCGACCACATAACGCAGACGCGACCGTACATGGCAGCGGAAGTCGAGTTGCTCGACGAAGAAGACGCCGACGCCTCGGAGCCGGCTTCGGACTTCGACGTCGATGCCATCCGACAGAGTTTCACCGAGTACGCGCGGGTGGTTTCGGGGATCGTCGGCGGGTGGACACGCAGCACGAACGTGCCTTCGGAACCGTCAGCCCTTTCGTACCACATCGCCGACAAACTCGATCTCGATCTTCCCGAGAAGCAGTCGTTGCTGGAAGCCTACTCCTCGACCAACCGGCTGGAGATCGAAGGGGACATCCTCAGCCGAGACACGGCCGTCATGCGTCGTCGACTGAGAAACGAGTTTCTGACTCGGTTCGGCCGGCAGTAGGCCGTATGCCGATGGCGACCGCCGACCGGAATCTGAACTTTATTGCTGAGCCGTGAGGTATCTTGTTCTGTGCCGAACCCTAGTGTCCTGAATCGCAAGTTCGTTGCACAAATCGAGTCGCGTACTTGAGTAGCACTGTGGTTCGACAGGCTCACCACGAACGGGGAAAACTCACCACTCCGTTCGCCCCTTCGACAAACTCAGGGCCGGCTCTGAGCCTGTCGAAGGGGCGTCGATCGCCCGCAATTGTTGAGCGAATTTTGGAGACAGGACGCTAGAACGCCACGCCTTCCTTCTCGAAGGCCTCGGCCAGGCGCGCGATGCCTTCGCGAATCTCTTCCGGCTGGCAGTAGCCGAAGCACAGGCGGGCGTAGTTGCGGCCCGATGCGCCGTCTGGCGCGAAGTTCGGTCCCGGCAGGTAGCCCACGTCGGCGGTCTCCATCACGCGTTCCCTAATCGAGACCAGGTCCGAGCCTTCGGGCATCTTGAGCCACAGGAATAGCCCGCCCTCCGGGTTGCTCCACTCGGCCCTCGACCCGAAGTTCTCACCCATGGCGGCTACCATCGTGTCCCGTTTGACGCGCTGTATCTCGTTGATGTCGCCGATGTGCGTGTCGAGGTTGCCGGTTGCGTAGCGATGAACGGCGTACGACGCGAAGCTGTTGACCGAGCCGCCGCTCTTTGCTGCCACCGCGCGCTCTCGCAGCGCCGGAGGAGCCGTGAGATAGCCGAGCCTCATCCCCGGAGCGATGATCTTGGAGAACGACCCGACGTACATGACGCTTCCCGTGTCGTCCAACGAATAGATGGAAGTCACGTCGTCGCCGTCGTATCGCAAATCCACGTAGCAGTCGTCTTCCATTATGGGCACGCCGTACTTCTGGGAGATCTCCACCACTGCCTTGCGGCGCGCCAGGGACATGGTCCAACCCTGGGGGTTTTGGAAGGTGGGGATCAGATAGATCAGCTTCGGCTTGCGTCCCTCGCCGATGGCCTTCGCGATGGCGCCCGCGAGCGCGTCGGGCAGCATCCCTTCCGCATCCGTCTCGACGCCTCTGATGTCGCCTCCGAATCGACGCATCTGCGCCAGGGTTCCGGTGTAGACGAAGTCGTCCGTCAGCAGAACGTCGCCTGGGTCGACGAGGACCTCCAACAGCATGTGGATGGGCTGCCCCGATCCGTCGCCGAGCACGATGTCGTCGGCGGACACATGGATGTCGCGGTCACGAGCGAGCTTGCCCGCAACGAACTCACGCAGCGGCGCATATCCTTGGCGGTCCGCGTACAGGGCGAGGTCTCCGCCCTCTTCCTCCAGCGCTCCTCGGAGCGAGTCCACCAGCTCGTCGGTCGGGATGGACACGGGATCGGGGTACGCGACCGCGAAGTCGTACTTTCCTCGCCTGACAGCCCCGCCCCCGGCTGGCGCAGGGGCGTTTTTGGCAAAAAGGTCATCGTAGTTGAACTGATTCGTTCCGGCCATTCGATCTCCTCCTACAGTCGTTCGATGTCTTGGCACAGTTTGCGGGCTTGGCCCAGATGGACCAGGCGTCACACTCGTTGGCTTGGTGAGTTCGGCGCAATCCGACCCTGTTCGCGGTCTAGCTTGGCCCTGAAGGGCCAGAGCACCTCGTTTGTCAAATGGTGGGCTGGGCCTCATCGACCGAACCTGCGGCTTGGCTTGGTCTTGAAGGGCCAGAGCACCTCATTTGCCAGATGGTGGGCTCGGTTCTCCTTGGGCGATTCTGCCTCAGGCATGACCTTCAGGTCGACCCTTCCCACACACGGCAGCGTCCGACTAGCCTTCCGAGAACGCTCCTGCGCGCTCGAACACGTTCGCCAGGATGCCGATGCCCTCTCGAATCTCGTCCGGATTGTGGTAGCTATAGGTAAGCCGAATGTAGTTGCGGCCGGTCCGGTCGGCGCGAAAGACAGGGCCCGGGTTGTACTTGACGCCCGCTTCCACGGCCGCATCCAGCGTCGCCCACGTGTCCGTCCCCTCCGGCAGCTTACCCCAGATGATCATGCCGCCCTTTGGCGACGTCCATTCGCAGCTCGGCGGGAAGTGCTCGCCGAGGGCCGCCAGCATCGCGTCCCTCTTGGATTTGAGCGATTCCGAGACTGCCTCGATATGACTGTCGCCGTGGTCTCGCAAGAACCCGTAAACGGCTTGGGCGGCGAGATGGCTGGGCGAAGTGCCGAAGCGGAACGCCCTCATGGTCTCTAGCAGCGCCTCAGGGACTACGCCGTATCCCAGGCGAAGGCCGCACCCCAGAAGTTTCGTGTAAGCCGAGGTGTAGATGACCGACTCCTGGTCGTCGATGCCCATCATCGCGGGCGGAAGCGGATCGCCGTCGATTCGGAAATCGGCGTACGACTCGTTCTCGAATATCGGAACGCCGTACTTTTGGGAGATTTGGACCATGTGGTTGCGGCGTTCGGCGCTCAGGGTCATCCCCATCGGGTTTTGATAGACCGAAATTGTGTAGATCATCTTGGGCTGAATGCCCCTGCGCGCTAGATCGCGGATCGTCGCCTCCAGTGCGTCCGTGTCCATCCCGTTCTCGTCGGTCGGAACGTGAATGACGTTTGCGCGCCGCCTCATGAACATGCCCAGAGTCCCCAGGTAGCTGAAATCCTCCACGAGCACGGTGTCGCCCGCGTCGATAAACGCCTCGAGTATCGTGTCGATGGCTCCGCCAGCGCCGGCGCTCAGGAATATCCGGTCGACGGGCACGTCCGCGCCACGGTTCGATCGAAGATTGTCGGCGATGTACTCACGCAGGCCAGGGTGGCCCTGCGGCGGAGGGTACCGAGAAAGGTCCTGCCCCTCGGTGGCCATGGCGATCCGCACCGCCTCGGCGATTCCCGCCGTCGGCATCGTGTCCGGATCGGTGTACGTGACCGAGAAAACGTAGTCGGTGTCCGCGGCGGCCCCTTCGGGTGTGGTGAAAGAGGCGGGCATGTTTCGCGTAATCAGTTTTGAGTAGTCCAATTATGTCTCCGCTGCGCCCCGTGAGCTCGGGGAGTCGATCGAGCCGGCATCTACATAAGCGGCAGGCGAACCCTCTCGCCGGACTGAATGCTGATGCTGATTGCGTCTGTGAACTCCATGTAACGCACCCCGTCGAGGAAATTGGTGTGCGTGATCGGCTCGATGCCTCTGATGGCGTTGATGAACTCCTCCTCCACGCGCCAACCGCCCTGCTTCTCCGCCGGGATGTCGATGTCGGACAGCCCGTCGTCGCCCCTGCGGCCGCCGCTCAGCGTCATGGTCGACGCGTCCAGGCGCAACGTGCCCTCGGTCCCGAAGATCCACACGCCGTCTCCGGGCGCATGGCCCGTAACGGTGCTGAAGCGAAGCCTCGCGACTGGGCCGGAAGCCATCTCGCACACGGCCTCGACGTGGTCGGGAATCGTGATGTATCGGCGGGCGCCCGAATCGTCCTGCCGGTGCTTCACGTTGACGCGACCGTTGGCGGACACCGTCTCGGCCGGGCCAACCCAGCGCATCATCGCCTCGTACCAGATGCCCATCTGCATGATGTTGTTGCCGCTCAGGTCTCGGTCGTGCCGCCAGTGGAGCGGGCCGTCGTGATCGACGAATCCGCCTTGATGCACGGTCATGTCGATGGACAAGACGTCGCCAAGGTAGCCGCTCTCGATCAGGTCCTTGATCGTGATGTCCACCTTGAGTGTATGCGGGGCGGGTACGATCTGGGTTATCAGGTCAGGGTTGAGCCGAGAGGCCGCGAGCATCGACTTGGCCTCGTCGGAGTCCATGGCCATCCGCGCCTCGGTCTGGACATGCTTGCCCGCCTCGAGGGATGCCAACACAAGCGTTTCGTGCATGTAGGGCCATGTGCCGATACAAATCGCGTCGGTGTCGTCCGCTTCGACAAGGTCCACCCAATTGTCGTAGACGGTCTGGATGCCGAATTCGTCGGCGATTCGTTCGCCCGATTCTACGCTGCGGTTGGCCACGCTGACCAGCTCCACGCCTTCGATTTCCTTTAGTCCCGGCAGGTGCCGGAGTCGCGTGTTGGCCCCTGCGCCCACGAAGCCAACTCGAACAGTTTGATCCGCCATTGTGTGTGTTCCTCCCAACAGTTTTCCGCCCGAATGCGGCGTCCGATTCGCATTATATGTAACGGGCGCAAGACAGTCTAGTAGCGGCGGTGAGAGCGGGGTCCTCAGAGCAAACTAGGAGCGTTGGAGGCGACGTGGTGGGTGCGACGAGATGGGGAGATAATCATGACAGCGACGGCTGGGCGTGCGAGCGCTCGGTGTGATGCAGTCTGAATGCCGCTCTGAGCCACCCATGCGGAAGACGAGCGGTCGATCTGCATCTGGCGACCTGCGACGCGCCCGGAACGATGACGGCTCAGGGTGTCGCTAGGCGCCCCAACCGTCCAGCATCGAGGGCCGCAGCCAAGTCGAGCGGCCGTAGTTGGCGGGCTTGCCGACGTGGAACCCTTCGACCGGTGCGAAGTCGCCGGCTCGGAGCGCCTCGAGGAGGTCCGATTCGTTGCGGACGTCGCCGTTGAACACGGTGGTGCCTTTGGCCAGTCCGTCAGTGGAGTGTGCGTCGCTGCCTCCCGTGCCCCAACAGCCGAGGACCGCGGCTACTTCCTGGGCGAATCGGTTCTCGATCTCGATGTTGCCGCCGTTGACCACCTCGATCTCGTCAACGAGCTCGAACACGGGGTGTTTGGCCGCTTCATCGGCGGTCTTGGGCAATTTCTTCGCATCCTGAAACAGCATGTTCTGCGTGTAGTTAGGTAAATCGAAAAGGAACCTGAACGGGTGGGCCAGGATCATGAAGCCGCCGATGCGGTCCACCTCTTTGCGCAGGATGCGGATCGTCTCGAGGTCCTCGGCGTATCCGGAGATGTGGCCTTCGAGTCCCATCGCGATCACGTGACCCAGAGGCGTGTACACCTCCAGCGCTCGAACCATGACGAGGTCCTGCTTACGCGCAAACTCGTCGAAGTCGTTTCGAGGCCAGCCGTCGTGCTCTGTGACCATCGTGCCCGTCAATCCCATACGTTGGGACTCCTCGACGAGCTGCTCGGGGGTCAGGCCACTGTCGGGGCTGCCCTTTATGGTGTGTATGTGGAGATCGAATACCGATGGCAAAGTTTGTAACGGCTCCTAAGTAGTGGACGTGGATGCGACAACGCGCCAAAGAGTATATATACCTAAACGTGCAAAGAGGTCAAGAACGAGTATGCCAATCCGCGATTGTCAGCGATGGATCGCGTGCTCCGTTCCAGCGCGGTCAACGCTGTACGTCGACGTTGGAGTCGGCGCCGTCGTCGCTCCTGCGCCAGGGAATCCCGTGGTCGTTCAGCCACCTGAGTACGATTTGTTCCATGGATCGAGTGCGGAACGCATGCCACTCGTCTTCGATACCCTGGTTGTAGATCAGGTCTTTGAAGCGTCGAAAGGCGCCCCTTCCTCTTATCGCCTGGTCTAGACGTTCGGAGAGTCGATCATCGTCGATCGAGTAGACGAAACGCTCCATGATCTAGTATTCGTGAATGTCGTACTTCGTGGGCAATTTGACGAACTCGCCCGAAAACTGAACGGCTATGGCTTCGGCGATGACATCTTTCTGCCAATCCGGGCATCCTTCGAGGTCCTCCGGGCCTTCCATGTCTTCGGCGAGTCTCAGATGTTCATTAGCTAGACCGACGAGTTCACTGGTCACCTTGTTGAGGAACACGTTGAACTCGTCGTCGACAAACCCGAGCTCTTCGACGACTTCGTCTAGTGAGACTTCGATACTCACGACGGACCTCCCGATGTTTTCGTCGAGGTCGCGGTTCCAACGCCGGACTCACGTCTCGACCCGGTAGTACTCGAACGTGGATATCGTTTCGAATCCGCAGTCGGCGTACAGTGATATCGCCGATCGATTGTCGGTCTCCACTTCGAGCATGACACGGTCCTTCCCCGAAAGGATCATGCCACGCGCTGTCTCCACCAGAATCTGCCGCCCGTAGCCGCGCCGCTGATGCTTGGGATCGACACCCAAAGAGTTGATGAACGCCCCTGAGTCATCGGGCGCATGGTACACCTCGACGCCTCCGACCGGCACCCCGTCGAGTTCGGCGATGTATGGTGTGCGATGGGGGTCACGGAATCGGTCCGCCGTGACCTGACGCAGTTGCGGCGCCTCCGTCGGGTCGTTCCGGAACGCGGCCATCATGATGCGCGCGAAGGCGTCGACGTCATCCGCGGCCGCTCTGCGAAGCTGCAGCGGTCCGCTTGACGGAGGCGGCAGCCGTTCGGCATCTAGCTCCATCCGATGCTCTGAGAAGCTGTAGCTCGCCCCGACGCCCGCGGCAAACGCTGCCCCCGAAGCCGCTGCGGCATCGCAAACGAGCAGAAAGCTCGCGATGCCCCGTTCCCGCCACTCATCCAGCGCCGCAGCCAGGAGAGCACGCCCGATCCCTATTCGACGACGATCCGGACGGACCATGCCGCATCCCTCGGCCTCGGCTGTCCCCGCGAGCTCCAGGCAACCGACCAGTTCGCCGCTTTCGTAGTGCAGAAACCGCTCGGCAGGCTCACCCAACTGCAAGTGTACGCCTACGCCGTCGCAATCTTTGCACGCCGTCGCCAATCGCGTGATCTCGGTCCGATCGGCTTCGATCAACGTGGAGGTCTTGACCAAACCGTCTCGCAGATGGTGTCGCACTGATGTTTCCTGTGAGTGTCTAGAGGCCGGAACCAAGAACGGTGATTTCAGTCGGAACAATCCCTGGAAGTCAGGTCGAGTGGAACCGCAATCCTATCCGAAATGTTCTCAGATGGGGACAATTGCACCTGGAATCTTGGCAGGAGCGGCAGGATTCGAACCCGCGACCCTCGGTTTTGGAGTTGTACATTGCCTGTTTTGACCTGTCCCAGCAGTTACCCGAGAGTGCCTCTCCGTACCTGAAATAGCGGTTGGTAATGCTGGGCCGTCACACCGCGTACCCCCTAGTCCCTGACAATCCGTGACCATTTTGTGACCAAGATTTGTAATCTGCATCAACGCTGAATCCCCTACCGGTTACACCTTAGCCTCTCCTCCTTGCCCCCTTGGCTATACTGGCTACAAAGTCAGGGTTATGGTAGGAAGCGATTGCACAAAGGTGACTCATGATCATGAAGCTAATCTGGCTCCTGCTGGTGTCGGTC
>CAZPQQ010000011.1:38901-63221 GCA_964588665.1 uncultured Dehalococcoidia bacterium | reverse complement strand
GAGTCTCTGTTAATTTCAGGCCCAAATGTGTCCCACTTTCGCTGACGGTCTACAACTCATGCCGCTCCGCGCGACCGAGCGCGTCCGTCCGCTCGACGAGCCGTGCGGACCACTCGCGGACGTTGTGTTCGAACTCCGGACCGATGAGGTCTTGGAGGGTCATCTGCGACCAGAGACCGGCGGTGACCGTGTAGGCTCTCGACAGATTTCGGTCGAACAGCAGGTCGTCGAACGAGTAATCGGACACGCCGAATTCGGTCAGGGCGTCGTGGTAATCCCGAGCTAGCCGGTTGGTCTCTTCGACGCAGGCGTCGTCGTCGAAAATGCGGTACTCGGGAACGATGTCTAGGAAGCAGGCGACGTCGAAGCCTGGTCTCATTCGGGCTGCGAGCTGCCAGTCGAACAGGACTGTCGAGCCCGGCTGTTCGTCATCGAACGCGAAATTATTGATCCACGGATCGCCGTGGACCAGTGTGACCGGCGGGCTCGACAGGCGCGAGATGGCGCTGGGCACCTCGTCGAGGGCGGACTCGATGATGGCGACCACGCGATCCGCCAGAAGGCCTGGAGATTGCCGCTGGAGGCCATCGAGCCAGACGCGGATGTGGCAGGCATACGGCTTGACGCGGACGCGCCAATCGAGCCACTCCTCGTGCGGCAACATCGGACTGTTCCACATCGAGGCGTGCAATCTGGCCAATGAGCGCAGGGCGTTGCGGGCGTCGTCGAGCGAAACGCCAGGGCGTCCGAGTCGCATTCGCCCCAGGTCTTCTATCAGCACGGCGCCGGTTCGGTTTTCGACGTCGTACGCGCTGAAGTAGCACCGAGGCGTTCGAGCATCGACATGGCTGGCGAGCTCGCCGTAGAATCTCGCTTCGACAACAGGCATGCCCATCTCCGTCATGATCCTGTGCGCGTCCGTCCCTGTTCGTGGCGGCAGCTTGGCGACGAGCGATGCAGGCGCCGAGGGCTCGTGCGAGTCGAAGGTGAGAGACACCCGAAAGACCGAGCCGCCCGAGCCTCCTCCGATGGGTGTCACATTGATGGCCGTTACCCTGGATCGGTCTATGACCCCTGCTTGGCGAAGAGCAGAGTCGAGCCACTGTGTCGAGAGGTCATCCTGTGTGTGCGGGAAGTCGGCATGTGCCATCGAAGCAGTTCCCAACGTGTTGTATGACGGAGCGCATTGGAGGCCTCGCGTGTTCGCGGGCGTGCAACGGCTCCACGGCAATGCTACCCGATCCCGGATCGGATTGCTCACGCCGGCAAAGAACCTTGTTCGGTCGCTAGCGATCGATTGAACGAGGGAATGGTCCCGGCTGCCAGAACCGTCTATGTGTATATGTCGGGGTAGAACTGGCGAGAGCACGGTTCGCAGATCGAATGGCTGAACACCGCGTCCGAGCGCTCTGTAATGTAAGACTCCAACTGGTTCCAGTCGCCCTGCTCGTCTCGGATCCGCTTGCAGTGCGAGCAGATAGGCAGCATGCCCTTCAGTGATCGGTTCTCTTGAATCTTGGCGGTCAGTTCAGTCACATCTTCGATGGTCACCAGAGCCAGCGTTTCGCTTTCCGGCGACGACGGGTGGAGAGGAGTGACCATCGCGTTCTGCAGTCGAGGTTCACCGGTCCGCGTGGGCGCGGGAATCAGATACTTGTGGACCCTTGACGAGAACACCACCGGTGGCCCGCCGGCGAAGACACTATCTAATTCTCGGAGTAACGCGGTTCCAAGAGGTGGGGGAACGGCTCAAAGATGCTCGAACCCACAACTGAGTTTCTGTAAACGCCCGTCCACTGTTCGAGCTGGCGGTTCCAGAACAAGACGGTGAAGTCATCTTTCAGAACCAATACACCCATCGGAATGTAGTCGAGGGCAATGAACTGCACGTCGGTGAGTACGGCTTCAGACAACGTCGGCTTCCCACCGTGCGTTGATGGAACTCAGAAGCGCCCCGAGAGATTGGCCCTCCAACACCAGGAGAACATCGCCGTGGATCATATACTCTTCCACGGTGAAGCTGGCCCTGGCCATCAGGATGTCAACATCTTGATTGTTCTGATAGTTGCCCAACACATCTCGGATGTGTCCTTCTGTAAAAGACGGGATCGCATACCTCAATGGCTCGTTGAGGATGTTTCCGATAGTGCCCATGAAACCGTTGATGATGATGTTTCCGATCTCGGTCAGCACGCTAACCCTGACCGGATCCAGGTCGCCGTCGCTGTACTCCTCTTTGACCAGAAGGTCGACCAGCGCCGCCGCGCTGGCCGCTGGAAAAACGATTGCCGCGGCGCCGTAGAACGAGCCGTCAAATGTCATTTTGACGCCCGCTATGTCATCCCAGCCAAGCTGTTCGATGTTCTCGTCGATCTCCGAAGATGTGACCAGTCTCACCTCGGGCACGTGGAGCGTCACGTGGGCTTCAACCAAGCTGTTGAGCATCCCGGATGCCCTGCCCATGCCGATGTTCAGCATCTCTTGTAAGGCGTCGATCATTTCCGGCGGTACGAGTGTGACGCTCATTTTGTGACCTCGGCAGTGAAACCGTTGACCGCTTGACGCAACTCGTCAGGATCGGGAGGTTTGTTCAAGACCAGTCGGGCGCCCAACTCCAGGCACTGGACCCTAGTGCTGTCCTGCACGTCGGAGGTCAAGACGATGACGTCGGGTCTGGACACTTTGTCTTTCAACGAATCCAATACCTCTGTCCCGCCTACGTTCGGCATCAGCAGGTCCAGTACAACGTAACTCGGATCGTGAGATTCGATTATCTCCAATGCTTCAGCGCCGTCGGCTGCCTCAAGAATTTCGTGACCTTCACTCTGAAGAATGCGTCGAACGGTTCTTCGCTGGAACATCGAATCATCGACGATAAGCACACGAGCCATACTGCCCTCCATTTTCTCCGTTTGTCGCGTCAGCGGCGTGCCGACGAGTCGATCAGTAGGTTGAGACGACACATGTTCATTGGCGCCGTGCGAACTGGTTCAGGTCCGGAATCCCAGCGTGAACCGGCCCAGCGTGAACACTCAGAAAGGTTCCGTTGACACGCGCGACAGGCACACGGACAAGTTTGAGTGCGCCTCCCGTGACATCTATCTGGACAAGAACGACGGTGTCACCGTGGGAATGACTGCCAGATTGGCGGCATGTTCCCGCCAACTTTTGATGATAGGCAAATCCATTTGCTGGAGGCAGATCACAGTGTCGGCCTTGGATCTGCTTGGTCAAAAGGCATGAACGTCCAGCGAAGAGAGAAGGCGTCTCAGTGGCTCGAAAAAGGATCGCGCCATTGGGGGCGCCGCAGACGTGAGCAACGAGTCCTCCCTCCGAGCAGGATGACGCATCGCAATGCCACATCCATCCGACGAAATGAGGCACCGGACAGTTCCGCATCGAGTTGTGATAGCTGGCGGAAGCATGGAGGGTCGCCGCCACGGCCGACTAAGCAGCCTGACGTAAACGAACTGCCCAGGGGAACTGAGACCGTGCTCGTGGTGGAAGACGAGCCGCTTGTGAGAGAAGTGGCGACCAGTACGCTTGCCCGCCAAGGTTGCAACATGCTGGTGGCTGGCAACGGCCTCGACGCTCTGCGGATAGTCGATCAATACGCTTTGGGAGACATTTCGCCGGTCGTAACCGACGTCGTGATGCCTCTGATGGGCGGCAAAGAGCTGGCTGAACGTCTTGCCGAATGTCACCCTGCGATCAGAGTCATACTTACGTCAGGCTACACGGACGACCAGTATTTTCAGACCGAGGTGCTCGGCGTGCGCCCCGCGTTCGTCAATAGGCCGTTCAAACCCGCCGAGTTGGCGCGCGAAGCCAGCGAAATGCTGGACCAGTGACTCTCAGCGTTCCTTGCGAGCGGCGCCCCTGATCGCTCGAACGCCGGCTTCCGACCCCCAGAGGCGCCCGGCTCCCGAATCGCTCCCCGCAAACCAGAAACAACGATTTCGGGCATTGCAGGTCATTTCGTGGCAGAATCCCGCCACATCATTGCATGGCGAGGCCGTTTCACCGGAGAGGCGCGGGGTTACCGTAGTGTTTGTGGATGCGTATGGCGCGCTGAGCGGTGCGTCTCGATTGTGCAGATTGAGAGTGGTCGTGTGAAGCAAGAATTCGTTAACCCCTTCCTTACGTCAGCGAAGCTGGTGTGGGAAAAAGAGTTGGGAATGTCCGTGGAACTGACCTCCGCGTCCTCAGTGGACACGAGGTTCCTGACAGAGGACATCACAGCGAGCATCGGCCTGAGCGGACAACTTGTGGGCACCGTTTTATATGGTTTTCCGAATCTTACGGCCAGAGAGATCATGAACGTCATGGTGGGCGAGGAAGTCGAATCCGACTCCGAGCTCGCGCAGTCGGCATTGGGCGAGCTGGCCAACATGGTCGCGGGCAATGCCGCAACGTTATTGTCAAACGCAGGTTACACCTGCGACATCAGCCCGCCCATTATTATCACCGCCACGGGCACGATAATCTCAACGCTGGGCCGGCCCCAGTTAAAAGGCGACTTTTCCAGCGACGTCGGGCCGATGAGCATCCGGATCGATCTATCCGAGAGCCCAAATCACCGGTAGCCATGTCAGGGCGGCGTGCTTAGCAGATATCGGCCTACAACTAGGTCGCAGATCGTATTCGAAACATCCCGTCCGTCGTCCGTCCTAACCGAGGGCGGCGGAACGGTCCGTGTGGAATTGCTCAAGGGAGCTATTGGCATTTACGGTGACGTCCAACCGCTCCAACAGAGACGCTATCATGACACCAGAGACTGCCATCAACAGCTCGTCGTCGGGGATTCCTGAGTTGACCCGAAAGCCGATGCAACCCATGCTCATGCTGGGGTGACCTGCTTTCAGGGCCATCGGCACGGCGGCGCATGTCGGCCGTCCAATTGTTGCAATGCCGTTCCCTGTCCAACTCACCGAATCTGAGGCCTCGGCCAGCAACATTGCCTGGCCCGGACGAGCAAAGAACAGAACCACATCCGGATCGACCGGCATCTGCGCCAGCGGACCGTAGACGATCCCTTTGTGTCCCGATGTGACACTGGGTATGGCGCCGACCTCCTCGGGCGTTAGGTATTCGAGCTCACACATGGTGTCTAAGATGTCCTGCGCCTCTTCTTTATCTTCGGGCGCCACCTGAAAGCCCATGGTCATTACACCAACCGGGCATTTCCGGTGCTGTTCCTCGGTGGCATAGAAGACTCCTCGCTCGGCCATGCGCCAGAACGAACAAGACGAGGGAACCGCCTCGTAGACTAGCTCCGTCCCTTCCGGGTGTTGTTCGACGAAAGCCAAGGCAATCGGCGGCCTGGCCAGTCCCAACGATCGCTGGATCAAGCCTGCTTTCTCGCGTAGTTTGTCGTCCACTGGATGCCTCCATCTGAGAATCAACGAATAGTGGTCGCATCGGTCATATCTGCGCTTGAGACGGCGGAGCGCTTACGTGCTTACGGGCGAACCGCTCGTTTCGGCCTCTGTGCCAGCTTGACGAGAGCAGGCTGGGCAAGCTTCACGAACTTGCAGGCCAGCCGACGCGTATCGCGCGGGTCGATCAGGTCAACGACATCGCCCTTGTGTGCGGCGCGGAACGGGGAGCGGAGTTTCATCAGCCGGTTTTCGATCATCTCGCGATGCGCATCCGGGTCCGGAGCGTTTTCTATCTCGCGTCGGTATGCCGCGGCCACTCCTCCCTCGATGGGAATGCCGCCCCACTCACCAGCCGGCCATCCGAATCGAAGGTTCAGGCCGTTCGGGCGGCTGATGCTGTGTACGGCGTCTGCCGCCACGCCGTACGCTTTGCGCACATTGAACTCGACCGTTGGGACCTGTGCTTCCGCGGCGGCGATCATGGCCCGTATTCCGCGTCGCATCGTCGCTTTGCGCTCGGCGTGCGAGCCCAACATAAATCCGGGCATGTCGAGGAAGATCACGACGGGCAGATTGAACGCGTCACACAGGTCGACGAAGTGCGCGTACTTGTCGGCGCCGTCGCCGTCCATCGCGCCCGCCAGCTTCGTGGGGTCGCTGCCGATGATCCCGACGCTGTAGCCGTCGAGGCGAGCGAACCCGGTGATCAAAGCGCCAGCCCAATGCCGGCGCATCTCGAAGAACTCACCGTTGTCGACAACCAGTTGGATGAGCTTGCGAGGGTCATAGCTTCGGCGTCGGTTGGGCGGAATGACGTTCAGAAGCTCCTCGGGCCTGCGATCGGGCGGGTCGCCGGTTTCGACACGAGGCGCCACGTCGTTGGTGGTGTCGGGCAAGTAAGACAAGAACTGCTTGATCTGCTCGAACGCCTCATCCTCGGTATCGGCCTTGTTGTCGACCTGACCGCTGTCGTGCACGTGCATCTGCACCCCGCCAAGCTGCTCCTTGTCGAGCGTTTCGCCGATGGCGCGACGAACGACAGGCGGGCCGGACGGGAATATCTGCGACTGGCCTTTCACCATTACCGTGAAGTGAGACATCAACGCATAAGCCGCGGGCGCCCCCGCGACTGAGCCCATCACCCCAGCCGCGACAGGCACTCGGCGCATGAGCTCGACTCCCTGCCACCACTGCTCGCCCGAAGGCAGACCCATGTGTCCCGCGGCCTCGTCGGACTTCGAACTGTGGCCGACGCCTTCGACTAACTGCACGTACGGAATGCCGTACTGCATTGCCAGCGGTTGGGTGAACTGGCGCGAACTCTTGTGCACGTTGTGGGGGCTGCCGCCTGAAATCGTGAAGTCGTCGCCGCCGATTGCGACAGGTCTGCCGTCGATTTCGGCCAAGCCCATCACGTAGGCGCCGGGCGTGAATCCGGTGAGGTTGCCGTTTTCGTCGTACTCGACCGCGCCAACAAGCGGGCCAGCTTCGATGAAACTGCCAGGGTCTGTGATCTTCTCGATCCGCTCCCGAACGGTGTAGCGGCCGCCATCGTGCTGCCGTTTGATTCGTTCGGGTCCGCCGAGCTCTTGGCCGAGACCTCGGATATAGTCGATGTCTTCGATGGCCTTTTCCCAGTCCATTCCAGGCTTCCAGGTTTCGCGGTTAGGATCTACGGGCATTCGGGTCTCCTTGATGATTCATCGCGGCAATGTTCGCGTCGAAATGCGTCGCCCCGACGCGTCGAGGCGGCCACCCCTTCTGTGAGCGTGTCAGAAGACCAGCTCAGTTGTCAGCAGGCTAACGGCAGCAGGGTAACGCAGGAGATCATATCACCAACACGAGTAGCGCCCACATTCGCCGAAGGTCGGAGAAACCGGTCGGGTTATCAACGCGGAAGCTGCTCGCGAATTGCTGACTTGGGTGCGGGCAAAGCCTGGACGGAGCCCCCCGAGTGGTCTGTGCAGATGCCTGGGCAGCCTGAGGGTGAGCCGTGCGAGGATGCTTACCAGACGCTTGAGGACGCCCTCCGCCTCAAGAGGAATGTGGTCGCAAGATCATGGCGGAGACGCGCAACGAAGAGATCGACTGCGGGACAGATGTGGCGGCGATATCCATCGCGAACCACGTAATTGGGCTCGTGGGACCGGCGCCGACTTGCCAACGCGATGCAGGGCGATCGGCAAACAATGTCTGAAATTGTCTGCCGCCTGATCACCAGTGCCCGGCAGCAAGTGGTTCGCCGCGTTGCCGGCGGTTGGGGATTTACGATGCCGTTAGGACGGCCGACGTTCAAACCATCCGGCGGAGCGCGACCGGGCAATTCACGTTAATTGAATGACGCTCCGCCATGGATACTGATTCGCGAGACGGCCGCGCACGTACTCGTGGATCAGCATCCGTTGTGACTGGTTAGCGAACGATAAGCGGTTGACCTTTACGGCTGCAACCTACGTCGTGGGGATCGCCGCAAACCGCGGGGCTCCCGTCGTTCTTCTGTGTGAGTTGATCGTACAACTCCTTGTTGACCTGAGCTCCGCACTCTCCCGTGCAATACGCATAAGTGTCGTCTCGAAGATCTTCCTTTGCCATGTGTATCCTCCTGTCCCCAATAGGGATGTTATTGCTTTCGCTACTTACTGATACTAACAATCGATGCCATTGTCAAAGATATGCCCCGGAGTCTTGATAGTTGCCCGCGAGGGGAGACGCCTCACACTCTGCGATTCACGTCAATGATCGACTAGCATTTTGAGAGTATGCGTGAGGACCTGGAGTCGCGTGAAGCAACGATTCAGCACGAGGTCGCCTGTCAGGTCGAGACAACCGCCGACGATTCGCGGCCCAACGCTCAAGCCTGCCGCGGACGCCGGCTTGCCTGAGCGAAATGGCCGAGATTGGCTACGCCAACCGACGCCGTGATCCCTCTTGCTGACTCACTCCCGCTGGTTGCGGCTGAAGCGCTGATAGCTGACGGCTCCGTGGCTGATCGGCGCTAAACTTTCACTCCGTAGCTTTCCTTCCGGTGCTCGAGGCTGACGAACGTCTCGGACCGCTGCACGCCCTTGATGGCGCCAATCCGCTCGCCAAGCAACGTCTTCAATGTGGCGGTCGATCGAGTCACGACCCAAATCATGATGTCATATAAACCCGTCGTGATCGCCACCCAGGTGACCTCGTCGATGCCCGCGAGCTCGACGGCGACTGCATCCACGCTGGCTACGTCAGCGGATAGGCCTATGAGCGCCTGCGTGCCGTACCCCAGCAGCGACGGGTCCGGGATACAGACGATTCGCATGTCTCCGGAGCCTAAGAGCCTCTCCCGGCGGCGGCGCACTGTCTCCTCACTTGTGTTTATGGCTTTGGCAATTTTCAGGTTGGTTGATTTGCCGTCATCTTGAAGAATAGAAATAATCCGAATATCTCGCGTGTCCATGAATCCCTCCGCGTCCTCAGCGTGTTTGATCGTCGCGCCCGCAGGTCCGCCGACCTTCTCCTAGTCTATCTGGTCAGAGGCTCAATGCCCAGTCCGGTCTAGGTTGGGCCGCCGACGCGATTCGCCCAGACGGTTATGGTCGATATGCCAGGTCGACGAGGCGGGTGTCATTCCGAGTCAGTCAGCAGTCAGCAGGTTCACGGCGGCCACGCTCACCGAGAAACATGTTGAGCGGCCTCTCGGCAGCCGGCGCCCCACGCAAACCCTGGGGTTCGGCGCCGAAAGATTTGTCGCGAAGCTGACGACTGAGGGCTGATGGCTCCTTCGCCCGATTCGTGGACGGCTACACCATCTGACTGAAGACAGGTCGCAGCCTCGCCCGGGCGGCTGACTGTGATGCGGTGTCTTCTGATTCGTGGACGGGCGATTCTTCGTCCAGATCATCGATCAAGTCGTACAGTTCGCCCGTTTCGTACAGCTTCCATTCGTGATCGCGAACGAATCGTATTTGTCCGATGTCGTTCCGGGCGTTCATCGGTTCAAAATGGAAGAAGATCCAATCTCTGGGATTGCCTTTGGCGCCCGTGAGCTGTGGATAAAATGACCGGCCGTCCACCAGGTAACCTTCCGGGAACTCCAGTCCTGCCGCCTCGAAGATTGTTGGCAGGAAGTCGGTGGACTCTACCAGGTCCGCCTGGACGCTGCCTGACGGGATTGTGCCTGGCATGTCGCAGATCAGCGGAACGTGAGTCCCTCGGTCATTTGTCTTGCCCTTGCCGCCGCAGATTTCATTGTGGTCGTGCATCATCGAGCAGACGTCGGTGGGGGTGCCGTTGTCGCCCACGTAGATCACAAGCGTGTCTTCTCTCAGTCCCTGCTCGTCTAGGTAGTCGATCAACCTGCCGATGACCTTGTCGTGATACTCCACCATGTCTTTGTAGAATCGCGGGTCGTCTTCCCACGATCCGTCCTCGAGTTCCGCCCATGTCTTCGCGCCCAGCGATTTGTTGGCGGGCGGGTCGAACTCGTCCCATTCCGGGCTGTCCGGTGTGGGTTCATGGGGTTTGTGGGTCGCGGCCATCGGCCAGTACACGAAGAACGGGGCGTCGTCGTCCTTCTTCCTGCCGATGTAGTCGATGATGTAGTCGCAGAAGATATCCTCGCCGTACTTGCCCTCCGTGTCGTCCCTGAACTTACCGTTCTGATAGATGATCGGATTTTTGTAGCGGGATCCTTTTTCTTCGGTGTGGTGCGCGTGCCAGACGCAGAACTCGTCGAATCCCGCGTCCTCGATTCGCTGGCCTTTCGACCGCATCTCGGGCATCTGATCCGGCGGGTTGTACGAGTAGAGCTGCCACTTGCCGGAGAGGCACGTGTTGTATCCGGCATCCGAAAGCAGGTGTCCGAACGCCACTTCGTCCGGTTTGAGCAAACCGAAACCGATGTAGTTTCGGAAGTTGTATTTGCCCGTCATGAGCGAGGCTCTCGTCGGCGTGCACAGCGGCATCACATGTGCGTTCTCGAAACGCATTCCGCTCTGCGCCATCTCGTCGATGCGAGGGGTGCCGTAGGACGTGCCGCCGTTGGCACCGATGACCTCGTAGCCCAGATCATCGGACATTATCAGGACTATGTTTGGTTGCTTTGTTGCCATCTATTCAGTCTCCAAGTAAATGCGCTGTTAAGTTCGTTGACGTGGGACCAAACCTTACGGGACCCGGGTACTGCGAATAGCGGTATTTCCTCCTGGACACACTCACCTGTCGAGAAGGCGCCATATCTGTCAATTTGATGAGACGGAGATTCGACCGTGTACGGTTGATGCGCTGTGAAACGACCGCAGCTTGGTCATTGTGAAGAAGCTACCGCATTCGGTTCTCTCCACGCCACATGTCGGGGCTGCCGCCCAGGTTGCTCTTGATGCCTTCGGTCAATTCGTCCAGCTCTTTGACAATCTCTTCAGGAAGCGTCAGGTCGAAGGCGGGCAAGTTCAGGGCAACCTCGGCGGCGTTACGTGCGCCGACCAGCACCGAGCTGACCCCTTCGTGCGCACTCACCCACGCCAGCGCGACATGAGCCATCGGCTGACCGATTCGCTGGCACACCTCGCCGTAGCGTGCGATCACCTCGAATAGCTCCTTCTCCATGCCTGGTTGGCCGTGAGCGGCCTGCGGTCTGGTCGACGCGAAGTGTCTCGATCGTGCCAGCCCGTCAGGCACGTCGTCAGCATTGGCATATCGACCTGTCAGGAGTCCCTGCATAAGCGGACTGTAGGTCATCAGGCCGATGTTGTGCTGCCTGCACTTTGGAAAGATCTCGTACTCGATGGGTCGCCAAAGCAAGCTGTAGGGGAGCTGGTTGATCTCGATGTGGCCAACCTCTAGCAGGTCCGACAGGTCTCGCGCGCCAAAGTTGCATACGCCCAACGCCCGCACCTTGCCTTCGACTACCAGGGCTTGCAGAGCGCCCATCGTGTCGGCAATGGGGATGTCGTGGTTGGGCCAATGGATCAGGTACAGGTCGATGTAGTCGGTGGCCATTCTCGAAAGGCTGTTTTCGCAAGAAGTTCGCACATCGTCTGGCGACAAGTGACCGTCGCCTACCTTGGTGACGATTACCGCCTGATCGCGTCGGCCCTCCAATGCTTTGCCAAGCACTTCCTCCGATTTGCCGGCGCCGTAACCCTCAGCGGTGTCGAAGAAGTTGATTCCGGCGTCCAGCGACGCGTGCACTGCCGCGATGGAATCGGCGTCATCCTGGTCGCCCCAAACGGCGCCGCCAGCGAAGGGCCAGCACCCCAGCGTGTACTCAGAGACTTCGATATCCGATGTGCCCAGCTTGCTGTATTTCAAGCCGACTCCTTCAACAGACATCCTCCGGCAACATCGAGTCGGAGGGATTCGAGAGAAGCGAACAATCGCCACGAGATACTGCTCAAGTGAATCTGTACATTCGGTGACGAGTTCGCGGGAAGATCGCAGCGATTGTATACCAGAAGCGTGCGCAAGGGGTTGCATGACTCAACGAGCAGGTTCGGATCGCGTGCATGTTTCAAGACGGAAATCACACAGGGTCTACACGTTTGGTCGCACCACCCGTGACAGTCAAGGCTGGGAGATCGGGACGCACGGAGCCTCCGTCCGAGAGCGCGAATCAGTTTCGGTCTGCCACGGACGACCGAGCATCGAGCGGTCGGGCGACGACAGTCATGATGCGTCAAGGATTAAAACTGGGGAATGACAAGAATCGACAAGAAACGTCGAATGTTGGGAGGGGATGGTCGGGGTGGGGAGACTCGAACTCCCGGCCTCTACGTCCCGAACGTAGCGCGCTACCAACTGCGCCACACCCCGATGACCATTCTTATTGTAGCCGCAACGCCCCAACCCAGGCAACAACAGGCGGAAATCGCCTTGACAAGAACGCACGTTCTGTTCTAAAGTGTTCTAAACAAGGTACTAGACTTTTCCGAAGGTGTCGCTATGCATCGCTCAACGGCGGAAGGTGCCAACCCACAGCTACCAATGTCCGGGATGCCTGCACGCGCTGGTTTGCGAACCGTGTCGAACGGTTTCGCCGTTGCCCAAGGGCAGAAGGTCTTGTACCTCGGCAAGGTGAGCGGAGGTCCGCAATATGGGACGCGTGGGACGGTGATGCAGACTCTCCGGAACAACGCCCTGGTCGATCTGGGCAAGGCCGGCACCTGGCGGGTCCCCTACTATTTCCTTGCTCTGCCAGAGGCGGCGTGATATGTCGGGCGGCTGCTCTTTTGGCTCGCCCGATGTTGTCTCTGCGCAGACCACTCGTCCATTCACTACAGAATCCGCCAAACGAGGACATGCACGATGCTCTTCAGACGAAACAAAACCTCAGCCAACAACGGATATGGGAGGCCGGGCGACAGGCCGGCTCCGATAAACATCTCGGTGGTCGGTGTCGGCGGCGGCGGCGGAAACGCCGTGCTTCGAATGGCGGATGACTACCCTCCCGGGGTGAAATTCCTGGCCCTGAATACCGACATCCAGGCCTTACGGGCGTTCAAAGGCGTACCGACTTTCGCCATCGGTCCCAACACAACCGCGGGCATGGGCTCCGGGGGCCAGCCTGACGTTGGTCGGAAAGCGATGCGCGAGAGCCAGAACCAGGTAGCTAAGTTGCTCGAAAATACGGACATGGTGTTCGTAACCGCTGGACTCGGGGGCGGCACCGGCACGGGCGCCGCTTCGATCGTCGCCGACCTCGCCCGGAAACGCGGAGCGTTGACCGTGGGCGTGGTCACGCTGCCGTTTGCGTTCGAAGGGCCCAGGCGTCGCGAAGTCGCGATGGACGGACTGAAGCAGCTCAGCACGAAAGTCGATACGTTGATCACGATTGAAAACGACCGTCTCCTTCGATTCCTCAAAGGCAAGGTGAAGTTGTCGGACGCATTTCAGCTTGCCGACCGAGTCCTCAAACAGGGTGTGCACGGAATCGCGGACATCATCTCGATGCCAGGGTTGATCAACGTGGATTTTGCCGACGTCAAATCGGTGATGGCAAACGGCGGTCGCGCGTTCATGGCGATCGGCGAAGGCCAGGGGCGATGGGCCGCGCTCGAGGCCGCACAGTCCGCCTTGGCGAACCCGCTGTTCAGCGCGCCTCTGGATGGAGCCTCGGGGATCTTGTTCAACGTAAAAGGCGGAAATGATTTGGCCTTGGACCAGGTGCACGAGGTTGCCGGTCTTATCAGGAAGGCGAGCAGCCCGGACGCCAACGTTATATTCGGCGTGACTCAGGATCCTCGACTCAAAAAGCGCGTGAAGATAACACTGGTCGCCACCGGCGTGGCCAACGAGCCCGACCGCAGTCGACCTGATCGATCCGACGAATCCCGGTCCGTCGACGCGGAAGTGTTGGCGTTGGCTGAGCAAGTTGTGGCCAACGGGCATTCCTCCATGTTGTCCGTTTCGGAAACGCAGCCGATGTTCTAGCGTGCGGGTCGCTGAAATGCTTCGAATCGGAGCCACAAGGCCTCATTGGTGAGCCGGGGTGCGGCCGCGTTTCGATTTCAGGCTACACGGAGAAAAAACCGTTGCTTGCGTGATCCGTGATGACCGACGCAACGAGCTCGGGGCGCTGGACGGGCACGTCGTGGATGCTGTCTTCCAACCAAACCGTTTTGCTGATTCGCGACAGCGTTCCCGCGCGGGCGATGGATTCCGCCCTGCGGGACTGCCTTGGGGTGGGTGTGCCGTCCTGAATCTGTCGTGCGGGCATGAGCAACACCGGACAGTCGATGCGCGGGTACAGTTCGTGTGGATGATGGTCCCAAACAGAGTCGATGATCCGAAGGTGGTTCTCGCGGCTGAGGCGCGCCTTGATCGTCCGATCTTCCTGCACAAAGAAATTCGCCAGTACAATGTCTTCTCGCCCTCGCCCGTCGGCGACTAACGCCGACCAACGTTCCCGCACCCTCTCCATGAACTGATCGACGGTTACACCGGAGAAAACGGGCGGCGCCATATCGCGCCTTGCCGTCTCGCGGTCCCAATGGGGGTTCGACGAAAAGTCCATCCCACCGCCATCCACGAGACACAAACCCGCTGCAACCTCCGGATGGGCGACCGCGTACTCGATTGCGACGTCGCCTCCCCAGGAATGCCCGGCGATGATCGGGCGATCGATCCCGACCTGCGCAATGAGCTGGTGCAAGTCCTCGGAAACCGACGCGAAGTCGTACCCCTCGTCAGGCTTGTCCGACTCGCCGTGCCCCCGCTGATCCAGCACGATGACCCTGAAATCCTGGCTCAATATGGGCGCCACCAGATCCCAGATATGACACGTCGAAGCCAGACCGTGGAGCAGCACGATGGGTTGCCCGGATCCACCCCAATCACGATAGTGTAGGCGGATGCCATTTGCAGAAACGAACAAGTCACGAGGGACGATCGACAACTATCTTGCCCCCGTGGAACTTCGGTGTGGAATCTGCCGATGCGGTTGGAGGACGAGCGGATCCCAGTCGGCCAGTGACAGATACTCCTGAAACGTGGTGTAGCTCTTCCCGTTTGCCGAGCGATCCAGCATCCGATAGTCCACGAGGTGCCGCCGTATCTGAACGTGGTCGATGTCGAACAGGTTTCCGTCTTTGATGTAGTCGTTGACCTGAGGCTCCGAATACACCCGGTGGGGCTCGAAGGCCATCTGAAAATAGTGGAGGGCTATCAACCGCGCTTTGGTCCGCCGCGGGAAGGCTGCGCCCGCGCGAGATGTCTTGGCCCATCGTTCGATGTGGGTTTGGTACTCGTCGGCGCTGATGGCGATTGGAGGCACGATTTCTCTCCGAAAGACGCCCCACTTGCTCCGCGGTGTCCGACAAAGTGGGCAGGGGCGCTCAAAACCCTGGCAAACGGCACGCCGGCGGCGCCACAAGATGTACGTGGGTCAGTTGCGCCCAACGACGGCGAAAGCCGCACTTGTTCGCAAACGTTCTTGATGCGATCAGGAATCCGGCGGTTTCCTCTGAGATTTCAGGAAATCTTCCAGCTCCCGCACCATGTCGTCCGGACTCGGGATGTCGTCCTCAACCGGGTGCGCCGCGTCGTAACGCTGTTCGAGTCGGGTGACGTATGAACTGACGTCTGGTTGCTTGCCGATCGCTTTGCTCACTTCCGTCTCGAACGCGTCGCCCGCGAGGCGCAACTCGTGCAGGTCGACGTCAAAATCGATCATGCTGCGGAGTTTGGTGAGCATCGCGTAGCTGACCCGCGGGTTCGGCGATGTGTTCACGTAGTGAGGGCAGTGACCCCAGATCGATGCGTGAGGCAATCCGACAGTGTTGCAGGAGTCGACGAACGCGGTGTGAATGCCCGTGGGCCCTTGATAGCCGGAGTTCTGGATGCCCATCCATTTGACCTTCTCCGTCAACTCCGACGAGCTGGCGCGTCCGGTTACACGCGGTTCTCGTGTGTGCGGGACGGCGTCCAGCAGGGCCCCTAAAGTCACTACAAGCTTGACTCCGTAGTCGGTGGCGACCGACGAGATGATGTTCGAAAACGCCCGCCACCGGAGATTGGGCTCGGTGCCGACGTAGAGCAGCAAGCCGTCCTCTTGGTGTTGGGGAGCGAAATAGTAGAAGTCGTTGCGCGGCCACCGAATGATGCGTTCGCCGCGCCGGTTGATTCGGGTTTGGGGTCTTACCGATGTGAAGTCATAGAACTCTTCGGGATCGATCTCCGCGAATTTCTTGGCCGGGAGCTTGCGCACCAGATATCTCAGCGCCCTGGTGGCGGCTTCAGCGGCGTCCGGCCATCCCGCGAAGGCGACGATCATGGTTGGGAGCTTCACATCCGGAGCTTCGTGTGTGATCAAGCCTTCCATGCGAACTCCATTCTTTCAGATGTTCGGCACAGTGTATCAAATGCTTTTCGACAGCGCCAAGAATGTCGCCGGCGTTTTTCGACCGGCGTGATATACTCCGGGCCGATGAACATAACCGGAACTGACAGTCCACGATCAGTCGGGAGGCGGGTATGAACGGCGCGAAAATCGGAATCTCCATTTCAGCGACCGGAGCCGCCGAGTGCGTGGCGAAGATTCAGCGGATCGAGGAGATGGGCATCCACGCCGCGTGGTTGACGTCCGGCGGCGGTGCAGGCGATTCCATGGCGGTGCTTGCCGCGGCGGCCGCGAACACCGATACGATTTTGCTGGGCACTTCGATCGTCCAGACGTGGTCCCGGCACCCGGTCTCGCTGGTTCACCAGGCGCAAGTCGTCGCCGATCTGGCGCCGGGCAGATTTCGCCTGGGCGTCGGTCCCAGCCATCGGACTCCGATGGAGCGCATGTTCGGCGCCGACTTCCGCGCGCCGCTCGGCCATCTTCGAGAGTACTTGCAGATCGTCAAGCCGTTGATCCAGTCGGGCAGCGTCGAATTCGAGGGACGCTGGTATTCGGCTGCCGCCAATTTGCCGGGACCGCTTGATGTTCCCGTAATGGGTTCAGCTCTGATGCCAGGCGCATTCGAGCTTTGCGGAGCCGAAGCCGACGGGGCGATAAGCTGGGTATGCCCCCACTTTTACTTGCGTGATACGGCCATGCGCGCGCTCAGACGCGGGGCCCGGGCTGCCGGGAAGCCGACGCCACCCATGATCGTTCACGCCCCTATCAGCGTGACCGAAGACATCGACGCCGCCCGCAACGGTGTGAGGGAACGTTTGGGCTATTTCCCAAGCACTCCTTTCTACGCAAGAATGTTCGCCGAATCTGGATTCATCGGCACCCCGGTTTCGGGTTGGACCGACGAGATGCTTGACTCGGTCCTCATCTTTGGCGACGAAGACGCTGTGGCAGAGCGAATCCAGGGCATCTTCGATTGGGGCGCATCGGAAGTGTTGCTTTCCGTGGTTCCAGGGAGCGACGATGCCACCGCCTCCGAAGACAGAACCCTGTCGTTGCTGGCCAAGCTGTCGACGTCGTAGACGCGAACTGGCGGTGACCGGACTTGAGATTTGAGCGCGTAGAGTTCGTCGCGATTGAAGCGACCCCGAGGACCACGTGGGTGTTCGCGGTGTTCGCTGACACCGAAGGCGTCGTAACGCCGGTCGAAATCACTCTGGGCGAACTGAGCAAGCGCGTTGCGAAATCGGTCGCGAACGCTGTGGCGCGTTTGAGCGCCTCGGAGATCGGTTATGAGTCAGAGATCGAATCGGCGTTGGGTCTTGACGTCAATGCGCTCAGGACAGACCGAATCATCGCGACCGCGGTCAGCGCGCTGAGAACGGCGGTTGCGCAGATCGACTCCCAGCACAATCGGCAAAGCCTGACGGAAGCGCTGGGCGGCGTCGGCGCCGCGAGCGTCGAACTCTACGCGAACATCAATCGCTCGCTGTTCGCAACGGACCGTACACCCGCGGCATTCGGCAAGGTCGCGGAGAGAGCCGCCCGAGCTGGGTTCCGAGTCTTCAAGTGCGCCCCGTTCGATGAAGTTCGACTCGACGCGCCTTCGGCTCCCATTCTTGAGACGGCCGGACCTGGCCTCGATCGGATCGCCGCCGTAAGGCAGGCAATCGGCATCGACGCCCGGTTGCAAGTGGACTGCCACAATCGGTTTGCACCCGACGACGCCGTCGTGATCGCCGAAAAGCTGATCGAACTCGGAGTCGTGTGGTTCGAGGAGCCTATTCGGCCCGCTCGCACACCCGAAGACCTCGCGTGGATCGCCGAGCGCGTGCCCATGCCGTTGATCGCCGGCGAGAACGAATATGGCGCCGGTTCGTTCGCCGAACTCGTCGTTGCGGGGAACGTCGATGTGATCATGCCCGACGTCAAACATTGCGGTGGCGTGACCGAAGCCGTTCGGGCGGGCAGGGCCGCAATATCAGCGGATGCTGGCTTTTCTCCCCACTGTCCCTCTGGCCCGATCTCTTTGCTCGCAAGCGGACATGTCACGGCCGCGGTCGAAGGCGCCATGCCCTCGGAGCACGCCGTGTACGAGGTTGAGTGGCGCTCTGAGCTGCTGGACCCTCCGGAGCAAATCGAAGATGGGCGGCTGTGGCTGCCGGACGGGGCAGGTCTCGGCGCCGGACTGAACACAAGCACGGTCGGCCGTCGCGGCCAAAGGGTCGCCGTATAGCCTGCCGATCACAAGCGTTGAGGCGACTCGAGTCAATCGAGGGAAGGAGAATATTGTGACATTGCAATCTCCTGATGCCGGTGAGATCGATTCAGATCGGGTTAAGAAAGATCTGCTCGAACTTTTGCGAACCGAGGCCGACACGGAGGAAGCGGAGTTCACCGTGGACCCTGTTCGGCTTCTAGGCGGATTCGACACGCTGATCTTTTCATTCCGGCTCTCGAAAGTACCGGAAGTGTTGGCGGGCCCGCTGGTGATACGTCTGTTCGCGGAGATGGGCGGTGTGGGGCAGTCCGCGAAAGAGGCTGTGTTCCAAAACGCGATGGCGGATGCTGGGTACCCGGTTCCCCGAGTGGTAATCCCAGGCGGCACGCGGACAATCAACGGGCGCCCGTTCAACGTAATGGAGCGCGTCCAGGCCATTCGCTTATGGAAGAGATGATGGGAGAACCTGAAGCGGCGACAAGGGTCATCGACATGCTTGCGCGAACGCAATCTGAGCTGCACGCGGCACCATCAAGCGGCGTTGCCAATTCGTTGCGAGATTTCGGGATTGCCGCCGAGGCATTCAGGATCGCCGGACAACTTCGTCTCCTTCAACGCTACGTCACGGAGCCCGCGTTGGTCCACCTTAAGCCGGTCGTGAATTGGCTGATCGAGAACCGGCCAGATGAGCGCGATGAGCTGTCCATATGTCACGGAGACTTCCACCCCGGCAACGTGATGGTCGACGGCGGGCGCGTCAGCGGAGTTCTCGACTGGCCCGGCGCCCTGTTGGCCGACGCCGAGTACGACGTCGCGGTGTCGCTTGTCCTGATGACCGTGGCCGGTCCGAGCCTTGTCCCGGAGGCGCCGCCAGGAATATTCGATGCATTCGCCGCCGCCCACCTCGACAGCTATTCGCGACGGCGCACATTGGATCCTGTGCGGATGCGGTACTATCGTGCGCACCGAGCAGTGAGGGCGTTCATTCGCGGAACCGTGGTCCGAACGCCTGGAGTCGATCCCGAACTTGCGCCCCGCGACCAGTATCCCTGGGCCGAAGAAGGTGCGCTTCGCAGGCTGGCCAGCGTCATCAAAGAGACAACCGGCATCGACGTGCCGCTGCCGCCGGGCGTGGTGCCGGCGTAGATCTGTTCGCTTGGTGACGCGGCCTGTGGCTGAATCCATCTACGCTTGACGACACGTACAATTAGCCGTACAGTATTATGTACAGGTTTGGCTTGACTGGAACCTTAGTGAGATGAGTAGAGGGCAGAAGCCAAATCCGGAAGGCGCATGATTGGTCTACGAAATATTGGTCAGCGACATTGCGGTCACCATGCTGAAGGCGATCCGAGATCGCAGAATCCAGCAGAAAATTGGGGACCGGATAGACAGTCTATCGCAAGAACCGGAGAAACAAGGCAGAGGATTAAGGGGAGAGTTCGTTGGCTGTCGGAGAGTTCATGCCGCTGGGCGTTATCGTATTATCTACAAGGTAGACGAAGCCAAAGGTAAGGTCTTGGTGCTCTTTGTAGGAATTCGGAAAGAAGGAGGCAAAGAGGACATTTATGAGCTGGCGCGGAAACTCATAAAGCTTGGTCTGGTGGAAAGGAATCCATGATCAAACTGCCAGAAGATATATCGTTAGTAATTGACGCAAATGGGTCCGATTACGAAAGCGCGTAATCCGAATGGATAATCTCCCCCTTAACGGGTGACTGAGACAATAACAACAATGTTGAACTACTTGGATTCGCAAAATAACATCCCGATTACAAAGGCACGAGAAATTCTGACTGCGCTTCCTGAGTATCTGGCAGAAGAAAACAGGGCCGTAGCGTTGACACGACGAGGTAAGCGGGTTTTGGCTCTTATGCCGTGGGACCTCTATGAGGCCATTCAAGAGACTTTGGAAGTCATGGCAGACGAGGAACTTATGGTTGCCCTCCGCCAGAGCCTCAATGAAGTCGCCGAAGGAAAAGTCACTCCTTGGGAGGCTGTCAAAACGGAGCTCGGTCTGTGATCATCGAGCGAGCCACTGACCGCCTGCATACGACGGAGGACATGTCGGAGGCCGGATCAACAACCCTAGACCGCTGCGCCGTTGATGTGTATCGACGGGCTGTACCACTCGTTCAAGACCAGAAGTTTGCCCGCTGGTTCGATATCCGGGATCTGGCCGAACCAATGGTCGACGAGAGTGACTTGCCCAGCGGGGAGGGCGCGGTCCTCGGTTCGTTTTGAGGTCATGCGGTCCCAGCGTCCGTTTTGGAGCTAGATAGGCCGCTCGCCCTCCCCCCCCCGGTACTTCGCGCAGAGGGCGTGGTCGCACTAGGGCGGGTCGAAAGCCTCATTGAGGTCCGACTCCCATCGTGAATCCCGTCTGGGAGGCGCTACTCGGTCCCGCACAGGGAGACGGCCAACGCGAGCATGATCTTGGTCCCGCTGATCAGACTCTTGATGCCGACCGATTCGTCCGTGCCGTGCGCCCTCGAGAGCATCGGGTCGTCGTCCGGGTGCGATCCCGAGAATCCGTAGGTCACGATGTTGAGCGGGCGTGTGAACCGCGAGTCGGTGAAGCCGGTGCTGATCGCCGGCACCCACTGGATGTCGTCGCGTTCCAAAGCCAGCGCCGTGGCCGCTTTGATGTGCTCGGCTAGCTCGGTCTCAAACTCCGACGAGTTGGGCACGGCCATGTAGTCGATCTCGTATGAGACCCCAGGCACGCCTTCGATGATCCCGTCCAATTCGCCTCGCAGGTAGTCGTCGTCCTGATTGGGGAGCGTGCGTACGTCGCACGTCAGATGGATTGATTCGGGCACGCTGTTGGATTTGATGCCGCCGTCGATCATGGTCGGAGTCAGGGTCATCCTAGACAGGGCGCGGAGCATCGAGGCGAGGCGAGGATTGTCCGACTCGGTCTCCTCGATGATTTCGTCCACGTTTTCGGCGGACGGCTTATGCTCGATGGCGAACGTCGACAGATGCGAGAACAGCGATGTCGACGTGTCGCGCTCCGGCTCGTATGCCTCGATGCGTTGCAACAACTGCGAGAGCCTGTAGAGCGAGTTGGTGCCTTGCCATGGCACAGAAGCGTGGGCGCTGACGCCTTTGACCTCGAACTCGACCTGCAGCCGGCCCTTCTCGCCTACGCCGAGAAGGTAGGTGAGCGCGCCGGCGGCGTCAGTCGGCGTGCCGCCGCCTTCGTTCACGGCGAACGGCGCGGCGAGCTTGTCGGGGTGGGTGTCGGCCAGCCAACCGAAACCGTATCTGCCTCCGTGCTCTTCGTCCGCTCCCGAGCACAGGATGAGGCTGTTCTTCAGGCGGATGCCGTTCCGCTTCAACAGTCGCATCGCCATGAGTTGGGCGGTCAGCAGCGCTTTGCAGTCCGAGGCCCCGCGGCCGTAGATGCGCCCGTCGTGGTTCGTGGCGCTGAACGGCGGATAGGTCCACTTGGCCTCGTCTTCCACGGGCACCACGTCCGTGTGTGACATGAGCATCAGCCGGGCTTCAGGGTCGCTGCCGTCGATCCGGGCGATAATGTTTCCGCGTTCTGGGACCCTGCCAATGATCTCGGAGGATATGCCGTCCTCGGCCAACCAGTCGCGGATGTACTCGCACACAGGAGTCTCGTCTCCGGTGGGCATGGTCCCGGTGTTCACTGACGGGATTTGAATCAGATCCCGTTCGAGAGCGACTATCTCGTCTTCCAGAGAGTCGATCTGGGCGAATATCGCTTCGAGGTCTGGCATTGCGCTGAACTCCTATGAAGTATGAACCGGATTATTGGAACAGGTGCATGGTCATCAACAAAGTCGCGATGGTCTTGGCGTCCTGAATCTCGCCGAGGCGGATGAGCTGTGACATCCGCGACAACGGGATCCGCTGTACCTCGATGTCCTCGTCTTCATCAGCTTCAAGCCTGCTTTCGACAAGATCTCGGGCCAAATAGGCGTAGATGAACTCCGTGCAGAACCCCGGGGACGACCAGAATCCGCCGAGAGGTCGAAGATTCCTGGCCGCGTAACCGATCTCTTCCTGTAACTCCCGCTGAGCGCAGACATCGGGCGACTCAGGCGGTTTCAACATTCCCGCGGGCGCTTCCAGCAGCCATCCGCCGATCGGGTGCCGGTATTGCCGAACCAGAAGCACATTGTCATCAGCGTCGATGGGCACGAGTACGACGGCCTTCTCGTGTTCCACGACCTCGAATGTGGCCTCTCGACCGTTCGGCAGCAGCACGGTGTCGACCCTGAGGTTGACGATTGCGCCGTCGAACTTCTCGTCCTGTCGAATCAACTGCGGCTCTTGGGTCATTTTTGACTCCCTGTTCGGGCTTCCTCGGATCGGTCCGACTAGTGGGTTCGGTTAATGACTGGGAGGCGTCAGGTTGTACACCAGGCCCAGCCGGCTTGTGAGATCGCCCCAGAAGGCAGCGGGAGGTCGGGCGCGAAGGAACAGCGCTTCGTGCTCACTCTTAACGATCTTTACGACCGATCCCGGGGACAGGTCGATGTCTGCCAGGCCGTCCACGCTCAGCGACGCAGGATCTCTCGACACAGGTTCGAGCTCGACCACGGAGTCGTCAGGCAGGACTAGGCCGTCACGGAGTCCCGTGTGCGCCGCTACCGGTTGAACTATGAGGACGCGGGCTTGCGGGAAGAATATTTGGGCGCCCGCCGACAGGGCATAGCCGGTGCTGCCCGTTGCCGTGGAGACGACCACGGCATCGCTGCGGTAGATAGTCAGAGGTTCGCCGTCGACCCTTGTCGCGATATTCATCAGCCGGGCCACGCCTCCGCGTCCGACGACCACGTCGTTGAGGGCATGCGCCGACAGCAACTCAGGGCCGCCCGGTTCGGCCGTAACCGTTGCGTGCAGCATCATCCGGCGTTCTACGCGCATGTCGCCGTTGAGGTAGCCCGGCAGTCGTTCGGCGGCGTCTTCGACCCTCAATTCGCTCATGAAGCCCACTCGACCCATGTTGACCGCCACGATCGGAATGGAATACGGCGCGATGACGTGAATCGTCTTGAGAATCGTGCCGTCGCCGCCCGCGACAACGATCAGCGTCGTGCCATCGAGTTTATCTGACTCAGGAAGGTCTTCTGCAGAACACACCCATGAAGTGTCCTTGAGGTTCAGAGACGCAACGAGCGAATCGATGAGCCCCGGAGCCTCGGCGACGAGGGCGTTGTAAACGAATCCGATTAGCGACATGAAACGTAACTCGATGCGAGTTGCGGGAACGATGTCCCGCTGTCGAGGTTTCCATCGGAATGGGAGGGCGGCGCATAGTGGGCAGACAACCCGACGTTCGGACCTGTATTCTCGCCCCAAAAGCAGGGCGCACCCCGCTTGCGCGTGGCAAGTCTAGCATCGGCCCTAGGGGGTGTCAACGAACTGGGAAGGTCACGAAACCAGGACGCCGACAGCGGTTCTGGCCAACTCGATCAAAGGCGTCGGATATACGCCGAAGAAGCCGGTTCCTGCCATAGCGACGAAGATCGCAACTTTCATCGGGAAGCCGGACCTGACCCTGCTTTCGTCCTTGGGCTCCTGCAGGTACATCACTTTGACCACACGCAGGTAGTAGTAGGCCGAGATGACGCTGTTGATGACGCCGGCAAGTGCAAGCCACTCCAGGTTCGCGTTGACCGCGGCGCCGAAGATGTACATCTTCGCCATGAACCCGACCGTCGGCGGCACCCCGATGAGCGAAACAAGCGCGAATGCCAGCACTCCGGCCAGATACGGCGCCCGCCTCGACATGCCCGCGAACGCGTCGATGCGGTCCGAGCCGACGCGGTTGGATATGGCGATGATGGCGGCAAACGCGGCCAGGTTCGTCGCGGCGTATCCGCTCAAGTAGAACAGAACCCCGGAAGGGCCCGCGATGGCCTCG
>CAZPQQ010000011.1:0-38801 GCA_964588665.1 uncultured Dehalococcoidia bacterium | reverse complement strand
GAACAGAACCCCGGAAGGGCCCGCGATGGCCTCGGCTTCGGGAGGGCGCGCGGCGACCGCGGCCAGCCCCACCATCAGGTACCCGGCGTGGGCGATCGTGCTGTAGGCCAGCATCCGCTTGATGTTGGTCTGCAGAATCGCCACCAGGTTGCCGAGGGACATTGAGAGGATGGCAAGCACCGCGAATACGGCGCCCCAATCCGGGCTCATTAACTCAGTGTCGAAGGCGACGTAGAACACCCGTAGGATCACGGCGAATCCAGCGGCCTTGGAGGCCACCGACAGGAATGCGGTGACGGGCGTCGGCGCGCCTTCGTAGACGTCCGGCGCCCACATCTGGAACGGAACGCTGGCTATCTTGAAGCCGAACCCCGCGATGACCAGCACCACACCGAACAACAGCGCATTGGCGCCGAACGCTTCGTCAGCCGAAAGTTCGATGTCGCCGAGTTGCGTGGCTATGTCCGCCAGCACCGTCGTGCCCGTGAAGCCGTAAATGATGACCATGCCGTAGAGCAGTACAGCCGAACTCACCGCGCTCAGGATGAGGAACTTCAACCCCGACTCTGACGACTTGTCGTCGCGCAAGAACGCGGCCAGGGCCGCCAGCGGCAGGGAAGTCAGCTCTAAAGACACGTAGATGCTTATCAGCTCCACCGTCGAGGCCAAGAGCATCATACCCGTCGCGGAGAACAGGATCAAGGAAAAGAACTCGGCGCGGAACCTTTGGAATTTGTTTGCGTACTCGGACGACGCCAGCACGACAAGGGCAACGATGGCGACGATCAGGAACTTGAAGAACAGGCTGAACTTATCGACGACGAACGCCGCAGTGTCTGTTCCGAAGTCGGCGTTCATCTGTATCGACGCCTGGTCGTTCAGGTCGATCCACAGGTATATGCTGAGCGCCAGCGGTATCGTGAGGCCGACGAACGCGATGGCGGTGAGAGCGCCCTTTCGCGACATGACGAGGTCGATCAACACCAGCGCGGCCGCGAGTCCGGCCATGCTGATTTCGGGCGAGAGCAGATATATGTCGTGAAGCGTCATAGCGCCTTCGTGATCATGTTCATTTTGTTGCGGCCACCGCGACGTTTTGCAGCGAGTCGACGATCGGCTGCAGCCCCGACGAGAACACGTCGACTATCAGCGACGGATATATTCCCACCGCCATTATCGCGATCACCATGGCCGCCACCGGCAACATCTCGAGCGGTGTCGCGTCGGAGACGTCGTTTAGGTGCGGGTTTCGCGGTCCGAACATGGCTCGTTGAATCATCCACAGAATGTAGCCCGCCGTGATCACGACGCCGAATGCGCCAATCGCAGTCAGCCAACTCCAGACGGGGAACGCGCCGAGGAACACGTGTATCTCGGCCACGAACCCGCTCGTGGAGGGCAGACCGAGCGACGCCAATCCCGCCACGACCAGTGAAGCTGTCAGCAATGGCATCCTGCTGGCGAGTCCGCCGAGGTCCGGGATGTATCGGGTGTGAGCTTTTTCGTATATGTATCCGACGAGCAGGAACAGAAGGCCGGTGATGGTGCCGTGCGTGAACATCTGCAGGGCCGCCCCGGTCAACCCGACCGCCGACACTTCGCCGTTGACGCCAACGACAACAGACAGTCCGAGAAGGACGAAACCCATGTGGCTAATCGAACTGAACGCGATCAACCGCTTGAGGTCCGTCTGTCGCAGAACGACCACCGCCCCGTACAGGATGTTGATGACGCCAGCGGCGGCCAGCAGCCAGGCTATGTCCGATATCACGCCCGGGAACATCGTCACCGAGACGCGGATCATGCCGTAGGCGCCCATCTTCAGCAGAACGCCGGCCAACATCACGCTCGCGGCTGTCGGTGCGTCCGTGTGCGCGTCGGGCAGCCACGTATGCAGCGGCCAAATCGGCAATTTCACCGCGAACGCGATGAACGTCAGCGTGAACACCATGCCGATGGGCAGGAGCAGCTTGCCGTTCGCGATCGCGTCCGGAAGCAGGGTCATGTCGAAGGTGCCGGTCGAGTAGAAGAGCACCAGTATCCCCACCAGCATGAACGCACTGCCCAGGATGGTGAAGATCACGAACTTCATGGCGGAGTATTCTTTGCGTCCGCTTCCCCATATCGAGATGAGGAAGAACATGGGAACCAATTCCAGTTCCCAGAACATGAAGAACAAGAAGAAATCCAGAGCCGTGAAGACTCCCATGACGGCGGCTTGAAGCGCCAGCAGCCACACGAAGTACTCGCGGACGCGGGTCTTGACGCTCCATGACGAATAGACGGCCACGGCCCCGAGCAAGCCCGTGAGTAGAACCATGGGCGCGCTGATGCCGTCGATCCCCAGGAAGTACTCCACCTTGAACGACTCGATGGGGATCCAGTCCTCGACCTTGTTGATGAGCTGATACTGAGAGGCGCCCGCATCGTGGTCGAACATCGCGAAGATGACGATCGCCAATACGAGTTCGGCGAGCGACACGGCCGCGGCGAAAAACCGGATGTTCCGGTCGCCCCTGACCACCAGGGCCAGGACGATGGCCCCGGCCATGGGCAGGAATACTAATGCGGTTAACCAGCCCGTAAACAAGTGCTAGAGTTCCCTCGCGATTACAAGGACCAAAGGTAAAGTCCGACGATTGTCAGCACGCCGACGAAAATCGCGGCACCATATTCTTGGAGCTGGCCGTTCTGGACTTCGCGCCCGACAACTCCGACGTTTCGGCCCAAGGCCCCGATCTTGTTGACGATATTGTCGATGATCGTCTTGTCCGCCCAATCCAGCCATCTAGCCAGGCCGCCGTAGAAGAACCGGCGGACGATCCAATCCTCGTATAGCTCGTCGATATAGTATTTCCGCAATAGCAACGTGTGAAGCGGCTTGACCGCCTCGGACACGCGGGCCGGAGAGATGGTCCCCTTGATGTACATCAGGTACGCGAGCACGATGCCGGAGACGCCTGTGAGCATCGCGCCGACGGCCAGGATGACGTTGAATTCGTGAATCTCGACGTGGACGGGTCCTTGGCCGAGGAAGTGCAAGAACCAGTGCTTTGGCACGATGCCAAGGTCGATGATCGGGTTGACCAGGAACCCGATGACCAGCGAAGCAACCCCCAATATGACCAGCGGGAGCACCATCGAGGTCGGCGACTCGGCCAAGTGGACCGGCCCGTGGGGCGCATCGGCCGGGTCGGCGTCGGAGCCGCCCTTGAATTCGCCCTCGAACGTCATGAACAGCGCTCGGAAGATGTAGAACCCCGTCATGGAAGCCGCGAGCATCGCCATCCAGAAGCCTATCGCGCCGGCCGTGTTGCCGCCGAGCCAGGCCGCCGTCAGGACCTCGTCCTTGCTCCAGCCGCCGGCGCTCGGCAGAATGCCCGCCAGGCTGATGCTGCCGATCAGGAACGTCGCGTAGGTTATCGGCATGACCTTGCGCAGCCCGCCCATGTATCGCATGTCGAAGGTGCCGGAGGCGTGGTTCACACTGCCGGAGCCGAGGAAGAGCAGCGCCTTGAAGAACGCGTGAGTGAACAGGTGGAACATCGCGACGGCGTACGCGCCCGTGCCCAAGGCAAGCATCATGTACCCTAGCTGGCTGATGGTCGAGTACGCCAGCACTCGTTTAATGTCGTTGGCTACCAACCCCATGGACGCCGCGAACAGCGCCGTGAATCCACCAACCAGAGCCACGACGTTCATCATCGTCAGCGACGCTTCGAACAACGGGAAGAAGCGCGCCACGAGGAAGACGCCTGCCGCGACCATGGTGGCGGCGTGGATCAGGGCGCTGACGGGAGTCGGGCCCTCCATCGCGTCCGGCAGCCACGTGTGCAGCGGGAACTGTCCCGACTTGCCGACGGCGCCGGCGAAGATGCCCGCCGCGATCCACGTGACCACTCCGCCGACGATGACCTTGTCGTCGACTGCCGTGTAGATGTCGCGGATGTCGATCGAGCTCAGACCCTGTGCCGCAAATGCGTCGTTATTGTAGAACAGGTACATGATCGCCAGCAGGAAGCCGAAGTCGCCGACTCGCGTGACGATGAACGCCTTCTTGGCGGCGGCCGCCGCGGACGGTCGCGTGAACCAGAAGCCGATCAACAGGTACGAGCAGAGGCCGACGAGCTCCCAAAACGCGAACAACTGCACGATGTTGGAAGCGAGCACCATGCCGACCATCGACGCGGTGAACAACGACATGTAGGCGAAGTAGCGAGTGTACCCGCCGTCGTCTTCCGTGGTCATATAGCCGAGCGAGTAGATTTGCACCATCAGGCTGACGCCCGTGACCACCACGAGCATGATTGCGGTCAACGGGTCCATGAGGATGCCGACGGTGAACTTCAGATCTCCGACGGTTAGCCAGTCGTGGACCGGATACTCGAGGCTTCCGTGGCCGTCGATCGTGTCGAACAGAGCAACAAGCGAAATGACGAATGCAAGCCCCACAGCTGCGATCGTGATGGCTGGCGCGAGCCTGGCCAGCGGATGCCTCCCGGCTGTCGCGTCGTTCCCAGCGCGGTTTCTTCCGAGCATGCCCAGCCACGGCTTGACGATGAAGCCGATGATGACGAACGACGCCAGCGGCGCGAACAGGATTTGCCAGACCCACTGCTCCGAAATCATCTACAACTTCCTCAGTATCTCGTCTGCCACGTGCTCACGACCTTTTGGGACGTAAACCTTGAATGGCACGCGCTCACCCCAGGTGAGGATGTCGCCGACGGGAAGTATCTTGGTAGGCAGGCCGTCGCCTTCCAGCACGTCCTTCCACATTTCAGCGATCATAAGATTAGGCGCCGTTTTGTACTCGACCCACATCGAATTTGGGCTAACTCCTAAGCTGGTTTGCGTCGGTCACGAAGACCGACTCGCGATTGCGGTATATGGCGATGACGATTGCCAGCCCCAGCGCCACTTCCGCCGCTGCGACGGTAATAATGAACATGGCGAATATGTGACCCGTCAGCAGAAACTGGGCCGCGTCCCGTCCGGCGTTCACGCCTGCTTCGTCCAATTGCGCCGGCACGGAATACCGTGACAGCGCAACTGCGGCTATGTTGACGGCGTTGAACATCAGTTCCAGCGACATCAACACGGTTATGGCGTTGCGTTTCGCCAACGCGCCGTACAGCCCGATCGAGAACAGAATTGCCGAAACTATCAGGAAGTTTTCAAGATTCACAGCTTCACCGTTCCCTGATGAGCGCCAGGGCGCCGATGACAGCCGCAAGAAGCAGGACTGACGCTATTTCGAAGACCAGAACGAAGTCCCGTATCAGCAGGTGCGCTATCACGGGCACGGTGTTCGTGTAGACGTCCGTGACGGCGTCCGCGCTGATCCGGCCTGCGTCGATCGCGGGCTCCAACAGGTCCCAGTCGGTCGATGTGACGACGAATATTGCCAAGGCGCCGAAGAGCGCGGCTAACAAGGCCACCGGCCACTTGAAGTTGTGGGAGGGGCTTCCTTCCTCTATGTCGCCGGTCATCAGGATCGCAAATATTATGAGGACCGAGATCGCGCCGACGTATATGAGCACTTGAACCGCGGCCAAGAACTCCGCGCGAAGCAGGACGAACATGCCGGCGACCGCCATCAGGCATACGATCAGGAACAACGCCGCCCTGAACAGGTCTTTCATCTGGACGACTGCAATTCCAGCGATGATGCTGGAGACAGCCAACACCCAAAAGACGATGTCGACGACGAGTGAGGCCTCTGTTCCTTGGCCGATCATCTCTGGCCCCACCTCTTTTCCTGGTCCGAGTGCGACGGTTTTTCGTGACGATGGACGTCGCGCCAGCTTGCCTCTTGATCGGCTAACGGGTTGTAGCCGCTTGCCGGCAGTTGGGGCCGGAACCATTGGCTGGGGTGCTTGGGGGCGGCCTTGAGCCGATCGACGTCGATGACCAAGTCGTCGCGTTTGTATGTTCCTTCTTCGAATCCGCTGCCCATGTGAAGGGCGTCATACGGGCATGCTTCGACGCACAGTCCACAGAACATGCACCGTCCCATGTCGATGTCGAATACTTCGATGCCGTATTTGTCGCCCTCGAGCACGTTCGTTTTGCTGGGATCGGTCACGATCCGGATGATGCCTAACGGGCAGTACTTGGCGCAGCTTGCGCAGCCGGTGCATCTCTCTTCGTACCAGGAAAACTCCTGACCCCTGAACCGCGGGTGCTGAACGTGCCCGTCGGGAACCGAGGTTAGTCCGAGCAAAGCCTTCGCCGCGCTTCCGGGCTTCCGCACCGCGAAGCTGATCGGGTTGCTGTCGTTGAGCCGCGCCAAACCGACCAGGCCGATCTTGCGGTCCGGATACTGGTGTTCCGTAAACTGGCGACTGGGCAGGACCATGTTCTTCATGGTTATCGCCAGACCTTTAAGCAACCCGATTCCGTACATGTCAGTCTGCGTCTCCGTACATGTTGGCCAGGGGAGATGGAACAGGCTCCGGGCGCTCCAGCCTGCGCTGCCCGAGTACGTTCGCCATCACCACGATTGCGATGATGGTCACCGTCCAGTTAATCGCCGACATGATCGCCAGCGAACCCATCGACAGGTCGCCGACGTCGTCCTGCAATATGGCGATCTCGGCAGCCACGACGAATATGTTCAGCAGCGCGAGGCCGAAAAGCCCCTTCCAGGCGAAGCCCATGATCTGGTCGACTCGAAGCCGCGGCCAAGTCGCCCTTATCCACAGCAGGACAAACAGAACCGCGAATGATTTGACGACGAACCAGATTTGGCCGGGCACCGGGTCGATGCCCCGGGTCCCGCCAAGGAACAGCGTTGTGACAATCGTTGCGATCACGAGCGGCGCCATATACTCAGCGAGGAACAAGACGCCAAACTTCATGCTGGAGTATTCAGTATTGTATCCGGAACCCAACTCCGATTCGGCTTCGATCTGGTCAAATGGCGTGCGGCTCATCTCAGCGGTAGCCGCCGCGATGAAGATCAAGAAGCTCAACGGCTGTACGATGATGAACGGCAGGTCTTGCGCCTGAACGATGTCGAACATCGCAAGTGAGCCTGAGAGCAGTATCACACCGGTGACAGCCAATGCCATCGGCACTTCGTAGCTCACGAGCATCGCGACACCCCGTATCGCGCCCAGCATCGCGTACTTGTTCGCCGATCCCCAACCCGCCATGAATATGGCAACCGTGTTGATGCTTGTGACACCGAGGATAAACAGGATGCCGATGTTCAACCGGCCCAGGAACGTATCCTGACCGAAGGGGATTACGGACACCGCCAGCAGGCCGGGCACCACCAGCACAATGGGCGCAAGGTTGAAAGCCCAGCGGTCGGCTTCCTCCGGGACTGTGTCTTCCTTGACCAACAGCTTCACCAGGTCGGCGAACGGCTGGAGGATTCCGAACGGACCCCATCGGTTGGGCCCGAGCCGCACCTGGAACCTGGCGATTGCTCGGCGCTCGAACCATGTGTAGACCGCCGTGAGCGATACCAACACGTTGACGACGATGGACGCCAGAGTGAAGCAGGCGACGGCGAACGCCAGGTTGTCAGGCATGAACCCGCCGTAGAATTCCACGAGGCTCTTGAAATCCAGGATCCCCGCTGCGCGAACGTCGTACACTAGCGGTCCACCTCCCCCAAGACGATGTCGAGAGAGCCGAATACCGTGATCAAGTCACCCATCTTCCCGCCAACGACCATGTCGCGTATCGCTGTCAGGTTGATGAACGACGGCGCCCTTATCTTGCATCGGTAGGGTGCGATTCCGCCGTCGCTGACGATGTAGAAACCCAGTTCACCTTTGGGCGCCTCCACGGCGGCATATGCCTCGCCGACCGGAGGGCGCACGAAGAAGGGCGTCTGGGTTCGAATCGGTCCTTCAGCCGGGATCTGCGAGATGCATTGATCGATAATCCGGACCGCCTGGCGCATCTCTTCGATTCTGACCATGTACCGGTCGTACACGTCGCCGACCGAGCCGATCGGAATGTCGAAGTCCAACCGATCGTAGATCTCATAAGGAGCAGCCCTTCGGACATCCCACTGGACGCCGGAGCCACGCAGTATCGGGCCCGATATCGACGAGTCAATCGCCTGTTCCGCGGAAATCAGGCCCACGTCCCGCGTTCGAACCAGGACGATCTCGTTTCCTGATATCAAGTCTTCCAACTCGTCCAGATAGTGTGGAAGGTCTCCGGTGACTCTGCTCAGCGCCGGCCAGAATTCCTCGGGTGCATCCTGGAACACACCCCCGGGCCTCATGTAGCTCACTGTGATCCGCGCGCCGCACAGCATCTCGAACAAGTCCAGGATGCGTTCGCGCTCGCGGAAGCAGTAGATCAGCGGGGTGGCCAGTGCGCCGAGCTCGTTGAGCAGGAACCCGGTCGCTAACATGTGGCTGGCGATGCGTTGGAGCTCGGCGGTGATCACCCTGATGTACTGGGCGCGCTCGGGCACTTCTATATCGGCCAGTTTCTCGACCGTCCGCACGTAGGCCAGGTTGTTGGACATTGCCGCCGTGTAGTCCAGCCGGTCGGTGAGCGTCACTATCTGCACGTACGTCCGGGACTCAGCGAGCTTCTCTGTTCCGCGGTGCAGGTAGCCAAATACAGGTTCTGCGTCTACCACGACCTCGCCGTCAAACGTGACGCGGAGCCTGAACACCCCGTGCGTGCTGGGGTGTTGTGGCCCTAAGTTTATAGTGACTGGCTCGGTCTTTATTGCCATTCTTGCTCGTATCGGCAGGCTCAGGTTCATGCGCTCCTGCCGCGTCTCTCCGTATTCCGGCTACTCGATGTAGTCTTTCCTAAGTGGATGCCCCGGGAAACCCTCCCACAGCATGACCCGCTTGAGATTTGGGTGACCTTCGAACCGGATGCCCATCAGGTCCCAAACTTCACGCTCCTGAAGGTCGGCGCCTCGCCAGACTTCGGTGACCGAGGACACCGTCGGTGTCCCCCGTCCAAACAATCTGGATTTAACCACGACGCTGTGGTTGTGCCGCGTTGACAGCAGGTGATACACCAACTCGAAGTACTCGACGTAGTCGACCGCGGTCACTGCCGTGAGAAAGGCGAAATCGAGATCCGCATCGGTCTTGAGGAACCTCGACGCGTCCAGAATCGATTCAGGGTCGATCCACACGTCAGTGTCGTTGTGGTCGACGACGGCGTCGGAAACAGCCTCGTTGATCCGGCCGGCAACGTCTCCGCCGGAAAGCGCTTTGGTCATTGAGCGGACTGCCCGGGATTCGTTATCGAGTACCGCTTGATCTTTTCGTGAAGCTGCATGATTCCGTACAGCAAAGCGTCTGGGCGCGGCGGGCAACCAGGCACGTAGACATCCACTGGGATGATGTGGTTTATGCCCGGCACCACGGCGTAGGAGCCGTAATAGGGTCCGCCGCTGGTGGCGCAGACGCCCATGGATATCACCCATTTTGGATCGGCCATCTGTTCGTAGACCCGTTCGATTGCGGGCGCCATTTTCCACGTGACCGTTCCGGCAATTATCATCAGGTCCGCCTGGCGGGGCGACGGCCTGAAAACCTCCATTCCGAAGCGGGCCAGGTCGAATCTCGACATCGCCGAGGCCATCATCTCGAACGCGCAACACGCCAATCCGAACGACAGAGGCCAAACAGCGGATTTGCGCCCCCAGTTCATCAGCGCGTCGATCGTTGTCACGGCGATGTTGCGTTGGAGGTCGTCGGGCACCTCAACCAGAGGCTCGGAGAGAGCTTCGGTGTGGGTCGACTTCAGATGATTGATGTAGTCGCCCTCTTCGCGGTCCAGCTCCCAGGTGGTCTGGTGCAACACGAATTCTTGCAGTGCGCGCGTCGAGTCGTCACCCATGCATCAACTCCACTCCAGCGCGCCTTTGCGCCACGCGTAAAGCCAGCCGATTACAAGGATGCCCACGAACACGGCCATCTCAAGCAACACGAAGATGCCGAATTCGGCGGACAAAGCGCCGTAACTGGCGGCCCAAGGGAACAGGAACACCACCTCAACGTCAAACACAACGAACACCAGGGCGATGGTGTAGAACCTGAAGTTGAACTGGCTCCATCTGCCTGACAGGGTCGCGAAACCGCACTCGTAGATGGCGCGTTTGATGGGATTGGGGTTCTGGGGTCGGAGCTTGAGCACCGACAGCATCCAGCTTCCGACTAGCATCCCGATGGGAATAGCAACAGCGACGGCCGCAAACGTCGCAATGAGAGCATACTGGCGAAAGTAATCGTCGAGCATAGATTCGGGAGCTGCGCCCTACGTTTGAGATGCGGTCAGCCGGACCGGAATTGTGTGCTGGACGGCCAGTCAAAGTGGGGCTGGCATTCGGGCCAAAATATAGCATAGCGCCTACAGCGATGCAAGCGATATATTTCACAATCGGCGACCGCATTCATGAGATTCATGTGAGGGGCCGGTGAGAATTCAAGCCTCGGTCGTGCCGCGAGACCCGGATGGAGTCGACCGTCGACCGCCGAACAGGCGGCGTCACGTTGTTGCTTGGCGCCATCGACGCCGATTCCGACCCAGACGCCACCGTCGCTCCAACCTCGCGAGGACGACGTCATTTCACTCGAAACAGCCTGCTATATCGTTGACACTTTTTGCTGACGAATGATAGCATGTGCCATCGTATAACTATGTAGTCCCTCCCAGGCTGGAATTACTGACTGAACCGTGCCTGAGGATGGGAGTTGCGGAATTGTCGGTGCTTGGCCGTTTACCCTGACCGAATCGGGGACGCCGCGGTTGGTGAATATGAGAACTGGAACAACCCACCGTCAGAGGTCAAGAAGTTGACTCCCTCACCCAAACTCGCCGCCGAGGGCGCGGCTACGTCGCTCCCCGACCTGTTCCAACGCTACAGGCCTGGAATCGCGCAGGCCATGCGCGACGAGCTCGCTCAGGACAGCGTCGATCTCTACGACATGCTGCGTTACTACATGGGTTGGGTTGACGAACGGGGACGCCCGCGTCCGGCGATGGAAGGCAAAGGACTGCGCCCTACGCTTTGCATGTTCGCATGCGAGGCAGTGGGCGGCAATGCGGAGCTGGCGTTGCCCGCGGCTGTTGCCCTGGAGTTCATCCATAACTTCTCTCTGATTCACGACGACATCCAAGACTTGGACGAGACCCGCCACGGACGGAAGACGTTGTGGGCGGTCTGGGGCATGCCCAAGGCGCTGGTGGCCGGCAATGCTCTCAGGATCGTGGCCGACCAGGTGCTACACAAACTGGTCGCGGGCGGGCTTGAGCACAAGCGTGCGCTAGTCGCCGTGGGGCTTCTCACAGAAGCGTATCTGGAAATGATCGAAGGCCAGTATCTCGACCTCTCATTCGAAGGGCGCCACGACATTGGCATGGACGACTACTTGGGGATGATCTCCCGCAAGACGGGCGCCCTGATACGTTGCTCGCTGGCGCTGGGCGCGGTGATCGGCGCCGACGACCCGACTGTGGCAACGGCTTTTCGTAACTGCGGAGCGGCCCTGGGGTACGTTTTCCAGATACGCGACGACATCCTGGGAGTATGGGGAGACGAGGAGACGACCGGGAAGCCGGTTGGCGCGGACATCCGGCGCAAGAAAAACTCGTACCCGGTGGTGTTCGCCATGGAGCAGTCGAAGGGTCAAGACTCCGAAACTCTCAACCGAATCTACCGGACTGAACATGTGGACGAACCCGACGTGGCCTCGGTGCTCGAAATCATGGAAAGAGTGGACGTGAGAGGCCACGCGCACGAGAGCGCTGCCGCGTATGCCGATGTCGCGCTTGAGTCGTTGCGATCGGTGGAGATGTCTCCGCAAGCCCGAGAAGAGATCGAAGGGCTGACGCAGTTCCTGCTGGTGAGAGCCAGATGACGCGATCTCACAGGATTGAACGCCTTGTGAAAACCGGGGACCGGATGGGAGCGTATGTCTCTCAGTTGTGGATGTGGGACAACGCGCTTGGGGAGGTTGGCAGTGGGTAGACCGATGGAGCTGGCGGCCCGGCTGGGCTGGTACATCCTGAAGAACAAGGTAATGCGACGAAAGCGTTTCCCTCTGGTCACGATGCTTGAGCCCCTCGAAGCGTGCAACCTCTCTTGCGAGGGCTGTGGCAGAATTCGAGAGTACGAGCCGGTCCTCGACCGGGTGATGAGCGTGGACGACTGCCTGGCCGCCGTCGAGCGGTCCGGCGCGCCGATCGTGTCCATCGCAGGAGGCGAGCCGACCCTTCACCCGCGGATTCAAGACATCGTGCACGGCATCACCGCGAAGAAGCGGTTCGTGTACCTGTGCACCAACGGATTGCTCATGGAGCGGGTCATGCAGAGCATTCCGCCGTCGAAATACCTGTGTTTCGTGGTCCACCTGGACGGCATGGAAGAGGCTCACGACCGATCGGTATATCGCAAAGGCGTGTTCAAAATCGCGACCAGGGCGATCAAAGCCGCCTTGGACCAAGGCTACAGGGTCACGACAAACACCACGGTCTTCAACGGCGTCGACGAGAAGGACCTCATCGAGATGTTCGCCATGGTCACGAAGATGGGTGTGGAAGGCGCAATGGTCTCGCCGGGTTACCATTTCGAGACCATCCCGAATCAAGATCTTTTCATATCCAGACAGAATGCACGGAAGGTGTTCAGGACCCTGCTGAAGCCCAACCAAGGCATCCGCTTCTACAACCACCCGCTGTACCTCGACTTTCTGAGAGGGGCGAGGGAATATCAGTGCACCGCGTGGTCGAACCCGACGTACACCGTGATGGGTTGGCGCGAGCCATGTTACCTGTTAGGAGACCGTCACACTCAAGAGCTCGACGACCTCTACTCGGACGAACTATGGGAGCGCTTCGGTGTGGGCAACGATCCTCGATGCGCACACTGCCTGATGCATTGCGGCTTTGAATCGGCGTCGATCTTCAGTGCGCTCGGAAACCCAAAGGAAGCGTATAGGCTGGTCAAGGCAGGCGCAGTGCAGAACTCGGGCGTCGGCGCAAGCTGAATCGGATTAACGGAAGTGTCCCGAGGAATCGGGACACGGAGATATTGGGGCCAACAAGATGCTGGCCATCGTAGCCGCTTTTAAAGACGAGTTGTCGGAATACCTGAAGGGCGGGCGCTTTCGAGTGGCCTACAAAGACGGCAATATCCGGGCGTACGAATCGGAGGAATTTCCGGATGTCGCGGTTTTGGAAGGCGGCATCGGCAAGGACATGGCCCAAGCTGCGACCCAGCTAGCCGTGGAGCGATACTCGCCCAAGCTAATCGTGTCGGCGGGGTTCGCGGCGGGCGCCAAGAGAGAAATGGAGACGGGGGACGTGTTCGTGTGTGATCGACTGGTCGCCATCGAAGGGCCAGCGTACCTTTGGGCGCAAAGCGACGTCAGAACCGCGGAGTCTGGCCGCATACAGGAAATGCTTGACGGGAGCGGCCCGGACGGACAAGGCTACCGGTTCGCCGGATGTCTCAGCGTGCCCCAGTTCGTGTCGAATGCGTCGATGAAGGCGTGGCTCGGCAAGACGTTCGACGTCAGTTTGATCGACATGGAGTGCTATTGGGTGAACCAGACGGCCGAAGCCCTGCGGGTGCCGTGTATTTCCGTGAGGGCGATGTTGGACCCTGTCGAAGACGCGATGCCCGCGTTCGTGGGACAGGTCGTGGACCGACGTATTGCAAAGAGAGCGCTGAAAGCAGTGACATACCTATCAACCAATCCCGCCGAGGCGCCGCGATTGATCGGGCTAATGAAGCAGGTCAAGGTGGCCAGAAGCGCGCTGGCAGGTTTCCTTACCACGATAGTGGCCGTCAGAAACAGCCTGGCGACGCCGTGAATCGCTTCCGAATCGTAAGAAGGTTGACCGCGTGAGATCGACCAACGGAATGGACACCCCCATGCAACTCGTGCGTGCGCCGGTCGACGGTCTGGACCACGCTGTTCGAAACGCGTCCGATCATCTCCTGAGCATGCAGTATCCCGACGGCTACTGGTGGGGAGAGCTCGAGTCGAATCCCACGATGGAAGCCGAGTTCCTTCTACTCACGCGATTCCTGGGCATCGACGACGAAGAGACTTGGCGGAAACTGACGAACCACCTGCTGGAGCAACAGAGGCCCGACGGCACATGGGGCCAGTTCTACGGCGCCCCCGGAGACCTGAGCACCTCGACGGAGTGCTATTTTGCTCTGAAGCTTGCCGGCGTATCGCCTGAACGGGAATCGATGAAGAAGGCCAGAGAGTTCATCCTGTCCAAAGGCGGCGTGCCGGAAACCCGCGTATTCACCAAAATATGGCTGGCTCTGTTTGGCCAGTATGAATGGCGCGGCGTCCCGTCGATGCCCGCCGAGTTCATGTTGCTGCCAAACTGGTTTCCGATCACCATCTACGACTTCTCCAGTTGGGCGAGAGCGACCGTCGTCCCGCTGTTGGTCATCCTGGATCGCAAACCTGTCAAGCAGGCGCCCGATAGCGCGGCGATTGACGAGCTCTATCCGCTGCCACGTGACCAAACTGACTACTCGATCAAGCGTCCGGCGCGCTTGATCGGCTGGGAGACCTTCTTTTACGCCGGCGACGTCGTATTGAGGCATCTGGAAAAATCCCCTTGGAAACCGGCAAGGTCCCAGGCAATAGCAAAAGCCGAACGATGGATTCTCGCACACCAGGAGGCCGACGGCAGTTGGGGCGGCATCCAGCCGCCTTGGGTCTACTCGCTGATGGCGTTGGAAGTGCTCGGGTACCCCCTCGATCATCCGGTGATGCAAAAAGGCGTCCAAGGCTTCACGTCGTTCTCGATCGAGGACAACGACAGGCTCAGAGTGCAGGCATGCGTGTCTCCGCTTTGGGACACGTGCCTGACCATGATCGCGTTGTTAGACGGAGACGTCGATCCGTCCCATCCAGCGCTTGAGCACGCCAGCGATTGGCTGTCCGGCCAGCAAATTCTCACTGGTGGGGACTGGCAGGTGAAAGCCAAAGGCCTGTCGCCTGGCGGTTGGGCTTTCGAATTCCACAACGACCTGTATCCGGACCTGGACGACACGTCTGAAATAGTCATGGCGCTGGACCGAGTCGCGGTTCCCGACGACGACAGACAACGTCGCGCCATCGAACGGGCCGTGCGCTGGTTGCTTGGCATGCAGAGCCACAACGGCGGTTGGGCCGCTTTTGACAAAGACAACACCAACGTGCTCATGGCCAAGATACCGTTCTCCGATTTCGGCGAGACCATCGACCCTCCCAGCGTTGACGTTACGGCGCACATACTGGAGATGCTGGGGCAACTGGGATACACGGCGGAGCACCCGGCTGTCTCGGCAGGCCTGGAGTACATCCGCGGCGAACAGGAAGCGGACGGCCCCTGGTTTGGAAGATGGGGAGTGAACTACGTGTACGGAACCGGAGCCGTGCTCCCGGCCCTGAGAGCACTGGGCGAAGACATGGACGCCGGCTACGTCCGGTTGGCGGTCGACTGGTTGCGGGACCATCAGAACGACGACGGAGGCTGGGGCGAAAGTTGCGTCTCGTACGTGGACCCCGAGTACAGAGGCAGGGGGCCCAGCACTGCATCGCAAACCGCGTGGGCGCTGCTGGCGTTGCTGGCCGCTGGCGAAGTAGACGACTCTTCGACACGTTCAGGCATCGAGTACCTTCTCCGAACGCAATTGGCGGACGGCGCCTGGGACGAGCCGTACTTCACCGGAACCGGATTTCCCGGCTATGGTGTGGGCCAAAAAACCGCGGATGACGGCGACGCCGAGGCATATAGAAGTCATGAACTTCCCGCGGGTTTCATGATCAACTATCACATGTACAGATACTGCTGGCCGCTGATGGCGCTGGGACGTTACAAGAGGTTGATTGCGGGCGAGCCGTGGCCGGCTGACCGCGAGCGGAACGACGCCTCCAACGACGCCTGGGTTGAGCACGCAAAAAGGCCGGCAAACCGTTTGCACCGATTCCTAAAAATATGGTAGTGTTCACCGTTGTGTGTAAATGCGATTTTGAGAGCAATCCTTATCACGACAGCTAGCGAGGTTCTCAAATGAAAGTCAGCGAGGCGGCCTTCAAGACGTACGTTTCCACGATGAGCGTAGAAACTGGCAAAGCCCCCGCATTCGTCGACATAACCGACCAGGTGGCCGAGGCCGTGCATCAATCCGATGTTCGGAACGGCTATACGCTGGTGTTTTCCAAACATACAACCGCAGCGATAACCATCCAAGAGAACGAACCGCTCCTCCTGACGGATATGGCGACCACGCTGGAACGTTTTTCGCCGGTCAACGCGCACTATCGTCACAACGATTTTTCCGTCCGCACCGTGCACATGCACGAGAATGAGTGCCCGAACGGACACTCCCACTGCCAGCACCTCGTGCTTGGGACGTCCGAAACGATTCCTCTGATTGACGGCTCGCTCGCCCTTGGCGAATTTCAGCGGGTGTTCGTGGTGGAATTGGACCCGGAAAAGCATCAACGCCAGGTTCTCGTCCAGATCATGGGCATATAGTCTACCGCGCCGTGGACGCTGGGACGACGCGCGAACATGCGGCGTCGAATCCCGGGGGAAGGTGATCGGCAGGCCGATGGCTTCTCAACTCGACCTTGCTTACGACCACTGCCAGAGTGTGGCCCGTGAGCATGCCAAGAACTTCTACTTCGCGTTCCGAACACTCCCGTCGAAGAAGCGCCTCGCGATCTACGCCGCCTATGCGTTTTGCCGTCTCTGCGACGACGTTGCGGACGGTAGCCTGCCCTTGGACGAGAAGCGAAAGGAATTCACCCGGATCAGGGGCTTGCTGACTCAGTCCATGGAGGCGAACAACGCTGCCGTCCGGTCAGATGCACCGCCGGAGTTCTCCGCTCTGGCCGACGCCTCCGCCGCGTTCGACATTCCGATCCGCTACTACGAGGAAGTGATCGAGGGCGTGGAGTCGGACCTCGTGAAGACCCGGTTCGAGAACTTCGAGGAGCTTCGGACCTACTGCTACAACGTGGCGTCGGTCGTTGGGCTCATCTGCATCGAAGTATTCGGGTATGACGACGAAGCGGCCAAGCAGCATGCCATCGAGATGGGTTTGGCGATGCAGCTCACCAACATACTGAGAGACGTCAAGGAAGATGCCGGACTGGACCGGATCTACATTCCACAGGACGAGTTGGCGCATTTCGGCTATCCGGAGGAGGATCTGAAGGCCGGAGTCACCAACGATGCCTTTCGCAGGCTCATGGCCTACCAGGTCGAGCGCGCGAGGGGTTTCTACGACAGCTCGGAGAGTCTCTTCGGCATGCTGTCGGCGGAGTCGAGGGCGTGTCCCAAGGTCTTGCACGCGGCGTATAAGGCGATCCTTGGCAGGATCGAAGACTCGGGCTTCGACGTATTCTCTCGTCGGATTGGCCTGAGCACTTCAGAGAAGCTGCTGATCACGGGCAGGTTGTGGGCGGGCAGCCTGCTGCCAAGAGTCGCTCTGCCGAGACGGTAGCTTGCGTATGCCGTGCCATCGCGCGCTGATTCTGGCGCCGTTCGACGATCCTCAACTTCGGCGTCTTAGCCCTTACGTCGAGGTCACGCACGAGAGCTGGCTCGACACCAGGAAGCTGACGGACCCGGACGGATTGGCCACGCGGCTGGTCTCCGGTCGGTTTTCGATCCTCATAGTCGAGGCGGATTTCGTCTTCGAAGAGGTGTTCGACGCGGCGACTCCGTTGCGATTCGTCGGGGTGTGCCGAGGGTCGACCGGTCATGTCGACGTCGACGCGGCCACCGCGTCCGGCGTTCTGGTTGTGAACACCCCTGGGCGAAACGCACAAGCCGTCGCGGAACATGCGTTGGGTCTGATGCTGGCTATGGCCAGGAAAATCCCCGCCGCCCATCAGTACGTCCGCGAAGGCCGTTGGGAGAACCCCGCGGAACCGTACGTCGCGATGCGCGGAGTCGAGTTGCAAGGCAAGACGCTCGGGCTCATAGGGCTTGGGGTGATCGGCAGACGGCTGTCAGCCATCGGATTGGCACTGGGCATGCGAGTGACGGCGTACGACCCGTATGCGCCGGTCCTGGAAGGAGTCTCGATGGCCGGTCTGGAGGCAGTGCTGTCAGAAGCCGATTTTCTGAGCATCCATGTGCCGTTAACGGAAGAGACCGAAGGGCTACTGGATGAGAAACGCCTCTCATTGATGAAACGAGCGACCTATCTGGTGAACTGTTCCGAAGCTAGCGTCGTTAATCGGACAGCCCTGGTGGACGCGCTCGAGCGACACGAGCTCGCCGGCGCCGCCCTGGACGTATTCGAGACGCATCCCATCGCCCCGGACAACCCGTTGCTGGCGCTGGACAACGTCGTTCTGTCGCCCCATATCGGCGGGGCGACCGCTGAAACCGTGGAAAGGCATTCGCGGATGATGACCGACGACGTGCTGCGATACATTCGCGGTGAACGGCCGGTGAACCTGGTGAATCCGGAGGTGTGGGATCGTCGTGCAGGGTAGCCATGTCCTCGTCGTCGATGCAGGGTCCAGCGCGGTGCGATGCCACTTGTTTCACCCTAGCGCTGGAATCGTCGTGTCGTCGGCCAGCCCCTGGGTGTACACGCAGGAGGCCGGCGCTCCCGAACTGGCGAGGGCGTTCGATCCCAAGGCCGTATGGCGAGGTGTGAGCAGCGCGATCAGGCGATGTCTTACGGGTCGTCGGATCTCAGCCGTTGCCATAACGTCCCAGCGGCAGGCTCTCGCGTTTCTGGACTCCGACGGCGGCGAGATCTACGTGGGCCCGAACGTCGACCTGCGCGCCGTGCTCGAAGGCGCCGCGTTGGACGAAGCCCATCGTGACAAGATCTACAGCACAACCGGCCACACTCCGGCGTTCATGCTGGCGGCAGGGAAGCTTCGGTGGTACCAGATTCATCGAGAAGAGCAGTACGCGAAGATAGCCGCCGTGCTGTCGCTGGGAGACTGGTTGTCATTCAAACTCAGCGGTGTACTGGCAAGCGAACGAACCTTGGCGGCCGAAGCCGGGCTGCTCGACCTGGAAACCGGCCGACGGGCAGACGATCTCTACCGGGAACTTGGCATGTCGCTGGATCCGGTGGACCTGACGAACGCCGACGACGTCATGGGCCGCGTAACGGCTCAGGCATCCGAGGAAACCGGCTTGGCCTTGGGAACGCCGGTCGTTACCGCCGGGTCCGATACGCAGTGCGGTTTGGTTGGCTTGCGAGCGATATCGCCTCGGCAGGTTGGCATCGTCGCCGGCTGGAGCGCGTCGGCTCAAATGGTGACCGCCCGTCCTATCGTCTCGGCCGAAGGCGAAACTTGGACCGGAGTGCATTCCGTTCCGGACAGGTGGGTGCTTGAAAGCAGCGCGGGCGACATGGGAAACTCGCTGCGATGGCTGAAGGACACACTGATAGGGGGCGTCGACGAGGCTTACAAAAAGTTGGACGAACTTGCGGCGTCCGCGCCGCTCGGAGCCGACGGCGCCAAGGCGTACCTCGGCGCGGGGCGGATGAACATGTCGAGCCTCGGGATGAAGCAAGGGGGCATCCTGTTCCCAGTGCCTCTGACGGTCAGCGGATTCGGTCGCCAGCACATCGTGCGGTCGGCACTGGAGGGTTTCGCGTTCGCATTCCGGGCCAATGTCGAGCAGATGGAAAAAATCTCGGGCGAGTCCGCCTCCTCGATTGCGATCGGTGGGGGGATGACGCAATCTCTCACGTTCGTTCGGATGTTGGCAGCCGTACTGGGCCGGCCGATTCGACTCGGAGACGATCCCAGAGCGACGGCGGAGGGCGCGGCTATATGCGGTCGTGTGGCAGCAGGCGAATACGACTCAATCGAGGATGCCGTCAGCGACGCCGTGGGCGAAACGAACGTGGAGCCGGACCCGCTGGACGCAGCGAACTACGATGACCTGTACCAGTCGTGGCTCGAAACGAGTCAGACTTTGTCGGAGCTGCCGATATGACGCTCGATCGGCGCCCTGAAATGCAGTCGAAAGGGACATTCTCATGAGCCGATGGCAATCGGAAAAATCGACTGTCGCGGCTGCCGCTAGGCGCATGTCGGGCATGGGTTTGGTCACGGGCGCCAGCGGAAACGTCAGCCGCAAGCTGGAAGCCGTTGGCGGCGCCCCTCTGATGGCGATTACGCCGATGGGCAGCCGGTACGACTCGATCACGGCCGACGACGTTGTGGTCGTCGATTTCGACGCCGAACCAGTGGAAGGCGAGGGCACGCCGTCCTCCGAAAGCCTCCTTCATCTGGCGATCTACCGCGCGCGACCTGACGTCGGCGCGGTGATTCACACGCACTCGGTGTTCGCGAGCGTCCTCGCCGTGGCCGGCAAAGGGCTCCCAGCGGTGATAGACGAAGCCGCGATAACCGTCGGCGGCGCCGTGCAGGTGTCGCGGTACGCGTTCCCTGCGTCCGAAGAGCTCGCGACGAACGTCTGCGAGGTGCTGGGCGATCGGAAGGCTGCGTTGATTCGGAACCACGGCATGGTCGGCGTCGGATCGGACCCGGACGAGGCGTTCGAAATCTGTGCGCTCGTCGAGCACGTGGCAAAGATTTACGTCCATGCGACGGCCTTCGGCGGCGCATGTGAGTTGCCGCCCGACGTCGTGGAGTCCGAGGTCGCGATCTACCGCATGCGCAATCCGAATACAGGAGTTGACTGATGGTTTCCGTGCCCGCGTTTCTGCTGAGGCGATTGTATGTGAAGGGGAGCTTGCGGAACTCTGAGACCGGCTTCGAGTTCGAGCTCAGAAACCGATTGGGGTCCGGCTACGCGTACGGCCTCCGGCCCCTGACAGTCGACGGCGACGAGATCGACGCCGATGACACGTTCTTCGAGCTGGAAGGCGAGCGGACCGCGTTTAGCGAGGTCTCGCGGGATCGGACGTTCACCCTTGCCATGAACCGCACGATCAAGATCAACGTCGTGGGCGCGAGTTTGGACGAAGGCCCTCGGAAGATCGGCATGTCGTTCGACGTGCCCGGGCTCGGAACTTTGCGATTCGACTTCACTGACATGGTGGACAGTGCCTGAACTCCCGCGTCGTCTGGCCGTCACCGGCGCAGCCGGATACATCGCGACGCGGTTGATCGAAGCATTGACGCGAGGCGCGAAAATCGATAGCGTCTTGGCAATCGACCGCCGCCCGCCGAAACTGGTTGACAGCGACAAAGTCGAGTATCTTCGTCAGGACGTGGCCGATTCGTTCCCCGATCTGTTTGTGGGGCGCGACATCGAAACCGTGGTGCACCTGGCGTACGACCTGAATCCGGGGCACGACCGAGAAGCAGTCTGGCGGGTGAACGTAGGAGGCGCCGTCAATCTGCTCGAAGCGTGCGCGTCGGCCGGCGTCGGCCATATTCTGTACCTCAGCAGCGCATCTGTTTACGGCGCCCACCCCGACAACCCGGAGGAATTGACCGAAGAGAGCCCGGCGAGGCCGTTGCCCGGCTTTCAATACTCCGAAGGTAAAGTCGAAGCGGAGGCATTGTTGGCGCAATACGCGACGGATAACCCGGATTGCGCTGTGACCATCCTGCGGGCATGTCCGGTGTTGGGCCCGAACGCCGACAACTTTATAGCCGCGGCGTTTTCGAAGCCGTTGTTGGTCGGCGTGAAAGACCACGACCCGCCGATGCAGTTTCTTCACGAGGACGATTTGGTGGACTGCATGGTGGCGTGCTTGCGTCACAGGCCGCGAGGAGCCTACAATCTCGCCGGAAGTGGGACCGTTCTCTGGAGCGAGATGGCAGCGCTGGCCGGTCGCCGGATGCTCAAGCTGCCGGCGGCAATTCTCTACGGCCTCGCCTCGTTGGGCTGGGCTCTCAGGTTGCAGTCGGATTCGCCGGCCAGGGGCATCGACTTCATCCGCCACAGGTGGACGGTTGACTCGAGCAAGATCGAGCGAGAGTTGGGGTTGGCGCCGAGATACTCGTCGCGCCAGGCGTGGGAGGCTTATGCGAAGCGGGAGGCTTAGCATGGTCCGGATGACCGCACGAGGAGGGCGGTGGTCAGCCCGATGACCAGTGGCTGTCTCCCTGGATCGAGAGACAGGAGCGCAAATGGCTACAGTAGTAATCGACACCGACCCGGGCACCGACGACGCGATCGCGTTGATCATGGCCCTGAATTCCCCCGAATTGGACGTTCGAGGACTCACCACGGTCGGCGGCAATGCAAGGCTCACCCATACCACGGCCAATGCTCTGCGTCTGTTGGACCGACTCGGACGACCGCGAATCCCCGTGGCGGCGGGCGCTTCCAGACCGCTTCGCGGCACGTACGAGTACGGTTACGGCTTCCACGGATCAGGGGGGCTCACGATCCCGCTTCGTCCTGTCGACGGCGGCCCTCACGCTTTGAGGGCGGCGGAATTCATTATCGACGCCGGCGCCTCAGTTGGCCCGGATCTGACTCTCATCGCGCTGGGTCCGCTTACGAACGTCGCGCATGCGTTGCAGAGACGCCCTGAACTGGCAGCCCAATTGCGTGAGATAGTCGTGATGGGCGGCGTTTTCGAGGTCGGAAACGTCACACCATATGCCGAGTTCAATATCTTTAATGACCCTGTGGCCGCAAACGTGGTGTTCAGTTCAGGTGTGCCGATCACGTTGTTTGGCCTGGACCTCGGACGGCGGGTGGTCTTCGGCAAGGACCAGTCAGACTGGGCCGAAGGCGAAACAGTGGGGGAACAACTTGCCGCCGAAATCGTCAGCGAGTGGTTCAATCTCCATCCGGACCAACCGAGTTACGACCTATGCGACCCGCTCACGATGGCCGGAGTCATCGAGCCGGGGCTGTTCAAATACACACATGCCCAGGTGACCGTCGCGACATCAGGGCCCAGAACCGGCGAGGCGCGCGCTGTTTTCGGCGCCGGCCCCGTCAAAATGGCGACCGGCGTGGATGTCGACGCGGCCCACGCACTGGTCCTGGATCGACTCAAGACACCTGAAGCGTGAACGGCGCTTCGACCGCCGGAATCCTCCCTCTGCATCCGTAAATGCCGGTGCCTGAACCGCGACAAACGGCGCGGCTTTGCCCCCAATTCAAGCACGAATTGCGTTTATTTGACCTTTAAGAATACCGAGTGCTATAGTACGTACGGCATTCTTGACTGATGCGATCAACAACCCTGTGGGAGCGTACCGCCTATGCCGGCCGAAAGGGTCATTTCAAGACAGACAAGCCTCGACGACACCCAGTACAAGTGGGGCTTCGAGTTCGACTACGAGTCCGATACGGCGCCCAAAGGTCTTAGCGAAGAGATAGTACGGTTCATTTCCGCCAAGAAGAATGAACCTGATTGGCTGCTCGAATGGCGGCTGAAGGCATACCGGCATTGGGAGACTCTCGGCGTCGAAGAACCAACCTGGGCCAACATCCATCACGCCCCGGTGGACTTCCAGGACATGATCTACTACGCGGCCCCCAAATCCCAGGCCGACGGCCCAAAGAGCCTTGACGACGTCGATCCCGAGATATTGGCCGCGTTCGACAAGCTGGGCATCCCGCTACAAGAGCAAAAGCAACTTACCGGCGTGGCGGTCGACGCCGTGCTCGACAGCGTGTCGGTGGCGACCACCTACAAGGGAATGCTCGAAGACGCGGGCGTAGTGTTCTGCTCCATCAGCGAAGCGGTTCAGAACCACCCCGACATCGTCCGCAAGTACCTGGGTTCGGTCGTCCCGTACACGGACAACTTCTACGCGACCCTAAACTCGGCGGTCTTCAGCGACGGTTCGTTCTGTTACGTTCCGCCGGGCGTTCGCTGTCCGATCGACCTCATGACGTACTTCCGCATCAACGCCCTGAACACCGGGCAGTTCGAGCGCACCCTGATCGTCGCCGACAAGAACAGCTACGTGAGCTATCTCGAAGGGTGCACGGCGCCGATGCGCAAGACACACCAGCTCCACGCCGCGGTCGTCGAGCTCGTGACGCTCGACGACGCCGAGATCAAGTACTCGACGCTGCAGAACTGGTACCCCGGCGACAAAGACGGCAACGGGGGCGTGTACAACTTCGTGACCAAGCGAGGCAAAGCCCAAGGGAAGAACTCGAAGATATCGTGGACCCAGGTCGAGACCGGATCGGCGATCACCTGGAAGTACCCGAGCGTGATGTTGATTGGCGACAACTCGGTTGGCGAGTTCTATTCGGTCGCCCTCGTGAACAACTACCAGCAGGCCGACACGGGCACCAAGATGATCCACATCGGCAAGAACACACGCAGCACCATCGTCGCCAAGGGCATCTCAGCCGGTAAGGCTCAGAACACCTATCGCGGCCAGGTGAAGGTGATGCCCACGGCGGACAACGCCCGAAACTTCACCCAGTGCGACTCGCTCCTGATCGGCGACCAGTGCGGAGCGCACACCGTTCCGTACATCGAGGTCCGCAACCCCACCGCGCAGATGGGACACGAGGCAACCACGTCCAAGGTCAACGACGACCAGCTCTTCTACCTCCAACAGCGCGGAATCGACATGGAAGAAGCCAACTACATGATCATCAACGGTTTCTGCCGGGGGATATTCAAAGAGCTGCCGTTCGAGTTCGCGGCAGAGGCTTCGCAGCTTCTGCGAGTGAGCCTCGAAGGGGTGGTCGGCTAGAGGACGACCCCGCGTCTCGATGAACCGCCCCGCTTTGTTGGCAACAGACTGCTGATCGTGAAAGGACGCTACGGAATAGTCATATGCTCGAAATCAGAGACCTTCACGCCTCGATAGGCGATATAGAGATACTCAAGGGCATTTCCCTGCAAGTGAGCGCCGGCGAGGTGCACGCCATCATGGGCCCGAACGGGTCTGGCAAGAGCACGCTGGCCAACGTCATCGCGGGCCGGCCCGACTATCGGATCACGAGCGGCGAGGTGATCTACGACGGCCAGAACATCGCGAACATGCTGCCCGAGGAACGGGCCCTTGCGGGGATTTTCCTGGCCATGCAGTACCCGGTCGAGTTGCCCGGAGTGCGCACCTGGCAGTTTCTGAAGGCCGCCGTGGACGCGATCAGACGCCATAAGGGCGAGTCCCAGCTCTCCGTGCGCCAATTCGACAGGCTGTTGGACGAGAAGCGCGAGATCGTCCGGATAAACCCAGATCTCATCCGACGATCGGTCAACGAGGGCTACTCAGGTGGTGAGAAAAAGCGCAATGAAGTCCTCCAACTCGCCCTTCTCGACCCGAAGCTGGCGTTCCTGGACGAGACCGACTCCGGGCTCGACATCGACGCGCTGAGGATCGTGTCCGAAGGCGTGAACGCCTTTAGGTCGCCCGAGAAAGCCATCGTCGTGGTAACTCACTATCAACGAATACTCAACTACATCACGCCGGACAAAGTGCACGTGTTGGTCGATGGCCGCATCGTTCGCTCCGGCGGCAAAGAATTGGCGCTTGATCTGGAGGAGCGAGGCTACGACTGGATCATCAAGGAAGCCGCTCCGGCTGCCGGTTGATCGCCGGAATGTTCGTTTCGCGATAAGGCGCCGCACAAGCAATAACCACCAGGTTAAGGGAATAATGACTCAGGCATCGACAACAACTCAGCGCTACGAGAGACAGTTCAGCGAATTCGTTGGCGGCAATTCGACTCCGGATTGGCTGAACTCCCTTCGCCGTAAAGGGATGGAGGGATTCGCCAGGCAGGGATTTCCGACGGCGCGGCGCGGCAACGAGGCCTGGAAGTACACCAACGTCGCCCCGATCGCCGATGCAACCTTCCATCACGGGACTGATGCAGCATCCGATCTCACACTCGATGCGCTGAAGCGGGTCGCGCCCTGGGACGACGGCTGGACCACGCTGGTGTTCGTGAACGGTCGGTATTCGGCTCGGCTTTCGAGTCCGTCGACCAACGGCTCGTCGCAAGCGGGCAACCTGGCTGCGTTGGTTCGAAGCAACGGAACCTCGGTGCAAGCCCGCCTCGGCAGCTTGGTCGACATCGGCGAGGACGGATTCGCGGCGCTGAACACGGCGTTCACCGACGACGGCGCTTTCGTCCACGTGCCGGACGGGGTGCACCTGGAAACACCCGTGCATCTTCTCTTTGTGTCCACGGAAGGCGATCGACCGTTCGTGACATACCCTCGCGTGCTAGTGGTGGCTGGCAAAAAGAGCCGAGCCACGATCATCGAGAGCTACGTTGGCATTGGGAAAGCCGAGTACTTCACCGACTCGGTGGCCGAGATCGTCGTCGAGGAAGAGGCGGAGGTCGAGCACTACCGGCTGCTGAACGAGAGTGACGCCGCGTACCACGTGGGCGTCGCCCGGATCGAGCAGAAAGACGGCAGCACTTTCTCCTCCAGGGCCTTTTACAACAGCGTGGCGCTGGGCAGGCATGACCTTGGACTGACGATCAACGGATCGGAATGTCACAGCGACCTGAGCGGGCTCTACGTGACATCCGGCGTCCAACACGTCGACAACTTCGTCAACATCGATCACACCAAGCCCTATTCGACCAGCCGGCTGTACTACAAAGGGATGCTCTCAGGCAGGTCGCGGGCGGTGTTCGGCGGAACGGTTTACGTTCGTGAGGGCGCAATCAAGACTAACGCCCTTCAGTCCGACAAAAACTTGCTGCTGTCGCCCGACGCCGAGATCGACACGAAACCGGCGCTGTTCATCTGGGCCGACGACGTCAAGTGCGGCCATGGCGCCACGGCGGGAAGCGTCAGCGCCGACGCTCTGTTCTACATGCGGAGCCGAGGCGTGGACCTCGAAACCGCCAGCAAGCTGATCATCTACGGATTCGCGACCGAGATAATCGACACGGTTCGGGTGCCGAGCCTGAAAGACTACCTCGAGAAGACCGTGCTTGAGTCTCTGCCCGCCCATCGCTTCGAGTTCTGAGCCGGTCTCGAACGGCAGACGCCAACCCGCTGCGCATCAATGTAAGGAATCGCTGAATGTTCGATATCGAAGACCTGTATCAAGACGTGGTGATCGACCACAACCGCCGTCCGCGGAACTTCAGAGAACTGGAGAATCCCAATCGCAAGGCCGAGGGATTCAACCCGCTCTGCGGCGACCAGGTGTACCTCCACCTGGACATCGACGACGGCGACGTCGTCCGAGACATCGGCTTCACGGGCGCGGGCTGTGCCATCTCGAAGGCGTCGGCTTCCATGATGACCGAGGCGATCATGGGGAAGAGCGTCAGCGAGGCCGAGAAGATATTCAACGCGTTTCGCCATATGCTGACCAGAGGGCCGGATCAGGAGTTCGATTACGAGCTGCTGGGCGATCTGGAGTTCCTCGAAGGGGTGGCCAAGTATCCCGTGCGCATCAAGTGCGCCGTGCTCTCCTGGCATGCGCTGAATTCAGCGCTGAACGGGAACCAAGCCGGCGAACGGACCGTCTCGACCGAGTAGTGCCGCTGTGAGGAACAGGGAGGATGGGTAGATGCATATCCCAGTAAAAGTCGACTATGGCGTAAGGGCGCTGATCGATCTGGCGCTGCACGCCGACTCGCAGCCTATCCGGGCCAGCGACATCGCGAGCAGAACGATGATTCCAGAGCCGTTTTTGGCTCAGCTCATGCACGCCATGGGGAAGAACGGAATCGTACGTGCGCAACGCGGACCTCAGGGCGGACACGCTCTCGCGATGAAACCGGAAGACATCCGTCTTAGCATGGTAATGGACAGCCTCGGGAGCTCCGAGAACCTGATGGCCTGTCTGGAGAACTCGACCTCATGCATCCACGTGCCGTCTTGCTCGCAACGAGAGGTGTGGGAGAGCGTCGAGACTGCCGTATACGAGATACTCGACACGCGAACTATCGCCGACCTAGTGGCCCGAAGCCGGGCCATGACAAGCGACGCCCTTCGCGAACAGGACGCCGCCGTCCAATCGGCTAACAACTAAGTGGAACACGAGGAGGATGAAGTGGGGTTTGTGAAGATCGGAACAGTCGACCAGGTTCCTCTGGGGACCGCCAAAGTGTTTGAAGTGGAGCACAACTCGATCCCCGTCTGCAACGTGGGCGGGAATTTCTACGCGATAGACGACGCCTGCACCCATGACGGCGGCTCCCTGGACCAGGGCGAACTGGACGGCTTCGAAATAGAATGCCCGAGACACGCGGCACGATTCGACGTGCGCTCAGGAGAGGTGACAGCCCCTCCGGCAGATGAGCCTGTGACGACGTTCAACGTCAGGGCGCAAGGCAACGACATCGAACTCGAAGTCTGAGGCGCCGGGGCCGTCGACGATCATGTATCTGACGGTCCCTCGCGACGACTGCGTGATTAACGGTTAGCATACGGGAAACGGTGATGTACGACGTCAAGAAGATTCGGGAAGATTTTCCGATACTGTCCAGAGAACTGTACGGGAAGCCGTTGGTCTACCTGGACAATGCGGCCACCTCGCAAAAACCCCGACAAGTCATCGACGCGCTGACAGATTACTACACGAACTACAACGCGAACGTGCATCGCGGCGTACACACGCTGAGCCAAGAGGCGACGGACCTCTACGAGGGCGCTCGAACCAAGGTCGCCCGGTTCATCAACGCCGCCGAGCCCGAGGAGATCGTCTGGACGCGCAACACCACCGAGTCCATCAACCTCGTGGCGCACACGTGGGCCAAGGCGAACATCCGGGCCGGCGACGAGATCGTGGTCACGCCGATGGAACACCACTCCAACCTTGTGCCGTGGCAGCAGGTGGCCCGCGAGAGCGGCGCCAAGCTGCGCATCATGCCGTTGGCGGACGACGCCGGGCTAGACATGTCCGATATCGACCAGTACATCACCTCGCGCACGAAGCTTCTGGCGATGGTGCACGTTTCCAATGGAATCGGGGCGGTCAATCCCGTCAAAGAGCTCACGGCCAAGGCCAGAGAGGTCGGGGCGGCCGTGCTCGTGGACGGGGCCCAGAGCGTGCCGCACATGCCAGTCGACGTGAAAGACCTCGACTGTGATTTCATGGCGTTCTCCGGGCACAAGATGTTGGGCCCTACTGGGATCGGCGCCCTCTACGTCAAGCGCGAGATACTGGAAGAGATGGACCCGTTTCTCACCGGCGGCGAGATGGTTCTGGAGGTCTGGTACGACCGAGCTTCGTGGAACGACCTGCCGATGCGCTTCGAGGCGGGCACGCCCAACATCGCCGACGCGGTGGGCCTCGGGGCGGCGATCGATTATCTTGAAGGTATCGGGATGGACAACATCCGCCAACATGAAGTCCAGCTCACCGAATATGCTCTGGACGCGTTCAAAGAGATCGAAGAAGTGGACCTGTTCGGTCCCCTAGAGTCCGAACGGCGAGGCGGGATCCTCTCGTTTCACACGGACGTCGTGCACCCTCACGACCTCGGGACGTTCCTCGACCGCGACGCGATCGCCATACGGACGGGCCACCACTGCACGATGCCGCTGATGCGAAGTCTGGGCGTCGTTGCATCGGCAAGAGCGAGTCTGTACCTGTACAATACCGAAGAGGAAGTCGACTGCCTGGTCGATTCTCTGAAACGCGCTCTGAGGTATTTTGGCGATGGCACGAGATGATCTCGACGAACTGTTCGGGGACGACCTGATACTGGATCATCGGCGTCATCCCCGGAATCCCGAGGTCATCGACGGCGCCGCCGTCAAAGCCGACGGTGCGAATCCATTCTGCGGCGACGAAGTTCACCTTCAGCTCGCCGTCGACGAACAAGGCCGGGTATCGGACACGGGTTTCCAGGGGGTCGGTTGCGCCATCAATCAGGCGTCCGGTTCCATGCTGTCCGAGGCCGTCAAAGGCAAGACCCTCGAGGAAATCCGCGCTCTCCGCGAGCTGTTCGACGGCCTGATGCAGGGACGCGCGCCGAGCGAAGAAGAGGCTGCCGACCTTGGCGACCTCGCGGCCATGACCGCGGTGCTGGCCTTCCCGATACGGATCAAGTGCGCGCTGCTGTCTTGGGCCACGCTCGAGGACGGCATCGCCGAAAGCCGCAAGTAGATGGCCAGCCGATCCTAAACCGCAATGTCGTAGACGATCACCCGATCGACACACCGCTGTCCTCGACTCTGCGTTTTGTCGCGGAGAATATCGCTTGGGTCGCCGGTCCGTGGGCCGTCGCGAGCCTGTCCGTATGGCTCGTAGTCCCGGCCGTGGTCATCGTCATAGGCGTCCCGTCGGTCTTCTCGACGCCGGGAGACAAGAAGCTGATCGTCGTCGCAACGCCTGGCCCCCTCCGCCTGCTGATCGAACTTGCGTTGTACGGCATTGCTGTCGGCGCCATGTGGGTACGTTGGCCAGGAGGGATCGCAGTCGCCGCCACCGGCATTGTGGCCGCCGCGGCGCTTACCGGAATCCCCCGGATGAAGTGGCTGCTCATCGGCGCCCCGGTGGAGCCAAATCAGGATCCACCGGACTCATGACGCCGGGCCGGATGTAGTTTTATTCGTCCTCCTCGGCAGCCGAGACGATCCGCTTCGGGACGATCTTGAAGGCAACGACGCGTGCCTGTTCGCCGCGGTAATTCTCGGCGAATGCACGCCCTTCTTCCTCACCGTAGTACCGGACTGCCATCCCCAGGATCAGGTCGTACAGCGGCCGGTCCACTTCTTCTACTGGCCCGTCGATCATCATGGACTCGTACGGCAACTCGCGCTTGTCGAGGCACAGCGACGCGTACGGGTGTCGCAGGATGTTGCGCCACTTAAGCGTTCCGCGGCCAGTGAACAAGTAGGCCGCGCCGTCCTCCCACTGGTACCAGATAGGCGCGGAACGAGGGTTGCCCTCGGCGTCCACCGTGCAGATTACGGCTACCTGGGTCTGCGTCAGAAACTCTTCGATATGCTCCGGCGTCATCGGCATCTTCACATTTCCTTTCGACCGTCGTTCGATGTGTCGGCGGGCTGGCTTTCACCTTGATTCGAGTCCCGCACGTTCGGCATTAGGACCCGTCCAGCCAAACCCGCGCCCAATGGTGGTAGTCGCCTCCGGCGAAGTTTGGCTGGAATCCTTGCACGTTAGGTTGAATTGCCCAGATCGCGATCCTGGCCGCCGGCATGAAGCGGTAGGCCTGTTCGAACACCCGGTCTCGTATTCGACCGATGAGCTCTGACCGAACCGTTGGGTCCAGCGTCACCGCCTGAGCTTCGAGGAGGGCGTCCAACTTCGCGTCCTCGTGGCCGGTCGTGTTCCATATGCCGTCGCTGTGCAGGACCGGCAGCAGGTATCCGTTGGGCGAGGAGATCGGAGCGGGAGGACCGACGAACATCTCGTAGTCTCCGCCGAGCCAGACCGCCTCCCCGAATTCTCGGCGGTTCACGATCTTCACCTCGGCGTCGAATCCTACCGTCTGAATTTCCACTGAGATGCTGTGGGCGTGAGCGAGGAAGGCTTCTCCGAAGTCGCCGACCTTGATCGTGATGGGGATTGGCGCCGTGACGCCGGCTTCGCGAAGCAACTCCCGCGCCTCGGACGGCCGGCGGAAGAGCAGCCGGGCTTCGTTGTCGGGCGGCAGCCAGCCGGCTTCGTACGCCTGAAAACCCATGGAGACGAACGCAAACCCGCCCCAGTGCTCTCTGATCGCCTTGTAGGGGTCCATCGCCAGAAACGCTGCCTTACGGACGCGAGGATCGTCGAACGGAGGGCGGTCGGTTTTCAAGCCAACCTCGAGTCCGGTTCCTGGTTCCGGCATCAGGACAGAAGAGGCGTTCGGATTCCGGTCCCGGTACGCGGTCCAGTCCTCAGGATTCATCTGGTGCACGTCGAGAGCGTTCACCAAGAACGCGGCGCTGCGGGTCTGTTCGTCGGACAGGATGTGGATTCGCAGGCCGTCGAGCAAAGGCGCCGCGGGCTCGAAGTAGTCAGGGTTCCGCGCGAACACGTGAGCGTCGTTGCTCTCGGTGCGCTCCAGAACCCAGGGGCCCGTGCCGACGGTCGGCCCGCTACGCAAATCGCCCGTCGCCTCGACCGCCTCCCTGGCGACGATCTTCGAGTGGCCGTCCGCCAACGCGGTCAGGAAATCGGCGTCCTGCGATCGCGCCGTGACCCGCAGACCCAGCTCTCCGATTGCCCCAACCTCGGCGACGTTGTGAAGCAGGGGAGAGTTTGGCAGGGCAGGGTTCCTCTGGCGTATGTAGCTGAACACAACATCTTCCGCGACTAGGGCTCGCCCGTTGACCGGATCGACGTTTTGCCAGCGCACATCGTCCCTGAGCTTGAACAGAAACGAGGTCGGGCTCTCCATCTCCCAGGATTCGCATAGATCGCACTCGACTGCCAGACTGGGCATCTCGACGCCGGGGCCGGACTTGAACCTCAGCAAGCGCGAGTAGGCGAGACCAGGCCCCCATGTGGACAGGGCGGGGGAGACGTCCAGGTGCACATCCTGATGCGCTATGTTCGCCCAGCTCGCGATGTTCAATATGCCGCCTCGACGCCGCGCGTCCGGCGCGGGAGTGCGCGTCGTTGCGGGCGACGGTACGGCCACCGGGAGAACCGTTGGAGATTGCGTTGGAACGGAGGTTGGACGCGTGACCGCCGTCGCCGTGGCGGGCGGAAGGGTCGTGGCTGTCGGCAGCGGCTGCTCTGGCGTGTGGGTCGCGGTTGGCGCGAACGTCGGTGGTGGGACCGCCGTGGGCGTGGGCGGCGGCTCGGAACACGAAACGACCGTGATCGCGGCTATTATGAGCAGGGCAGCCGTCATGCGGCGCGCCGTTCTGATCAGGTTTTCGGGTAGCGTCGATGCCGCCATAACAAAGCGGGACTTCCGGCGGCTGGCCCCGCGACTGTCCGGTAGTATAATCATTGCCGTGCTCTATTGTACCCTCGCCGAGCGCGGGCGGCGTTGGGTGCCACGGGTTCATGTCGAGGAGTTCGCGCGCGTCGCCTAGTCAGGAGATCCCATGTTCGTCGACTGCCACGCACATCTCGACCCGTATTCCGATGCCGAAGTCGGCGAAGTGCTCGGGCGTGCCAGAGAAGCGGGGGTGCAGGCCGTGATCTCAGCAGGCACGACACTCGAATCGTCTCGGCGATCCATCGAGCTGTCGAGCGTCTATTCAGGCCTGTTCTCGGGAGTCGGCATCCACCCGATGGACATTCAGGCGCCATTCACCGATTCGACATACGAGGATCTGCGCGGAATGGCGAGCGGTTGCCCGAAGGTGCTCGTCGTCAGCGAGATCGGCCTCGATTTCATGGAAGGCGCGCCGGACAGAGCGGATCAGTATCATGCTTTCCGAGAGCAGATCCGCCTGGCTCGCGACCTCAAACTGCCGGTGGTGTTTCACAGTCGCGAGGCGCACGAGGAGTCGTTCCGAGTCCTTCGTGAGGAGAAGGCTTACGAAGTCGGGGGCGTAATGCACTACTTTCAGGGAGACTACGAAACGGCACAAAAGGTCATCGATCTGGGATTCTACGTCTCACTGGCGCGTCCTCTGCAGAGGCTGCCGCATCTTCAGGAAGCGGCCGTCGAGATTCCGCTGGCCAACATCGTCTTGGAGACCGACGCCACGCCGCAGCCGTTCAAGTCGAAACGAGAGAATTGGACCGAGCCAAGGCACGTCCGCGACGTCGCCGAGCTCCTCGCGCGGCTTCAGGGGGTGTCAATCGAGGAGGTCGAAGCGACGACCACCCGGAACATCCGCGACGTGCTCGGCCCCGGATGGAACACGCTTCAGAGCTACATGGACGGCGATTCCGCGGCAGACTGAGCCGCGCGCGGCGGCAGACTCAACACTTCGTCCTCGGGCGCCGCATAGCGCCGGCGCGGTTCACCCGAACTCGTCGGCGGCGGGTATGAGCACCATGAACAGGGGAATGACCACCAGTCCCCAAGCCCAGCCGAACGCCACCGCGATCCCAGCCTTCCACCACGCGAGTTCAAGGGTTTTATGCACCGCCACAACACACGCGGGCAATGTCCAAACGTGCGCCAACAGGGCCAACGGAGCGCCGATAATAGGCACGTTTAGGAACAACCAAAAGGTGATCGGAGCAAAACAGATGCCCAACGCGCGGAGGCCTGTTCGATATCCCGTCGAGCTGCCAAAACCTTTGTTCCCGATTGCCCAGACCAGCACCGCGCAGACCGACCAACCCAACACTATCGTGGAAACGGCAACGAACGCCAGCATGAGGAGCGCCGTGCTCTCGCCGGAGGCGGCGCCGGTTCGAAACTCGCTCCACAGCCCGAGCCCGAAACCCAGAGCCGCAACGATCACCACCCCCATGGAGCGGAACATGGACTCGGGCTCTTCACCGAACTCGTCGAATACGCTCGGGTCGAGCAGAGCGGCTCTAAGCGCTTGGTTTAACATGCTGTGTTCCTAATTGTCGGCTGGGCCAGATTGTAACCGCTCGATAGGATCAGTCTCAAGTCTGACCAATGGTAAACGTGGCCAACTGCGGTCCACCCCGGCCTTAGCGGCTCAGAGGTCAATCGGGGCTTCGCGCGCTCTGCTCAAGATTGCCGTTCAGGACCAGTTGTGCGCGCGCTTTGACCTACCCCCCACGCACGGTTTGGTGTACAATTCTGACGGCATTTTGGAGGTGGGGAGTCATCATGCCTTTGCTGCTAACTCCAGCAGTGGCCGAAGAAGCCTGGATATTGACTGCCATCGGCATCGGCACGGCCTTCGCGGTCCTGCTGATTCTGCTGGTCATTGTCGCATTGGTCAGGCTGTTTACCGCTAAGGTCGCCCCGCGCTTCGGATGGGAGGCCGCAGCGGTCCCTGTCGCCGATGCCGGGCCTTCCGACACAGAGTCGCGAAACCGAGCGCTGGCCGCCGCTTTGGCCGTGACGGCACTCCTCGAATCCAGATCCGAGCCGTCGCCCGCTTCCCGCGACAGCGGCTGATCGTTAACCCTTCTACCAGGTGGAATGTTGACTGAGTTACTGGACTTCTTTCGGTCCACGGGCATATACAACCTCGACTACCTGAATGTCGTTCTGATCGTCGTTGGGCTCGTGTTCGTGTTCCTGGCTGTCAGCAAGAACATGGAACCGTACGAGCTCTTGCCGATTGGCCTTGGAGTCATCGTCGCTAATTTACCGATGACTGGATTGCTGGCCCTGCCGACTCCTGAGGCAGGCTACCAGGAATCAGGCATCTTCGGAATCATCTTCCACTTTGGGCTTTCGTTCTGGAACCTGCTGCCCCCGATAATCTTCCTTGGCCTTGGCGCCATGACCGACTTCGGGCCGATCATCGGCAATCCGAAGACACTGCTGCTCGGGGCAGCGGCTCAGGTGGGGATATTCCTGGCGTTCTGGGGCGCGCTCCTGGCCGGGGACATGTTCACGCTTGAGGAGGCGTCGGCGATAGGCATCATCGGCGGGGCCGACGGACCCACGACGATCTTCCTCTCTGCGCGTTTGGCACCCGAGCTCCTGGGCATCACCGCAGTCATCGCCTACTCCTACATGGCCGCGATCGCTTTCATTCAGCCGCCTCTGATGAAGCTGCTGACGACTAAGGCAGAGCGAGAGATCGTGATGAAGGCGCCGCGCGAGGTTTCGCGAACCGAGAAGCTGCTGTTCCCGTCCGTCGCGATGATCGTAATCATCCTGATCGTACCCCGGTCGGCGCCGCTGATCTCGATGTTCATGATCGGCAACCTGTTCCGCGAGAGCGGCGTGGTGCCCAGGCTCACGTCCGCCGCTTCCAACGAGTTGTTGAACATGTCGACGATCTTCCTGATGTTGACGGTCGGAACTCAGTTGTCGGCAGAGCGAGTTTTCGCCTGGGACACGCTGGCTATTCTGGGCCTGGGTTTGGTCGCCTTCGCCTGCGGCACCGTGGGCGGTCTGTTGTTTGCCAAGCTGATGAACCTGTTCTCAAGAGACAAGATCAATCCTCTGATCGGGTCGGCGGGAGTTTCGGCCGTTCCGATGGCGGCGCGCATCTCGCACCACATAGGACAACAGGCGGGCCCTCGCGTCTTCCTGTTGCCCCATGCGATGGGTCCGAACGTGGCGGGGGTGATCGGGTCAGCCGTGGTGGCAGGCGTCTTCATTGCGTTGGTCGGTTCCTGACGACATTCCCGTTGAAGAACCGTTAGGGGATTCACGATGAACGAAAAACTGCGAGTCAAAGTCGATGGCAAGTGGTACACCGTCGAGGTGGGCGACCTGTCTGCACGGCCCATCCAAGCCACCGTTGACGGGTATCCCGTCGAGGTCAGCGTTGAAGCCGCCACTCCCGTCGAGACGGTGCCACCTGCCGCTTCGGAGAACCCGATGCCGACTGCTGCCCGACGACCAGCATCGCCGCTGCCACCGCCGGCTCGTCCCGCCGCGCCCCAAGCCGCTCCGCCCGCCAGGGAGAGCGCTGCGGTGCCTACCGGCAACGTGGTCAGAGCGCCCATGCCGGGGAACATCCTCTCCGTTGCAGTTCGGACCGGAGAGGCTGTCCAAGCAGGCGACCATGTCTGCACCCTGGAGGCGATGAAGATGCAGCAGTCGCTCCGATCCGAATGGACTGGTGTAGTCGTCGATGTTTTTGTAAGCACGGGAGATCAGGTGACCGACGGCGCTCCGATCATTGCTGTCGGCTGACCCTCGCACACGTTAACGGTTTCAGGCGAACGCGACCGTGGAATGATCAGGCATCTACTGGACAGAGAACAGACCCTTTCCCATGAACATCGAGGTCGATTATGGCAGACAGTGATAAGCTTGCCATCGACGGCGGCGCCCCCGTCGTCGACGAGCCATTGCCCACGGGAGTATCCGGTCCCAGTGTCATCGACGAAGAAGAGATCACGGCCATCACAGATCTGCTGCGGAGCCAGGGCCTGTTCAGGTACCGTCAAGGGGGCCAAGCCGCGCAGTTCGAAGCCGAAGCGGCGCGATTCTTGGGCGTCGAACATGCGCTGATGGTCAACTCCGGCACGAGTGCGCTGATCTGCGCGCTCACCGCGGTCGGGGTCGGACCGGGCGACGAGGTGATCGTCCCCGGATATACGTACATCGCGACAGCCGCTGCGGTAATCGCGACAGGCGCCGTCCCGGTCATCGCGGAAATCGATGAGTCTCTGGGCCTGGACCCGCTGCTCATCGAGACCAAGATCACGCCATACACCAAGGCGGTTGTGCCGGTGCACATGCGTGGAGTGCCCGCCCGGTTGGACGACATCCTGGCGGTCGCCAAGAAGCATGGCCTCAAAGTAGTTGAAGACTGCTGTCAATGCGTGGGCGGCTCATACAGAGGCCAGGGAGTAGGCACGTATGGCGATGCCGGCGCCTGGAGCCTGAACTACTACAAAACGATAAGCTCCGGAGAAGGCGGGCTGGTCTACACCAACGACAGGGATGTGTATGAGCGAGCATGCTTTACGGCGGATCCCGGACTTCCGATGTGGACAAAGAGCGATGCGTCCGTGGAGTGGCAAAACGAGTCCTTCCCCAGGCAAACTTACCGGCCTAGTGAAGTCCTCGCCTCGATGGCTCGCGTCCAATTGGGGAAGATCGGCGACATACTGTCTCATCAGCGAGCGCTGAAAGCGGCATTCCTCCGGGAACTTGACGAATCAGGGTCGTACAGCCTGCAACATGTCGACGACCCCGACGGCGATACAGGCGTGTCGGCCTCCGTCATCGTTCACGACAAGGATCTGGCCATCGGATACGAACACGCGCTCAAGGCAGAGGGAGTCGGGGTCGGCACCATCTACAACGACGGCTTCCCCGACAGGCACATATACAGTTACTGGGACACGATCCTTGCCAAGCGGTCGCCTCATCCCTCCGGATACCCGTGGAACGACCCGAGCTATAAAGGCGACGTCGAGTACTCGGAAGACATGTGCCCGCAGACTTTGGACATCCTGGGACGAAGCCTGCGGTTCGATTTCAACATGAACATGACCGAAGAGCACGCGAGGTCGATGGCGCGCGCGCTCAACAAGGTCGATGGGGCGTTGGGGAACTGAGCGGCCACCTGAAGCGCGACCGGACCACAAGGGTGATTGCGTTCCTGTCGGGTCAATACGGCGAAAGCAGTCGCTGAAGTGTCGGCGCCGTACTGACATGAGCCGAGGCGGAGATGGCGGAGGCCGTTGTTGGCCTAGCTGCCCTCGGCTTCCGACGCGTCGGGGATCTCATATCGATATCCGACGCCCCAAACAGTCACGATTCGCTGCGGCGACTGGTTCGGGTCGGTCTCGATCTTGTTCCGCAAGCTTGCGATGTGCCAGCGGACGACTTCGCCGAGTAGTGGGGAGATTCCCAGACTCGTTTACGGATCTCGTCGATGGAACAGGTCTTTCCCGCCCACTCGGTCAACAGGCCGAGCAGCTTGAATTCAATGGGTGTCAGATCGACCCGCTCGCCTCGGACCCACACCTCGTGGCGTTCGCGTTGGATCGTGATTTCGCTGTCCTGGTAACGGTCGTCGTCGACCTGTAGCGAATCCGACCACCGGGTCCTGCGAATCAAGGCCGCGGCTCGGGCCAGGAATTCGTCCATGCCTACGGGTTTGACCACGTAGTCGTCGGCGCCCAGGTCGAATCCCTTTATCTTTTCGACCTCTTGACCGAGGCCGCTCAGGATCATTATCGGCGCTTTGGACACCTGCCGAACCTGCCGGCAGAACTCAAAGCCGTCCATCTCCGGCATCATGATGTCCGCGATCACTAGGTCTGGGCGGTGTTCATACAGCGCTTGCAGTCCTTCGAGACCGTTGGTCCCGAAGCAGGTTTCGTATCCAGTTTCGTCCAGCCATGTCAGAAGTGTTGGCTGTCAGCTCAAAGTCTCTATTAACAATCTGTCCCATTTGGGCTGACAGCCAACAACATAGCAACCGTCGCTGTGAGGAAGGTCCAAGGCGAAGTAATGGGCTTTGCGCT
>CAZPQQ010000010.1:0-65821 GCA_964588665.1 uncultured Dehalococcoidia bacterium | reverse complement strand
GCGCCCGAGGCCCTGTCTGGCCTTGAAGACAGGTGCTGAAATAGACGATGTCGGGTTTGATCTCTCGAACGCTCTCGTAATCCAGCCCCCAGTTACGCATTGCCCTGGGAGTGAAGCTCTCGGATATGACGTCGGGTTGCCACTCGGCGATAATCCGCCTGATCAATTCCCGAGACTCCGGTTTGGCGAGGTTCAGTCCCAGGCCGTGTTTGCTGGTGTTGTAGCTGGCCGGGAACTGGCTGCGATTAAATCCCGGTTCGCCGTCCTTGAACGGGGGCGTCGTTCTAAGCACGTCAGGGCGCGTCACCGACTCCACGTGCATCACGTCAGCGCCGTGATCGGCCAGGTATTTCATCGTGATCGGTCCGACACCCACCCACGTGAGGTCGAGAACTTTCAGCCCCTCGAACGCCATCGTTTTGGACGTTGTAGCCTGGACGCCGGATCGTGCTGATCTGGCGCCGCCGAACACCTCGTCGTTATGCTCACCGATGGCGGGCGCAGGTCGTTTGTGGACAATCGGGGTTTCGCTGAGTTTGACGTACGCTCCCGGATAAGTCAGAGAGCGGCCCAGCGACGGATGATGGATCTGAGACCAGAAGTCACGAGCCTTCAACTGAGGGTCTTCCAGGATGTCCCCAACGTTGTTGCACGGCGCGACCAATATCCGGTCGGAGAATGATCGTTCAAAAAGCTCCGCCTTGGTCTTGGACAAGAAGAACCGAGAAAAATTCTCCTCGACAGCCTTCATGTCCCTGACTGCCTCCTCGCCCTGGGCCGCCAGGGCCCTTACGTCCCAGGACATCCAATCACGCTGCTGCATGAACGCCGGGGCCATATCTTCTTCAGCCATCCAGCGCACCAGCGCTGTCAGAGATGCGCCGCCCAGGACGCCGCCGATCAGCAGGGAGTTGATGTGGCCATTTTTGCAAGGGTAAACCGTTCTGATCCCGACGGAGCCCAGATTGAGATACGGCCCCCCTCTATTCACGTTGACCTTGTGCAGAGGCGGAAAGGGAGTGGCATTCATCAGAGTCCAGATGACGGCAGTCTGCATGGACACATCCACATGCTGTCCCTCGCCGGTGGTCTGGCTGTGCCAGAGAGCTGCCATCGCTCCCGCCGCTCCCTGCGCTCCGGAGTGCAGTTCGGCCTGAGGGACACTGATCCTCACCGGAGGCCGGTCCTCGTCACCCGCCATCCACTGCATCCCGCCCATCGACCACCCTACGATGTCGGTTGCCTTGTAGTGGGCATACGGCCCGGTTTGTCCGAATGGCGTGATGGATGTCACCACTATGGCGGGGTTGATCTTGCTCAGGCCGTCGTATCCCAGGCCGAGATCGTCTAAGTAGCCTGGCTCAAACGACTCCAGAACGATATCCGAACCGGCGACCAGTTCCCGGAAGCGTCTCTGGCCCTCTGCGCTTTCAAGGTCGATGGTCACGCTTCGTTTGTTTAGGCAGTAGGAGTACCAGAACAGGCTGTGTTCGCGATCGACCTGGTCCTGATAGAACGGGCCAATTCGTCGGGTAGGACTGCCCTCGGGAGGCTCGACCTTGATAACATCCGCGCCTAAATCGGCGAGGACTCTGCCGCACCAATTGAACCCGCCCTCCGTCAGGTCCAAGACCCGATATGGCGAGAGCGTCGCGTCCGATGCGTCCTGGTGATTCATGAGAGGCAAACCTTGGTGGACTCTGCTTCCGTCAGCATTAGCGCGTGCCTAAAACCAACGCGGCCACGCGGCAGTCCGTGGGGGAGGGTCTGAAACCCTCCTGCCTGGTTTCGAGGACAGAACCGAATGTCAAGCGAGTACAACGTGTATTTTACCACTGTCGCGCTGTTTATCCACGCGAGGTCACGGTAGGGTTTGAAACCCTCCCCTACGGCTAGGTCTTGCGATGCAGTCCATTCGCGGGCGGCCCCGGTTGGTCGAGGTCGGCAAAATGACGGATTCGAAGAACAACAACCGTATCGCCTCACATCGCTCGAAACTCGAGCCATTACTGGAAACTCGTCGAACCACATTTTCGCACCTACACACCTCAACACCACACCTGAAACGAAATTGCGGATCAGCCTAGAATGGCGACTGTTCCTGCTGCGTGCCGAACGCGTCTCGGAACACGTCCGTGATCTCACCGAGAGTGGCGTACGCCTCGACGCAGTCGATGATGGCCGGAACGGTGTTTTCGGTCCCGGCGGTGACCTGCGCCAGCCGTTCGAGGGTTGACGCGACTCGGGCATCGTCGCGGTCTTGCCTGACATTGGCCAGACGGGCGAGTTGGCGCTCCGTCTGAGATCGGTCGATGGTCTGGAGCTGCTCGATGGGGGGCGTTTCCGTCTGGAAGCGGTTGACGCCGACGACTACACGCTCCTCGGACTCGACAGAGCGCTGGTACTTGAACGCGCTTTCGTGGATCTCGTTGATCTGGAAGCCGTTGTCCAGCGCGGCCATCGCGCCGCCCATGTCGTCGATGCGTTTGATGTATTCGAAGGCGGTCTGTTCGAGCCGGTCGGTGAGCGACTCTACGTAGTACGAGCCGGCCAGCGGGTCCACGGTGTCGCTGACACCCGATTCGTGAGCGAGAACCTGCTGCGTTCGCAGCGAAAGCTGGACCGACTCCTCGGTGGGGAGGGCGAGCGCTTCGTCACGCGAGTTGACGTGCAACGACTGGGTGCCGCCGAGGACCGCAGACAGCGCCTGAAGCGTCGTCCGGACGACGTTGTTCTCCGACTGCTGAGCCGTCAACGTCACGCCTGCCGTCTGGGTGTGGAACCGGCACATCCACGAGCGAGGGTTCTTCGCCCCGAAGCGGTCGCGCATGATCTTGGCCCACATCCTGCGAGCCGCGCGAAACTTGGCGACTTCCTCGAATAGGTTGCTCTGGGCGACGAAGAAGAACGACAACCTGCCGCCGAAAGAGTCGATGTCCATGCCGGTGTCGAGCGCCGCCTGCACGTACGCGATGGCGTTGGCGAAGGTGAAAGCGAGCTCCTGGACGGCTGTCGCCCCGGCCTCGGCCATGTGATAGCCGCTGATGCTGATCGTGTTCCACCGCGGGACCTCCTCCGCGCAGAACGAGAACGTGTCGGTGACCAGTCGCATCGAGGGCTGGGGAGGGTAGATGTACGTACCTCGGGCGATGTACTCCTTGAGAATGTCGTTCTGGACGGTGCCGTTCAGTTTGTCGAGCGACACTCCCTGCTTCCGCGCCAGGGCCACGTACATCGCAAGAAGGATGGAGGCGGTGGAGTTAATGGTCATCGACGTGCTGACCTGGTCCAACGGGATGCCTTCGAACAGCACTTCCAAGTCGGCCAGGCTGCTGATAGGGACTCCGGTGCGACCGACCTCGCCGCGGGCCAGCGGATGATCGGAGTCGTACCCGGTTTGCGTCGGAAGGTCGAAGGCGATGCTCAGGCCCTCCTGCCCTTGGCTGAGCAGGTAGCGATACCGACGGTTCGACTCCTCGGGCGATGCAAGACCGGCGTACTGGCGCATCGTCCAATACCTGCCGCGGTACATGTTGGGCTGGATGCCGCGAGTGTACGGGAATTCACCGGGGTACTCGCGGTCGTCGCCATTGGCCGCGTCGGGTCGATCCTCCGGCGAGTAAGTCGTGTCGATATCGAGGCCGGACGCGGTTTCGAAGCGCTCACGCCGTTCGCCGAACCGGTTCTTCACCGGTCCGAGCGTATTCTCTTCCCATTCTGACTTGTTTGTGCTTGGCACGGAGGCTCTCCTGACCTGGGTTGTTCGGTTTTCCTGAGGCAGATTCGAGTGTATGTTTTAGCCGCCGGGGTGTCAATTTGCTCCGGTTGTCATGACTGTCGCTCACGAGGGCGCAGCCTGACCACCAAAACCGGCGGTATTTGATTGAAATTGTCCCAGTCCAGTGGGCTGTTCGGAGCAGTGTCGCTGCCGAATACCGGCTCCTCAATCCCATCCAACGTGAAGCCGTCGCGGAAGAAGACGTTGAGCAACCCGCTGATCGGTCGGTGGAAATAGTGTTGGGGTTCAGGTTGACCCAGCATCGCGAGTCCCTTGTATGCAATCGGCTCAATGTAGTTTGAAACCTTCACGGAATAGGTGTCGATTATCTGGCCGTCCTCGGTCTCGACTCGGTCAACCGTCTTCACCAGGCCTTTGGGCGAGTTGAATGCCGGGTGCATGACGGAGAAGACGAAGCGGCCGGCGGGCTTCAGCAGCCGGTGCACAGCAGCGCTCAGGGGCTCGATGCTGGCCATGTCCATGATCGCCATGGTGCAGCAGATCGCGTCGTACGATGATTCGCCGAGCTCCTGCAGCGAATTCTCGTCGGTGGCGTCGACAACCGCGAAACGGACGCGGTCGCCGTAGTCTTTGCTTCGGGCGACAGCATTCTCGATCATGCGCGGCGCGATATCGACGCCAACGACACACGCGCCGTGATCTGCCATCTGTCGGGTGAACTGGCCGTTGCCGCAACCGACGTCCAGCACGATATCGCCGGGTTGGATATCCAGCAACGCTAGCTGATTGGGCATGATGAGGTCTCGATGAAAGTCGTTGCCCTCTCCCATTCGCCGATCCCAGAAGTCGGCGTTGGCGTCCCAGATATCGCGAACCTCTTCATTCAGATGCTGAAATTCGTTGATTGCCGGATCATCGGTCATTTGGCGCCTCCGCCGTCTGTTTTCCCTGCGAGCTCGTGCCACTCTTCCGCCAGCATGCCGAAGACGACGTGGTCAACGTAATGGTCGTACAGCCACTCTACTTGTCGCAAGATTCCTTCTTGCTTGAACCCCAGTTTCTTCGGAACCGCCAGACTGCGGTGGTTCTCGGTGGCGACGTGAATCTCGACGCGGTTCAGTTTCAACTCCACCAGCGAGTAGTCGACCATCGCCACACATGCGCGTGTGATCAGCCCTTTGCCTTGGGATATCTCGCCCAGGAAGTAGCCGATGCTCGTGATTCGGTTGGACCAATTGATGGGGTCCAACCCGATGGCCCCGGCTATGTGGCCTTGTCGCCAGAGCCCGGCGACGAAGCTCCCGTCTCGCGCGAACCCACCCAGACTCGCCTGGATGAAATCTCGCTCCATGTCCACGGACGCAACGGAATCGACCCATGGCAGCCAACGCCTGAGGTGCTCTCTATTGGCGTCGACCAGAGCGTACAGCTCTTCGGCGTGATGGGGCTGGAGCATGCGCAACTCGGCGTCATCGCCGATCTTTCTGCTGAACATGGCTGTCTCCTGGCAAAAGATGATTGATTCGAACCTCGATTATACTCGATGCGGGACGCCTGACGTTGCTTGACACCCCAGGCTGCGGGCAATAGAATGAACAATAGTTCTAATCGGCAATCGGCCATGTCCTTGCTAGCGCGAATTCGGCCTCTTGTGTATAGTGCTGGCAACTCTCGAACGAGGCAGCTCGAGCATGACCCAAGTCCAACGCGTCGTCTCCGGGACTCCCCAGGAAGACGACCATAATCTCGACAACAACCTCCGGCCCAAGAAGCTGGCGGATTACGTCGGGCAGGCCAAACTCAAAGAGAACCTTCAAATTGGCATTAAGGCGGCGCAGCAAAGGTCCGAGCCGCTCGACCACCTGTTGCTGTACGGTCCTCCCGGCCTCGGCAAAACCACGCTCGCCAACATCATCGCCACCGAGATGGGCGTGCGCATCAAAGCGACTTCCGGCCCGGCCATCGAACGTCCCGGCGACATGGTGGCGATCCTGACGCAGCTTCGCGAAGACGACGTTCTGTTCGTCGACGAGATCCACCGCCTCAGCCGCGTCGTCGAAGAAATCTTGTATCCCGCGATGGAAGACTACTTCGTCTCGTGGGTGATCGACAAGGGCCTCAAAGCCCGCAGCATGAACCTCACGGTGAAGCCGTTCACGCTGGTCGGCGCCACTACTCGCTACGGCATGGTCAGCGCCCCGCTCCGGGACCGGTTCGGCTCCGTCCACCGGCTGGACTTCTACGACTACGAGTCGATGCAGACCATCGTGGCCCGCTCGTCGCGAATTCTCGACATCGAGGCTGAGCCTGACGGCGTTGACGAGATCGCTCGGCGAGCTCGGGGCACGCCCAGGGTCGCCAACCGATTGCTCCGACGGGTCCGAGACTTCGCACAGGTAATGGCCGACAACGTGATTACTGCGGAGGTCGCCAGCGAGGCCCTCGGGAGGCTCGAGGTCGATCAACTCGGTTTAGAAGGCATCGACCACCTGGTGCTGCGTTCGATCATCGAGAAGTTCGACGGCGGTCCCGTTGGCATCGACACGCTGGCCGCGTCCATCAGCGAGGAGTCGGACACCATCGAGGACGTGTACGAGCCGTACCTGTTGCAACTCGGCTTCCTGAACCGCACCCCCCGCGGCCGAGTCGCCACCCGCCACGCCTACGAGCACCTTGGCTACGATCTCCCATCGAGCATGTCATCGGACCAGCCGACGCTGTTCTAGGGCAGTACGTCTTACGCCCAGCGCTCACCCAGTGCCAATCATCACCTACGCTGCATTAGCGAGACCACGCGCGCCGTTCAGCGCCCGTCGTCCTGCTTCTCCCGTGACGCCAGCGGCAAGATCGCGAAGATGATCGCGGCTAAAGCGAAGAGCGTCGCCACGTAGTAGAGGACCGCGTCGAATCCAACCGACTCGTACAGCGCGCCCGCTATTATCGGAGAGAATGAGCTGAGGAAGAAGCCGGCGGAGGATGTCACGCCCAATGCCGTCGACGCGACGCTTCGGTCGACCATCTCGAGGGTCGCAGCCGTGGTTATGGGCTGGTCCGGATACAGGAACAGGCCGAGGAGAACGATCGCCACCGTTAGCGCAAACCCCTGGTCGGCGACCAGCAATGACAACGTGACTCCGCATGACCAGATGAGGCCCGGCACCAACACTCGCTTGCGGCCTAAGCGATCTGAGAGCTGTCCTGCGACGGGTTTGGCAACGATCCCTATTGCTATCAAGAGACCGATGTGGATGCCTCTGGACTGAGAGCTGAGGCCCAGGTCGTTGGCGAAATACAACGGCAGGATAGTCACGAGCGCCACGAGGGCCATTCCCCGCAGCCCTTTCACCAGCGTGATTGCCCACAGCGAACGGTTCCTCAGCAATCGCTTGGTGACGGCGATGCGGTCGCGGAGGTCCGGAGTGGCGGCAGTCCCGCCGATGTTCTTGAACGACCAGAGGGCCAGGAATGCGAGGAACAGGGGCACGGCGCCGTAGATGCTGAGGATTCCCCGCCAGCTCATGAACGCCAACAGCGCTCCAGTGACGATGGGTCCGAGCACGTCGCCGACACTGCCGCCAACGCCATGGAACGACAGGGCCGTTCCGCGATTCTCAGGGAAGTGCGCCGACAGCGAAGCCGATGCCGGAAGATGCCACAACGAGTGGCTGACCGCGACCAGCGCCATCCCGGCTAGCAACAACAGGAAGACCGGGGACAGACCCATCAGCAGGGTGCCGAGGCTGAATCCGCCGATGCACGCTGCCAAGAACACGCCCCAATGGCGCCGAACCAGGTCGACGACGATGCCGCCCGGCAAGACGACGATCCCCGACACGACCTCCCGCACGGTCAGCACGACGCCCACACCGATGCTGCTGAGCTGGAACGTGCTCTGTATCTCTGGTAGCACGACCACCGAGCTCTGGATGAGCCAGTGGAACACGGCATGGCCGGTCGCAAGGCCGGCGATCATGAACCAGGCGCGGTTCCTGATGTCTGGTTTGGTCAGTGGCGCTGCCTCAGCGGTTTCCAACGGTGTTGTCCTCTCGATTCATGACACGGAGCATCTGCGATTGGAAGGTTTTCGGGCAATGCTGCGGTCAGATGATATGTCGCACGCTTTCGCGTTCAGATCGCGGTCGGGCCAGCATTCGCCAGTCAAGACTTAGAGTTTCACGTGGTAAGCATTACATCAACCTGATTCCTGTTTTATGCCGGCGAGTTAGCGAACACTTATTGTCCCGCCCGCCCACCCCGAAGGGTCTAATTCTAGGGGCACATCCCCTAGGACCCTTGCCAGAGGGAGAGTCCCTCTGGACACCCTCTGAGGATTGTTGATCGGGTGCGATTGGTCGGGAACTCATCGTGGCGTTAGCATCCCCATTAACACCGCCCTCATCAACGGCTGCCTGCTTGTTGACGCGAGTGAAGAGGGATTGACAAGGGGGTGAAGCCCCTTGTCCGGGGGATTGGGGGTGTCCCTCAGATTCCTTCCGGGGCGGGCGGGTGGGACCAAACGTGTCTCTTTCAACGGGGGAGTGTATTGAGCTTGCTTGATCGGAACCCCTAGTATTTGATCAGCCACGGATCGTAGTGGATCACGCACTTGGCAGCGTGCCCTGAATCTGCTGGGTATGCTTCCGCAGCCGGCCCAGGCGTCCGGTGGTGACGGCCTCGCCGGTCGTGCGGATGTGGAGCATGCTAAAGCCCCTGGCTTCTTCGAGGGCGGGTCCCAGCAGGAGCAGCCGGTGGCACTGGCTCGGGTCCTCTTCCGAGCACATGAGCACGACGTTCGAGCGTTTGGCCATGGAGGCGGCTTCGTCGACGGCTTCTTGGAAGGCCTCTTCGGACCGCATTTTGCGATAGTCCGGTTTGCCTTTGGCGTCGTAGAAGGATTCGTCGGCAGGTTTGCCGCCCAATGGGCCGCCCAGATAGACGTACTCGATGTTCATCTGCTCCAGCAGGCCGGGCAACGTCCGGCTGTTGGAAAACGGGGCGAATCTGGACACAGGGTTGGACCGCGCGTCGATCAAAAGCTCGATGGCGTGCGCCTGGAGCAGGGCGCCGAAGCTCTCCCAGGTGTGGTTGCTGTGTCCGATGGTGTAAATGGTGTCTGGCATGATTCCAGCCCGCCCCGGTTATGGTTGGATCGGCCGTCATCGAGTCTGGCCGCGCATCCGCAGACACGGTTGATCGGGTAGGGCAGGGCGCATTGTATCAGAGCCGGATCGCCGAGAGGTTAAGCTTGTAGGCGCCTCAGCTTTGCGGCGGAAAAGAAACTGGCCGGAGCGCAGACGGCGTCGAGTTGAGCGGAACGAAGGTCGTGTTGCGCGGCAAAAGACGGATCGTGTGGCCGGTAACAAAAATCACCCCGAAGCGATCGGGACGATTCTTGGTTATTGCGGTGAAATCTCGGGGCGAGCAGTATGCTCTTCGCGGTCAGTGCCCGTTGTCGGATACAGGGATAGGCGCCTCGATGGCCGCGTAGTTCATCGTGTAGAGATGGGCGTAGAGTCCGTCTTTTTCCAGGAGCTCTTCATGGTTGCCCACTTCCACCACTTCGCCGAAGTTAAGGACGATGATCTTGTCGGCGCCTCGGATCGTTGACAGCCGGTGGGCGATCACGATCGCCGTGCGATCTTTGAGCAGCCGCAGCAGCGCCCGCTGAATGAGCATCTCCGTGTAGCTGTCGATATTGGCCGTGGCTTCGTCCAGGATCAGTATCCTGGGGTCGGCGACGAGCGCCCTGGCGAAGCTGATCAACTGACGTTGGCCGATGCTCAGGTTGATGCCGCGCTCTGCCAGGAAAGTGTCGTATCCGTCTTCGAGGCGCATGATGAATTCGTGCGCCCCAACTGCCTCGGCCGCGGCTATCATCTGCTCGCGGGTTGCGTCGACGTGGTTGTACTTGATGTTTTCTTCCACGGAGCCGGAGAAGAGGAACGGCTCCTGCAGGACCATACTCATCTGGCCTGCCAGCGACGCGCGCTTCACCTTTCGGATGTCGTTGCCGTCGACCAGGATCGCGCCCATGCCTTCGGGAACGTCGTAGAACCGTGACAGCAACGAAACCAGTGTCGTCTTGCCGGCGCCGGTGGGCCCGACGATCGCCGCCACTTCACCCGGCTCGATGTGTAGGTTGACGTTCTTGATGACGTCCTCACCGGGGACGTAGCTGAAGCTGAGGTTCTTGAGTTGGATGTCGCCCTTGATCGTCGGGGCTGTAATCGCGTCCGGAGCGTCCACGAGGTCAGGTTCCCAGTCCATGAGGTCGAAGATACGAGCGCCCGAGGCCATGGACCTCTGAAGCTGGGTGTACTGCATCGTCATGTTTCGAATCGGGTCGAAGAACCGCTGAATGTAAAGGATGAAGGCTACGAGGGCACCGACTTCCATGTCGTCGCCAGCGATCATGCGGGAGCCGAAGAAGATCGCCAGGCCGATCGCCACAGCCGTAAAGACGTCGACTGCCGGGAGCAGACCCGCCGAAAGCTTGCTGGCCCAAAGGTTCGCGTCCCGGTGGGTCGTGTTCTTTTCGTCGAATTGAAGTTCGTTCAGATCCTGCCGGTTCATCGCCTGGACGACGCGGACTCCTGTGATGTTCTCGTTGAAGGAAGAGTTCACAATGGAAATCGCCACGCGAACTTTCATGAACGCTCTGCGCGCAATCGGCTGCCAGACGGCCATGATGAGAATCAGTATCGGGATTACGCTCATCGTGACGAGGCCCAACTTCAGGTTCATGATCAGCAGCGCAACGACGATCCCGACCAATGCGAGCAGTTCGCCCGCCGTCATGACCACCAGGGCCGCGAATTCCTGGAGCTGAGACACATCGCCCATGACGCGGGACATCAGGCGCCCGACCTCTGTCTTGTCGAAAAAGGCCATCGACTGCTTTTGGACATGGCCGAACAGTTGGCCCCTCAGGTTATAGAGGACGCCCTGACCAACCTTTTCCATGGTGTATTGTTGGACATAGTTCGCAATCCAGTTGACGAGGGCGATTCCGAGAAATATGATGAATATCACGGTTAGCCCGTCTAGATTGCCAGGGACGATATAGTCGTCGATGGCGATCTTGATGAGCCAAGGGATCGCGACCTGCGTGGCGGTGTAGACCAACATCGCGCCGAACGCCAACAGCGCCAAGCCCTTGTACGGGAGAATGTACGGTAGGAGCCTGGCTACGACGCGCTGGTTGTAGACAGAGCCAAAAACTTCTTCGTCCGGATGCCCCCGGCTTACTCCGTGGAACATATCATATCGGTGCGAACTCCTTTTGAATCTGAGGCGAGGCTGGCTTCATGCTCAGCCCGCCTTCGGTCTTGCTAGTCGTTTGAAGTCGCGAGGTCATCCCCCAACGCCGGGACTTCGATCTCGCGCATGACTTCTTCTTGAGGGCGGAGTTGAAGCTCGTAAATCTCTCGGTAGTGCCCATTCAGGGCCAGCAGCTCTTGATGGGTTCCACGTTCCACGACTTCGCCTTCTTCCAGCACCAGGATGACGTCGGCCCTGTGAACGGTGCTGAGTCGGTGCGCGATGACGAATGTCGTCCGGTTCTCCATGACGGATGTCATGGCCAAGCGGATTTCGTCCTCGGTCTGAGCGTCCACGCTGGACGTGGAGTCGTCGAGGATCAGCACAGGCGGGTCCATCAGAACCGCGCGAGCGATGGACATCCGCTGCCTCTGGCCACCAGAGAGGGTGGACCCACGCTCTCCGACTTGTGTGTCGTAGCCGTCAGGCAAGGATTCGATGAATCCGTCGAGTCGAGCCACTTTCGCGGCGCGCTTGATCTCTTCTTCGGTGGCGTCGACCCGCCCGTAGGCGATGTTCTCCCGCACGGTTGTCGTAAACAGGAAGACATCCTGCTGTACGATGCCGATATTGCGTCTCAGAGACTCCAGTGTGGTGTCGCGAATATCGATTCCGTCCAAAGTGACGCTGCCGCTCGAGACATCGTAGAACCGCGGTATCAGGTTGACCAAACTCGTCTTGCCGCTGCCCGGAGCGCCAAGCAACGCGATCACCTCTCCAGGCGCCGCTTCGAGCTCGATGCCGTTGAGCACCTTTTTGTCACCGTTGTAGCCGAAACTGATGTTGTCGAAATGAACCCGCCCGCTGGTTCGCGGCATCTGCCGGGCGTCAGTTGCTTCTTCAACCGGTGACTCATAGTCGAGTATCTCGAACAGCCTTTCGCCGGCTGAGGTCGCGCGAGCGTATGAGTTCACAAGCCAACCGGTCATCCGGACTGGCATCTGCAAAATCTGCAGATAGAATATGAACTGGCCCAACTCACCTGGCGTCATGTCGCCGGCGATGACCCGCCTGCCTCCGAAAAACAGGATCAAGCCCATCGCGACCAGGAACGTGAACAGCATGAACGACGTGCTGGAAGCCCGGATTTTCTCGGCCTCGATGTATCGACTGGTGACATCGAGGTTCTTGGCGTCGAACTTGATCTCTTCGTACGGCTCGGAAGCAAAGGCTTTGATGACCCTGACGCCGGAGAAGTTCTCCAGCATGACGGTGCTCATCTCGGCCATCTTTTCTTGGACGATCAGCCAAATTCGCCTCATCTTCAGCCGCGTAACCGCGGAGTAGAAAGCGACGATCGGCATGAAGCTGATGCTGATAAGTCCAAGGCGCCAGTCCATCCGAAGCAGAATGATGGCAACTGCCACGAACAATGCCACGAAGTAAGGCGTCCGCACCAAACCCATGTTGATGAACATGCGGATGTTTTCGACGTCGGTGATCACACGAGACATCAAGTTGCCCGTATGATGCCGGTCGTGAAACCCGAAGCTCATATGCTGGACGTGGTCGTAGAACGAGTTGCGGATGTCGTAAGAGACGAATTGGGAGAGTGCCTCGCCGAGGTAGGTCTGGAAGAAGGAGAGGATTCCTCGAATTGTACTAAGAACAAAGATCGTGATGACGATCGTCAGAATAGCGTCCTGGGAATACTCACCGGACTCGAACACCTCGATAATCTCGTCAATGGCTTGGCCGAAGTATCTAGGAAGCATCACGTATGCGACGAGTGCTCCCACCATAGTGGCGTAAGCGCCGAACAACTGCCATGGGTGCCGGAGTGCGATACCTATGATTCTGAATATAACGTCCATATATAGTGCGCTAGGGCGGACCTCCCGATGAATGTGGGGGTTGATCCATGAGGCCGAACGGGCCGCAGAAAATTCCCTCAGTTAAGAAATGTACTACTTGAGCGAGCGCTTGGCAAGCGATTATCCATTGGGAATTCGTTAACTATTGTTCATGAAATCTCAGTACGAGGTCCGATGACACAGTGCAAGCGCCGGCCAGAGGGGTCGTTCGTTACGGAGATTGCACCTGCCCGCGACCGCCCCGGAAGCCGCCGAAACCGCCAAGTCCACCCAGCTCGAGGTCTTCCGGAGTGATGAAGATCGAAACGGCATCGAATCCGCCGTCTTCGCTCCGTTCACCCGTGACGGTCACGCTGGCGTCGATGACCAGGTCCGCCGGATTGACTTTGATCAAGTTTCGTATGACAGTGTCCGGGCCCAGCGTAACTTGCAACGGGCCTTGGGCCGTGTTCAGCGTGATGACGTTGTCGGCAACTGACTCAACGGTCCCGGTCAGGTTTCCGCCGCCGACGTTTCCACCAGCAAAGCCGCCAGCGCCGCCAGCGCCGCCGAAGCCGCCTCCGCCGAATCCACCACCACCCGGACCGCCAGCGCCTCCTCGACCCTGGAACTGCTGCCGGATCTCTTGAAGTTGCTCCTGAGACAGATTGCCGGACTGTAGTTGATCTCTCAACGCCGCCGCCTGGTCGGCGTCGATCGCCAGACCGTCGGACAAAGTCCCGGACGGCGACGGGAGATCGGGCGCCGCGACGACCACGGGCGTCTCTTCACCATTCCGCTCGTACGCGACCCCGCCCGCAAACGCGCCGCCCATTCCGAGGCCGACGACGAGCATCCCAACAATCAGTGCGACGAATATTTTGTTGTTCATTGTTCTCCCCGCTATCAATGGTCAGTGGCGACCGCTGCGTCGCTGCTTGTGGATTGGCGTTATTCGTATCTGAGGGCGTCGATCGGATGCAGTCGCGCCGCTCGCATGGCTGGATAGATGCCGAAGAAGAGGCCAATCACGACCGACACAACGAGAGCCAGGGCCGCGATCTCCGTGGAGAACGCCGTCTCGAACGACTGTCCGGCGAGGTCGCGCCCGTCCAGCGCACGGGCCAAGACGTAACCGGCAATCACTCCCGCTATTCCGCCGCCTAGGCTCAGCAAGGACGCTTCGGAAACGAACTGGAATAGGATGTCTCGGCGTTTGGCGCCCATCGCCTTTCGGATTCCGATCTCGCGAGTTCGCTCCGTGACCGACACCAGCATGATGTTCATGATCCCAATGCCGCCCACAAGCAATGATATGCCGGCTATCCCGCCCAGGAACATGATGAACACGTCCGTTGTCTCCTCAAGCGTTTCGATGGCCTCTTGCTGGCTGCTTACTGTGAAATCGTCCTCTTCCGCGGCCCGGTGGCGCAACCGGAGCAGAGTCGCGATCTCGTCGACTGCCGTATCCATGTCATAGCCGTCCCGCACCTGCACGTTGATCGATCCGACGCTGACGCCGCCCTGGTTCGTGCGTTGCGCCGACAGCCGATAGTACGCCGTTGTGATCGGGACGAGCGCCTGGTCGTCGAAGAGGCCAAACGCGCCGCCGCCTTGGCTTTCCAGCACGCCGATGACTTCGAACCGTCGAGAATTGACGCGCACGGTCTGTCCGACCGGATCGCGGAATCCAAAGAGCGTCTCCGCCACTCGGGAACCGAGCACCACCACTTCGGACCGATTCAAGACTTGCCCGGCTGTCACGAAAGAGCCGGACGCGATGGCGTAGTTCCTGACGAACTCGTACTCCGGCGTGACGCCGATTATCTGCGTCGAGGTGTTCTCTCGGCCAGCCACGATCTGTCCGCCGGTGCTGAGCTCGGGCGCCGCCGCGGCCACCGAGGGCGTGAACGTCGGATCGAGCATTGCATATGCGTCGTCCAGCGTCAGCGTCCCGGCTGACCCCTGTCCGCCGAAAACACCACCTTGATTGGACGCTCCGGGTCGCACGAACAGCAGGTTGGTGCCAAGAGACTCGATGCGCGAAGTGATCGACTCTTGGGCGCCCTTGCCGATTGCCATGAGCGAGATGACCGCCGTGACGCCGATAACCATGCCGAGCAAGGTCAGCCCGGCCCGCATCTTGTTGGCGCCCATGGACGTTACAGCCGTCCTCAGAACATCAAACGGGCTCATGGACGACTCCCAGTGCGCATTGCTCTTGAACCTGGTCCGTCACGATCCGTCCGTCGAGCATCGACACAACCCGCCTGGCGTGGGCGGCGATCTCAGGCTCATGTGTGACCAGTATTACTGTGATCCCGTCTTCTTCATTGAGGTTCCGAAGTATCGCGATGATCTCTTCGCTGGACCGGCTGTCCAAGTTTCCCGTCGGCTCGTCGGCGAGCAGGATCCGCGGCTCTTTGACCAGGGCCCTGGCGATTCCGACTCGCTGTTGCTGACCGCCGGAAAGCTCCGTGGGTCGATGGCTGGCGCGGTCGGCGAGGCCGACCCTGTCGAGCGCGTCCATGGCCCTCTTGCCTCGGTCGCGCCGTCCGCCGTAAATCAGCGGCAGTTCGACATTTGCCTGGGCGCTGAGTCGGGGCAGCAGGTTGTAGGTCTGGAACACGAAACCTATCTCACGGCCGCGAATCTCGGCGAGACGGTCGTCGCTTAGCAGGCCGACGTCTTCGCCGTTTAGCAGGTACCGCCCTTCGGAGGGAACGTCAAGGCATCCGACCACGTTCATCATGGTCGACTTGCCCGAGCCGGACGGGCCCATGATCGCGGCGATTTCACCGTCGTCGATGCGCACGCTCACGTTCTGGAGAGCGCCGACTTCCACTTCGCCCATGCGGTATATCTTCGAGACGTTGTCGAGTTCGATCATGGCTCGGCTCTACCTTCCCCCTCGGGGGCCACCGCCACCGCTGGGTATGGCGAAACTCGCTGTGCCGCCTCCTCCTTGGAGTCTGCGGAAGTTGCCGCCGCCGGACTGGAACCGATCGCTTTGGGTCTCCTGGGATTCCATGATCACGGTGTCGCCCTCGTTGAGGCCGTCGAGTACGACCGTCCAGAAGTCGTCGCTGTTGCCCAGCACCACCTGGCGGTCCACCACGCTGCCGTTGTCCATCACCTTGACCGACGGCTCGTCGAACGACCCGTACAACGACTGGATGGGCACCATGAGCACGCCCCGGTCTTCCCGGATCACAACGCTGGCGACCGCGCTTAGTCCCTCGGGCAATTCCAAGCCCTGTGGCGGCGTCACCTGGATGCGCACCGGGTAGCTGACCACGCCCTGCTGGGTGCGGGCTTCCGATGCAATGTATGAGACGCTGCCGGCCAGGATCTCGCCGGGCAGCGCGTCCATGGAAACGAGCGCAGTCGAGCCAACTTGGACGAACAACACGTCGATTTCGTCCACGATGCCGTCGACCTCGACCACCGACGTGTCCACGATCTCCATGATCGGTGCATTCGAGTTGACGGCCTGGCCGATCTCGACGTTGATTGCGGATACGAAACCGTCCCAAGGCGCGATGATGGTCGCATCGATCAGTCGCTGCTCAACCTGCTCTAGGTTAGCCACGGCAGACGCGACGTCGGCTTGTCGAAGGGTCAAATCGAGCGGGTCCGGCCCAATACGCATGGACGCCAGGTCCGCTTTCAAATCTTCAAGGTTCAGTCGAGCCACCTCGACGTCCAAGGTCACGGAATCCAACTCCGCTCCGATGCCGCCGTCAAGCAATTCATCGAGGTCGCCCTCGGCCTTTGCGAGGGTGGAGGCTGCGAGCTCGACCTGCTGATTTTGATCGTCCACCAACACGTCGTCCACCGGCGCTATCAGATCAGCCAGATCGTCTTTGGCTTGCTCCAGGTTTTGCAGGGCGAGTGCGACCTGCGCCTGTTGGTTGTCGACGTCGATATCGCTGGCGCCTTCCTGCAACACGGCCAAATCATCCAGGGCCATCTGCAGCGTCGAGGTCGCCACCGCGAGCGCTCGCTCCTTGTCTTCCACCGCCAACGTGTCCGGCGGGCCTTCGAGATCGGCCAACGCGTCCTGGAAAGCCACCAAAGTTTCGCGGGTCTTTTCGACCGCCGATTCGGATGCGACGATGGCTTTTGAAGCTTGAACTTCGACCGACTCCAAATTGGTCAGCGACTGATTATACGCGACTCCCGCCGTCTTCAGTTCGTGCTGGATGCAGAACGCGATGCCGGGAGGCGCATCGTCGCAGGTGGCGACGATCGGCGCGGGGCTCAGATTGAGCCAGATAAACAAGGTTGACTCGTTCCACGGGGTGGCCGGGTCGTCGGCGGGGAAAGAGAAGTCGTCGTTCGCCGAACTGAGGCCGGCGCCCTGCTGGCCGGGATCGAACACCGAATCGAGATCGACGCCCGCCGACGCGAGCACGACATCGGGGTCGGCGTCGAGGTCTACCGCCGTCAGGTCCATGCCCAACCATTTTCGGAATTCTGTAAGATAGTCGTCGGTCGCGTTCTGGGCTTGATCGTCCGCGGCATCGAGCTTCGAATTCCAGTCCGACGTGTTGAACGCCAACTCAGCTTCGGCGTTGGCGAACTGGGTTTGGGCGATCTGCAAGCCGAGCGTCGCATCGGCGATCTGCGCATCCGTGGCGCCCGCCTTGATTTCAGTGAAATCTTCCTCGGTCCGCTCGAAGGCGATTCTGGCGTCCGTGATTTTAGCCTCGGCCTGTGCGACTTCGAGGGACGTGGGTTGGTCCAAAAGCTTGGTCAGGGCGTCTCGCGCCTTCTGCAGCGCCTCCTGGTTGCTGGCGATCCTGGCCTCGGCGGATGCGACGGCCTGACCCGTGGGCGGATCTGTCAGCGTGGCCAGTTTCTCTTGGGCATTTAGCAATGCGGCCCTGGACGCGGCGACTTTCGCCCTTGCCTGCGACACGTCGAGGTCCGAGGGGTCTTTTAGCGCGTCCAAAGCGTCGACAGCCTTGTCGAACACGATGGAAGCACCGGCTATCTTCGATTCGAGTTGGGCGACATCGAGCGCTGACGGATCGCTGAGATCGGCGAGGGTGTCCTGCGCGTTCCGGAGGTCGACTCGGGCCTGGGCAACCGCTCTCTCGAGTCCGGCTATCGTGTCCGAATCGAAGGCAGCTAGCGGATCGAACTGTTCGACCCGTTGCCCCTCTTCGATGAACAGTTCCGCGACCGTGCCCTGGGAACCGAAGGTCAAGGTTTCCCGATTGGGGAATAGGACGCTGCCGTTGACGGAGACCTCGTTGACGAGATTGCCGCGTTGGACGGGAATGAGTTGCTGTTCTCCGTCCAGGTCAACGGCGTCGTCGCCGGTGAGCAGCGCGTAGATTCCGAACGTGCCGCCAAATCCGATCAACACGACCACCGCCAAGACTGCGGCTTGCCAGGGCTTCAGAGACTTGAATGTCCCCATTTTGTTCCTTTCGCGAGTACGATTGTTACTGGCCGGCGACGCCTTGCGGCGGCTGCACGTAGATGAATGGAAGACCGCTCTGCGCCCCACGCTGCTTCATGGCGTCGATCAGCATGCGGTAACCGAGCTCGGATTGTCGGACCATAAACAGCGCCCTCTGTCGTTGGACGGGAGGCAAACCATTCAGCATGTTTTGAAAGTCAGCCCTCATGCGTTCGTTGTCGCGTTCGAGCGCCGACTGGAGTCGCTGCGCGGAGCGTGAATTGCTCCGGGGACGCCTCACCGTTGGCATTTCAACTGGGTTGGAGTTCAAGCTCACGCCCACGAGCACGGCCGAGCGTTGCAGATGCTGATTCATTCGTTTGATTGTAGACTCAGCGTCGGCGTATCTTCCGATCGCCACTAGTTTTTGCATCTCTTTGCCCCGTGCGGCGGCCAGGTCCGCGTACGCCTGCGCTTTGCCGTCGTCCGAACGAGGCAGCCTGATCTGGATGCTCTCTTTCGCAGACTTTACCCAGTAGAGAGGCTCCCCTGGGATACTGTCGGATGACGCCGCCGTCGTGACTCCCGCGCCTGTGACCAACACGACCAACACGGCGAGCGAGATGGCTACAGGGCGCGCAACAGGCAGCCATCGCGCGGAGAGCCATGCCCACCGCCCAGGATGTCGACTGGCGGTCTGCATGGCATGAGTGAATTGCTGGAAGTTGCGCTGCTTTGCCTGCTCGGACGGAACGACTGCCGCGGCGAGATCCGTCGTGGCCAATGCCGCTTTGATCAACGGCTCGAGCTCATCTCGGCGCCTCGGATAGTCGTTGAGGCAGGCCAGAAGATCCTCTCCGCCGGATATTCGTTCCAGGCAATCATTCAACGCTTCGTTGAATTCTTGACTCATGATGTACCTCTTGGCCTTGCCGATGCCCGTTCGGATGTCAGTGACCATGTTTTATATGGCTCATTCATGGCTCAGGCCTCCGGATGAGGAACCCGGGCCGGTACGGGCGGCGCGGGCGCCATGACGTTGCGTAACTTCTTGAGTCCGGCGTGCTGCAGCGCCTTGACCGCGTTGTCTTTCTTGCCGACCACCGCGGCGGTTTCCGCCACCGACAAGCCGGACGCGAACCTCAGTGCGATAACCTCGCGTTGAAGGTCGGTCAGATTCTCCATGGCGGTCGAAACCTCGGCGATCGTGATGCTCACCTCGGCCCTGTGCTCCAGGTCCGAGGCCGTCACACCGGCCCGGCCCATTGCATTGTCGATCGGTACGGTCCGTCGGCGGCCCTTCTTGCGGAAGTGGTCGACGACGAGGTTGTGCGCGATCCGGTACAGCCAGGACGTGAACGGGTGTCCCTGCCATTTGAACGATTGGATCGACTCGAGCATTTTCAGGAACACTTCTCCCGTGATGTCTTCAGCCTCGGACGCGTTGCCGCACTTGAACGATACGTACCGGAAAATCTGGTCGTAGTATCGTTCGTACAGCTCCCCGAACGAGGGGCTGTCGCCTTGTTGCGCTTTCTTCACCAGGGCTTCTACAGCCCGGCGATCGGCCTCGCTGGCCTGCATCGCTGCCTTCCTCTCAGGGGAGCGCTAAGAGTGGTGACACTGTCTTGATGCTCGGGTTTCAGAGAATATAACGGGAGTCGCGCCCCAAAAGTTAGCGTTGACGATCATGATCGGTGTGCTATAGTTGACCGGCCCATTTCTGAGCGTAGCCCACACCTATAATAGCCAATCGAGACCATGAGATACACATGGCGCTCCTGCGGACTTCAGATTTCGAATACGACCTGCCCCCAGATCTGATCGCCCAGGCCCCGGTCGAGCCTCGGGATTCGTCTCGACTTATGACGGTGTCGAAGTCGACCGGCGCCGTCAACCACGGGCGATTCACGGACCTCACCGGGCTACTCAATCGCGGAGACGTCCTGGTCTTGAACGACAGCCGCGTCTTCCCGGCTCGTTTGTACGGGCACATCGCCGGCACCGACCGGGAGATCGAGTTGCTGCTGCTGAATCGACTCGAACCCGGACGTTGGCGCGCCCTCGTGAAGCCGGGCCGTCGGATGCGGACAGGCGCGCGCTTCGACATCGTCGACCGGTCAGGCGTGACAACGATGTCCGGCGCCGTGGTAGAGCAAGAAGAAGCAGGGACACGCATCGTCGAGCTCACGAATGAGGAAGCGATCAGCTCCTCGGGAGTCGTGCCTCTGCCGCCGTACATCCACGAAACCCTGGACGACCCTGAACGATACCAGACCGTGTACTCGCGGAACGAAGGCAGCATCGCGGCGCCGACCGCCGGCCTCCATATCACCGAGCGTCTGTTGGACAACATCCGGCGCAAAGGCGTCGAGACCGTGTTCGTGACGCTGGACGTGGGCTGGGGATCGTTCAAACCTGTCGAAGACGAAGACCCGCGGTCGCACGAAATGCACTCGGAGCACTGGGATCTGGGCGCCGAGGCCGCGGACGCGATCAACCGAGCGAAAGCCGAGGGCAGACGCGTGATCTCGGTCGGCACGACCGCGGTGCGCCTGCTAGAGCACGCGGCGTCGTTGAACCCGGACGAAGAACACACACTGACGGCGGGTTCCGGATGGGCCGACCGGTTCATCTTGCCTGGGTTCAAGTTTCGGGTCGTCGATGGCCTGGTGACCAACTTCCATCTGCCGAAGTCCACGCTCCTGATGCTCGTCTCTGCGTTCGCCGGACGCGATCTGGTCATGAGATGCTACCGTGAGGCGGTCGAACAGCGATACCGCTTCTACAGCCTGGGCGACGCGATGGCGATCTTGTGATGATGGTCGAGTCCTGTTCGCTCTTTTGAGTCTGATCTAAGCACATATTGTCGCGTCGAGGTCCGAATGAGTCGGGATAAGACGCCTGACCTCCGATCAGCGACGAGTCTTCATGTTGAGGCATACGTTTGGTCTTCAATTTCAGAATGACAGAGTCAAGATACTTCTGTCTGTCGTCTACCGGACTCAAGTCGGAGAGCGGCCCCTGCGAGTGAGCCTATGAACTACACGGTTGCGAGCGAAATCTTCGACCAGTTCCCCGGCTACACCCGCGGCGTGGTCGTCGCTCAAGACGTCTCGAACGGCGAGTCGCCTCCGGAGCTGCTCGCTTTACTGCGAGATGCGGAAGGCTCGGTGCGGCAACGGCTGGGCGGCTCGAATATCGCCGAACACCTTCGTGTTGCGGCGTGGCGAGAGGCGTACCGGTGGTTCGGCGCGCGTCCATCGGATTTCCGGTCTTCGATCGAGGCGATGGCTCGGCGCGTCGTGCGCGGGGATGAGCTGCCGTCGATCAATCGGTTGGTGGACATAGGCAATGTCGTTTCGCTGCGGCACATCGTGTCTGCCGGGTGCCACGCCATCGACGTCGCGACGGGCGACTTCGAGCTTAGACCAGCCACGGGCGACGAGCGGTTCGTGCCGCTCGGCGGAACGGCGACGGAGAGCCCGCTGCCCGGCGAGATCGTGCTCGTCGAGGGAAACGTCGTTCTAACGCGACGGTGGACTTGGCGACAGGGAACCCACACGCTGACCGAAGCGGGCGCCACCGCGGTCGAGTTCAACATCGACGGCCTGCCACCCGCGACGCGCGATGAGATCGCGGATGCGTGCGGCGAGGCAGTAGAGTTGATCGACCGATTCTGCGGAGGCCGGACCGAGGTGCAGTTCCTGACCATGGACAACCCCTCGATCACAATCGCCTGATGGCAGGCGTCCAGTCGCGGCTCATTGTCTCATTCCGGGTGCGAAATTACCGATATCTGTGGGTGTCGGACGCCTTCCTCGGATTGGGCGAGCAGATGGAGTTCTTGGTCCTAGCGTGGTTTGTGCTACAGGAGACGGACTCGCCGTTCTTGCTCGGCGTGTACGCGGCTCTGAGGTTCACGGGAACGCTGCTCTCCCCCTTGTACGGCATCCTCGTCGACAGGTACGAACGCCGGAAGCTGCTCTTTCTGGTCCGCGCCGGGTTTGCCGTCAACGCGACCGCGATCATGGCGCTGGCGCTCGCCGACGAGCTCCAGGTGTGGCACGTACTGCTGTTCGCGGGAGTGTCGGGTTTGGGCAGGGCTTTCGACACGATCACACGACAGACGATGATACCCGACATCGTCGCTCCGAGCAGCCTGATGAACGCGGTCGCGCTGTCTCGGTCCGGACGAGATTTCACGCAGATCGCCGGTCCTCTGATCGGCGCTTACATGCTCAGCGCGGCCGGCACCGGACCTGCATACGTCGGTGTCGTGGCCGCGTTCGCGGTGTCGGCGGCGCTGACCACTCGCCTTCGGGTCCGGCGGATGGAAAGCACGAGCGTCGGCATATCCGTGCTCGGCAACCTGAGGCAAGCGGCAAGCTACGTGCGAAGAGAAGAGCTGATCCTCGCGCTGCTGCTGATGGCGTTCGTGGTCAACCTGACAGGATTTCCGCTGAACAACGGTCTGATGCCAGTCTTCGCCAAAGACGTCCTGGGAACAGGCTCCACGGGACTGGGGCAACTGCTCGGGGCATACTCGGCGGGCTCGGCGGTGGGGTCAGCGACGATAGCCGCATTGGCTCGATTCGGCAGGCCGGGTCGAGCGATCGTGCTGGCCGCCGTGGCGTGGCACGGATCGATTGCCGTCCTGGCGGGCGCACAGTGGTTCGGCGCGGCGCTCATCGTGTCGGCGGTCGTCGGCTTCGCCCAGTCGTTTACAATGGTCACGATGGCAATGACGCTGCTCGGCGCCACGTCACCGGAAATCCGGGGAAGGGTCATGGGACTGCGCTCGCTGGCGGTGTACGGACTGCCGGTGGGGTTGATCGCATCCGGCGCGATGGCCAGTGCCTTCGGCGCGAGCACGGCGCTGTTGATCAACGGCGCCGTGGGTGTGACTGTTGCGATAGCGATCTCCCTCTGGCTGCGCAGGCTGTGGAAACATGATTGACGACGCCCAAAGCATCTCCATCGAGAGGCACACACCCGTCGCGCCGTTCGATTTCGACCTGACGGCGAGCTTCGCCACACGCGGATTGAAGCGGCACGCCGCCGACGTGTACGAGTCCGGGGTTTACAGCAAACTCCTCGATTACGGCGAAGCACCGGCGCTGGTCCGGATCGAATCCACAGGCGCCATCGACGCGCCCGAACTCGAAGTCTCTGTCACGACGACTGGTCGGGCTGACACGCCTCGGGTGCACGCAATCGCCCGAGAACTCCTCGGGGTCTATGACGACCTCGGTCCTTTCTACCAGATGGCTGAAGCCGATGCCGTGCTCTCCCCGATGATCCGTGACTTTCGAGGGCTTCACATCCCGCGGACGGCGACCGTGTTCGAGGGATTGGTCAAGTCGATCCTCAGTCAGCAGATAAGCAGCCAAGCCGCTCGGGTGCTTCGAGACGGGCTGGTTGACGCGTTCGGCGCGACCGGAACTGTCGACGGCACGGCATACACGGCGTTCCCGCTGCCCGAGGCCATCGCCGCTGCCAGCGTTGAGTCGCTGCGCGCGATCAAGCTCAGCGAACGAAAAGCGACTTACGTCATAGAAATCGCCCAGACCGTCGCCTCGGGCGGTCTCGATCTGGAAGCGCTCAAGAACGTCCCCGCGTCTGAGGCGACCGGGTCGCTTATCGCTTTGCGAGGCGTCGGAGCGTGGACTGCCAACTGGTTGCTGATTCAGGCGCTAGGCAAGCCGGACGGCTTCCCCCATGGCGACCTTGCCCTGCAGCGGGCGATGGGTAAGCTTGCCGGAGACGGCCAACGCATGACCCCCGACGAGGCGCTGGAGTATTCACAACGCTGGTCGCCGTTTCGCAGCTACGCGACCACGTATCTTTTCGCCGCAATCCGTCAGCCCGGCGGGCCGTAATTTCGCTTCGACGGCTGTCGATGATTGACGAGGGCGTACGCGCCGTCATGTTGTGCTACCATCTGACCGATCCGACTCAACGCGACGAGCTCGACAACAGGAAGGCAGGTTTCAACAATGGCAGGCGTCTATCCTGAAGACAAATGGGTACACATCAACGGCTTGGACATCCATTACCTCGATTGGGGAGGGGACCGCACCAAAAAACCGCTTCTGCTGATGCACGGCATCGGCGGCAACGCGCACCAGTTCGACGAATTCGCTCCTCGGATGTCTGACGAGTGGCACGTCGTCGCGATGGACGAACGAGGATGCGGCGACAGCGACTGGAGCAGAGAAGGATACTCGACTCAGTCGTACGCGGCCGACGTGGGGCAGTTCGCTCTGGCGACCGGCCTGTTTCCGCTGGACTACTACGGCCACTCGCAAGGATCGCGTATCGGGATCGCCGTGGGGGCGTACTTCGGCAACCTGGTGGACCACCTGGTTCTCGGCGACTACGGACCGATGCCCGACCCGTCGCCCGCCGGCAAAGACACTGCCGCACAAAGGTTGCAGGGGGGCCAGCGAGAGAGGCCGAGAGGATTCTTCTCGCCACAGATGGCTTTCGACTGGCACCGGCAGGAAGACGAAACCGCCTCCGACGACGAACTTTGGAGCAAAGTGAAGCACACGTACCGGACCAACTGGGACGGAATACTGGTGCCGAAGACCGATCCGGAGATTCGCTGGCTGAACGGACGCACGGCGCTCAAAGAGGGACCGATGCTCTGGGACTGCGTCGAGAAGATTTCGTGCAAGACGCTGGTCTTGAGAGGCGGAGTCAGCACCGTATTGGATCTGGCTCAGGCCGAAAAGATGGCTGAGATCATTCCCGACGGGAACGGCTCCGTGGCTGAGGTGCCAAACGTAGGCCACATGCTGCACCAAGAAGACCTGGACGCGACGGTCGGGATCGTCCGAGATTTCTTCGCCACGTGAACGCCACACGCCTGCCTAAGAGGAACATGGTCGCCGTCGTTGAAGCATGGGAGGATATCTGAACCTGCGCTTGCTTGACACTGTGCCTGCCAGATCAGTAGCATCATGCGTGATCTTGGAAGAACGCGGCTAAATGGTCGGTCAGGAGCGTCTGGGTGTACTTCGTTAGGCTCGTGCTGTTCTGCGCGGACGCAGTCAATGATTTCCTCGGCAAGAACTGCCCTTACATGGCGGCGGCCATGGCGTTCTACACGCTGTTTTCCCTGTTCCCCTTGGTTCTGGCCATCATCTCAATCTGGGGTTTCCTGCTGGGCCCGGAGGTCGAGCAAACCGAGTTCGCTCGACAGGTCGGCGAGGTCATACCGGTGTCGGCCGCATTTATCGGCGAAACCGTGCACGGTGTCGCGAGCGCCAGAGCAATTACCGGTGTAGCGTCAATCCTGGGCCTGCTGTGGGCATCGTCGGCGGCCTTCGGCGCGATGCGCAAAGGCATCAACGCCGCGTGGGGAATCAATAAACCCAGACCTTTCCTGAAAGAGCGCTTGATGGACTTCGGGTTGGTGCTGGGGGCCGGGATGCTGATGATCATCCTGATCTTCGTTACCCCGATAATCGGTTCAATGCGGGAGATCGTTGTCTATATCGCCCCAGAGACCGACTTCGATCTCATTTTCAAGCTGGTGTCGCAGGTCGCTTCTCCGATACTCTCGTTCCTGACGTTTTTGATCCTGTATCGTTTTCTGCCGAACGCCAACGTCAGGCTTAAGGACGTCTGGGAGGGCGCTCTGATCGCCTCGATCGCATTTGACGGCGCCAAGTGGGGGTTCCTCTGGTACATAAGCACGTTCCCGGTCTACAACGTGGTCTACGGATCGGTGGGCGCGGTCATGGCTCTGTTGACCTGGGTATACGTGTCGTCTATCATTTTACTATTCGGAGCCCTCGCAACTTCCCGGTACACTCAGTACGCGGCGCAATCCGGCCGCGATTCGCAGGGCATCAAGCTACTATGGGCGGGTCTATCGCGTGTCAGGCTTAGGGTTGTGGCGGCGCCGGGGTCGGCATAAGAGGTTTGGCCTGGCAATCGCCGGCTTAACCTCGCTGTTTCTGGTCGCCGGTTGCGGCGGGGGTGACACTGCTCCCACCCTCGTTCCGATAGACGCGCCGCCTCCTCCGGTGCCGACGCCCACCGCGACCCCCGTCGTATCCGTACCGCCGCCCCCAGTCGAGGTCAACGGTGGACTGGCCTCTCCGACTTCCGCAATCCAATCGCCGCAGAACATCGCGTCGCTGCCGCCCATCTCGGACCTCGTCAGCGAGATCAACCCTGCCGTCGCTTCGATCTCGGTGGAATCAGTGTCGCGGGGCCTCTTCTTCGAAATCACGGACCAGGGCGCCGGGTCGGGGATGGTGGTCCGCTCCGACGGCCACATCGTGACGAACTACCACGTCGTGCAGGACGCACGGGGCATCCGCGTGAACCTGCCCAGCGGCGAATCGTATCTTGCCCGGATAGTCGGCGGCGATATCGTCACCGACCTTGCCGTAATCAAGATCGATCCCGTGGGCGAATTGCCTGTGGTGTCGTTCGGCGACTCCGAGCAACTCAGGGTCGGCGACTGGGTCGTGGCTGTGGGCAACGCGCTGGCGCTGCGCGGCGGCCCGACGGTGACTCTTGGGATCATCAGCGCCCGAGGCAGGACCGTCAAGACCGAGCGCGGCGACCTCTACGACATGATTCAGACCGACGCGGCGATCAACGACGGCAACAGCGGCGGGCCGCTGTTGAATCTCGAAGGCGACGTGATCGGCATCAACACAGCGATGCTCAGAGAGGCTCAGGGCATCGGGTTCGCTATCAGCTCCAAAAGCGCTCTTCCGATCATCGACAGCCTTGTCGAGCACGGAAAGGTCATACGCCCGTTGATCGGACTCAACGGCGCCGACGTCACCCCGGCCGTTGCCAGCCGGTTCGGGTTCATCGTCAACGAAGGGGTAGTGGTTACGCAGATGGGGCGAGGCGGACCCGCCGACGAAGCCGGGCTTCTCGTGGGCGACATCATCACGAAGCTGGACGGGATTCCCACCCCGAACATGACTCGCTTCTTGACACTTTTGTGGAGCTACACGGTCGGCGACACGGTTCAACTCGAGTACATCCGCGACAACCGCATCGGCGAGACGGCAGTTGTATTGGTCGAACGGCGGTAGCGTCCTAACCCGGCTGACGCCCGCTTAGTACGACTGGAACAACCTGCCCCAATCTGTTTCCAGCGCCTTCTTGACCCTGCGACTGCCGATGAACCTCAGCCAGTACTGGTTGTGGTACAGGTTCGACGCCAGATAGGCCCATGGCGTGATGGGCGACCGCAGCAGCAGGTTTTCGAGCGGCTTGAGAGGTCCCCAGTAGATCAGCTTCTGGCCACGACTGGCGAATGTGTTCCCCGCCTGTTGGAATCGCCAGTTTAGCTCGGTAATGTCTTCGCCCACGATGTCGATGCCGTCGACGTCGCCGCAGCCTAAACCAGCTTCATGCGCCATTCTGATGAACCCTATGTCCATCGGGTCGTACCCCATGATCTTGGCCGCAACAGCGTCAACCGCAACCTGATCCGCGCCCGCCAAGATGGTGTTCTTCACATGCCACCGCATCGCCCTCGGGCCGGGGCCGTCGCCTGCAAACGTCCCGTCGGTGACGGCGAAGATGCCCGGGTGTATCTCCTGCTGGATCCGGAGCAGATCCACCAGGGTCTCGTGTATGACGGAGTGAGTCCAGTGCCGCTGGTAGTTCAGCAACCCCCCGAAGGCGTTTTTCATAGCCCCGGTCATCGTCGTGAACACGTGGGTCTTGAACGTGGGGAGATGGACGATGTTCTTTCCGATCAGCATCTCAGGAATCCGGATGCCGTCGGGATACACCTTGTCCAGCGCCAGCAGCGGGCCTTTGGGCTTGTAGTCGACCCATCGCACGTCTTCGAGGAAGGTGGGCGTCAGCCGGTGCTTTCGCTCGACGGCCTGATGCTTGTTGGCCGCCGCGCCCTCATGGGCGTCCACGACCACCGTGCCGTTATGCGTCGGCGTGAGATCCGCGTAACTCTTGGCCGCAAGCGCCTGGATGACGCCGTCGAGCTGCCATGGGGCAGTGGAGCACGCGGGGTAGTAGTGTTGCCACGAAATGTTGATTTTGAGCAGCGTCGAGACGTCTTTCGGGAGAGCGTCTTCGAAGTCCGCGAGCTCCATCGCCCGAGCGTAGTCGTCGATCACGGTCTCGGGCCGCGTCTTGACGACGGCGACTATAGGCCGCGCTCGAGGTTTGACGCTTACCTTTTGGTTGGAGTCTCTCGGCGATGTCATGATCGCTTGTCACGAACCTTTGGCGCCCAAAACAGAGTCGGGCTCCCGTAAGGGGAGCCCGACCCGGCGTCTGTTCGATTGTAGCAACGCGTATGGCGCCTTGCTTCGCTTGTCGGCTACTCCAGGAAGTCGCGGAGCTTCTTGGATCGGCTCGGATGGCGCAGCTTCCTGAGGGCCTTGGCTTCGATCTGGCGGATGCGCTCTCTGGTGACTCCAAAGTCGCGCCCGACCTCTTCGAGTGTCCTGGCACGGCCGTCTTCGAGGCCGAAGCGTAGCTGGAGCACCTGTGCTTCGCGGTCGCTCAACGTGAAGAGCACATCGTCGACCTGTTCTTTCAGGAGCTGGTACGACGCTGCTTCGGCGGGCGCCAAAGCCGTTGCGTCTTCGATGAAGTCGCCAAGGTGGCTGTCGGCTTCTTCGCCGATGGGAGTCTCGAGCGAAACGGGTTCCTGCGATATCTTGAGGATCTCGCGAACCTTCTCGGCGGGGATGTCCATCCCGAGGCCGATCTCTTCGCTGGTGGGCTCGCGGCCGTACTCTTGCACGAGTCGTCGAGTGACCCTGAGCAGCTTGTTGATCGTCTCGACCATGTGGACCGGAATCCTGATGGTGCGGGCCTGGTCGGCGATCGCTCGGGTGATGGCTTGTCGTATCCACCAGGTGGCGTAGGTGCTGAACTTGTAGCCCTTGCGGTAGTCGAATTTTTCGACGGCGCGGATCAAGCCGATGTTGCCTTCTTGGATCAGGTCGAGCAACGACATTCCGCGACCGATGTACTTCTTCGCGACGCTAACCACCAACCTCAGGTTGGCCTCAGCCAAATGTTGCTGCGCTTGGTCTGCCAGGTCATTCACTCCCTGCACATGCCCAAGGAAGACTAGTTCGTAGGATTCCATGCAGTTGGCGTAGTGGTCCTGCTCGATGACGGCGGGAAGCTCGGAGAGAAGCGGTTCGCATCCGAGAGCGTCTAGGACCTGATGGGGGAGGAGGCGGCTGTCCAGCGAAAGCTTCTGAACGTCCGCTTTCACCTGGTCCGGCTCCGTGTTGACCATCTCGGCTAGGAAGTTGAGCATCTCCTCGGGGAGTTCACCGTCGAGAACATGGCGCATTTCCAGCGACATCATGAGCTGGGACAGGCTTCCGTCGAACGGCACGCCTTTGTATCTGGCCACCGCGTAGGCGAGCATCTCCAACTCTGAGACGCCGATCAGGAATTGCGTTATGACAACCCAGGATCTGGGAGCCCTGCCTTCTGGGGAGCAGTTCTCCGCGCTGACCTTCGTGATGTAGCGGCCTTCTTCGAATTGGCGCGCCAAGATGCGTTCTTCGGCTGCTTTGAGCAGGTTGACGCGGCCGATCTCTCGCAGATACATGCGCACCGGGTCGTCGATGATCTCAGCGCTGCTGATGTCCTGCTCGATCGCGGTTCCGGCCTTGGCGGTTTTGGTGCGAGTCTTAGTCGGCGCTCCTTTGCCAGGCCTGTACGCTGAGTTCAGCGCCGCAATGTTGCCGTCCTCCGCATCGACGTTTCTGTATCCGTCTTCCCTGGACCGGGTGGTTTGAATAAGGTCTGCCGTGGATGACGTTTCCGTCATGAGGCCCCGAATCATATCGCCATTGCCGTCTGCATCGCTTCTAGTCATACACTCAACCCCGTTTGCTAATCGGCGTCCGACACCGCCCCTGCAAATCGAGTGCGCTAGAGATGGTTGCGCACTATCCGGTTGTACTACTTGTGGCCCGTGGGCATGGATTCCAACTCACGTATCCGGGTGTTCAGGACGATGAATTGGTCTTCAATATCTTTGGATGGCGGCTGATCTGGGTTTTCGGTGGCGGCGAGCAACTCCTGTTGCTCAAGCACATGCCGGCGTTCCAGACGTCTTAACATCTCGTCGAGTCCGCTTTCGTCAAGCCGGGGATCGGCTGACGGGAGTTTGAAATTGGTGAGGTGAGTGAGATGTGGATGAAGTGTCTCGTCTAAAGAGTCCCAGAGGTCTTCCATCTTAGCGCACTCCATCCAATTCGTAAACACTTCTCGGTTCTCCGTCTTTCGCAAATACACTGATTTGAACTTAGCAGCCTTCAATCTCAGGTCCAGTCTGCTGATCATCAAAGCGAGCGCGGTGTCCTCCAGCACGTCGCTTCGTTGAGGGTCGAGAGCCGACTCGCTGATCTCGGATACGGGTTCGCTCGGTGTCCGGCGCCTGTCTCGCGTGGCGACCCTGCGCCTGCCAGCGCTTGCCGTCAGCGCGGCGTGGGTAACGCCGATCGCGTCAGCGAGAACCTGGATGTAGTGATCTTGGTCGAGTTCGTCGAGCGAGAGGATCAGAGGCCACACCAGGTCTACGACCTGCGCGCGGGCGCCCTCGGCCGTCAGATCGAATCTGCCTGCCGCGGCTGGGATGATGAAGTCGAGCAGCGGCGACGCTTCCTCGACTGTGCGCTCCCATTTGGCGGGGTCCTCGCGGATCAAGGCGTCGGGATCCTTTCCGGCGGGTAGAGCTGCAACCTTGAGGTCCACGCTTCGCACCTGAGCGAGGGCGCTGTGCGATCTCTGTCGCTGTTGGGCGGCGCCGCTCTGTATTACGTGCCACGAGGACTCGAGGCTGCGCAGCGTCGCCTCCTGGCCGGCGACGTCTGGGTCCAAGGCGAGTACGAAACTGTCGGCGGACGACCGCAGCATCGAGACCTGTTGCTCGGTCAAGGCCGTGCCCATGGAGGCGATGACGTTGGTGTAGCCGTGCTCATGGGCCGCGATGGCGTCCATGTACCCCTCGACGATTACGGCCGTTCGGTCTTGCCGGATCGTGTCGACGGCAAAGTTCAGCGCGTAGAGGGTTGCACGCTTGTCGAACACCGGCGTTCTGGCCGTGTTGATGTATTTGGGCATCGAGTCGTCCAACGCCCTCGCGCCGAAACCGGCGACGTTTCCCCGTCTGTCGAAGATCGGGAACATCAACCGATTTCGGAAGAAGTCCCAAGTGCTGCCATCGTCTTCGCTTCGGCCTATGACGCCCGCGGCGACGGCGTCTTCGATGTCTACGTCGTGTGTCTGGAGGTAGCTCTTGAGTTCGGTCCTGGAGTTCGGACTGAGCCCAAGCATGAACTTTTCGATCGCTTGCCGCGAAACGCCGCGCCGCTCAAGATAGTCACGGCCGGTTTGGCCTGCATCGGACGCGAGGACCTGCTGGTAGAAGTTGGCGGTTGTGCGGTTGACGCGGTGCAACGCGTCCTCTTGTTCGACATTGCGCTGCCGCAACTCAACGCCCGTCTTCTGGGCAAGTTGCTGCAGCGCGTCACGAAATTCGAGCTTCTCCGCCTGCATGACGAACGAGAAGACGTCGCCGCCCGTCGCGCACGCGCCGAAGCATCGCCAGCTTTGGCGCTCCGGCGTCACGACGAAAGAGGGGGTCTTCTCGGTGTGGAAAGGGCAGACGGCCTTGAAGCCCCGTCCGGATTTCTGAAGGGTTGTGTAGGACGACACGACTTCGACGATGTCGAGCCGGGCTTTTATGTCGTCGATAACGCTCAATTCAGACCTCTGACTTCAGTCTACGTCGCGCCGCGGATTACGGCAAACCGATTAAATAGCCGTCCATTGCTTGTCGAACGGCGACGCTATACCTGGCTGAAGACCTTCCGCGACCCGCAGGGCGTAGTGGTCGGTCATGCCCGAGATGAAATCGGCCGCGGCGGCGTCCTCGGACTTGCTTCGAGCGCTGTACTCGGGCGGGATCTCCGAGCGATTTGCGTCGAAGTGTGTGTAGAGCAACCGCATGACCTGTCGCGCTGTCTGGCCGTACGGGCTCTGGTCCTGCGGATTGTACACGCGATCGAACATGAAGCCCCGCAAGGCGTTCAGCGCGAGCCTGCATCGGTCGCTCATCGTGATCGTCGGCTGTTGGCCGCCGTTGTCGCTGATTCCGGTCGCGGCCCAAGAACTCTCGATGATGTCCTTAACCATGGCGTCGACCCGTCTCGAGTGGCTGGCGCCGAGCACGTCGGTAACCTCGGTCGGAACGCCGTCCTCGGCCAACACGCCAGCCCGGAACGCGTCGCCAAGATCGTGATTCAGATAGGCGACGGCATCCGATATTCGAACGATCTGACCTTCGAGTGTGAGCCCTTCGACCAGACTCCTGTCCAGGAAATCGCCCTGGGGTTTGGAGTGCATGAGGATGCCCTGCCGAACCTCCCACGTAAGGTTCAAACCTTTCCCTTCGTTCTCGATCTGTTCGACAAGGCGAAGGCTCTGCTCGTTGTGCCTATATCCGGCCGAATGGAGCTTACCGAGCTCGTTCTCGCCGATATGGCCGAACGGGGTGTGCCCCATGTCGTGGCCCAGCGAAATGGCTTCGGTGAGATCTTCGTTCAGATTCAGCGCCCGAGCGATCGTGCGTGCAATCTGAGAGACCTCGAGGGTGTGGGTGAGACGGGTGGCGTAGTGGTCGCCCGCCGGCGCAATGAAAACCTGGGTCTTGTGCTTGAGCCGTCGGAAGGCATTGGTGTGGAGAATCCGGTCGCGGTCGCGTTGGAACTCGGTGCGAACCGGCGACGGCTGCTCCGGCTCGCGCCGCCCTTTGGTCTGCGACGACTTAGTCGCCAGCGGTGAGAGCGATGCTTCGCGCTCCAACAGACGGGCGATTACGGCGCCATGGAGTGGAGCATCCGGGGGAGCACAGCCTGAAGCCGGTGGTTTAATGGCGGGGAAACTCCTAGCATTGAAGCGATCGGGGCGGTGGGTTCTTGTTGCCTGACGGGCGGCTTCGCACCGTGCGCGAACTAAGCACGTCCAGTCACGATATTATACCATAGGAGGCCGAAAACTAAGACCAAATACCAGCGGAAGGCGCAAGTTTTTGACGCGTTTTGACGCATGCCAAATCATGGCTTCTTGACCAAGCTGACCGTGACGCGCGTTGCAACTACTACTCTAGGCCAACCAGTCGCTCCAGCAGCGCCTTGATCCTTGGGGCGCCCTCCAGCGCATCTTTCAGCCCGTCAATGTTTTCTTCGTCCACGATCAGCGGGCTACGCTGAAACCTGCCGGAGTGGCTGTAGTGGCAGAACCGGATGCTGACCGAGCCGTCCTCAAATTCTAGGAGTTGGATCGTGGGTCGGTGGTGCAGCCCTTCGTAGGTCGCTTCCTCTGCGATCGTTCCTCGGCCCCAGTGCAGTTGAAACTCTCGCGGCTTGGACTCGCTTTGAGTCACAGTCCGCCCCCTCCCGACAAAAGCATCTCTCGCTCGGTTTCCGACGAGCGGTCCATCGCTTCCATCACTTCGGTTGCATGACGTCCGTGGGCAGCCGTGATGGTCGGTCCGGCGTCCGTGTTTACGGTTTCGACGAACCCTTTGAACCGCTGCGCCTATCGTGGGTGGCCTTGCGCAGATGTGGCGGCTGGTCGTGAAGTCGAAATCATCGCTGATCTATAGACGGTGCGTGTTCCGTAGGGGAGGGTTTCAAACCCTCCCGCCTGGCCTGGCCACAGGTCCCACGGCGTCCTGACACAATGATCGCTGTTCGCGCGTATCGTAACGTGATCGTATGCATAACCCGCGGGAGGGTTTGAAACCGTCCCCTACGGATTGTCGGTACGCGGCAATTCGCCGTGCAGCGGCTCGGTTGCGATGCCGTTACTTGCCGCTGATGGTCGTCCCAGACATGTCTTCGATGAAGTTGGCGATGGCCGAGTGGTCCTCGTCGGCCTTGCCGGCGTTCATCAGCGACACGATCATCTGCTGGACCAGACCCGTAACGGGCAGACCAACGCCGAGTTCCTTGGCAGTGATGAGCGCGTTGTTCAGGTCTTTGTGGTGCAGTCGAATGCGGAACCCGGGCGTGAAGTTGCCTTCGATCATCATGGGGCCCTTGGCGTTCAGCACAGTCGATCCGGCCAGCCCGCCCTGGATCGCTTCGAGGACGACATTGGGGTCGAGGCCCGCTTTCTTGGCGAGCGTGAGCGCCTCGCCCACGGCCTCTATGTTGGCGGCAACGATGATCTGGTTTGCCAGCTTCGTGGTGTTGCCGGCGCCGTAGTCACCGCACAACACGATGCTTCCGCCCATCGATTCCATGAGAGGGTACTGAGCGTCGAAGACGTCTTTTTTGCCGCCGACCATGATCGCCAGCGTGCCCGCGACGGCGCCGGGCTCTCCGCCGCTGACCGGGGCGTCCAAGAATGCCACGCCCATCGCTTCGCACGCGGCGGCGATCTTCTGCGACGAGCCGGGGGCGATGGAGCTCATGTCGATGACGACGTGACCGGCTGATGCGCCTTCGAGCACGCCGTTGGGTCCGAGGATCGCGGCTTCGGAGTCCGCCGAGTCGGGGACCATCGTGATGACCACCGGCGCCTTCTCAGCGACCTCGCGGGCCGACGACGCCGACGATGCGCCGTCCGTGACGACCTCCTCGACCGCCGCTCCGACGATGTCGTAGACGGTGACCGAATACCCTGCTTTCATCATGTTCCGGGCCATCGGCTTGCCCATGATCCCAAGTCCAACGAGACCGATATCTCCTGAAGGCATGTTGGTGTCTCCTCTCTGGTATTCGAGTGGCCCGGCATTGACCGGACCTGATGCGATTTGCGTGACGCCGCCTCGATTCGCGCCGCGAGTTCGTCTGCTCGGGAGCGATGGCGGGTAGTGGGATTCGGGCTTCGGATACCTGGCGCGAAGCACGGCTTCGCGTCGGCCTGAATCCAAGTCACAAGATATAGGGAATCCACATGGATGGCAAGTGAATTCGTCTACCGGAAGCCGTCGCCATCAAGCGTGCGTCCGTGACTGTCGGTAGGGATTGACTGCGCAAGAACGCGCGGATAACATTGCTCTGACCGACGCTCGACAACACGAGATCACACAAGAAACACGACGGTCGGGGCGATGAGTCTCTCGTCGCTCCACCACCGTCGAAAACAGGAGGCACAGAGTTGACCAAAGTGACACAGGAACAGCTAGACGCGCTACGCGACATCCCGACGCCCGCGATAGCCAACGCTATCGAAACCTTCAACTTCAAACCACGAAACCAAGGATTCATGGGGCCGGAGATCAACTCGATCTTCCCCGACATGGGCGGCATGATCGGGTTCGCCGTTACCGGACATATCCGGGCCAACGCCCAACCGAGCGACAGGATGAGCGTGAAACGGACCGATTGGATCGACGAGATCCTGAAGGTTCCCGGGCCTCGCGTGATAGTGCTGGAAGACCTGGATTACCCGAACCCGATCGGGTCGTTCTGGGGCGAAGTGCAGTCCAACATCCACAGCAAATTGGGATGCGTCGGCACCGTGACCAACGGCGGAGTGCGCGACCTCGACGAGATGGAAGAGATGGGCTTCAACGCGTTCGCAGCCGCGATCTTGGTGTCGCATGCGTATATCCACCTCACCGATGCCGGACAGCCTGTGAACGTCGGCGGCCTGGAAGTGTCGTCGGGCGACATCATCCTCGGCGACAAGCATGGCGTGATCAGCATACCGCCCGAGCTCGCGGCGGACCTGCCTGCGGCGGTCAAGGCCGTCGAAGATCGAGAGCAGGAGATCATCGGTCTCTGCAAATCGCCGGACTTCACGGTCGAAAAGCTCAAAGCCACCCTCGGCGCCAGAACCTAAGACGAGGACAACCAAGACGCAATGCCGAACGCGAAAATCGTCTTCCTGACCGGACTGCCCCAGAAGACAGTGGACGTGATCCTGAGTCACAACCCGGATGGGTTCGAGACTCAGGTCGTCCGCCGAGACACGTCGATCGACGACCAGAAGCGGGCCGTCGCCGACGCCGACTTCATCATGGTGTACGGCGCCGAATTGGCGGACGACGTGCTTCGGTCGGCGCCCAAGGCTCGTGTCGTACAGACGTTGGCGGCTGGGTACGACCGGATGAACCACGGGCTGATGGCCGAACTCGGTGTCGCCTGTTGCAACAACGGCGGCGCAAATTCATGGGCCGTCGCCGACCACGCCGTACTCCTGATGCTGGCGGTCTACCGAAAACTGATCGCCAGCGACGCGGCGACCCGCGATGGCCGATGGAACGAACCGATCACCGGCGCCAATACGTTCGAGATGGCCGGCAAGCTGGTCGGCGTCCTCGGCATAGGGAACATTGGGAGGCAGGTGGCCCGACGCGTCCAGGGCTTCGACTCGATAACGCAGTACTACGATCTGTTCCCGTTGCCCGAGGAGACGGAACAAGAGCTCGGACTGACCCGCGTCGAACTCGACGAGTTGTTCTCGACATCTGACATTGTCACCTGCCATGCGCCCCTCACACCGCAGACGCGACATATTGTGAGCCGGGACCGAATCGCGACGATGAAACCGAACGCGGTGCTGGTCAACACAAGCCGAGGCCCAGTGGTGGACGAAGCAGCCCTGATCGACGCTCTGCGCGAAGGCCGAATCGCGGGCGCCGGACTTGATGTCTTCGAGAAAGAGCCCGTCGATCGGGACAATCCGCTCTTGGCGATGGAGAACGTCGTGGTCACTCCGCACACCGCCGGAACAACCTGGGACACCTGGCCTCGCCGTGCTGGATTCGCCTACCGCAACATGAAGGGCGTGTGGGAGGGTGACCCTCCAATGGGCGTCGCCCGCGACTTCGACATCCAGTAGCGACGCACGAGAGCGTACGCAACATACCATCGCCATGCAGAACCACACTGTCATGCTGAACGGAGTGAAGCATCTAGGGCCTCGCAGGGAATCACATTCCTCACTTTCACACATCGCTCCGCCAATCGACTAACCCGCCTGGAGACACACATTGGGAACATACCGACTGTACGCCGGAGACGATGGCCAATCGCACATCGAGGAGATCGCTCTGGACGCGACGCCAACGTGGACCGCGCCCCAGGCGACGACGCATATCGTGTTCCGCACCGATCCCGCCGGCCACTTCCAGGACTGGCATCCCGCGCCTCGTCGCCAGTACGTGATGATCGTTTCTGGCCAGCTTCAGATCGGCCTGGGCGACGGTTCGCTGCATGTATTCGGCGCCGGTGACGCTCGGCTCGTCGAAGACGTGACCGGTCAAGGCCACACAACGGCCGTTTTCGGCGACGAACCGTGCGTTATCGCCACGATTCCGTTGGCGGCCCAGTAATACCGGAAGCCAACACAGGAGACGATATGGACCCTGTCATCCGCAAAGCGGAAGGCTCGAAAAATCCCGTCCTGGGGCCGTCAGACGGCGTCCCAAATTACGTGATGCTCTACGTCCAGCACGCGCCGGGGGCGTCCAGCCCCCATCACACGCACCCATGGGAGCACCAGGCCTTCATCGTCGAGGGAGAGGGCGTGCTCTGGTGCGACGGCAAAGAATTCCCAATTAAGGCCGGAGACGCCGTGCTCGTGCCCCCCGACAGCGATCACCAGTTCAGGAACACCGGCTCGACGACGCTAAGCCGGGTCACCGTCAACCCGCTGAGTTCGGTGGGCGGTTAGGGCGAGTCAGTCACGGGCGAAGGGCCAAACCACAGATCGTGAGGACACGTACATGCCACAGATGAGCGGAGGACAGGCCCTGGTGAGGCAGCTACGAGCCGAGGGCGTCGATACGGTGTTCGCGCTGCCGGGCGTCCAGATCATGGCGGCGTTCGACGCGTTGTACGAGGCGCGAGCCGACATCAGAATGATCCACGTGCGCCACGAGCAGGCAACGACCTATATGGCGGACGGATACTCCAGGGCCACCGGGAAGCCCGGCGTCGCCATGGTCGTCCCGGGACCGGGAGCGTTGAACGCAACGGCAGGCCTCGGCACCGCTTACGCCAGCGGCTCTCCAGTGTTGCTGATATCGGGGCAGATACCGACCGAGTCGCTGGGCAAGCGGCAAGGCCAGCTCCACGAGGTCGAAGACCAACTCGACGTTTTCAAACCCATCACTAAATGGGCGCACAGGGTCACGCGAGTCGAGGAAGTGCCGGACGCGGTCCACGAGGCCTTCCGTCAACTGACCACCGGCAGGCCGAGGCCGGTCGAATTGGAGGTTCCTCCCGATACACTGGCGAACTTGGGCGACGCCGACATCATCGAGCCGGAGGAATACCCGCCGGCAGCCGTCCGAGCGCGTGACATAGCCCACGCGGTCCAGATGCTGACGGAGGCTGAGCGCCCCACGATCATCGCGGGTGGCGGGGCACTGTCCGCGGGCGTGGAGGCAGAGCTCCTGGAACTCGCCCGAATCGTTCAGGCGCCGGTGATGACGACCCAGACCTCGAAGGGAGTCATCCCGGAGACCGACCCATACTACGTGGGCACGAACTACGTGGGCATCGGGCCGGGCGCTCGCGTTCTAGCCGAGACAGATGTCCTGCTGGCTGTCGGCACCCGCCTTGCCTTCCGGCAGGCAGCGGTCGATAACCCTCCGCGGATTATCCAGATCGACGCCGACCCCGACGAAATCGGAAGGAACATGGATGCCGAGCTGGGCATCGTTGCCGACGCCAAGGTTGCGTTGAGCCAACTCACCGCTCAACTCAGATCGTCCGGCGTGTCGAAGCCTTCGCGCCTGGAGCAGATCGAGGGCTATCGGAACGCGTTTCGGTCCGAGATTCGCGAGCTGGCGCCTCAGCAAACCGACATGATCGACACCGTGCGCGAACGCCTGGATGACGATGCGATCCTGGTAAGCGGCTCGACCACGGTGGGCTATTGGAGCACCCTGGCCTACGAGGTGCGCCGACCCAGGACGTACGTGACATCAGGGTACTTCGGCACGCTGGGGTACGCCTTCCCGACGGCGCTCGGCAGCAAGGTCGGCGCGCCGGACAAGCAGGTGGTGGCGCTCTCCGGCGACGGCGGGTTCATGTACAGTCCGCAGGAGCTCTCAACGGCCGTTCGATACGGCATCAACGTGGTGACCGTCGTGTTCAACAACGGCATGTACGGCGCCTCTCGCTGGGACCAGACACACCGTTACGGCGAGCGATTCATCGGGACCGACCTGGCGAACCCGGACTTCGTGAAGCTGGCCGAATCCTTCGGCGCCGTGGGCATGCGAACCAATCCGGACGGGTTCGGCGACGCGCTCACCAAGGCGCTTGGAGCCAACGCCCCTGTGCTGCTTGAGGTCGAAGTCCCCAACATGATGCCGCCGTTCCAGATCGTGAGCTGATTCGCGCGGATCATCCGATGTCTGATTGGCGCCATTTGCAGCCCCACGGTTTGCGGCCAAAGAATCCGAACCCGCCGATGATTATTCGTGGTCCGAAGCGGGTTTGTCGTTTGGCGCCAGCATCAGTTCCATGTGGATGTCGGCTGGCTCGAGGCGGAACAGCTCCTCGTCGATCTCGTCGGTCAACGTGCAACCGACGCCCAGCCAGAAACGCACGGTGTTCACCGAGTGCGCTGCCGAGACGTACAGGCGGCCCGCTCCCATTGCGGCCGCCTTCTCCATAGACAATTCGACGAGCTTCCGGCCGACGCCTCGTCCTCTGCTGCTCTTGGTGACCCACAGCGGACCGAGGTTGAGGGTGCTGCCTCGGCTTCCCCGCCACTTGTTCTCGATGCCGCAGATCCCGACGAGCGTTTCGCCATCGAACGCGCCGAAGAAGACGTCACCCGCAGCGTAGCTTTTTTTGAGACCGGCGACGATTCCCGCTCGCTGCCGATCGTTCCATCCCCGGTGGTCGAACGACTCCGGAGTCAACGCCAATTCGCCGTCGACCGCCTTGTAGCTGGACGCCGAGTAGTCGCTGCGATCGAAGAGCCGAACGCCGTCGAGATCGGCTTCGTCGAGCAGCCTGTATTGTTCGGCCGCCAGTCTGTCGTCTTGTCCTTCGGTCGGGTCGCGCGTTGTCATGCCTTCAGTATTTCGCGCCGTGACAGCACCCGCTCCATCAGCGGTCGCATCCCCAGTTCGCTGGATATCTGCAACGACTCGTCAAGCATGGTCGTTGCGGCTTCGCGGTCGCCGTCGCCGCTTTGTTCGAGCAGCATGTCGGCGTAGTCGCAGAGGGACCAGGCGAGCTCGGGGCGGTAACCCGCTTTGCGACAGAAGGCTAACGCACCCTCGAAATGGCCTGCCGCGTTGTCCAATTCGCCCGTAGCGTGGGCCAGAAGACCGAGCCGGCAGTCAAAGCAGATTGCGCCCAACGGCAGTAGAGTGCCCTGCTGGGACTCAAGAGCGGAATACTGCTCCCCGGCGGCTTCAGCATCCTGCCGGTGCACAGCCAGGAGCGCCAGGCCTGTCCGGGCCTGAATTGTTCCGTCGTGCCGCGGCGACGGAGCTGCCAGCGCCGCCAGCGCGGCCTTCTCCGCCACGTCGAGGCGGTCGGCCGCGCCGGTGATTCGCGAAGCCAGCGCCACAGTCAATGCCAAGACAGAACCATCACCCGCTGGCATGGAGCCAGCACGGAACGTCTCCCCGAGCGTGTCGATGTTCGAGGCCCCCTCCTCGAACTCGCCCACCTCGTAGTACGCCAGCGCTTTCCCCGCGGGGCAATATGGTGGTCGGACAACGTTGTGATTGCCCGGTCAAAGAAGCCTTGTGCCGCCTGCCAGTCGCCTTCGAGTCGCGACAGAGTGCCCAGCACCCAGGCCGCGTGGGCAAGCCACAGGCGATCGCGGAGACTCTCAGCCACTTCCATGAACGCCGTCGAGTGCAGCCGGGCCTCATCCAGTTCTCCCGTAGCGATCAGGGAAGCGGCGGCTGCCATCCGGGCACGCACCTCGGCCTGAAGGTCGCTGGACCGCCGGGTCAGCTCGATGGCACTCAGAGACCTCTCAAGAGACCCCTCATAGTCCATCAAACTAGCACCGAGAAAGCCTGAGTAAGCGAGGGTCCGAGCCTCCAGGGCCGTCTCTCCCTCGCGTTGCGCGATGGAGATCGCCCGGCCGAACGCCTCCTCAACCCGCTCGTGGTCTCCTGTTTCAAAACCGAGCGAGAAGCCGTATTGGGACAGGAGACGGGCCGCATCCAGCGAGTCGGGCGTCACCAACTCCAGGGCGCGGGACACGACCTCGGCCCTTCCCGTGATCCAAGCCGTGATCCCCACCGGCTGCTGCGCCACCGCCACAGCCCGGATCGCGTCCCCCACCTCCACGTAGTAGTCGAAGGCTCGCTCAATGAGGTCCCGCGCCTCTTGGGCCTGGCTCCTCTCAATGGTAGCCGCTTGGGCGAGGCCCAGACCAAAGAGAACGTCGGCTGTGTCCCCATCCATTGGCCCCTCTTCCTTGGCCGCCAGCGCCCGCTCGAAATGGGCCAGAGCCTGTTCGTATGCGTGAGTGGCCAAAGCCCGTTCGCCGGCGAGTATCGCGTATTCGATCATTTTCTCCGGCCCCGGCATCGCTTCCGCCTGGGCGAAGTGGTGAGCGAGCTCCGCCGCGTGGTGCGCGGCATTGGCGCCGTAGACATCCTCCAAGGTCGCGGCGATTCGGGCGTGGAGCCGCACGCGTCGCGTCAGGGACAGCTCGCTCGTTAGCGTTTCCTGTATCAGCGCATGGGTGAACTGGTAGCGGCCAACCGCTGAGGGTAGCTCTTCGATCACCCTGGCGCCCAACCCCTCCTCCAGCACATCGAGAAGCATGTCCTCTGTCAGGTCTTCAACCAACTTGTCCACGTGTCTCAACTCGAACTCACGGCCCACGACCGAAGCCACGGTCAGCACCTCGTTGCACCGGGCCAATAGCCGGTTGAGCCTGCGACCGATCACCTCCCTCACTCCCTCGGGGATTCGCACCTCCCAAGAGTCCCTCTCGGCCGCACCATCGGAGCCCAGTTCTCCTTCCTGTACAAGCAAGCGCACGACTTCTGTCACGAACAGTGGGTTGCCCTCTGTCTGAGTATGCACCGCATCGACTAATCCCGCGGGTGGACTGATGCCTGTCGCCATCTCTACGAACCTGCCCACGTCGGCGTGGTCGAGGCCGCGCAGCAGCACACGCTCGAAAAGCCGCTCACGGGTGAGATCGCCCAGTGCCTCGGCCAGAGGATGCCGGCGGTTCAACTCCATGTCCCTGTATGTCCCGATCAGCAACAGCCTGGCGCCCGATAGCTCTCTGACCAGGAACTGCATGAGCATGAGCGAAGGTCTGTCCGACCAGTGCAGGTCGCCCAATACCAAAACCAGCGGTTGATGCTGCGATGCCGTTCGCAAGAACGCCGTGATCGAGTCAAAAAGCCTGAATCTGGCCGACTTAGGGTCGTCGAACTGAGGAGGCTTTGGCAGTCCCGGCAGCTTCTCCCGTATGTCGGATACGATCTCGGCGATGGCAGCAGCGCCGGAACCCATCTCGGAGCTAAGGCGCTCCGGATCCCGCTCTCTCACGTAACCCCGGATGGCCTGCACCCACGGCCAGTAGGGCGGGACACCCTGCTCCTCGTAGCATCGGCCCCACAGGACCTGCGCGCCTCTGAGTCCGGCGTAAGTCGCCAGCTCTTGCGCGGTGCGAGTCTTGCCGATGCCAGGCTCGCCCACGAGGGTGACCATCCGCCCCCGACCGCCAAGCGCGTCCTCGAGCGCCGCCTTGAGCTGGTCCATCTCCCGCTGGCGACCAACGAACACATCGCCTGCGAGCGAGTCTAGGACGTTCACCGACTGTCCAGGCTCGATGACACTCTGCTCTGATGACGATGTGTCGACGGCTTCCAGCGCCGCCAGCACGTCGGATGCGCTGTCCGGCCTTTCCGACGGGTCCTTGGCGAGCAGACGCATGATGAGAGCGTCAAGAGGCCGTGGGCAGTCAGAGCGGTGCCACGTCGGCGCCACAGGCGGTGTGTTGATGTGCTGGCCGATGATCGCCACCGAGTCGTCGCCCAAGAACGGCGGGCGGCCGCAGACCATCTCGTAGAGCATAGCTCCGAGCGAGTACAGGTCGGCGCGAGGTGTGACCTCGCCGCCCATCGCTTGCTCAGGGGGCATGTACGAAACCGTGCCGACCATCATGCCTTCTTGTGTGAGACGGGAGCGGTCGGTGGCAACTGCCAAGCCGAAGTCGCCGATCTTGGCGATCCCATCGGCTGTGAGCCAGACGTTTCCGGGCTTGAGGTCGCGGTGAACGATGCCCTTGGAGTGCGCGAACTCTAGTCCACGGCAGGTTTCGACGGCGATCGAGATGGCCTGCTCCATCGGCAGCCGGTGCTCAGGCGCGTCCTCTACGATGGCCTCGACGTCGCCGCCGCCCATGAGCTCAGTGACCATGAAGGGCTGCGGCAGCGCCTGCCCGGGCGGAGGAGCCCCCCCTGAGCTTGTCGAAGGGTGCTCGCCCAGGTCGAAGGCAGTCACGATGTGCGGATGTGATCCGAGGCGTCCCATGGCCTGCGCTTCACGAGAGATGCGCTGGCGGGACGCATCGTTGAGGCCCTCGGTCTTTATCAGCGCGAACGCGACGTCGCGGTCCAGCAGCTCGTCGTGGGCCAGATAGACCAGCTTCTTGCCGCCCTCGCCCAGGAACCGACTGACGACGTAGCGGCCGTCGGCGAATGACGCGGGTTGTTCGGTCGTCGAGGGCTCCGTTGAGGCGCCGACGCCGGGAGCGCTGTCGGCGTCGGTCGACGGGTGTTCGATCAAACGCGTCCCGCAACCGTTGCAGAAGCTGGCGTCGGGAACGTTGACTCTCTGGCATTTGGGACACGCCAGATGGAAGCGGGCGCCGCATCCGTTGCAAAAAGCTGCATCGTCGGCGTTTTCGCGTTGGCAACTCGGGCAAAGCATCTAAAAGGTGGGCCTCCGTGGTGAAAGGTGACGCGAGTCTAACAACGACCATCAAACGCGTCAACCGCGGCTCAACTCGTGCATCCTGTTGCCTTGGAAGCAGTGCTCGTGAGCCATTGAACCGTTTCGCGGTGCACATCGTTGCGCCACGAAGCTCAGTTCTCGACCGAAACAAATGCTTCGAATAATCCAAACACGTCACGCCGGGGCTGGCGGCGGACTTGCCACCCTCTCTCACTCGAAATATAATTCCGCTCGTCAACAAGTATTTACGATGGAGACCGAGGTGAGGCAATGGAGATAGGGATCGGGCTTGATGCGTCGTTGGGTATGACGTGGGCAGATCAAACAGAGCTGTCCGACGAGTCGGCCAAACTAGGGTATGAAAGCATATGGACGCCGGAGGGCAACGGGGTCGATTCGTTCCACCTGTGCGTCCAGCGTTGGCAGGCGACGAGAGCGACGGTCTCGGAGGGTCTCGGTACCGGGATCGGCGTCTCGCCAGTCATGTACCGCACTCCGCTGTCGTTTGCCATGGAAGGCGGAACGGTCAGCCAGATCACCGGCGGCAAGTTCGTCATGGGCATCGGTTCCGGCGCGTCATACAGGCCAAAGTCCAGGCGTGTGGTGGGCCTCGGCCAGCTGTCTACACTCGCCTTGATGCGCGACTACGTGACAGTTGTCAGGGGACTGGTTAACGGGGAAGAGGTGAATTACGAAGGGGAGACGGTTACCCTTCGCGGAATGTCGCTTGGCATTTCACCCGCTCCCAAGACACCGGTGTACCTCGGCGCCCTGGGACCACGGATGCTGGAACTCGCCGGCGAGCTCGCCGACGGAGCGTCGCTGAACTGGTGCACTCCGGAGCAGATCGCCTGGAGCCGGGAGCGCGTCGCCGACGGAGCGGCAAAAGCCGGTCGTCAGCCTTCCGAGATCAATGTGACCGAATACATTCGCATCTGCGTGGACGACGACGTCGACGCGGCACGGATCGCTCTGGCTAAAGCGACGATGAACTACGCGCTGGGCCAGACTGTGCCGACGGAGCGCGAACGTCAACTCGGGTACCGCGGCCATTTCGAGCGCATGGGCTACACCGAGCAACTGGCGGAGCTGGACGAGATGCGGACTCGCGGCGCCTCGGCTGACGAAATCGCGGCCGCGTTCCCCGCCGACTTGCTGTTGGCGGTAGGCTACTTCGGCAAGGCGGACGGCGCGGCGGCGCATTTCAAACGCCTGTCGCAAGGACTGGACACGTCAATCGTCCGAGTCGTAGCCGCCAGGCCGAACATCGATTCGGTCAGGGCGGTCATGACCGCATGCAGTCCCGATAAGGTGGCTGCGGCGTGAAGCTGAAGGCTCGCTTGTGCTCTGGACCGCCTTAGGCGGTCCAAGCCTACCAATTCCAACGCTGGCAACAATCACAGGAGCCGGGCAATGAGCGCTCAACGAGTTGGTTCAGGGTCGCACACCTACGAGGTCGTGCCGAATTGGGCCAAGGTCCCAGAGGGCTTGAATGCGCCCATGGCTGCCGTGACCGTAGACTCGCAGGATCGAGTCTACGGTTTCAATCGCGGCAGTCGCGGCGTGATCGTATTCGACAAGAACGGCACACGCGTGTCGGACTGGGGTGAGACGGATTTCGCCTTCCCGCACGCTATCTACGCCGACCGCCAGGACAACATATGGATCGTCGACCGAAACGGCGGACAGGTCCTTAAGTTCACCTCCAAAGGCGAGCCGTTGCTTTCTCTTGGCAAGAAAGGCTATCGGTCCGACACCGGCGCCGACAACTCCGTTTTCAGTTCGGCAGGCTACCGGGAGGTGACCCACCCGGGCGGTCCGTTCAACATGCCCGCGGGCATCGCAGTGGGACCGTCCGGCGAGATATTCGTGGCCGACGGCTACGCCAACTGCCAGGTGCACAAATTCACGCCCGGAGGCGAGCATCTGATGTCCTGGGGCCAGCCAGGCTCCGGACCCGGCCAATTCATGCTGCCGCACGGCGTCTGGATCGACTCCAGGGACCGTGTGCTGGTCGCGGACCGTGAGAACGACCGCATCCAGGCGTTTTCGCAGAAAGGCGACTTCCTGGAGCAGTGGCCGGTCGAACTCGAGGGTCCGGCCGTTGTATACGTCGATGACGACGACATCGTGTACGTCGCCGAGCACAACGGCGGCTTCTTCAGCATCCTGACGTTGGACGGCGAGACGCTGGCTCGATGGGGCGGCCCGGAGTACCGTAGCTGCCACGGGGCCGCGGTGGACTCAGAAGGCAGCATCTATTTCGTTCAACCCGTGCCCGGCGGCGAAGGCCGACGGCTGGTCAAGTACATCCGCGTCTAGAATTCCGGAGGAGAACATGGTCGACAACTTATCTGACATCGTCGAGGGGTCGGAGCCCCGGCAGCTCGCTACCAGGTTCGTCTTCACCGAGGGGCCGTTGTGGCACCCTGACGGCTACTGGCTGTTCGTGGACATCCGACAGAGCCTCATCATCCGACTGGCGCCGGGCGGACAGCCGGTGCACGAGCGCGAGGACAGCAACGAATCCAACGGCCTCACGTTCGACCTAGAAGGACGCCTGATCATGTGCGAAGGCGGTGCCCGTCGAGTGACCCGAAGAGAGGCGGACGGCTCGATCACGGTCGTGGCCGATCGGTACGACGGCAAACGTCTCAACCGCCCCAACGACGTCATAACCCGCTCCGACGGCATGCTCTACTTCACCGACCCCGGCGGCAGACTCGATGCGCCCGAACGCGAGATCGACGTCAACGGCGTCTACTCGGTGTCACCGGACGGCAGCGTGTCGTTGCTGATCGACGACTTCGAACTGCCCAACGGTCTTGCGTTCTCGCCTGACGAGACCACGCTGTACGTCGCCAACACCCGGGCGGCCATGGAGATCAGAGCGTTCGACGTCGCCGCCGACGGGTCGGTCTCGGGTGGCCGCCTGTTCGCGGAATTCCAGTCAGACAATCCAGACGGTGTCCCGGACGGCATGAAGGTGGACGTGGAGGGTAGGGTGTACTGCACCGGACCGGGCGGCCATTGGGTATTCGGTCCCGACGGCGCCCATATCGGGACCATTCGCCTGCCGGAGCTTCCCGCAAACTGCGCCTGGGGCGGGCCGTACAACAAGACGATGCTATTCACCGCGCGGACCTCTGTGTACAGTCTCGAAATGAAGACTGCCGGCACACGGATACCGACCAACGATTGAGCGCGCCAGTGAAGGACGGCCCTGATGCCTGACCTGTTGAGCATCGGCGAGTGCATGGTCGAGCTGTTCTCGGACCAACCGATCGAGGAAGCGGACACGTTCACGCGTTCACTGGCGGGGGACAGCTTCAACCTGCTGGTGGCCGCCCAACGTCTGGGAACCAGCACCGGCTACATCACCAGGCTCGGCGACGACGCCTTCGCGGGCTATCTGCTGAACACGTGGAAGAACGAGGGCATCGATACGACGGCGGTAAAGACCGTCCCCGGATTCAATGCGATGCACTTCGTGGCCCTGCTGCCAGGCGGAGAGCGCGAGTTCGTTTACTATCGCAAGGGCAGCGCCCCGAGCACGATGCATCCGGACGATCTCGATTCCGAGTACATAGGCGCCGCCAAGATTCAGCATCTCAGTGGGATCACTCAGGCGATCTCGTCAAGCGCGAGAGCGACGGTGCTGAAGGCTGCGCAGATCGGCAAAGACAAAGGCGTGGCGGTTTCGTACGATCCCAACTACCGCCACCAGCTCTGGAGCCACGACGAGGCCCGCGAAGCCATGGAAGAAGTCCTGCCGTACGTCGACTACATGCTCCCCGGCGCGCCGGCCGACTCCAGCGTACTCCTGGGCACGGACGACGCGCACGAGACGGTCCGATATTTCCGAGACAAGGGCGTCCCGGTCGTGGCCGTGACCCGAGGCGAACTGGGCGTGGTGATCGGCTCCGAGGACGGCGTAATCGACGTGCCCGCGTACCGACATGACGGCCCAATCGACACGACCGCCGCCGGTGACGCCTTCAAGGGCGGGTTCCTCCACGGCGTGTTGTCCGGAATGGATCTCGGCGACGCCGCGCGGCTCGGTACGGTGACGGCCGGACTCAAACTTCGGGGCCGCGGCGCGCTAACCGGCATGCCGCATCGCGACGAGGTGTTCGCGGTTCTCGAAAAGTTCCGACGAGAGTGACCGATGACGAATGAAGAGCGGATTCAGGCGGCGATCAACAGTCTCGACAGCATGATGCCATGCTCCGGCTGCGGCATGAGATATCGGGTCGGCGATGTCGAATGCCCCCGCTGCGGCGCCGACCTCGACGACATTCTCCGCGAATGGGCAGAGCAACTCATCGCCAAGATCACGCCTGACGAAGATTAACCGCGTGCCTGGCTGAATGCATCGACAGCACAGCCGTAGGGGAGGGTTTCAAACCCTCCCGATGCCTTCGCCGTGGTATCAGCGCCGTATCGCGAGCGCAGCTTCCGTCGTCTTGAGATGCTGATCAGAAATGTCGGACGGTGTTTCTAGGCGTGAACCCGCGGGAGGGTTTGAAACCCTCCCCTACGAATAGTCGCGCAGGTTGGAATCCAAGACAACCGTCAAATCCGGGGTTGGCGCCGGCCAAAGGCTAGTTTCCTGCCGTTCCCGTGTACTCGATCACCTTGTCAGGGTGCAGAGTGATCGTTGCGGAGTCGGAGCCGGACGAGTTGGCGCTGTACGCGCGGCCTCGCTCTTCGCCGAGGTAGCGCGTTGCGAGGCGAAGCCGGGCAGCGTCGTCGAGCCCGGGGCCGATCTCGGCTCGGCCCTGAATCATGGCGGCGTGGTACGGCAGGTCGCGCCGGTCGATGATCAGAGTCGCCTTGCCCTGTCGTTCGATGTTGCGGACCTTCTGCGCCTTTCGGCCCGCGCTGATGAGGAACACTCCGTTTTCGTAGAGGTACCAGATCGGCATGCCGTGCGCCTGTCCGTCGGGGTTAACCGTGGCCAGAACGCCGAGATTGGGTTCTGAATACAGCGCTTCGAGGTCAAACTTCGTCGTCATAATAGAATCGCTCCCCAAGTTGATGTTGAGCCGAGTCTAGCAACCGCGTTCGGCGTCCGTCAATCGGGCGTTGGCGCCGGTCCGGCAACCGCGTCGGTCAGATCGCTGTGCTACACTGGCGACGCGTTTCGGAGGGTTTTTGGGACCGGAGGAATTGACCATGAGAATGGCGGGCAAAACGGCGTTCATCAGCGGGGGAGCCAGAGGCCTCGGAGAGGCTCATGCCCGCCTGCTCTCGGCCGAAGGCGCTAGGGTCGCGATCGGCGATCTGCTGGAAGATGAGGGACGTCAGGTCGTCGCGGACATCCAGGAGGGCGGAGGCGACGCGATGTTCGTCCGACTGGACGTCACCAGCGAGTCGAACTGGCAAGAAGCCATCGCCGCGACCGTGGCTCGGTTCGGCAATCTGAACGTGATCGTAAACAACGCCGGCGTCAGCGGCCACAGCCTGGTCGAAAACACTTCTGTCGAAGAGTGGGACCGCGTCCTCGACATCAACGCCAAAGGTGTGTTCCTCGGCGTCAAGACCGCCATCCCCGAGCTGCGAAAAGCCGGCGGCGGCTCCATCGTCAACATATCTTCTCAGATGGGAATCGTCGGCTCGCCGATGTCCAGTCCTCAGTACCAATCCTCAAAGGCTGCTGTGCGCCTGCTGACCAAGACCACGGCCGTTCAGTACGCAAAGGAAGGCATCCGGTGCAACTCGGTGCACCCAGGCCCGATCTTCACGAAAATGACCGAGCCCCGTCGCGCGGACCCTGTGGTGTACGGTCAAATGCTTGCGGCAATACCGATGGGCCGATACGGTCAACCCATCGAAATCGCCAACGCCGTCCTGTATCTCGCGTCGGACGAGTCGTCGTTCGTTACCGGCAGCGAGCTCGTGGTGGACGGCGGCTGGACGGCGCAGTAGCGTAGCGGTCAGGCTTCAGATGTCGGTTGGCAGTCATCCGCGGTCATAGTGGCGCATTTTCGGTGTTGAGATTTGCGAATGAGACATTGAACCGGGCCAGCCCCAGAGATTTCAGAAGCCTTGATGTTTGGCGGAAGAGCCACGAACTGGCTTTGGATTTGTACAAAGCCACGTCTGAGTTCCCTCGAAACGAGAAATACGGTCTCAATAGCCAAGTTCGGAGATCGGCTGTCTCAGTCCCTTCGAATATCTCTGAGGGTTGTGGCCGAGGGGGAGATAATGAGCTCGCGCGTTTTCTCAGATCGCGTTGGGGTCGGCCAGCGAGCTTGAGTACCAGTTGCTCTTGGCCAGAGAATTGAATCACCTCACTCACACGGATCACGAAAGATTGTCAGCCAAGGTCATCGAGGTCAAGAAAATGCTGACCGCATTCATCCAACGCATCCGCAGCGACCGGATACGCTAAATGCTGACCCCTGATGGCTGAGTGCTGAGTGCTGAGTGCTGATTGCTGATAGCTGAATGCTGATAGCGGACAGCTGATTACCCCATGGAGGCGCCCAAATGCAGATAACCGACGTCAAACACTTCCTCACCCACCCCGGCAGGGGCAAGAACCTTTGCTTCGTGAAGGTCGAGACCGATGAAGGGATTCACGGTTGGGGCGAGGCGTATACGCAGGCCGACCGCGATCTCCAGGTCGTCGCGCACATCGACCAGCTCAAGCGCTACCTGATCGGCCGCGATCCCCGAAACATCAAACACTTCATGCAGATTGTGTATGACGACTTCGCCGGACGCCGCGGCGCCATGGACCTCTGGTGCGCCGTGAGCGGCATCGAACACGCCATGTGGGACATCACGGCCAAGAAGGCGGGCATGCCAGTGCACATGCTTCTTGGCGGCGCCTGCCGGAGCAAGATCAGGGTGTACGCGAACGGATGGGGCGGCGGGAGCCAGGGACCTGAGGCGCTCGCCGAGAAGGCACAGCACGTCGTCGAGATGGGCTTCACCGCGATGAAGTTCGACCCGATCCCCGGCCCGTGGCGCACCTACGTCGACAAGGGCGTCGAGGACGCGGCCATCGAAAACGTCAGAGCGGTCCGCGAGGCCGTCGGCTGGGACGTGGACATCCTGATCGAGATGCACCGGCGTTTGGCCCCGATGCATGCACGCCGGATCGCGCGCGAGATCGAACGATACCATCCGTTCTGGTACGAAGAACCGGTCTTGGCAGAGAACGTCGATGCGCTCGCGGCAGTGAAACGCGACATCAACTTGCCCGTGGTCACGGGCGAGGAGCTGTACACGAAGTTCGAGTTCCGAGAGATCTTCGAGAAGCAGGCGGCGGACATTATCAATCCCGATGTCTGCAACGTCGGCGGAATCCTTGAGTTGAAGGAGATCGCGGCCATGGCGGAGCCCTACTTCGTCGCGGTCTCGCCTCACAACTTTAACAGCACGACAGTCGGAATGGCGGCCACAATTCAGGTGTCGGCGGCGATCCCGAACTTCCTGATCACCGAGTACTTCGTCAATCTGGAAGAATTCGGTGAGGACGTCGCGATCAACCCGTTCAAAGTCGAGGATGGGTATATCGAAGTGCCCGACCAGCCCGGCATCGGAATCGAGCTCGACGAGGACAAGCTGGCGGCGTACCCGTACCGGCCGTTCGACGCACGTTCACCGAGGCAGTATCACGAAGAAGGCCCGTAAGACTGGAGTCAGTTGACCCTGGATTCGGGGGTGTGCATACAGCAAGGAGGAATTGACATGCCAGATCCAACCGAATTGTCGATGGAGGAGTTCGGGGTGCTCTGCGCCCGAGCGGGGATCGCGTTGACCGTTGAAGAGGCGCGAGACCTAAAGGGCATGTGGGACCGTGTCCTGCCGGATCTGGCCGCGCTTCACGCCGTTGATCTGGGCGAAGGGGATCTGGCAGTCTCATTCGAGCCTAACTGGGACCCTGATGCGGAGGCGCCGCGATGACCGATGCAACTGATCTGTGCTATCTGAGCATCGGCGAAGCCGCCGAACTTCTGCGCGAGGGCGAGCTCTCGCCCGTGGAGTTGACTCGAGCGTTTCTCGACCGCATCGAGCTTCTCGACGCGACCCTCCAAGCCTACATCACCCTGATGCCCGAGAGCGCGATGAGCGACGCCCGCAAGGCCGAAGCGGAAATACTGCGCGGCGACTACCGAGGGCCGCTCCATGGCATTCCGATAGCTCTCAAGGACCTATACGACACCAAAGGAGTCCGCACCACGGGCAGTTCCAAGGTGCTCGCTGATCGAGTGCCAGACGTGGACGCCACCACGACGAACAGGCTGGCGGCGGCGGGAACGGTGCTGCTAGGCAAGCTCGCGATGCACGAATTCGCCCTGGGCGGCCCCGACCCCAGCAACGGATTCCCGTTGGCACGCAATCCCTGGAACCTCGACTACATCCCCGGCGGCTCAAGCTCGGGTTCGGGAGCAGCGACGGCCGCAGGGCTCGCGATGGGCACTCTGGGGTCGTGCACCGGCGGCTCGATACGCGGACCGGCATCGCACTGCAGCGTCGTCGGAATCAAGGCGACATACGGGCGTGTGAGCAGGTTCGGAGTGCTGCCGTTGAGTTGGACGCTGGACCATTGCGGACCGCTGACGTGGACGGTCGAGGACGCGGCGCTGATGCTTCAGGCGATCACCGGACACGATCCCCTGGACCCGACCAGCAGCCGCGCTCCCGTTCCCGACTACTCAGAGTCGCTGGTCGAAGACATCGCGGGCATGACAGTGGGAGTCCCGCGGCACTTCTTCTTCGCCGACGACGAGTCCATCGACAAGGATGTGCTGGCCGCGGTCGAAGCCGCGCTCGGGACGCTCGAAGAGCTCGGCGCCGTGCTGGTCGACGTCGAAGTCCCCATGCTGGCGCATGCAGGCGCCGCACAACAGACGATCATGTTGAGTGAGGCGTTCGCCTATCACAGGAAGAACCTGGTCGCGCGCCCCGAGGAATTCGGAGACATGGTGCGAGCTCGGTTCCGGATGGGCGGCCTGTACAGCGGAGGAGACTACGTGCAAGCGCAACGGGTGCGCAAGGCGCTCAAGAGCGAGTTCGCCTCGGTGCTGCAGGACGTCGACGTGATCGCCTCGCCGACGATGTCGAACCCGCCAACCCGGTTCGACGGGACCAGCACGTGGACGACTACCCGCACGCCCAGCTTCACGGGTCCCTACAACCTGACAGGCATGCCGGCGATATCGGTCCCATGCGGTTTCACCCCGGCGGGCCTACCAGTCGGATTGCAGATCGCGGGCAAGCCGTTCGACGAGCCGTCGGTGTTCCGCGCGGCGTACACGTACGAACAGAGCGCACGGCTCTTCGAGCGGCGGCCAGCGGGTCTGGACTGAGAGAGCCGGGCTGCCAACCTGACTGACCCCCACTAACATGAGAGGATACAAGAACTTATGGCTGATCAATACAGGCGCGTCGTCACCGGATTCGACGAAAACGGGCGGTCGATCGTCGCGATTGACGGTCCGCCCGGACCCGAAGCCGCCCGGGGGACGCTGCTCGAGATGTGGGCCACCGACTCCACGCCCGCGGACAACTCGATTCCGGGCGATGCTGCGGACCGTCCGGTTCGTCTGGAGCCGTCGGCGGAAGGATCGAAGTTCCGATATTTCCGAGTGGCGCCGGAGAGCACACTGCCGTCTTTCGAAGAGCGCAACGCACAGCAGGCGGCCAGGCTGGACACGATGAACGAAGCCGATCGCGCGGACGCCGTCCGCATTCGTCGCGACACCACTCGGCACCCTGGCATGCACGAGACGCTTACCGTGGATTACATCATCCTGCTGAGCGGCGAGGTGACGATGCTCCTGGACGAAGACCAGGTCGATCTCAAACCGTTCGACGTCGTCATCCAGCGTGGCACGAACCACGCCTGGGTCAACTACGGAACGGAGACAGCTGTTCTGGCCGCGGTGCTGATCGACGCGGACCCGCTCTGACCATTCGAAAAGCGAGATCGATTTTCCCGGGATCGTCTCGAGAACCAACCCAACGGGTGTGGCTCATCAGCGGCCCTTCGACAGGCTCAGAGCCCGCCCTGAGTCTACCGAAGGGGCGAACGGATTTGATGTGGATTTCTCCGTTGGCGGGTAGAATGACGACAACAGTCTGCGAGCCGATCCTCAACCGTTCGTGGTGAGCTTGTCGAACCACAAGTATGCCTCAGCACACTGCTCGATTAGTGCAACGAACTTTCGAGCTGGGACGCTGGCACAGGACGGCCCCTTTTGTCCCTTACGTCCCTTTGGTCCCTTTCGCACCGGTCGCAAACTGAGCATCACCCATCGAGGAGAACCATGAAACAACGCACATTCGGAAACTCAGATCTGACCACGTCGATAATCGGTTTCGGCGGCTGGCCCATGGGTCGCGGCCACTACGGCTCGTTCGACGAAGACGAGGTCATTCGATCCATCCACACGGCCATCGACATGGGCGTCACGCTGTTCGACACCGCCGCTGTGTACGGCTGGGGCGAAGGCGAGAAGCTGCTTGGCAGGGCTTTGAAAGGAAAGCGCGATCAGGTGGTCCTGGTCAGCAAAGGTGGTCTCGACTGGGAAGACGCGGGCGCAGCGTCTGGGCGGAACAGCTCGCGGGAGCACCTGACCAGCGGTCTGGAGGACAGCCTCCGCAATCTGCAGACAGACTGCCTCGACCTGTACCTGATCCACTGGCCCGACGAATCGCGGCCATTTTCCGAGCCGATGGAGACGTTCACCGATTTCCAGCGTGACGGGAAGATCCGCCACGGCGGCGTCAGCAACTTCAGTCCCGAGCAGATGCGCGAGGCGCTCGACACATTCCCAATCGTGACGAACCAAGTCGGCTACCACCTGTTCGACTTCCGGACCGAAGCGGAGATCATGCCGTTCTGTCGTGAAAACGGACTCGGCATGATGGCCTATGGGCCCCTGGCGCACGGTCTCCTCACCGGAGCGATGACGCCGGAAACCACCTTCGAGGACGACGACTGGCGTCGAAGCCTGAGGGCTTTCGGTCAGCCTATCTTCGAAGGGGAGACGTTCCTCGAGAACCTACGCAAGGTGGACACGCTCAAGGAACTGGCCGCGTCCAAAGGCATGACCGTGGCCCAGCTCGCACTCGCTTGGGTGATCGCGGAGGAAGTCGTGAGCGTGGCGCTGGTCGGAACCCGGAAGCCGGAAGAGATCGAGCAGAACGTCAAAGCCGCCGAGTGGGAGATGTCGCCAACGGAACGCGACGAGATCAGAGCGATTGTGACGGGGTAGGCGCACGAGGCCGAATCCGAGCAACAGCAACCGGTTTTCACGGGAGAGCGTCAAATTATGACGAAACGTATGGAAGGCAAGGTCGCGGTCGTGACCGGCGGGATGAGCGGCATCGGGGCTGGGACGGTGGAGGTGTTCGTCGAGCACGGCGCCAGCGTCGTCATCGCGGGACGCTCGGTCGACAAGGGCGAGGCGTTGTCGGACCGCCTGGGCGACAATGCGATCTTCGTCCGCACCGACGTCACGGTTGAGGCCGACGTCAAGGCGATGATCGACACTGCCGTCGAGCGCTTTGGACGGATCGACTGCCTGTTCAACAACGCCGGGTCGGGCGGGCCGGGTGGCGCCATCGAAGACGTGTCGCTGGCGGATTTCGAGGCGGGATTTTCGGTGCTCGTCGGGGGCGTGTTCCTTGGCATCAAGCATGTCGTCCCAGTGATGAAGAAGCAGCGGAGTGGGAGCATCATCAACGATTCGAGCATCGCGGCGGCCGGAGTCGGTTTCGGCGGCACGACGTACAGCGCCGCCAAAGCAGCCGTGAACCAGCTCACAAAGTGCGTCGCCATGGAACTGGCGTCGTTCGGCATCCGCGTCAACAGCATCTCTCCGGGCGGCATCGCAACGCCCATCTTCGCGAACGCGTTCGGCATGAGCCTTTCGGAGGCGGACGCGTCGGTTGACGCTCTGATCAAATACTTCGACAAACGGTTGCCGCTCCGAAGGTCCGGATTGGCCGACGACATCGCTTACGGGGCATTGTATCTGGCGAGCGACGAGGGCAGTTTCGTCACCGGCCACGACCTGGTCATCGACTCGGGGATCTCCGTTGGAAGGACCAGGCGGAGTTGTTCCAATGGATCGCCGAGGCTATCCGAGGCGGGGCTGGCGAGTAGATATCGACTGTGAGCGACTTTGACGGAGCGGTGCGTAATATCCGACCTGTGTAAGGGACGAAAGGGACAGTAGGGACTCAAGGGAGCGTCTGCGACGATTTGAGTCGGCGGTGGAGCTGAATGAAAATCCGAGAATGCGCAACCGCCGACAGAATAGCGATCACACCTGCTTCACCATCTCGTACGATGGCTCTTCAACCGGCAGGGGATTGCCGTCGTCGGTGATTCGATGCCAACGATCCACGATCAACTCCGGTTCTCTCTCGTAGCCCAGCCGTTCGTACAGGCGAATGGCGTTGGTGTTGTCAACGGCGACCTCCAGGTGAACCGTCGATAGGCCGTGACTTCGCGCGCGATCTTCGACGGCTGCCAGCAAGGCAGTCCCGATGCCCAGACGACGATACGCCTGTCCGACATCGAGGGCAAAGCATCGCAGTGAGCCCGGTCGCGCGCGACGTGCGCCGCCGACGCTGACGGTTCCGACCAAGTTCCCATCGATCTCGGCCACGAGCAGCTCGCGGTGGCCGTCGAGGTGTTCCTGCCACTGATTCGCGATCTGCCAGCGACTCACCTCGGGCCCGAGCGCGGACGCCAACCGGGCGACATCACCGGCTTTCGCCTCTCTTATCAGAACGCTGGGTTGTTTCGCGTCAGTCACGGGGTCGGCCTAGCGGTGGAGATCACGGCTGGTTTTCGGACATCGCTCGACGGGCCATCTTTGAGATTCCAGGGAACGGTATCTGTATCGGGCGCCAAGATGGAGCCCAGTTTCGTTGATTCGACTTGGCCTAACAACGGAACCTACCCAAGCCGGGCTCTCAGAATGGAAGGCATCGCAAGACAACCTCGTAGGGGAGGGTTTCAAACCCTCCCGCGTGCCTTGCATGGGTAACCGGTGTACGCATGGTATTCAACACGTTGTACCCCCGCAGCAACCAGTCATTACCTCGAAACCAGGCGGGAGGGTTTGAAACCCTCCCCTACGGACTCCCGTACGGTCACTCTCGATTCCGACACGAAACAACGCCCCAGTCTCTCCCCAATATACGTCCGCTCTGACGAGTCATTGCAGCAACGGACGATCCATGCCACACTCCATTACAGGCGCTCGCCACGTGCCGCAGGCATCACAAAACAGTGCTGGCATCACCCGCCGGTGAAATCCGAGCGGAGGAAGTCGAAGTCGCATCCCTGATCGGCTTGCTGGGCGTGTTGGGCATACATCCAGCCGTAGCCGCGCTTGTAGCGGGGCGCTATCGGGGGCGTGCCGACTAGCCGGTGGCGTATCTCTCGTTCCTCGACCAGCAGTTCAAGTTTGCGGTTTGGCACGTCGAGCAGGATCTGGTCGCCGGTGCGGACGGCCGCCAGCGGACCGCCTGCCGCCGATTCCGGGGTGACGTGTACGACGACCGTGCCGAAAGCCGTTCCGCTCATGCGCGCGTCGCTGAGCCGGACCATGTCCCGGACGCCAGTGGCGAGAATCTTCTTCGGCAGCGGCAGGAATCCCCATTCCGGCATCCCGGGCGCGCCTATCGGTCCTCCGTTTCGCATTACCAACACGTCTTCGGGCCGCACGTCGAGGTCTGGGTCGTCGATGCGGGCCAGCAGGTCGTCGTGGTCCTCGAACACAAGGGCGCGGCCCTGGTGCGTCAGGAGGCTCTGAGACGCCGCCGTGGGCTTGATGATCGCTCCGGTGGGCGCAAGGTTGCCTCGGACGACGGCGAGCCCGCCTTCGGGGTCCGTCGGGTTGTCCATCGAGCGAAGAAGCTCCGGTTTGTAGTTGATCGCGCCTTCAATATTCTCGCCTAACGTCTTTCCGGTCACGGTCGGGAGGCTGGTGTCGAGCAATGGCTCGATCTCTTTCAGCAGCGCGGACAGTCCGCCCGCGTAGTAGAAGTCCTCCATCAAGAACTCGCCCGACGGCTTCAAATTCAAGAGGAACGGCGTTGTCCGCGCGAGCTCGTCGAACAACGTGAGAGGTAGATCGACCCCGAGCCTGCCTGCAATCGCCATCAGGTGGATGATCGCGTTGGTGGAGCCGCCGATGGCATGCAGCGTCCGGATGCCGTTCTCGAAAGACTCCCGCGTCATGATTCGCGACGGGCGCATGTCGTCTTCGATCAGGCGAAGGATCTGGCGGCCTGCCGTTTCCGCAAGCCGCAGGCGGCGCGAATCCACGGCGGGGATGGCCGCGTTGCCGGGCGGAGCGATGCCCATGGCCTCGACCACCGACGCCATCGTCGACGCGGTGCCCATCACCATGCAGTGGCCAGGACTGCGAATGATGCAGGTCTGGAGCTCGGACCAGTCCTCCTCGGTGATGCGCCCGGCGCGGAGCTCGGTCTCGTAGCGCCGGCAGTCAGTGCAGGAGCCAAGCTCCTCGCCGCGCCAGTTGGCTTTAAGCTGCGGACCGCCGGTCACAAGAATCGCCGGTATGTCCGCGCTGGCCGCACCCATCAGCAGGGCAGGGGTCGTCTTGTCGCATCCGCCGAGGAGGATGACGCCGTCAAGCGGGTTGGCCCGGATGGACTCTTCGACGTCCATGCTCATCAGGTTGCGAAATAGCATCGTCGTGGGCCGCATGTTGTACTCGCCCAGCGACATCACCGGGAACTCCATCGGGAAGCCGCCGGCTTGCCACACTCCGCGCTTGACCGCCTCGGCAAGCCCCCGCAGGTGGGAGTTGCAGTGCGTGAGCTCGCTCCAGGTATTGCAGATGCCGATGACCGGTTTTCCCTCGTACGCGTCATGTGTGTGCCCTTCGGCCATGAAAGCGGCGCGCCGCAGCCATCCGTACAGCTCGGGAGTGTCGAACCATTCTTGACTTCTGAGATTGCCCTGTCGTTGCTCCATGTGTCCGTGCTCCAGGCGATGGATGTCGATAGTTGACTAGGGTCCATGATACTACGGCGCGCGCTGAGAAGCTTCGGTGGCGTCACCGCGCAGCGCGCTCAGGTTGGACCAACTTCGATGCCCGTTTTCCGTCAATTACGAATCCGTTTGCCCTGGCGTACACTTTCCCCACGAACCAGATGCAAGGGAACAGGATGAAAGGCGTGGCGGACCAAGAAATTATACTCAGCGGTGATCTCGCGGAAATGCGCGAGGCTCTGCTATACGAAATTGAGGCATCCCGGCGCAATGCCTCAAGTGCAGCCGTACCCCTCGTCAATGGGCGTCGGATTTCTCACGTAGGTGGTATTTACCAATACGTTTTCGGCATCGATAGCCCTCTGAACTTACCTGTGGACACCCCTGGAGACCTCCAAATCCCCGGCCGGAGACCCCTTGAGGTCACCGTAGTCTCGATTGATGGGATGGCAATTGTCTTAGGCGTTCCGGCCGATCTGGGGTCACACGTTCCCTCGGCGTGGTTGCAGAGCAACTTGACCTACCTGTTGCGCAAGCTAATCGACCGAATTGAGGCGATGACAACAAATCTAACCCGGTCGGCGCACGAATACTGGGTCAGTCGCCGGTTTCTGGACAGTCAATCCCGGTCGAAGTCGCGGAACTGAACAGTGATCAAGTCAAAGCTGTGTCCTCAAGCTTGGGTCAGGACGCAACCTTCATCTGGGGACCGCCAGGTACGGGGAAGACTCGGACGATTGGGACCATTGGGGAGCAATTGTACCGCGGGGCGCCGTTGTGGTACATAAGCGACGGATGCACGAAAAACTGGTATTCGTGGACGACGAAATTCTGTGGTTTGGATCGCTCAACCCGTTGAGCTTCCGAGACACCCAAGAAGTAATGGAGCGACGAAAGAGCAGGAAAGTGGTTGAGGACTTCGCGCGGACACTCCGCCTCAATGACTTGATCGGCGAATACCACGATGGGCCGCCTACATGTCCGATCTGTGGGGCTGAGGTTGTGGCCAGCGAAGGGAAGGGCAAACCATTCTTTTGGCGGTGCGTGGAAGAGGGCTGCTACCAACGAGACATTGACCGACCACCGTTGCAGGGCGGAAGCGTGGTTTGCAACAATTGTGCTGCGCCGGTCGAATTCGGGAAATGGGGTAAGAACGCGGCCTGGCGGTGCCAGGACAATCGTCACCATTGTCAATCGATAGCGAAAACCCACCTGCGCCTACCCAATATGCGTCGGCTCATCCCCAAAACAGAACTCCGGAAACTCGACAAGCTCCACGGGCTTAGCGCTCGCGACGTTCGGCGAACCAGCGACCAGAGCTCCTCTTCCGACCCACGCAAGAACTCACGGGTATCGAGACGAGAAGATGGGCGGGCGACCACTGATGACGCGCGGTCTGGGGTGAGAGTGCAATACCAGTTGCCCATTTCAACAGATCCATCGGGCGATCCGTCATGCCCAATTTGCGGGAAGGCATTTGTCACGCAGAGTGCCTATATATTCCATGTGGGCTACATGCATCGAGACAGCCAGAAAGCATGACGAGTCATGGAGTTGCCCGTTCGGGTTTCTTCCCGATCGCATGAGCCTCCAGTACGGCCTACGACAACGAATGACGGGGCGGCGGTGGCCACGACACAACGAGGATCCTGCGGCTACCCGCTCTCCGATTGTTCGTCTCCAGCGGCGCTTTCGTCCGGGGCCCCATCCGCGGGATCGTCGGCAGAGAAGGGAATGTCCGGGTCGGCTGCCATTTGCGCGGCTTGCATGGCGCGAACCTGTTCGTCGATCCAGCGTTTGAGCGCGTCCAGTGCCGGGGGCGCGACGTAGAAGACCTGGATGTCGGCGGCAAACTGCACGCGGTGATCCTCGCGGACGAACAGGACGCCGACCTCACCCTCGCCTAGCGTCTCTTGTATGCGCTCGGCGATCTTTTCGTATCGTGCCTGGAGGGTGGACTGAAAGCCTTCCATCGCCAGGGTCATCACCTTCTCCGAGGTTGGACCCATGTTCAGGATACGCTGCCAGTCGGCGTGTTCGTTGACCATCTCGAGGTCTTCGGTCGCCACGAGATTGGCGTTCGAGCTGGCCAGGGCCTGGATGAATCCACACCCCATCGGGTTCATGGTCTCGATAAGCGGGACTGCGGCGTCGCCTTCCTCGTACAACATCTCGTGGAAGATGTGGTTCACCTGGCCGAGGGTGCGCTCAAGGTTTCCCACAGCGTCACGCACTTCGGACCAGTAGCGTTGAAGCATCGTCTCGGCCTCGTCCCCCACTCCGGGCGGGAAGACGTAGTTCGGCACCAGAAACAGTTTGCGAGCGCTGCCGTAAGTGTCGGCTCGGGGCTTGGGCATCTGTGAGAGCGGTTGCTGAGTCATCTGCGATAGTCACTCCTGGGGTGTTCTCGTGGGACCGGCTTGATGGTCATCAACTTAATACATTGTGCTCGCGGCGCCTCGCGGTGCTGAGCGAAGTCCCGATACGATCGGGAGGGCGCCCTGGTCGCTCGTCGACTTGGCCGTGAACGGCCAGAGCACAGCTATGCGACTTACATCTGCTCTGGGGCGCTCATGCTCATGAGGTCCAGGCAGTTGGCGAGCACGATCTTGGCTGCTGAGCACAGTTGTAGCCGTGCCCGGGTCAATTCCTCTTCGCCCTCGACGTTGGACACCACCCGGCACTGCTGGTAGAACCAGTGGAACGCGGAGGCCAGCTCTTGCGCATAGTGGGGCAGGTGGTGGGGCTCGAGATTCTCGGCCATCATCTGCACGAGCTCGGGCAACACGGTCATCTTCCGGATCAGGTCCAGCTCGGCCTCATGTGTCAGCAGGGACAGGTCGGCGGTCGAATGGTCTATACCCTGTTCTTTAGCTTTCGTCAGAATCCCCGCGATCCGCGCATGGGCGTATTGGACATAGTAAACGGGGTTGTCGCTGGATTCGCGTTTCGCGAGTTCGAGATCGAACTCCATCTGTGTTTCGGCCGCTCGCGAGAGAAAGAAGAAGCGGCAGGCATCGACTCCAACCTCGTCCACGAGCTCGTCGATGGTGATGATGTTCCCGGCGCGTTTCGAAGCCCGGACCAACTCGTCGCCGCGTTTGAAGCTCACCATCTGATAGATGATCAGATCCATTTTGTCCGGATCGAAGCCGAGGGCGCGGACCGCGGTCTTCATCCGGTTGACGTGGCCCTGATGGTCGGCGCCCCAGATATTGACGACACGGTCGAAGCCCCTGCCATCGAACTTTTCGTGGTGGTAGGCGATGTCTGAGGCGAAGTACGTGTGCGCGCCGTTGCTCCGCACCAGGACGTTGTCTTTATCGTCGCCGAGGGCCGAAGACGCGAACCACACGGCTCCGTCCCGCTCCTCGATGTGGCCGCCGTCCTCGATAATCTTCATCGCCTGGGCGTAGCGCCCCGAATCGAAGAGGGACTGCTCGCTGAACCACCGATCGTACTCGACCCTGAGACGGTTCAGGTCTTCGCGGAGGGCGGCTATCATTCGCTCCACCCCAACGGCGCCGATCCGGTTCACGGCTTCCGACGGCTGCATGGCGAGGTATGCGTCGCCGTCCGCGTCGGTGATTTGCGAGGCCAGTTCGGACATGTACTCACCCTGGTATCCGCCCTCCGGCACTGGCGCATCTTGGCCGTGGAGCTGGAGGTACCGAGCGTAGAGGCTCTCGTGGAACATCTTGATCTGCGTACCGGCGTCGTTGACGTAGTATTCGCGTTGGACGTCGTACCCCGCGGCGTCGAGTATCTTGGCCAGCGCGCTGCCGATGACCGCGCCCCGAGCGTGTCCGACGTGAAGCGGGCCGGTCGGGTTGACGCTCACGAACTCGACCTGGACCCGGCGTCCAGCCCCGACCTCACCATGCCCGTAGCGGTTGCCCTGGGCGATCACAGCCGCCACCTGCTCCTGATGCCAACCGGCGCCCATCGCGAAGTTGATGAAGCCCGGCCTGGCGGTCCACACTCGCTCGAAAACGCCGCCAGAAGGGATGTGTTCGGCGATCTTCTCGGCGATGGCCAACGGGTTCATTCGCATCGGGCGGGCCAGCTTGAGTGGGAGAGTGCAGGACAGGTCTCCGTGCTCCGGGTTGTTTGGCCGTTCGATGCCGGCGTCGTCGACGTCGGCATCGGGCAGGCTGCCGTTCGCCTGCGCCTCGCGGAGACCCTGGAGGACGATGTCGATGGCGCTGTTGCGTAATTCTGTTGTCATCTACAGTTCTGCCTATTGCCTGGGGCGATTCTTTCGCGACATTGGCTCGGCCCCGTTGCGCCACCCATTATAGCCGCCTGTGCGATTCCGATTCCAATAGGCAGGGCGTACCAGTCCACATTTCGCCGGTCCTGCGTGATCGTATCAGATGGGGTAGGATTGACCTGCACTCGCCTTGGGCGGCATCGCGAGACTGACTGGAGGACACACGATGGTCGAACGCAAACCGCGTCTGGAAGGGAAGGTCGCCATAATTGCCGGGGCCGGATCCCAGGGGCAGATCATGGGCAACGGGAAGGCGACCGCGATTCTGATGGCCCGCGAAGGTGCCCGCGTGCTGCTCGTGGACACCGTGGAGGACCGTGCAATCGAGACGCGGGATGCGATCGCAGCGGAGGGCGGAGTCGCGTCGGTGTTCGCTGGTGACGTCACGAACGCCGCCGTTTGCCTGGCGATGGTCGAACAGGCCGTCGCGAGCTACGGGCGCTTGGACATTCTGCACAACAACGTCGGCATCGGCGGAGCGGGGACGGTGCTCGAGGTCACCGAGGAGACTTGGGACCGTGTGATGGCGGTCAATCTCAAGAGCATGATGCTGACCAGCAAGTACGCGATACCGCACATTGTCGCGGGCGGCGGCGGAGCGATCACAAACGTCTCGTCGATATCCGCCGTGCGACCGCGGGGTCTGACGGCGTACAGCGTGTCCAAGGGCGGCGTCATCGCCCTCACGCAGGCCATGGCGATCGACCACGCGAAAGACCTGGTCAGAGTCAACTGCATCATGCCGGGCCCTGTCTACACGTCGATGGTGGCCGTCAACATGACCGAGGAGCGCCGCGACGCCCGGCGTCGAGCATCGCCCCTTCAGGTCGAAGGCACGGCGTGGGACATCGGCTGGGCCGGGGTGTATCTGGCGAGCGACGAAGCCAGATGGGTCACCGGTGTGATTCTGCCCGTGGACGGAGGCGTCACCATCGCGAGCCCGTCGAGATAGATCGGCCCTTCCAACGCTTCGCGCGCCGCTTCCATCAGTCCAGTGGGCGGTCCTGGTTCGGCGAGAACACGGCGCCCTCGAACGGGTGGGCGGCCGCCACTTCTTCGTTCAGCACGACGCCCAGGCCCGGCTCGGTTGGCGGGATGATGTAGCCGTCCTGCCATAGGAGCGGCTTCTCGAGAAGGTCCGAGTAGAACCCGCCGAAGGTCTCGATGCTCTCCTGGATCAGGAAGTTCGGGCTGCAGGTGTCGATCTGGATGTTGGCCGCTGCTTCGACCGGTCCGCAGTAGAGGTGCGGCGCGATCTGAGCGTAGTGCGCCTCGGCCATCCCCGCGATCTTCTTCGCTTCGAGGATGCCGCCGACTCTGCCGAGCGCCATTTGCAGGATTACGGCTGCCTGTTGCTCCAGCAATTCGGCGAACTCGTACTTGGTCGACAGCCGTTCGCCGGAAGCGACGGGGATGCTCGTGTTGTGGGCGACCCTGGCCATCTCGCGCCGGTTCTCCGGCGGCACGGGCTCTTCGAACCATAGCGGGTCGAACGGCTCGATTCGCTTGGCGAGCCGTATGGCGCTAGACGTCGTCATCTGGCCGTGCGTGCCGATGAGCAGGTCGCACTTGTCGCTGACCGCCTCGCGCACGTTTCTGACGACGACTTCGGCATTGGCCAGCGCTTCGAGGGAGAGCTGCCTGGGGTCGAACGCGGACATCGGCATCACCGGGTCGAACTTCACCGCCGTGAATCCCATCTCGACGTACTGGGCGGCCCGTATCGGGGCTTTCTCCGCGTCGCCGAAGATGTTGCCCGGAATCGGGTCTTCGTTGTCGAATTCAGTGCCGGTTCCGACGGAGCTCGGGTACAGGTAGGTGTATGAGCGGAGCTTCTCGCGGACCTGCCCGCCAAGAAGGTTGTAGACAGGCTGGTTCAATGCCTTCCCTACGATGTCCCAGCAAGCCATTTCGATGGCGCTGAGAATGCCCAACGTGGTCAGGTCGGGGTGCTGTGCGTATCCGCTCGAATAGATGATGCGCCAAAGCCGCTCGGTGTTGAACGGGTCCCAGCCGACGACGTGTCGTTCGCAAACGTCTTCTATGAGCTGGGTCACTCGAGGCGGCGAAAACGGCACGCCGTATGCCTCGCCGATGCCGTCGATATTGTTGTCTGTCGTCAATTTCACGAAAACGAAATACGGTCCGCCGTGATGGGGCGGCGGGTTGGCGACCACGTAAGTCTTGAATTCCTTGATAATCATGGCAGAGCAGCTCCCGTTTCTTGCATTCTTGAGTAGAATTCATTAGTGCGGTATTTTTCGTTGTAATCCGCCGCTTCTCGCTGCTGGATTCCTCTCGTGCATATCAGGCGGTGTTGGCTGTCAGCCCAAATGGGACAGATTGTTAATAGAGACTTTGAGCTG
>CAZPQQ010000009.1:350-69390 GCA_964588665.1 uncultured Dehalococcoidia bacterium | reverse complement strand
ACGCCAAGATCATCCACATCGACATCGAACCCGAGGAGATCGGTGCCAACCGCGCAACCGAGGTCGGCCTCGTGGGCGACGCCGGAGCGGTGCTCAATCAGCTCCTGACCGAGATGGAAGGCAAAACCGAAGGCATAGCCGATCGCGCCGAAGAGGGACCTTGGCTCTCAAGTTTGCGCGAAAAAGCAGAGTCCAACGGGAAGTCGCTCGAACCCCTGTTGAACTCCGACGCCAAGCCGATTCGGACTTACCGGATGATGAACGAAATCCAAAACGTCTTCCCACGCGATACGATCTACACCGTCGACGGGCAGATCACGCTCGCGACCGGACGCCAGGTGTTGCCGAGTTACACACCGGCGAGCCGCCTCAACGCGGGGACCAACGGCTGCATCGGCGTCGGAATTCCCTTCGCGGTGGGCGCCAAGATCGCGCGACCGGACGTGCCTGTCGTTAGCGTCAATGGCGACTGCGCATTCGGGTTCAACGGCATGGAGATGGAGACCGCGGTGAGGCACAACGCGCCGATCGTGTTCATCGTCAACAACAACGGTGGCATCGTTGGCGGGACCATGGAAGCCAAAATGGGTCTGCCCGAAGGATATGAAGAGCGCGTGGCGCGATACACGCCAGACATTCGTTACGATAAGATCGTCGAAGCCTTTGGGGGCCACGCGGAAAACGTCACCGACCCGGACGAGCTCCGTCCCGCTCTCGAGCGAGCGTATCAAGCGACCTTGGAAGGCAAAGTCGCATGCGTCAACGTCGTCACGGAACCGATGGAGCTGGCTGTCTCCGCCGACACGCGGGGCAGTACCATCATGGGCTACTAGCTCCCCGCCGATGACCGGCAGGCAGTAATAGCGTCAAGACGGGACCGTTCCGAGTGGAGCGGTCCCGTTTGCGTTGACGGGTTTGTCTGCCGCGCTCATTGGTGTGGGTCACGTCCTGCGGGCGTCCCGCTTCCCGTGTAGGCGCCCTCTCGATGCCACGGCTGCCACCCCAGAAGATCGGAGATCGGTCACATATGCTAAGAATCAGCGGTACGCAACCGCATTCCGGGGAGATTCCTGCGCATGAGATTTGGTGTCCTTGCAATACTGGGTGTTACATTGCTGATGGCCGTGATGGTATTGGCGATGGCGGTCGGTGGAACTCTCTTTGGAGGCGGCACGTCCGACATTGCCGGCGTACCAGGCAGCGGCAGCATCTTCGAAATCCAGGTCGGACCGGATAGCTGCCTGAGGATAGGATTCGATCCGGACGACACCAGCAGTTATTGCCTCGAAGACGTCGAGGCCGAACTGCCTCCCGAAATGATCGGCACTGTCGCTCGCGAGCCTGCCGACTCGCCCTGAGCCAGTGCCGTTATCGAGATCAACTAAAATGGGCGCGGCCAATCTGTGCCATTCTGAGTGCGCACGTGAAGAATCTGGTCGTCTCCCACGCGCGTACGCCTACGGACCCCAGATACTTCGCTTCGCTCAGCATGGCGAAATTCCGTGAGCACAATGCATTGAGTTGGTCGCCACCACAGAGACGCGCTCCTGTTGGCCATGTCCCCTGGGCTCCGCTCCATCCCCTGCGGGTTCGTTTCGTTCCCGACGTTCACCCATGCACGTTGAGCCGATCCGATGCGAGCAACTCTGTCCTGTTGGCCGTGTGCCGCGCCGCCCAACCCGCGGTTGACCGGCCCGAAAGGCGTTGCTACACTCCCCCCATCACTGATGGGGGGACCGCTGTATGCGAAGGTTTTGCCCGAATTGCGGTCAGCCAGTTTCTGTCGAGGCAAGCTTTTGCCGTTCATGTGGATCGACGTTGGCCGACCAACTCGAGGTTCAATCCGCGACTGACACTGTAGCTGACGCCGAACGCATCCCCGAACGCGACCTGGGGCAGCTCGTCTCGGAGACATTTACTCTCTATCGAAACAACTTCTGGCCGTTTTATCTAATCGCGCTCATTCCGCAGATTCCTATACTCGTGTTCGTGTTGGGTCCTTGGGTTTTCGACGACATGACTTGGACCGCATGGGTAATCTTGGGAGCAGTGGCCGTCGTTACGATCTTGGTGGCATCGTTCCTGTCTTTCGGCGCGACAGTGCATGCCGTCGCGCTAGTGTTGTCGGGGGTCGCCATCGACGTGGGCGCCTGCTACAGTCACGCTGCCAACAGGGCGGTTGCCCTCATCGTCGCGTTCATAGTCATTGCAGTGGTGTTGGTTGTTGTTGTGGTAGTCGGTCTCGTGGTCGTCGGACTTCCGGTAGCGATCTTTCTCTTCGTCATGTGGGTGTTCGTTGGGCAGGCGGTTGTCTTGGAGGGAGACGGGCCGATCTCCGCCCTCGGTCGAAGCCGGTTCTTGGTGAAAGGAAGCTGGTGGCGCGTATTCGGCATCGGCGTCGTCTATTGGTTGATTTCGATTGGGTTGTCGATCGCGACCCTCATTCCCGTCGGCCTGCTGGGGCTGTTCTCCGATTTCGCCGCGAGCATCGTTTCAACGATTGCCTCGGCCGCGATTGCGCCGATACCGTTCATCGGTTTGACCCTGCTCTACATCGATCTCAGAGTCCGAAACGAAGGCTACACGCTGAGAACCCTGGCGGATCAGTTGAGGCGAGCAAATGCTTCGACCCGCCGAATCTGAACCACGAACGAAGGAGGCATGAACGTTGGCGACTCAACCCGAAACCCTGGTTACCGAAGAAATGTTGCAGCGAAAAGGGGTATTTGACGAACCGCGTGTCGCACCGCCGATCGCGCTCTCGGACATCCGCAAATGGGGCATTGCGGTCTACTGGCCCGAAACGCCACCAAAGTTGCATTGGGACGAAGAGTACGCCCGCACGACGCGGCACGGCCGCGTGATCGCTCCCCTGGATTTCAACCCGTTCGCGTGGCCGATCGATCGCGAGCCGCCCACGTCGGGCAGGGCGACCGCGGCGGGCGGAGGCGTTGGCACGCGCGGCATGAACGGCGGCCAGACAGAAGAGTACTACGCCCCGATGAAGCCCGGCGACGTTATCTCGTCGACAACCGGGCTGACGGAATGGACGGAGCGCCAGACTCGACTGGGACTGACCCTGTTCACGACAACCGAGACCCGCTGGACAAATCAGGACGGCGAGCTCGTCAAGGTCAAGAAATCCATCGGCATTCGCTACTAATACTGAATTGACCCCGACGCGTCAGGGTCATGAATAGCCCTGTTCGCCCCGAGCCTGTCGAAGGGCAACCACACCAACACAGGGCCTCATCAAACAGACGTGGCAGCAAGGATTGGAGAAGAACATGTCCTACAACGTATATTGGGAAGACATCGAGGTCGGCGCCGAGATCACGCCCTGGTCGCGCCAGACTGATTTCATGAACTGGAACCGCTACGCCGCGGTCAACGACGAGTTCGTCTACATTCACATGGACGATGTCGCCGGCCGAGCAGCGCTAAACGAAGCCGGCGCGTTCGGCATGGGCAACCTGCGCTTCGCCTACCTGCACAACATGCTTCGCGACTGGGCAGGCGACGAGGCGCAGATCCGAAAAGTGGGATGCCAGTATCGATCCATCAACCAGAAGGACGATGTCCTGACCTGCACCGGTTTGGTCACGGGCAAGCGGGTCGAGGACGGCGAGCATCTGATCGACCTCAAGGTCGACGTCGTCGATCAAACCGGCAAGTCTACCACCCCCGGAGAGGCTACGGTCGCATTGCCGTCGCGCTCCGGCTAGAGCTTGCGGATGTAATCGCCGCTCATTCGCCAGCGCCTCCCGCGAGTCAGGTTGCCATCGTGCAGCTCGCATCGGGGGCGCTGGCCGCGGGGCGTTGCCGCCGCCCGTCTCTCTAGTCGACGCTGTCATTGCGCTACGGCGTCCGACGCCGTCTTCATTGTCCGAACGACCGCCGGCGTGCTCAACACCGCGTGACTAGCGTCCTAAGTCGCAAGTTCGTTGCACATGTCGAGGCGTGCATTTGAGCGGCACTGTGGTTTGACAGGCTCACCACGAACGGGGAATGCTTAACACTCCGTTCGCCCTGAGCCTGTCGAAGGGCCTGGCCGATGGTTCGACAAGCTCATCGCGAACGGCATGGTTAGTCCCGATTATCGCGAGCTCGCACTGGGTCGGTCGACGACCGCTCAGCAACTCTCCCGTACGCCCGTTGAATCTCCTCAAGACAACCATCTGGGCTTCCGCCTCGGCTCGCCACCGCTCTCCACGCCCCTCACTGACCGGTATTAGCCGCCGTAGTACGCCCACCAACGAAAGTTGGTTCGTTCGCAACGCGCGCCGTCCCGATCAGAGGCCGTAGTCTTGTCTGCATGAAGGCGAGTGCAATAGCGGCGAACAGGTTGGGACTGGTGCGACGACCATGACGACGCGTTTGAACACCATCCAAGGTGAAGCAGTCGTCAACAGACCTGCTCCTCGCTTCCGAGAGCGAGTGCAGACCACGACAGGCGTCGTTCGTGATCGCGTTCGCGCCGCGGGAGCATCGACTTCCTCGAGCTTGGGACAGGTCCGGAGGAATCGGGCATTCCCAGTGATGCTCGCGGTCGTTCCGATGATGCTGTTCAGTGTCGTCGGGCTGACGTTCAGGAACCAACTCGGTGACGTGCAGGGCTTTGGCTACGTCGGCGTTTTCGCGCTGAACGTCGTGGCCAGCGGAACGTTGTTCGTGCCTGTTCCTGGGCTTGCTGCTGTCATGGTCGCGGGTGCCGTTTTGAACCCGATTGTAGTCGGCTTGGCGGGAGCCACCGGATCGTCATGGGGCGAACTCACCGGTTTCACCGTCGGCGCCGGCACGCGGGACACTGCTCGTCCTGCACTCATGAACAGCAGGTGGTACCCGCGCATTGACGGCTGGTTCCAGCGCCATGGATTCGCCACGATATTTGTCCTCGCCATACTTCCCGTTCCAATGTTCGACGCGGTGTCTTTCGCCGCGGGATCAGCTAAGTACCCGCTCTCCCGTTTCATCGTGGCCTGCTGGACCGGGAAAGTCATCAAGTTCACATTGGGCGCCTATGCGGGTTACTACGGAGCAACCGCCGTGCTCAATCTCATGGGAGCATGAAGCCGGTAGTTCCGGTAACCCAAGCAACGATCGACAGCCTCTTCCGACACGGATGCCGCCGTAGCATGATGCGCTGACCACTGGGCGCCCAAGGCGACAACACGGACGGAGCGGGTATCGGTTGGGATTCCTGACAAGGCTGTTTTCGAAACCGCCAGTTGAGATCAGCACCGACGTCTACCAGCTCGCCGCGGTCGGGTCCACGGTGACCGCGATAGTCGAAGATCAGGGAGTTGTGCTCGTCGATGCCGGTGGGCGGGGAAGCGCTCCGGTGATCGCCGCCGGGTTGGAAGCGGTTGGCTCTTCGATGGATCGAGTGAAGCTGGTCGTTCTCACACACCATCACCCAGACCACACCGGAGGCTTGGCGGCCGTGGTCGAAATGTCATCCGCATTCGTGGCCGCGCATCGACTGGAAGCGCCGATCATTAACGGGAATGCCAAAATGCCCGACCCGCATCAAAACAAGCTCTTTGCGACGGTTGTTCGCCCGATGGTCGCGGCCATGAGCGGTCCGTCCGCCGGCGTTGACCATGAACTCGATGACGGCGAATTCCTGCCCATGGGCGACGACATCCGCGTCGTGCATACGCCCGGACACACCCCAGGCAGCATCTGCCTTTTGCTGACCTCTTGCGGCGTGCTGATCGTTGGAGATGCGTTGCAGCATCGGTCAGGGCGCCTGAGTCCGCCCGCGGCAATGGTGACGCAGGACGCGGCACAGGCGTTGGATTCCATCGGCAAGATGGCCGGCCTGGAGTTCGATACGGTTGCCTTCGGCCACTTCCCACCGCTGCGCGACAACGCCCGAGAGGCAGTACGACGGCTGGCAGACGAGGCATCCGGTTAAGGGCGGACAATGGAAATCCATCACACGGAAGGCAGCTTCGAAACCCGCGACGGGGTGACGCTCTTCGAGCAGACGTGGCGGCCCAGTGGCGAAGCCAAAGCGGCTGTCGTCATCGTGCACGGGTACGCCGAGCACAGCGGTCGTTACGCGCATGTGGCCGAGCGCCTCGTTCGCAGCAGCTACGCGGTGCACGCCTACGATCTGCGCGGCCATGGGCGCTCGGACGGTCTGAAGGGTCTGATTAGATCGATCAGCACCCTTGTGGACGATACGGACGAGTTCATTAAACGCGCTGGTGAGCAGGAGCCCGGCATCCCGCTGTTTTTATTGGGTCACAGCACCGGCGGAGGAATCGCCGCCCTGCTTGCGATCGACGGTCGCCTCGCGGTCAGAGGCATGGTGCTGACTGGCGCGCTGATCCGACTCGCAGACGACGTGCCCGCGCCGTTGCAGTGGGTAGCAGCTATTCTCGGCGCTCTGGTTCCACGACTGCCGGTCAAAGGTTTGGACAGCGGGGTGATCTCCCGCGACCCGGAGGTGGTTGCCGCCTACGACAACGACCCGCTGGTGTATCGGGGGCGGACCATGGCCCGCACCGCCGCCGAGCTCATGGGCGCCTGCAAGCGAATCCAGGCGCGAATGGAAGCCGTCACGCTGCCGATCCTCGTCATGCACGGCGCGGCGGATGCGCTCATCGATCCGGAAGGCAGCGTCGAGCTCCACGCCCGGGCTGCTTCCGACGACAAGATGTTGAAGCTCTACGACGGCGCATACCACGAGATCATGAACGAACCCAAGAAAGCCCAAGTGTTGACGGACGTCGTCCAGTGGATGGACGCTCGCATCTGATGAAATGCAACTTCGTGCGTTCGCCTTAGGTCCCGATGCCATCGAGATTACGTCCGCACCGCGGATAGTGCGTGTGACACTGACGGCGGCATTTTCGACCGGAGCGAAATCACACATCACCGCTGGGTTGGAAGGCCTTTCGTGATGCCCGTTTGGTCCCGCCCACCCGCCCACGAAGGTTTTCTAGGGACACCCTAGGATCCGACGGGGCTTCGCCCCTGCATCGCAGGTGATTGCAAGTATACCGGTGCATCTGCACATCGACAGGTTCGGGAAGCCGTCGTACCTGCCGCTGCTCCGACGAGGACGCGTCGAGGTCCGTTTCGGCGAGCCGATCACGTTCGCTCCCGGAACGGCCTACGACGAAGCGACGCGCAGGGTCGAGACGGCGGTGCCCGCGTTGTGATACACATTGGGTCAATCGCTTAGCAGTCCGAAGGCTCTTCGGCGGGATCACCGAAACGTCGCCGGGCGCTGGACCAGGAACCAGACCGACAAGGAGGACATCCGATGACAACCTCAGCAGGCGCCGGATCGCAAGCAACTCAACCACCCGTTCCCGCGCTGGAGGATGGCGAGTGGCGGCACGTTCGGTGGGAGTTCTCCCAACTCGGCGTTCTGTCCATCGTCATGAACAAGCCCGAGCGACTGAATGCCCTGAACTACCGGATGCTCAGGGAGATGCAAAAGCTCGTCGAGTACGCCGCCACTCGGTCCGAGATCAGGGTGGTGACGCTCCGAGGCGAAGGCACGGTCGCGTTCTGTTCGGGCGACGATCTCAAAGGCATGGAGCCGCACCAGGACACCGACAGCTCGGCCAAAGTGCACCATCAACTGCTCACGGGCATCAGGGAGCTGGACAAGCCGGTCGTCGCCCTGATCACGGGATGGGCGCTTGGGCACGGATTCGAGCTCGCCTGCGCCTGCGACATCAGACTTTGCGCCGACAACATTGAGGTCGGCGATCACCGTGTGACTCGCGCGATCGCGTTGAACGGCGGTTCGTCATGGCAACTGCCGCGCATCATCGGTCGCGGGCGCGCGATGGAGATGCTGCTGACCGGACGCCACATGCTGTCGGACGAAGCGCTGGCCTGGGGATGGGCCAACCACGTATGGCCAATGGACTTATTCGAGGAGGAGTCGTCCGAGTACATCCGAGTGCTGGCGAACCTGCCGACCCAGACCGTCGCGGTGTTCAAAGCCGCCCTCGAATACTCCGCCTCTCACGGACTGCGCGACTCGCTGGCCCGTGAGGTCGAGCTGGGCAACACGGTTCGGAACACCTACGACGCGAGAGAGGGCCGCAGCTCGTTCCACGAAAAGCGCACGCCGGTCTTCAAGGGGCGCTAGGCTCGCCTGTGTGTGGCCGTCCAGGGTCTGCCTGAAGGTCATGCCTGAGGCAGATTCGCCCAAGGGGAACCGAGCCCGCCACTTATCGCGGTGCTCTGGCCCTTCAGGGCCAAGCATGACTCTCAGACACGCCCGCCTGGTTTCGAGGACATGATGGGTTGCCACGCGGGTACAACGTGCTTGTCGTTTATCCCGTGGCGATGTTACATGCGACACGCCGGAAGGGTTTGAAACCCTCCCCTACAACTTCGGCTCGCGACATTGTCGCACGAATTTCTGACTCAGGACACTAACGCTATCCGGCCTGCTCCCGAGCGCGTTTCTCGCGATTCGTGATCGAGCGGATTACTTCGTCGGCGCCCATGCGGCCGATCGGGCCGGATGCGTACAGGGCGCCGAACACCATTCCGCCTCGGCTGATCAGGAACTCTGTCGGCTGGATGTAGCCGCCGCGGTCCTCGGACCACCAGCTTCCCAGCGTATCGGCGTCTTCTTTGGTGACGCCATAGGCCATGGGAAAGGTCAACCCGCCCGGGTTGTTGTTCGCGACGTCTTCGACCTGCTCCTTGGTGTCGACGCAGGCAGCGATGACAGTGACTCCGAGTGCTTCGAGCTCGGCTTTCTGTTCTTGGAAGGCGGCCAACTGCCGCCGGCAGTACGGTCACCAGTGGCCGCGATAGAAAAGCAACGCGACATATCGCGACGGCATCTCGTCCGGCAGTCGCAGGGTGTCGCCGTTGGTTAGCGTTAGTGTGATCGACGGGAGCCTATCTCCCTGTTGTAGCTTCTCGCCCATATCCGCCTCACTCCTCGGGATCACTTGGGATTGGGATTTGCATCGGCTGCCGTGTAACAGCACCCAGGCATTGGATGCAGGGGCTTCGCATTCGATGCGGGAATCCGTGTCGATGGCCCGAGTCTAGCAAGGCGCGGTGCGTCGGTCAATGCGCGTTTTGGCCGTGATTGACGCCACGCCAGACGTTGCGTGCCAGAGGCGCCTGCCATCGCGGCACTGTGGTATGCTCGACCGGCGCGGACGCCGCGCATCGACTCACTCACACTGCCGAAGGAGCGTTTGGATGCCGATCACCTTGAACGTTACGCAGCCAGCCGACGGGGTCGGGTTGATCGTGTTCACCGATCCGCCGAAGAACTTCGGCACACCGGAGCTGGCGGCGCGGATAATCGCGGCTCGAGACGAATTGCAGGCCGCCGGTTGTCGCGTTTTCGTGCTCGCCTCCGACACGCCCGGCTACTTCATCGCGCACTGGTCGTTGCGATCGATCGTCGAGCGGTTCAGCGTCCCGCCCACGGAACGCGCAGTCGCGGGTGCGGCGCGCCCGCCGTTCGAGGACATCGGATTCGGGCCGATGATCTCCATTGCAGCCAACAACGGACAGGCCTGGGGAGGCGGCTCCGAGATGTCGTGGGCGTGCGACCTCCGCATCGCCGCCGAGTCCGCGACGTACGGCCAGCCCGAGGTCGCGCTGGGAATCATCCCGGGCGGCGGCGGCACGACTCGTCTCGCCAAGCTGATCGGACCCGTCAGGTGCATGGAACTGATCCTGGACGGTCGCCCGATGACGGCTCGGCGCGCGCTGGAAATCGGCGCCATCAACAAAGTCGTGCCCGACGACAAGCTTCGCGAGGAAGCGATTGCCTGGGCAACGCACATCGCGCAGTGGCCCGCATGGGCGCTGGACGCGTGCAAACGCAGCCTCAAGGAGGGCCTCGATCTCCCGATGGAGGCGGCGCGGCGGAACGAGCAGCAGATCTTCGCTCAAGCAGCACAACGCGAGGACGCATTGGAGGTCATGCGAGCGGCTCAGGCGAAATACGACGCCGGCGCCGATTCGTTCGAGGCTATCGGTCTGCCTCGTGACTGACGGCATCACCGAGCAGGTCCTGTACGATGTCGCGTACGAGGCCAACCGACGTGCGGCCATCTCCCTGCCCACCGACGGTGTCGCTGCGTTCCATGAGGCTCACGAACGAGAATCCGGCACGATGGCGCGGTTCATCCTGGGGCAAGTGCTCGAGAACGCCGAGCTCGCCGTCGCTGACGACCGCCCGATGTGCGGCGACACCGGCCTCCCGAGATACTACGTCAAGGCAGGCAACGAGGCTCACATCCCAGGCGGATTCGTCGGCATGGAGCGCGTGTTTCGAGCGGCCGTGGCCGACGCGACTCACGACCTCCCGCTGCGGGCCAACCGGGTGCATCCGTTGACCCGCAAGAACCCAGGGAACAACGTCGGCGTCTTCGCTCCCAGCGTCGACTACTCGTTCGAGCCGGACGCCGATTGGATCGAGGTCAACGTCGTCCACAAAGGCGGTTTGTTCGGTACGGACTACCGGATGCTGTTTCCTGCCGACGGTACCGACGGCGTTAAGCGATTCCTGCTGGACAACCTGGCCGCGTTCGCGAGAAGAGGGCTGTCCTGCCCGCCGGTCGTGATCGGCGTAGGTCTCGGCGGCGCCAAAGACCAGTGCGTGACCCTGTCGAAAGAAGCCGCCTGCCTTCGAATGATGGGCGATTCGCATCCCGATCCCGACGTCGCCGCACTGGAGCGAGAGCTCTTGGAGCTGGCCAATCGCACCGGATTCGGCGTGATGGGCGTGGGCGGCGACACGACTGCGCTGGACGTTCACATCGAAGTCGCGTACACCCACACGGGCGGCCTGCCGGTGGCGATCTCCCAGTTCTGCCTCGCCTATCGCCGAGCCACGGCAAGGATCGACGCCGACGGCACGGTCGAGTTCAGAGACGACCCAGGCTGGTTCACCCCCTACTATCGCCGAGAGGGCATCGACTGGGCCCGCGAATCACAGCCTGACGAATTGAGCGCGCCGGTGTAGTGTCATGATGAAAGAGCACTGTCGATCCGCCGCGGCCCTTCGACAGGGTCAGGGCGAACGGTCGTGGGAGGGTTTGTTTACCGTTCGTGGTGAGCCTGTCGAACCACTCCGATGCCACACGTAGCACACGATTGGTGCAACAACCGGAGGATCGGGATCCCAGTAGTTTTCGATCATGGTAATCCGCCTGAAAGCAGCAGCCAATGGAACTACAGCCTGAACGACAGCATCACCTGACCGCCCCGGTCACCGAAAGCGACATCGCCGGCCTGCGAGCTGGCGACATCGTGTATCTGAGCGGCCCGGTCTTCACGGCCAGGGACGGCGTCTACCGGCACATGCTGGTGGACGGAAACGAGCCTCCGGTCGACCTGCGCGGATTGACCAACGTCAGCTTCCAGTCGTCGCCCGCCGGCGGCGAGACAGCGCTGGGCGAGTACACAGTCTCGTCGCTCCAGGCGACGGCGGGGTTTCGATACGCGCTGTATATGCCGGAGCTTTTGGGTCGCTACGGAGTCAAGATGGTCGTGGGCAAAGCGGGCATGTCCGAAGAGGTATATTCCGATGTGTTCCGAAAGCATGGCGCGGTCTGTCTCTCGACTATGGGATACGGCCTCGGCGCCATCTACGGCCGAGCGGTGAAGCGCGTCGTCGACGTCTTCTGGGTCGAGGAGCTGGGCATCTCCGAGGCTTTGTGGATCATGGAACTCGACGAGCTCGGTCCGTTGTTGGTTGAAGGCGATGCTCAGGGCAATAGTTATTTCGCACAGGCGAACGCCAAGATCAACGAGCGCTTGGACGATCTGTACGAGGGGCTCAAGCCACCGGTCTATCGGCGTTTAGGCGAGGAGCAACGCCCTGGCCGAGAACTCTTCTAGCCTGCACCGATGGCGTCGTCGATGAGGTCCGTTCTCCTCCACGCACCCGCGACCAACGACTCGCGGACCCGCGGACGCACGGGTTGGTGGGCATGGGTGCTGCAACGGGTTACCGGCGTGCTGCTCGTCGGATACCTGTTCTTGCACATTTTGGTGCTGTCGTCGGCGCGCGCCGGGGCCGACACGTTCGACCGTGTGCTTGGCGTGGCGCAACATCCCGTGCTGGCCACCCTCGACATCGTGCTCATAGCCATCCTGCTCTTCCACGCGGCAAACGGCGTTCGGATCATGCTCCTGGACGCGGGAATCGCCGCGAATAGGCAGCTCGAAATGTTTTGGGTCAGCATCGCCGTCACGCTTGCCGGCGTGGCCGCATCGGCATGGTTGAGCTTCCCGTTGATCTTCCGATGAGGGACGTTCCGGCGATCGCAACGCCGTCATCAAGAAGTACGCCCGGATTCTGGCCCTGGTTCATGCAGCGAATCAGCGGCGTCGTGCTCCTGGCGCTGCTGGCCATACACGGCTGGGTGAACCACTTCATGCCGATAGGCGACGTCGAGGTCGGCCTCCAAGACGAACCGGTGATCTTCGACATCGTGGCCCGACGCTTGGCCCAAGGCGGGTTCGTCGCCCTAGACTTCGCCCTGCTCGCCATCGTCCTGTACCATGGCCTCAACGGCATCCGCGGCATCCTGCTGGAGTGGGGACCCGCCGCTCGCCGGGCACAAACCGTGACCTGGTCGCTCTGGGCGATCGGAGCCGCGACGTTCGCGTACGCCGCCTGGTCGCTGTGGGTGTTCATCGAATGACGGCGCATTGGCGATGATGCCTGGTTTCTCGGCGATCTTGAGTAACCTCGAGGTCATGCGGCAAGAACTTGGCCCGTCGAAGGACCAAACGCACCGCTTATGTTCAAATCCGATAATCGCCGGTCGCTGGCGGTGTTCGTTGTGAAACAGAGTCCGAACATGGATACGATCTCCCTCAAAGTCAAAAGAAGCACACCAAGCCCATGCGCGAATGATGCCTGGCGCCAGTACGCCGTCCCTGTGATCGCTGCGAGCATGAGCGTACTGGATGCGCTCATGTGGTCGCAGCGCAATTCCGACCCGTCGTTGGCCTTCCGCTCGGCGTGTCGTGTCGGAATGTGCGGAACCTGTGGAGTGGTCGTCAACGGACGAGAAGGCCTGGCTTGCCGCACCCTGGTCAGTGGGGTCATTGGCGACGGCGAAATCCGCGTCGAGCCGATTCGAAACGTGCCAGTGGTGCGCGACCTCGTGACCGACATGTCCTCGTTTCACGCGAAGGTGCAAGCCGCCGCCCCGCACACCGAGTATTCGGGCGACGGAGCATCAAGCGCCCGGACTCCCGGCATGTTCACCGACAGTCGCCAGGCCATCCAAACTCAACGTGAGTGTATCTACTGCGGGCTGTGCTACTCGGCGTGCAGCGTCGTCGGACTCGACCCAGGCTTCGCCGGTCCAGCGGCCCTCAATCGCGCATTCGTGGCAGCCTCCGATGATCGCAACGAACTCGCAGACGACATCCTCGGTCACGTCGCCAACGAGCACGGCCTGTGGCGATGCCACGACCTGTACGAATGCACCGCGGTGTGCCCCAAAGGCATCTCACCGACGCTCGCCATCCAGCGCCTGAAACGCCGCGTGACTACGCACAAGCTGAAACGCGCTCTCAGGATCGGGAGGTGAGTGGTGGCGCCTGATTACGACGAGTTGACGCTGGACATCCTCATCCTCGGCGGCGGCGGAGCAGGCCTGATGGCGGCGCTCCATGCCACGGCGGCGGATCCGAGTCTGAGGATCGGGATTGCGGTAAAAGGCGCCATCGGACAGAGCGGATGCACCCGCATGGTTCAGGGCGGATACAACGCCGTGCTCGACCCTGCCGATTCTCTCGACAAGCACTTCGCCGACACGATCCACGGCGGCGGATACCTCAACGACCAGGAGCTCGCCTGGAGCCTCGTCTCGGACGCGCCGAAGTTGATCGCGGAGTTGGAACGCCACGGTTGCTACTTCGACCGGACGCCCGACGGTCGCATCTACCAGAAACCGTTCGCCGGTCAGTCGTTCGACCGCACCGTCAACCGCGGCGACCTCACCGGCATCGAGATCATGTCCCGACTCAAGGACAGTGTCCTCGCCACAGGTGCAACACCCCTGGATGAGCATCGCGCGTTGTCGCTGCTGACCGATGGCGACGGCGGCATGGGCGGCGCATTGCTGATGGACATCCGCACGGGCCGCTTCCTGGCGGTGACCGCGACAGCCACGCTGGTCGCCACCGGCGGCGGAGCTCGCATGTATCGAGTGGCCGCGCCGTCGCTGGAGAAGGCGGGCGACGGCATGGCGATGTGCTATCGAGCGGGCTGCGTTATGCGAGACATGGAGATGTACCAGTTCCACCCGACCGGATTGGTCGCCGGCGCCTCGGTGCTGACCGGCTCGGTGCTCGAGGAAGGACTCCGAGGCGCCGGCGGATTGCTGACCAACGTCAATGGCGAGAGGTTCATGGCGCGCTACGACCCCGACCGCATGGAGCGGTCCACCCGCGACCTGGTCTCGCGCGCTGGATATCAAGAGATACAGGCCGGTCGCGGCACAGAGGACGGGGCGATCTTCCTCGACGTGTCCCACCTCGGCGCCGAGTATGTCGAGCAGTCGTTCCCGGGCATGACAGAGCGATGCCGGGAGGTCGGATTCGACCTGGCCAGAGAGCCGGTCAAAGTATCGCCCGCGAGCCACTTCCACATGGGCGGCGCCCGCATCGACTCGTCGTGCCACACGAACGTCGACGGCCTGTTCGTGGCTGGCGAGGACTCTGGCGGCGTTCACGGAGCGAACCGCCTCGGCGGCAACGGCGTTGCCGAATCCACTGTCTTTGGCGCGAGAGCGGGCGATGCCATGGCAGGCTACGTTCGGGATGCGTCCCGCTCGTCGATATCTGCCAGACAGATCAAGGCCGCAATCGACGATGCGCTCAAGCCGATGACGGGAAGCGGCGGCGAAAACATCTACGCCATCCGGTCGGAGATCGAAGACCTCATGTGGGAGAAAGTCGGCCTCGTCCGCGACGGCGCTGGGATGCAATCGGCCCTCGACGCACTGGGCGCCCTGGCCGAACGCCACCGACGCGCCGTCGTGCCCGACATCCGCGAGTACAACCTCGCCTGGCAAGAGTGGCTGAACGTCGACAGCATCCTCACAGTCGCACGACTGACCGCCGTCGCCGCCCTGGCTCGGACCGAGTCACGAGGCTCCCACTATCGAACCGACTATCCGGAGCCCGACGAATCCACTCCGCCGTACAACGTGCTGATGCAACACAGCAGCGACGCACCCAAAGTGTGGACCGAGGACGTGCGCCTTACGAAATTGCAGCCGGTTGGACCCGAAGGCCAAAACGAAACGAGGACGAAAGAATGACGAAATCTGCTTTGTTGGTTTGGGGCGGTTGGCCTGGCCACGCCCCGAAAGATTGCGCTGAGTTATTCGGTCCGTGGCTGGAGAGTCAGGGCTACGACGTCACTGTGTCCGACACCCTGGACGCATACCTCGACGCCGACTTCCTCACGTCGCTCGACCTTATCGTGCCGATCTGGACTCAGGGTGAGATCACGCCCGAGCAGGCGTCGAACTTGCTGGCGGCGGTGGCGGGCGGGGTCGGCATCTCGGGATGGCACGGCTGCATGGGAGACTCCTTCCGCCAGAACGTCGACTACCAGTTCATGGTGGGCGGCCAGTGGGTGTCGCACCCTGGCGGCTACATCGACTACGAGGTCAACATCACGGATCACGACGATCCGATCACAGCCGGGCTCGACGACTTCACAATGATGACGGAGCAGTACTACATGCACGTGGACCCCAGCAACCACGTGTTGGCGACGACAACCTTCAAGGGTGACCAGCAGGTCAGCGCAACGCGCCGTACGTCGGCTCCTGGATCGCGGGCTGCGTGATGCCCGTCGTCTGGAAGCGACGCTGGGGCGAGGGCAGGGTGTTCTACTCGTCGCTCGGCCACAAAATGGACGACTTCGACGTGCCCGAGGTGATGGAGATCACCAAACGAGGCATGCTCTGGGCGAGCCGCTAGGCAGTTCACCACGCCTGGTTTGACTCGAACTGACGTCCGTCGCAACAATTCCAGTGCACTGGCGTCCCGACTCTCAAGTCAGTTGCATAGAGCGTGCAGCGGGTATCGACGGACTGGTGGTTCGACAAGCTCACCACGAACGGGGCGATCTTACACTCCGTTGGCCCTGAGTTCCGACGAATTAACGCGCGAAGTTCGAAAACGGGACCATGGTGCGCTACTCACCTTAGCTAATTCAGCGCCAAGTATCGAGACGATCAATCGTGATCTGCCGGAAGTGCGATCGAGGACGATTGCCTGACCGCCAGAGGATTGGCAAGGAAGGCGAAGCCTCCTTGCCCGGGGGCCTGGGGGCGTCCCCCAGAAACTACCGCGGGCTGGCGGGTGGGCAGGACAGGTTCGTTTCCCCGGTCGTTCGCAACTCAGACGTCATGCGCGCACGGAGCGAATTGTCGTTCCAAGATCGACGGCAGTCGAAATGGAGAAGAATTCAATGAGCGAACAACGCGATCCGAAACCAATGGGCATCGGCCTGATCGGCTGCGGCGTCGTCAGCGGCCAATACCTGACAAACCTCCCTCGATTTCCCGGCGTGGAGGTCTTGGCATGTGCGGACATCGACATGGCCAAGGCCGAGAGCAGGGCTCGCGAGTTCGGCGTGCCTCGGGCGATAACCGTCGACGAGCTGCTCGCCGACCCCGACATCGAGCTCGTCCTCAACCTTACGCTTCCGAAGGCGCACGCCGATGTGAGCCTGGCCATAATCGCGGCGGGCAAGCACGTCTACAGCGAGAAGCCGCTGACGGTCGATCTCGAAGACGCCGCGTTCATCCTCCAGGCCGCTCGACAGAAGGGCGTCGCGGTCGGATGCGCTCCGGACACGTTCCTGGGCGGCGGCCTTCAGACGTGCCGCAAGCTCATCGACGACGGAGCGATCGGCCAACCTGTCGCTGCAACGGCGTTCATGATGAACCACGGACACGAGAGCTGGCACCCGGATCCGGCTTTCTACTACCAGGAGGGCGGAGGGCCGATGTTCGACATGGGGCCGTACTACCTCACCGCCCTGGTGAACTTGATGGGACCGGTCAAGTGGGTTGCGGGCTCGGCGGGCGCGGCATTCGCTGGCAGGACCGTCGGCAGCGAGCCGTTGCGAGGACAGACGATCAGCGTCGACGTGCCGACCCACGTCGCGGGCGTCCTGGACTTCGAGAGCGGCGCCATCGGGACGATCATCACCAGCTTCGACGTTTGGGCGTCCCGCTTACACCGAACGATAGAGATCTACGGGACCGAAGGGACTCTGGCAGTGCCCGACCCGAACATCTTCGGCGGGCGAGTGCAGGTGCGGCGCGGTCAAGACTCTGAGTGGAGCGACGTCCCGCTGACGCACCCGGAAGGCGGTCGTGGACTTGGTGTGGCGGAGATGGCCGCGGCGCTGCGCGAAGGCCGCCGGCCACGCATCGACGCACAACTCGCCAACCACGTCCTGGACGTCATGCACGCGATCCACGATTCGTCGACCAAAGGCAGGCACATCCCGATATCCGCGACCGCCGAACGCCCCGCCGCGGTCGAGCCGGGTTTGCCGGAAGGGCAGTTCGACGGCAGGGCATCCTCATCGCCGTAGATGAAGCAACGGTTTCGTTCGGATGCTATGTACTGAACCTATCACTAATCACCAGCGGCAGCGGCCAACCTGATCTCTTCCTCCCTCAGTGCTGGCATCACGTGCTTGGCGTAGAGTTCCATCGAAAGTCTTACCTTTTCGTGTTCCAGACCTCCGATGCGCATCTGGGTCATGAAGTTTGACGTGCCCAGCTTCTGCATGTATCGCTTCATGAGTTCGATGACACGCTCCGGTGAGCCGAAGGCCGTGCCGCGGTTCCAGACATCCTCAACCGTGACCTGGGAGAGAGCGGAGGGGTCCCGAGGGTAGTTCTCGTAACCCGACTGGGGAGCGGGTCGCCCAGGCGCGCCGGGCAACAGGCTGGCCAGTAAATGATAGAACCACACTACGTGCTCGGTTTCGGCTTTGGCCTCTTCGTCAGTTGGCGCCACGAACGTGCGCACGGAGAGGGGCTGGTCCTGCAAGTCGGGGTCGTACCCATACTCTCTCATCAACGTCTGGTAGCGCTCGTAGGTTTCGGCCACCGTGTCCAGGTCGCTGAATTGGGGCGAACGAAGCAAGGACATCCCATGGCGGGCAGCCACGTCAACGCTCTTGGCCGACACACTTGCCACGTAGAAGGGCGGATGGGGCTTCTGGACGGGCTTCGGGAATATCTCGGTTGGCTCCTCGATGTTCCAGAACTGTCCTTTATAGGTGAATTTCTCGCCGCTCAACGCCCGCTTCATGATCTCAAAGCTCTCGAGGAACATGGCCGAGGAGTCTTCCTGAGGCACGCCGAATCCGTGGAACTCCGGCGGCTGATACCCTCGCCCCATGCCGAGCAAGAGCCTTCCCCCGCTGAGAGCGTCCACCAAAGCGACGTCTTCGGCTACCCTCAGGGGATGCTGGAAAGGCAGAACCATGATGGCGGTGCCGATCTTGATTCGCTTGGTGCGCTGGGCGACCGCCGCGGCAAACGTCAGGGGGTTGCCGAGCATGCCGTAGACGGCGAAGTGGTGCTCCGGCAGCCAAACCGAGTCGAACCCCAGCTCTTCGGCGTACTCGATCTCGTCCAGCACTTCGTTGAAGACCTGGTCCTGGGGGATGTTGCCGAAATCGCTGAACAGGTAAAACAGCCCGAACTTCATCGTCGTGCCTCCTTAGATTTGCGCTTGGCCTTAATTCCGAGCAGAGACGAGGCCGAATCAAGTGAACATCCCGCGCATAGCGGCATACCGTACGCGTTCGACCGGCCAACGGGGATTTGCTGGATGATACCAGGTACGATACCCGACCGCATCTTCTGTCGATTTGACGTTCTGAAGGCGGGTCTGATGTCCCAATTACGAGAGACGCATGATCCGAAACGGACGACCACGCGCGAAATCGAGTTATGGCAACGTGAGCCCTACATGCGGTCGAGCCAGGTCTGCCCGAAGGACGATTCGACAGCCTGGCGTAGGGGAGGGTTTCAAACCCTCCCGCGGGTTGCGCCTGCAACCATGGTTCATGTAGTCGACAACGCAATGCCCAAGGCGATCAGTTACGTGGCTCCAATGATGTGAAGCAACGGGAGAGTTTGAAACCCTCCCCTACGGAATGGCCGCGATGCGCAACACGTAGGCGTCATTGCAGAACCGCTCAGTACACCATTACACCCCGAACAAAGGCATCGGTTCGGGAGTCCTGTGGGTGGGTGAAGACGTCGTCGGGCGTGCCGACTTCGATCAACGCGCCGTCCAGCATCAGCGCGACGCGGTCGGCCAGCCGTCGGGCCTGGAAGACGTTCTGGGTGACGAGAACGACGGTGGTCCCGCGTTCCTTGACGGTCTTGGAGATCAAGCCTTCCACTAAGCCCACGCTCTCGGGGTCGAGATTCGACGTCGGCTCGTCGAGCAGCAGCACTTCCGGCTCGAAGATGAGAGCTCGCGCCAAGGCGACTCGCTGGGCCTCTCCTCCCGACAGGGTCGACGTCTTAGCCTTCGCCAGGTGCGACAACCCGACCGTCTCCAGCATCTCGGCCACACGGACTTCGACGTTCTCCTCGCCGCGAACCTCGAGGCCGTAGGCGATGTTCTTCTCGACTGATCGCTGGAAGAGCGAAGGGGCCTGGAAAACCATGGTCACCCTTCTTCGCATCGCGAGAGGCGGTTCGCTGCCGTTGGAGCAGAGCTCGCCCCGAAACAGTATGTCGCCAGCGGTCGGGGAGTCCAGAAACCCCATCAGTCGTAGAAGGGTGCTCTTTCCAGCTCCGTTCGGACCCATGACAACTGTGATCGAGCCTGACGGCACATCCAGGTGATCGACTCGGCAGACCTCTCGGTCGCCGTACCTCATGACGATGCCGTCAAGGCTGTAAACTGTGTCGGTCATGATTCCTGCAGCGCTCCGCCTTGCAGCAGCACCCACAGCAGGCTAGTCAGAAAGGTCAGTGTCAACAGGATCATTCCCATGGCGATGGACTGCTCGAAATGTCCCATGCGCGTGAACTGTACGGTCGCGGTCGTGAGCACCTGGGTCGATCCTTTCAAGTTGCCTCCGACGATCATGACCGCGCCCACCTCGGACACGATCCTGCCAAACCCTGCCAGCACTGCCACGAGCATGCCGACTCGCGCCTCTCGTAGTACGGCCATCGTCACTTGCAGGTTGTTGGCCCCCAGGCTGCGGGCCTGCCGCCGAAGATTTCGATTCACCGCCATCACAGCCACCATGGTGAACCCGGCGATGATCGGAGCGGCTATGATTACCTGCGCCAGCACCATGGCCTTCGGCGTGTAAAGCCAGCCTGACCATCCGAGCGGCCCGCTGCGTGACAGCAGCAGAAAGACCACTAGACCCACTACCACGGGCGGGAACCCCATGCCAGTGTACAGGAACGCGATCGCCAGTCGTCTGGAGGCGAACCGCCTGAACGCCAGCCAGACGCCGAGCGGTATCCCGACGGCGCTGCTCAACACCAGCGCGCTTATCGAGACCGCCAGCGACAGGGCGACAATGCGCATGACCTCGGCGTCGCCGCTGAATATCAGCGAGACCGCCTCTTGCACGCCTTGCCAGATGTCGTTCAACGTCTACCTCGCGGCGCTTTCGGTGGGATGCTCTGCTCTCCAATCCTCGCTGTCGGCGAAAAACAAGGGTTGACCGAACTCGGCGACGCCGAATTCCGAGATGCGCTGCTGCGTTTCAACACTGGTCAGATACTCGGCCAAGCGGGTCGCCAGATCGTGGTTCGCGTCAACATGACGGTCCGGGTTGATTGGAATTACCCCGTATGGATTGTCCAACAACGGATCGTCGCCTGAAAGGACTGCTAAATCGAGTCCGTCTCGACGGGCAAGATATGTGCCTTGGTCGGATATAGTGTACGCCTGAAGCTCATTCGCGATTGTCAGCGTGCTCCCCATTCCCTGTCCTGTCGAACGATGCCAGTCGCCCTTCGGTTCGATCCCGGCAGCCTCCCAGATCGAAAGTTCGCGCGAGTGCGTGCCCGATTGATCGCCCCGAGATACGAAGCTGCTGTCGCTGTTCGGCAACGCCGAAGCCAGTTGTGCGAACGCCTCGGACGCGCTGCCGACTCCCGCGATTCCAGCGGGATCTGACGGCGGTCCCAGGATTACGAAGCTGTTGTACATCAAGTTAAAACGGACCGTGCCATACCCTTCGGTTACGAACGCCTCCTCGCGCGTTTTCGCGTGGACAAGGATCAGGTCGGCGTCGCCCCGTTCGCCGATGGCCAGCGCCTGACCGGTGCCGACGGCGAGCACCTGCACGGTCGCATTCTCTGCGCTCTCGAAGTCGGACAGCAGCTCGTCCAGCAACCCTGAGTCGTGAACGCTTGTCGTCGTCGCCAGGATCAGAGTCTCGGGCGAACCCGAACATGCTGCCAGGACCGACAGCAGCAATACCGTGGCGAACCACGACATCGACCTCGCCGCGACCGCCGCCAATCTGGGCTGAGCGGCTGGGCTTGCCTGTCTGTTGGGGCTGTTTCCTATCAGGACCGGACTATCCTCGTTTCCGATTGAAGCCACGCCTCGACGTGTCTGGTCGCGGATTCACCGATGGGAGTTTAATCCCGCCCGCGGGCATTGTCAAAATCAGTCGTCGACCGTGCCTCGCCGCAGGTTGGTCGATCGCTTAATAGGTGGCACACGCTGGTCGTTGCAGTACAATTCGGTGGAGGCGTCCAAGGGCTGGCGCCAGGCGCTCCTCGCAAGGAAATCGGAGGAAGGCGACATCGCGGTGGCGCCAGGATGGAACAAGCAAATCGGGAGGGTGTAGTGCAAGGCGTTACAAACAAGATTCTCAGGGTCAACCTCACGTCCGGGAACATCTCGGTGGAAGAGCCCGAAGAGGGTTTCTATCGGATGTATCTCGGCGGCGCGGGGTTCGTTTCGTACTTCCTGCTGAACGAGACCGAACAGGGCGTGGACCCAATGTCACCGGACAACCTTATGGTGTTCGCGGTCGGTCCGGTCACCGGCACGCCGATGCCGGGCGGATCGAGGATATGCATCGGCGCCAAATCCCCGCTCACCGGTGGCATCGCCAAGAGCGAACTCGGCGGCTACGCCGGCTACGAGTTGAAGCGCGCAGGGTTCGACGCCTTGATCGTCGAAGGGCGTTCCGAATCGCCCACGTATATCTGGATTCACAACGGCGAAGTCGAGATCAGAGACGCGTCCTCCCATTGGGGGAAGCCTGTCGACGAGGCTCACGACGCCATCGAGGCCGAGGTCGGCGAACGATTAGTGCGCTCGATGATCATTGGGCCCGGAGGCGAGAACCTGTCGCAGATCGCCTGCGTGATTGGCGACCTGCGAAACGCGGCCGGCAGAGGCGGACTCGGCGCGGTCATGGGCTCCAAGAACCTCAAAGCCGTGATGATAAAGGGCAGGACCATGCCCAGCATGTCGGATCAGAAGGCATACCTGGAGCTGGCCAAGTGGATGAACAACAACTACATGGGCGTCGGCGGCCGCGACTTCCACGACACGGGGACCGGCAACGACGCCGCGATGGTCGGCGGAAACGAGATCGGGAACCTGCCCGTTCGCAACTGGGGTGACGGCTACTTCGAAGAGGTCAAGAAGATCACGGCAACGACGGTGCGAGACACGGTTCGTGTGGACATGGAAGCGTGCCCCGCGTGTCAGGTCCGATGCAGGAAGGTCGTCGAATTGGAGAACGACCGGTTCAGCGTCGACCGCAGAGGCGGCGGCCCCGAGTACGAGACCCTGGCCGCCTTCGGATCGTTCTGCGGAGTCGACGATCTCGACGCCATCTGCAAGGCCAACGAGCTCTGCAACTTCTACTCGCTGGACACGATCTCGGCTGGCGCGACCGTGGCTTTCGCCATGGAGTGCTTCGAGAACGAGATATTCAACATCGAGGACACCGGCGGCGTCGAACTCCGATTCGGCAACGCCGACGCGATGCTCAAGGCCATCGAGATGATCGCCAAACGCGAAGGCATCGGCGACATCCTCGCCGACGGCACGCGAAAGGCTGCGGAGAGGATCGGGCAGGGGTCCGAGGAGTTCGCGATGCATGTCAAAGGTCTGGAACTCGGCATGCACGAGCCTCGACTGAAGCGCGGGTTGGCGATCAGCTACGCCGTGAACGCGGTAGGCGGCGATCACATGGCGACCATTCACGATCCGATTTTCGCACAAGAGGGCCCGAACATGGAGAAGGCTCGGAGCATCGGCATCCCGGCACCGCTGAGGATCGAAGACATGGGCCCTGCCAAAGTCTCCGCGATCCTGAAGTACCACCACTGGCGGATGTTCGGCGACGCGGCCATTCTCTGCCACTTCGTGCCCTGGACGTTCAACCAGGAGATAGACATCATCCGCATGCTCACGGGCTGGGACTTCGGAGGCGCCGAGGCGCTGCAAGTGGGCGAGCGCGTGGCCACAATGGGTCGAGCCTTCAACATGAGAGAAGGCCTGACCGCCGCCGACGACACGCTGCCCAAGCGATTCTTCTCCGGAACGCCGAGAGGCGCATTGAAAGAGAGCCCGCTCGACCCCGACGAGCTGCGCATGGCGGTCAACACCTTCTACCAGATGTCCGGCTGGGACTCCGAGACCGGCCTCCCGACCACAGAGAAGTTGGCCGAGCTCGGCCTCGACTGGGTCGAAGAGCAGATCAGCTCGCTACGAGGCGTGCCGGCGTAAAAGCACGATTCGACTCCAACGCCCGGCGTCGATCACCGACGCCGGGCGCCACGTCCCGTTCGCCCCTTCGGTAAACTCAGGGCGGGCTCTGAGCCTGTCGAAGGGTCCGCGCGCATCCGCTCATCGTTCGCAACGACGTGTCGGGGGAAGTGGCCCAGGCCTCGTGGCGCCGTGGGCCGCTCTCCGGTTCATCGCCCCGCCGGTTGGCCTCACGGCCTTGGCGCCGTATCCTTGTACCGAGAGAATCCATACGCTCAGGACCAAGTCGATGCCCGAGTTCTTCAACGTGCTGCCCCCGTCTGACGCCTTCGAGGTGGTGCGCGCCAACGTCGCCGCCCGGACCCAGCCCGAGACGATCGCCACGGCCGATGCCTTGAATCGGGTGACTGCCTCCGAAGTCCTTTCGCCCGAGGTCCTGCCTGCCTTCCCCCGATCGACCATGGACGGCTATTCCGTGCGGGCCAGGGACACGTTCGGCGCGTCCGAGGGCATGCCCGCATACATGGAGGTCGTCGGCAAGGTGGCGATGGGTCGTGCAGTCGACGTCAATCTCGCGACCGGGCAAACCGCCGAGGCGTACACGGGTGGCGGATTGGCCGGAGGCGCCGACGCCGTCGTCATGGTCGAGCACACACAAGTGGTGAACGAGACGACGATCGAAGTCGTGCGTTCGGTGGCGCCGGGCGAGAACGTCGTCCAGGCGGGCGAGGACGTGCGCGAGAGCGAGCCGATTTTGACCGCCGGCCATGTCCTGAGACCACAGGACATCGGCGGTCTGATGGCGTTGGGCATCACGGAAGTCAGCGTCAACCGACGCCCTCGAGTCGCCATCGTATCGACCGGCGACGAGCTCGTGCCGCCCAGCGAAAAACCGGGACCGGGCAGCATCCGTGACATCAACACGTTCACCATCTCATCGCTCGTGACCCAGGCCGGAGGCGTTCCTATGCCTCAAGGTCTGGCGCCGGACGAATTCGAGGCGCAGCGTGAGGCCGCGGTTTCAGGCATCGCTCAGGCCGATATCCTGGTGTTCTCGGCGGGCAGCTCGGTCAGCAGCCGAGACATGACCGCGGACGTCATCGGCTCCCTCGGCGAACCGGGGGTGCTCGTCCACGGCATATCGATCCGCCCAGGCAAACCATCCATTGTCGGCCTGATCGACGGCAAGCCCGTTTTCGGGCTGCCGGGCAATCCTGTATCCGCCATGGTCGTCTTCGGCCTTCTGGTGCGACCGACCATCTATCTGCTCAGCGGTTGCACCGAGCCGCCTGAGCCTGCGACGGTTCCGGCCAGGTTGGTGCGGGACATCGCGTCGCAGACCGGACGCGAAGACCACGTTCCCGTCAAGCTGTCTAGACAGGACGGCGTTCTCCAAGCCGACCCGGTGTTCGGCAAGTCCAACCTCATCTACACCCTTGTGCGCTCCGACGGCATGGTAACGGTGCCCCTAGACGCCGGAGGCTTGTACGCAGGCGACGACGTGTCAGTGAGGATGTACTAGCCGTGTTGACATGTGCTCGAATCTGATCGACACGCAACCTCGTCCGTTCGCCCTGAGTCCCGACGCATCGGGATCCCGGCATTGTCGGGACCTGTCGGAGGGCCCGCCCAAGCTTCGATCCAAGGAAGACAGCGTAAACAATGACACAACACCAGCACACACGACGATACTACCTTAGCGACATCCCTCTGGAGGAGGCCCGACAGAGTTTCGACGACGCGTTGAAACTCGCGGGCGCCATGGGGCTGATGCCACCCGAAACAGTCCCGCTCGACAGAGCCCGGGGCAGGGTCACCGCCGAACCCGTCTGGGCCAAGGTGTCTTCGCCGCACTACGACGCCGCCGCCATGGACGGCATCGCCGTGCTCGCTCGTGACACGATCGGCGCCACCGAGACGTCCCCGGTTCGTCTGACGCTCGGCGAGCAGGCCGTTTGGGTCGATACCGGCGATCCGGTGCCGGAGGGATTCGACGCCGTCATCATGGTCGAGGTGATCCACGAAGTCGATGAATCCACGCTCGAGATTCAGGCCGCCGTCGCCCCGTATCACCACGTTCGACCGCTCGGTGAGGACATCGTAGCCACGGAGTTGTTGCTGCCAGAGAACTACCTCCTGCGGCCCATGGACTTGGGTGCGTGCGCGGCCGCTGGGATCGCCGAGTTGCCGGTCCGTCGAAAACCCAACGTGGCGGTGATTCCGACGGGCACCGAGCTCGTGCAGATCGGCAGTTCGCTGAAGCCCGGCGACATCATCGAGTTCAACTCCCTGATCCTCGGTGGCATGGTGGACGAATGGGGAGGGGAGTCCAAAACCAGGCAGCCCGTGTCCGACGACTACGATCGTCTCAAGGCGACGATCCAAGAGGCCGTCCGCGAGAGTGACATCGTCGTGATCAACGCCGGTTCGTCTGCGGGCTCGGAGGACTATACGGCCAGTCTCGTCGAGGAGTTGGGCGAGCTCGCCGTCCACGGTGCGGCGATCAGACCCGGCCATCCCGTGATACTCGGCGTGGTGGACGGGACACCCGTTCTGGGCATTCCCGGCTATCCGGTTTCCGCGGCGCTGACATGCGATCTCTTCCTGAAGCCATTGGTTGAGCGGATGCTGGGAGTCCGCGTTCCCGCACGTCAACGCGTGGCTGCGACCTTCGCGCGAAAAGTGCTGTCGCCGATGGGAGAGGACGAGTTCCTGCGAGTGCGACTGGGTCGTGTCGGCGAACGGCTAATCGCGACGCCGATCCAACGCGGGGCGGGAGTCGTGACGTCGCTGGTGCGGGCAGATGGCCTCGTAGTCGTCCCGAGACTGTCCGAGGGGTTGGACGCTGGTCAGGAGGTCACTGTCGACCTTCTCCGACCGGTCGAGGACGTCAACGGCAACGTAGTGGCGATCGGTAGCCACGACCTGACGCTCGACCTATTGGCGAGCATGCTTCATCGGGACAACCCGGCGCAGTCGCTAGCCTCGTCGAACGTGGGCAGCCTTGGCGGACTGGTTGCTGTAAGCAGGGGGGAGGCCCACATGGCGGGGACGCACCTGCTGGATGAGGACACCGGCGAGTACAACCTTTCCTACGTTCGGCGTTACGTGCGCGGCATCGACGTGGTGGTCATGAACTTGGTGCACCGCCAACAAGGGCTGATCGTACCGAAAGAAAACCCCAAGAGCGTGTCTTCACTCGCCGATTTCGCCCGCGACGATCTCGCGTTCGTGAACCGACAACGAGGGTCCGGCACCAGAATGCTTCTTGACTTCAAGCTGGCCGAGATGGGCATGACGCCCGAACAGGTGACCGGCTACGACCGCGAGGAGTACACCCACCTGGCAGTCGCCGCGGCGGTCGCCGGAGGCAGAGCCGACTTTGGTCTGGGCATCTTGTCCGCGGCGAGGGCGATGGACCTGGACTTCGTGCCGCTGCTGTCCGAGCAGTACGACCTGGTGATGCCAAGGGAGCACTACGAAAGCGATCTCCTGGCGCCGCTCTTGGCCCTGGTCCGGGGCGACGAGTTCAAGGCACAAGTCGATGCCCTTGGAGGATACGACACGTCGACGACCGGCGCCGTGGTGGCCGAAATTCGCGCCGACGGCGGTTGACCCGGCGGGGACGGCACAAAGGCGTTTTCGAATGCCCGACGTGCTCTGGCCCTTCAGGGCCAAGCATTGCATCCAAATTTCGGCACGGTGGTCGTTACGACCAACGAAGCTGACGCAAAGCGAACCCCGCGCCTACTCCTTGGGAACGATCTCGTATCTGACCGTCCAGTTCTGGTTCTCGTTGATGATTCGCATCATCATCTCCAACTCCTCGCGGCCCCACTTCACGTTGCGGAACACGTCGGGGTGAAGGCAGATGCGCGTCCTGCTTTCAATGTCTCCGAGGTTGGATCCCTCGAGGTCAGCCCCGGCCAGGACCGATTGGTGGAGGTTGGCTTCACCTAATTGGACGTCGCGAACGTCGGCATCGGTGAGGTCTGCGAACCTGAGGTTGATGCCCGTGCAGTTCGATCCCCGCAGGCAAGAGTCCTTGAGCATGGCGCCCGCCAGGTTAACGCCGCGCAGATCGCATCCGGCGAGATCGGCGCCCGTCAAGTCAATATCCGCTCTCGGGTCTTCGGCTCGGAGGCGTATGAATTCAGCCGGGTCGTTTTTCAGTGCATCCAGCAGCTCTTGCTTGCTCACGGGTTCTCCTATCGGTTCATACAAGTAATCAGATGGTCGATTGACGCCTCGCACTCGGCGTCCAAGGCAAAACGTTACCAGCAACTCGACGCCATGGTCAAACATCGCCGGTCGGATTTGGGTCGCGTCAAACGGCGGCGACGCATGATCCGTACGCTCGGGCGCTTGTCGTCGTTTGATTTCGCCCGCGAATCGGCAGACCCGCCGTACGGCCGCAGGCGTCGGCGACGACCGAATGCGTAGATATCGCTAGGTGTTGTCCACCAGTGCCGTCTGTCGGCGCATACCTCGACATTGTGTGGGCGCCCTGTGTCTTGGGCGACACCCTGACTGTAATCTTGAACACAAGGGCAGTTCGCGTTGACATTTGCCGTAGCACCGGATTAGCACTGGAGACAGGGAATGAATAATCGATCAAAGTTGTTGAATAGAGCACGAGACGAGAGCGGCGTTACAGGGTTGGAGACCGCGATCATCTTGATCGCCTTCGTGGTCGTCGCCTCCGTTTTCGCGTTCACGGTTCTGTCCACGGGCATCTTCTCGGCTGAACGTGGTAAAGAGACCATCCATGCCGGGCTGACAGGCGCCCGGAGCTCGATGGAGCTCAAGGGATCGATCGTCTCCAACGGCGTCGCCAACCAGGTGCTGTCGTCAGGCGACTCGGCGTGGACGGCAGTTGCTTTTGGCGCAACGTCAACGCCCACCGTGACAGCAGAAACCACAGACAAGAAAGAAGGGACCGGCAGCGCAGACATCGCAATGAACGCGGCGTTCACCAACCAATTGGCCGCGTATTACGATCTGTCAGCCACCGTGGACCTTAGCAGCATCGACTCGATCAAGTTGTGGGTCAAGTCCAGCACCCTAACCGCGTCTGGCGACATCGAGATTGTCTTGGACGACACCGCGGCGTGTGGCAGTGCATTGGAAAACATCGACCTGCCAGTACTGGTCGCTGGCGCCTGGACGCAGGTCACAGTCGGCACCTCGGACAACGCCGACATGACCGCGGTCAAGTGTGTTGGCTTGAACGTCGCGACCGACGGTGGCGCCCAGGTCGTTAACATGGACAACGTCATCGCGCAAGGTCAAGCGACTTCGCTGTTGATCACGCTGGCCAACGCGCTGGAAGGCGAGCCAATCGACCTGAGCGAGCCCGGCGATTCCGATGCCAACGGCCTGTCCGACTCCGACAGCAACCACACGCTCATCCTCACCTATACAGACAAGAACCAGGTAGTGCGAGACGTGTACTGGACCAAGGCTTTCGTCGGCCAGAACGACAGCGACAACCTGCTGGAGGCTGGTGAGAAAGTGGAGTTGACCATGCAGTTCACTGGTCTATCGAACACCTACCCTGTGGTTGGGGACACGAGATTCGATGTCGAGATCAGGGCAGAGTCCGGCGGCTCGATAGTCGTCGAGCGGACGATGCCAGACCTCATCGACACGGTGATGAACCTGAACTAACCATCGCGTAGCAACGCAGATTGCCATGGCGCCGCCACCCGTACGCGAACCGTGCGGGTGGCGGCTTTTTTTGTGCGGATGTCCACGTCTTCGAATCGTGTAATGGACAGTTGTCGGCAGGTCGACGCTGTCCGAGTCGCCCGTGGCTACCGAAGCTGAGAGGAAACCAGCGTAGTTTCGCATCGTGTACCATTGTCGCGAAACCTTACGCCTACCCCGCTGGCAGCGGCCCAAGGTCATTCGAATAAGGCGCGATGGAGAGGAGTGCCGGGCATGTCAGAATCTGCTGAAAACCGCAAGCTCTACGACGACGCCATCGTGATCGACGGGCTCAACGTGAGCAACTGGGACAGCCCGAACGTCTACGACAGCCTGCACAACGGTGGCGTCACCGCCATCAACGCGACCGTGGCGATATGGGACGGCTTCCGCGAAACCCTGGACCACATCACCGACTGGGTGCACCGGTTCGACGAGCGCGGCGATCGGTTTCTCCAAGTCAGTTCCGTGCGAGACATCCACAAGGCCAAGGCAGAGGGCAAGACCGGCGTCATACTCGGGTGGCAAAACGCCGCGCCCATCGAAAACAGGCTCGACCGCCTGGCGTTGTTCCATGCTCTGGGCGTCCGCGTCATCCAGCTCACTTACAACGAGCGGAACCTGCTGGGCAACGGGTGCTACGAGCGGACCGACGACGGCCTCAGCAATTTCGGACAGGACGCGGTCAGAGAGATGAATCGCCTCGGCATCCTGATCGACCTATCCCACGTTGGAGATCGCACGACCCTCGATGCCATCGACCTGTCCGATCAACCGGTGGCGATCACCCACGCCAACGCCCGATCGTTCTTCGAGCACGTTCGCAACAAGACCGACGACGCTTTGAAGCTGCTGGTCGAGAAGAACGGCGTCATCGGCGCCAACGCGTTCCCGCCCTTCTTGCGGACGGGATTCGAGTCGACCCTGACCGATTACGTCGACGCCATCGACGATCTCGTTGAGCGCATGGGAATCGACCACGTAGCCATCGGAACCGACTACACTCAGGACCAGCCGCCCTCGTTCTTCAACTGGCTCTTTGCGCAGCAAGGGACCAAGTACAAGGACGCGCCGGTCGACTATCCCGACCCGCTCCTGCATCCAACCGGCATGGAGACACCGGACACCTTCTCCAACATAGCCGCCGAGCTGCTGGGTCGCGGCTATCGGGACGAAGACGTCGTCAAAGTCCTGGGCGGCAACTGGCTCCGCCTCTTCGGCGAGGTCTGGGGGGGCTGAGCGACCTGCCCGGCAGTGTTGACCTTTTCACAGCAAACGCCCTTGCGTGCACTAGCGAAACCGGCGTTCCCGTCGCGTCGGGGATTTGGGTGATGTGAAATCCCGAATTGCGTCCGACCGGCTTCTCCGTGCGATCGACTGACCGCGATCCGTACCGCGTTTTATCGGGTGTCCAGAGGGGCGATAGCCCCTTTGGCGGGGGCTTGGGGGTGTCCCTCAGATTTTTGTTCCCCCTTCCTTCTCGGGAAGGGGGCCAGGGGGATGGTTACATTCCCAACAAGTCACCGGCGCTAATTGGACACGATGTGGTCGGCTTGACGCGAGTTGGCGCAGGCAAAAGCAGTGGCGAGTGGAAGCGTCAACTGGAGCTATTTGTGGGCAAACCTATCCAGTCGATCCCTGGATGCGGCGAACCATCCCCGCCCACTCGCGTTCCCGCAGCACGAACTTCTGGATCTTGCCGGTCGCGGTCTTGGGCAACTCACCGAACTCCACGTGCTTCGGCGCTTTGAAACGGGCGATTCGCTCGCGAGAGAACTCGATGATCTCATCCGCTTCGATTTCGACGCCGTCCCGAGGCGTGATGAAGGCTTTGACCACCTCTCCCCACTGGTCGTCGGGAACCCCCACCACGCACACCTCGAGGACGCCCGGGTGCTCCATGATGACCTTCTCGACCTCCATGGTGGAGATGTTCTCGCCGCCTGAAATGATGACGTCCTTCGCTCGGTCCCGGAGCTCGATGTAGCCGTCCGGATGCCAGACTCCCAGATCACCGGAGTGGAACCATCCGCCGGCGAACGCGGTGGCCGAGGCCTCGGCGTCTTCGAAGTACCCGAGCATGATGTTGTTGCCCCTCATGACAACCTCGCCCATGGTTTCGCTGTCTTTCGGCACGTCGTTCATGTTCTCGTCCACGACTCTGAGGTGCGGGCCGAAAATGGCAAACGGCACGCCCTGACGCGATTTCAGGAGCGCTCGCTCATCCAGAGGCAGATCGTCCCAGCCCGGCTGCATCGCGCAGATCGTGTGCGGACCGTATGTCTCGGTCAGGCCGTACGCGTGGTGAATATATGCGCCCATGCCCTCCACCGTTCGGATCACCTGTGGCGCGGGCGGCGCTCCGGCCGTCATGATCGTCAACCCTGACAGATCCTGGCTCGCGGCGTCGGGGGCCGAGTACATCATCGTGAGCACGGTGGGCGCACAGCACATGTTCGTGATGTCGTGGAGCGATATCAGGCGGAAGATCTCCGCGGCTTCGACGCGGCGCAGGCAGACGTGCGTGGCGCCGACCGCCGTGACGCCCCACGTGTGGCACCAGCCGTTGCAGTGGAACATCGGCAGCGTCCAGAGGTACTTGCTGCGCGGGTTGATCCCCGACTCCAGGATTTCACCAAGCGCGTTGAGGTACGCGCCGCGCGCCGAGTACTGGACCCCCTTCGGCCTGCCGGTGGTGCCCGACGTGTAGTTGATCGCTATAGGGTCGAGCTCGGATTCGAGGTCTGTCCGATGTCGGCCGGATGGAGACGAGTCGAGAAACGCCTCGTACTCCGGCCCCGGAATCTCATCGGATCTCGCGTGTGTGTCAACGACCTGAACGAAAGTCGACACCTCGGGGACTTCGTCGATAAATCCGCGCACCGTGTCGGCGTACTCGGAGTCGAAAACCAGCACTTTGGCACCGGAATGTTGCAGGATGTACGCGATCTCCCGCCCGGACAACCGCATGTTGATCGCCACCAACATGGCGCCAAGGCTCAACGGTCCGTAGTGGCCCTCGAGCATCTGGGGGATGTTCGGCAGCAAAAAGGCGACTCTGTCCCCCTTGCCGATGCCCACCTGTTTCAGCGCGCCAGCCAGCCGGTTCACGCGGTCGGCGAACTCGGAGTAGCTGTACGTCCGGTCGCCGTATACGACGGCGGGCTTGTCAGGGTACACGGCTGCGCTTCGATCCAGGAACGAAATCGGGTTGAGGTGGTGGAGAGATACGTGGTCATCCATGCGTCACATGCGTCCTTCTGGGGAATGCGTCGGAGTGTACCAACGGCGGTTGACCCCGTCAACTAAACGTTTGACTCACGGCCTGTGACTCCAGACGATCGACGCGGTTGAATTCTGGTTTGACAGCCTCGCGTGTGGACCGCGACAAGACCTGACACGCCACGCTGAGGATGGTCCACTGAGGTGCAATTGCGGCGCCACACGACCCCCAGCGCGAGAGGAGCGGCGGCATGACCGGCTCACAGGCTCAATACACGATCTTCTATGTGGGCACGTACACGCGAACCACGAGCGAAGGCATCTACGTATGTCGCATGGACAACGACACCGGCGCCGTGGAACGGGGGCGGCGTCGAGAACCCGTCGTTCGTTGCGCTCAATCCGCGTGGAGACCGTCTGTACGCAGTGTCCGAGATAGACGAGTACGAAGGCGAATCCAGCGGCGCGGTGTACGCCTACGCGGTCTCGACCGGGTCAGGTGCGTTGACGTTCTTGAACCGACGACCGACCGGCGGTCCGGGGCCGTGCCACCTGACCGTGGACGCAACCGGACAGTACGTTCTCGTCGCCAATTACCAGGGAGGCAGCCTGTGCATGCTGCCTATCGGCGCCGGTGGAAGTCTGGTGCCGATGTCGGACTTCGTCCAGCATGACGGTCATAGCGTGAACGAGCGTCGCCAGGACGGCCCACACGCTCATTCGGTGAATCTGGACTCCGCCAACCGATTTCTCTTCGCACCAGACCTGGGCATGGACAAGATTGCCGTCTACAGATCGGACCTCGACAACGGCAAGATTATTCCAAACGACGTCCCGTTCGTCCGATCTGCTCCGGGCGCCGGACCGCGACACTTCGCGCTCCACCCAGCCGGCGGCTACGCTTACGTGATCAACGAGCTCGCTTCGACGGTGACGGCATACCGGCAGGGGGGACAGTCGCCGGCCCAGAAGTTGAGGACGACCGGTTTACCCAGATCGAGGATATCGCCGAAGCTCACGTGATCGCCGCCGAGAGTTTCGCCGCCTTGGTAGACGGCGAACTCGAAGTCACCGCCGGCGCCAGCCGAACTGCTGCCCTGGATCACTGCAAATCCCACGAGCACCAACACGGCCACGGCGATTCCGCCGATTACCAACGTCGACGGACTGAATTTCGTTCCACCGTTCCGTTTACCCTTTGGCCGGCCTCGTTTTCGTCTGCCTTTGGCAGCCATGCCACCCCTCCCGAATCGCTCTTACCAGATGCTTTCTCGCTACAAGCGTCAGCGCGCCTGCTTTGCAACTCTCTGGTTAAGATGCAAGGACACGGGAGAAGGTGCACGCGAACCGTCTCGGCTTCCATTATGCCGGGCGTCATGTTGCGGTCAGATTTGCTGACTGGGTTCGCCTGCGTCCGCCTCGGAAGTGGGCTTCCAGGCCATGAACGCTGCGACGGCGATTGCGGCCAAGCTGACGGCCATGGCGATCAGGTAGAAATCGCTGAACAGCGACAGACCGGCGCCGGTGAGTTGGGTTTCGAACTCCGTCAGGCGTTGGGCCGCCTGCTCGGCGCTGTCTCCCGGCATGGGCAACGGCAGGCGCATGCCGGCGACCAGATCCTGGAACCGACCCGTGCCCCATGCCGTCAGCGTGGCCAGGCCGAACGTCATGCCCACGATGCGCATTGCAGTGATCATGGCTGCTGCGGCGCCCCTGAGACCGGCGTCGACCGAATTCGTGGCTGCCAGGGCGACAGGGGCGATCAGCAATCCGAAGCCGAACCCAGCAATCGCCAGATGCACGGTCATGGACGGATCGGCAACCGTCAGGTCCCAGCGACTCATGAAGCCGAACCCAACCGCGATCAGCGCAAGGCCCAGCATCGTCGGAATCCGATAGCCGAGGCGCTGTGCCGCAACACCTCCCAACACGGCGCCGATCGGGACCGCCGCGGTCATCCGCATCAGCATCAATCCCCCTTCAAGCGGCGTCTTGCCCAAGATCGTGTTCGCCATCAACGGGATTGTCACCATCCCGATTATCAGCGCGCCCCCGATGAGTAGGTGAGTCCCGTTGGCGGCGTTGAACGGCCTGCTTCGGAACATCGACAACGGCAACAGCGGGTCGGCTATCCCCCGCTGTCTGATCACAAAGAGCAACAGGGAGGTCAGAGCGACTGCCAAGTAGACGCCAAACAACCCGTCCGGAGCGTCGACTCGAGCCAACCCCAGGGTCAGCGTCGACAGGCAGACCGCAAGAAACACGCCGCCCACGTAGTCGATCTTGGCCGGAAATCGAGGACTGGGTCCGACCAGCGGAACGAGAAAGACCAGGACCAGAACCCCAAGAGGAATGTTGATCCAAAACACCCAGGGCCAATCCAAGTATCGAATGATTATCCCGCCCCACAGCGGGCCGATCACGCCTCCGGCCTCGGCGGACGCGCCGACGATGCCCAGCGGCACTCCTCGGCGCGCCGAAGGGAACAGGTCTCCGACCATGGCGATGGATATCGGGACCAGTGCGCCCGCGCCCACGGCCTGAAACACCCGAGCCGCCACCAGCGCGTTGAGGTCGGTAGTCAGAGCCGCCAAGACCGACCCAACCATGAACATCATCATCGAGGCCACGTACAGGTTGCGATGGCCCCAGACGTCGGACATCCGCCCAATGAGAGGCATCGCGGCGACGTATCCGAGCAGATAACCGGTGATCGTCCAAGAAGCCCGGTCCAGCTCCGTGATCTGAACCTTGAGGTCCAACATGATCTGCGGAAGAACGGTCACGATGACGGTCTGGTCGTCCGCCGCAATGAACACGCCGGCGCATATAGGCACGATCGCAACATATGGAGGAATGCGAGTCCGGCGGTTCTCGGCGCCGTGTTGAGAGTTCACGAACCAACTATTCCGGGGGCCGAATGTCCATCGGCTTGTTGAACTTGGAGAGGGTGATGATGCGCACCACACCGTCGGGCTCCGACTCGGTCACCCTGCCTTCCAGCACGGCTTTGTTGAGGAATCTGGTTCGTGCGTCTATCGAGAGCTCGACGCCGACGGTCGTCCCTTCGACAGAATTGCCCAGCAACGGACGGAGGGCCTCCGCGGGAAGGTCACCAGTCACGACGATTTCGTCTTCGTCGCGAGACACGATGCTCGGGTTCAGGACGCTTGTCATCATCGAGCCGATGCCTTTGTGCGGGTCGAAGAAACCCAGAGGACTCACCTCACGGGGGACGCCTTCCCAGGCGTTGGTCAGCGGGTTCGTCATATAGCTGTCGTCGCCGATCGTGATCAGGCTCGACCGAACGGCGAACGAGCCCAAGATGCCGGCGAAATCGATGGATATGGCGCCAGGGCTCACCACGTCGCCGTCGGCTTCGGTAACCGTCAAGCCAGGCTCCAGCGGCGTCCCGCCGCCCTCGTGGTCCAGCCGGAAGTGGAAGGTGTTCAAGGCGCCGGTGGCCTCACCGGCGACCTGCAACAATTCCTCGACGCTCACCGGAGTCGGCGTCGGGACCGGCGTGGCGCTCGGAGCAGACGGCTCGTCGCTGCCGCAGCTTCCCAACACCCAGATGATCGCGGCGACCGACATCGCGGCGACCGCCAGCCTGAACACAGTGCGCACTCGCAACTCCAAAAAGCATGAAGGATGAGTTCGACCGTTCTAAAGGTAACAGCGAGCCTGCATTCGCTCAAGTACTCGGAGGGGCAGTGCGGCGCGATAGTTCATCGGCCGTCGATGGCCCGGAGGCGGGGCGCCGCGAGGGATGCGCGTTGACGCAAGGTCCGGGGAAGGTGTGACGGTCGGAAGCTAAATCGGGAACGGATAAACGGGCGGTGGCCTGGCCTGCGCGCTCACTTCGATCGCCCCCGGCACCTTGGCTGCGGCTCTAACCGATGGGGGGACGCTGTACCTCGACGGTGTCCTGGGACTCCATGAACACCCAGTGGGTTTCCATCCCGCCAAGCTCCACACGGTCCCAGTTGCTGAGGCGCACTGGCTCCTGGCCGATCTGGTCGCCGTTGACGAACGTGCCGTTGCGGCTTCCCAGGTCCATGAGCCAATAGCCGTCCCGATCGCCGCGAATTGCTGCGTGCTGCCGGGACACGCCCGGCGAATCCACGACCATGTCGCTGACCGCGGATCGGCCCATGATCATCATGCCTTCTCTGAGCTGGACCGTCGTGCCTTCCTCGGGTCCACCTCGCACAAGCAACATTGCCTGTGGAGCCAGATTCATTGCCGGTCTCCTAATGGATAACGAGTGTAGCCCCATGATAATACGTGAACGAGCATCGGGGAAACCCTTTCGGGCGCTTGGCCTTTGGCGCTCGACGGTTTGGCGGCTACTTCCGAGAGTATTCTCACGCGTCTCGGGTCGGACTGGAAGCCTTTCGTGCTCCTCTGACAGGAGTGGACGGGACAGGTTGGAGTCCCTGGCGTTTGGATATCGTTGGCGCCGAGACGGCTATGCCCGAGGTCAGGTCACGGAGGCAGCGTGCGATCACCGTGTATGGAGCGAGGCTTATGCTTCGGTGTCCCGTTCCTTCGCCGGAGTGAAAATGGAGCCTTCAGGAACTTGCGGCGGCTTGCGCCGGCCCAGAAACGGCCCGACTACCCTTCCCGCCACGAATCCAACTGCCGCGGCGCTTGCGATGCCGATGGGCACTGCTTTGAATAGTTGGCGTCTGGTAATTCTGCCTAGGCTCTTGGGTTTTTCGTCCATCGTTGCCTTCCCTCTGCGCTGGGCATGAGTCGTCTTAGCATTTAGTGTAGTTCCTATTATAGACCTGGCATAATCCTACTCACAACCCAACCGTTTCACGGCTAGGCTTGCATGGAGAAGCGACCGAGCCCGGATAGGTTGACACCCCTGTCGAAGTCGCGAACAATGCATCTGCCGTCGTCAAAGGCGGCGCGTCCAACGGGTACGACCAGGAGGGGAGTGGGTGGCAAAAACCCTCGCTCGCGCAACTTTCGACATCACCGAAGATCACCTGCGAGACATGGTGCTGGACGGGTATGACCTGCCGGGCGAATTCGAGACGTACCGGATGCTTCGCGAAGGCCCTCTCGATAATCCGACAATGGCGGAACAGGGTTTTCCCGGCTCGACCGAGGAGCGATTTCTGCGCGCTGGTCGAATCAACGGGTACCTTAGGGAGTTCGGAGCAAACCTTCCAAAGATGAGCGACGAGGGGACGATTTTCGTCGCCGGCTCGGTTGCCCACCTGTTCGACGAACCGGATTCGGTGTCCGCGTGGGCGAGAGAAGTGTTCGTCGCCGATTTTGAGCGACACGTGGGCAAAGACGTAGGCCGCGGTCAGCAGTTGCTAAGCGTCGAAAGGCTGGATCCGGTCGGATTTTTCGACGACGCGGTCGCCCTGAAGGCGGTGCACAGCAGCCAACGCGGCCTCGTGTCGTCGACAGTGATAGACTTCCGAGTCGGACGGATTCTGGGCGTGGCATTCGTCGGAGTCGTCGGTGACCATCTCCGACTGGAGACGGCGACGGCCTTGGGAATCGCATTGGAGAAGCGCATCGTCAGCATCGTGCTTGGCGGCTGACCTGAATCCGTGAGCCGACGCTCTCCCGGCGGCGGCCATAAAAAGAGCGGCTAATCGCCTCCGACGCCGTTTGCGGCGCTGAGTGTTTGGCGGACCATGCTTGCGAGCGCTCCCGGTGCGAACGGCTTCTCCAATATCATTTGCGTGACGTCGATCGCGGTCTCCGACTGCTCGGCACGGTCGACGGTATACAGCACCTTCATGTTGGGATAGGTCTGACGGAGCCGCTCGGTCAATAACGCGCCAGTCATATCGGGCATGGTTCCTTCAGTCAAGAGCAGCTCAATTGAAGCTGTGTGATTCTCCGCGACGATCAGCGCCCGTTCGCCGTTGGGCGCTGCCAGCACCATGTAACCGAGTTGCTGCAATCCCCGCACCGTCTCAGTTCTGGCGTTCAGATCGCCGTCGACGACAAGCACGGTCTCGCGGCTTCGCTGCGGCTGCATCGGCTGATCGAAGATGCTTCCCTGGCTGGCAGTGTGCTCCACCCTTGGAAGGAAGATGCTAAAGGTTGTGCCGGAGCCGATTTCACTGTCGCACAGGATGTGGCCGCCGCTCTGGGCGATCATCCCATGGCACGTCGACAGTCCCAGGCCAGTTCCTTCGCCCACGGGTTTGGTGGTGAAAAACGGCTCGAACACGTGCGGCAGCGCGTCGGCGGGAATGCCCGTCCCGTCGTCGGAGATTCTCATGAGCACGTGCGGCCCGTGCCCCGCGTCGGCGTCGCGGAATGCGTGGGCGTCGTCGAGGGTGACGTTCTCGGTGCTGATCGTGATCGTGCCCCCGTTCGGCACGGTGCCGCGGGAATTGCCGATCATCGCCAGGAGTGCCTGAATCATGTGGTCGGGATCGACTGCTACGAATCCCACGTTGCCCAAATCGAGCCTCAGATCGATGTCTTCGCCCGCAAAGTCGCGTATCGAATGCTCCGTGTCGAGGAGTAGGTCGTTCAGGTCGAGGACCTGCGGGATGAGCATCTCTTTTCGCGAGAATGCCAATAGCTGCCCCGTGAGATGGGCAGCGCGGTCGGCCGCTGTCTGTATCTCGCCGATCAACTCGACCGTACGTTCGTCGACGCCCTCGGTCAACATGCTCAGATGCGCGAAGCCAATAATCGCCGTCAGCAGGTTGTTGAAGTCATGGGCGATTCCTCCGGCGAGTCTGCCGACGGTTTCCATCTTGTCGGCTTGGAGATCCCGACGAACCAGTCGTTGCTCTTCGGTGACGTCTTTCGCCCCGACGACGATCGCCCGAACGCCTTCGAAGTCCACGACGCCCACGGCCGAGATGTCTACGAGAGCCACTCTGCCCGCCTGCCCGAGGAGCCTGGCGCGGCAGGCCGAAACCGTGGCGCCAGACTCCAAAATGAGACGCAATCGATCATCGACCATCACGCGATCTTCGGGATGAACGAGTTGAGTCAAAGGGGTTCCAGCGACGTCTTCAGCGGAAAAATAGCCCAACGCCGAATAGAACGCCCGGTTCGAAAACACGATGCGGTAGTCTGAGTCTCGGCACAGCACAACGCCGAAGGGGACGCTGTAGACGATGCCCCGGAAGTCGATCCTAGGCCCCGTCAACTCGCGTTCCGATTCTTGGCTTTTGTCCGGCCTCAGGCCAGTGGTGCACGTAGCTCGATTCCTGCCAGCGTCGAGTGCTCCTCAAGATGCATCTCCAAGTGGATGACAGCGTATCCGCGGAGGTGAAACGGATCGGTCGAGCGCCGGGACATCCGATTTGGGAATCCCGAATGCGTAGATCGCTTCGATGCCAACGTCGATGCCACGGACCGATTTGCGTTAATAACCCGTCTGCAAACCGGTGTCTACCCCTGGTATCGCCCGATCCATATTCGAATGTTACCAGGACTCCCAAGTTCAATCAATTAGCGATTCCAACAGTGACAGTTCCAAAATAGTTAACTGATGTTCGGCCTAACGTCTGGCAGAACGCGACCCGCCGTGGGAACGCTGCCGTCATTGACCCTCCCTACTCGCGCCCATATAATCATCCGGTGAGTGGCGCGAACGCCCTCGTTCCGCACAGCGCCGTCCCGCTCGGATACATAGTATCGAGGTACAAATGGCACTGCATCCCGTGATTCTCGCCGGTGGTTCGGGCACACGCTTGTGGCCGCTTTCTCGCGAGCACTATCCGAAGCAGTTCCTGTCGGTGACGGGCGAACATTCGATGATTCAAGAGACCCTCCTTCGACTGGACGGGCTGGAGAATCTGACCGCGCCGATAGTCGTCTGCAACGAAGAACACCGTTTTCTCACAGCAGAGCATGCTCGCCAGATCGACAAGACGCCGTCCGATATCATCCTGGAGTCCGCCGGAAGGAACACCGCTCCGGCGTTGACACTGGCGGCGTTGGCCCTCACCTCCGGCGACGCGGCCGGCGACGATCCAGTCATGCTGGTCTTGCCCGCCGATGCTGTAATCACGGACGTTGACGCATTTCATCAGTCGGTGGAGATCGCCGGCAGGCTTGCCGAACAGGGCTGCCTGGTGACATTCGGCGTCGTGCCCACGGCGCCTAAAACAGGTTACGGATACATCAAGATGGGCGCGCCTCATTCTCCGGAAGATCAGCGGACCGCTGCGAACTCCGAGCCTCATCTGCTCGAAGCGTTCGAAGAAAAGCCCGATGACGCCAGGGCTCTCGAGATGCTTCAGAGTGGGCAATACCTGTGGAACAGCGGCATGTTCGTCATGCGGGCCTCGGTGTGGATGGAGAACATCACGCGCTTCCGGGATGACATCGTTGAAGCCTGCAGAGGCGCGCATGACAAAGGCGTTCGCGACGGAGATTTTCTCCGACCTGATGCAGATCTGTTCAACGACTGCCCATCCGAGTCCATCGACTATGCCGTGATGGAGAAGATCGCGGGCAACCTCGATGCCGACGCCACGACACCGGTGGTCGTTCCGTTGGACGCGGGCTGGTCGGACGTAGGCGCCTGGTCGGCGCTGTTTGACGTGAGTGACAGGGATTCCAGAGGCAACGTAATCCGAGGGGACGTCTACGCCAGCGGCATGAGCAATTCGCTTGTCATCGGTCAGCATCGTCTGGTGGCGGCGGTCGGCCTCGACAACGTAATCGTCGTGGAGACTGCCGACGCGGTCCTCGTCGCCCACCACGACGTCGTCGAAGAGGTTAAAGATCTCGTTGCCCGACTCAAAGAGTTGGGCCGACCCGAACAGGAAAACCACCTAAAAGTCCACAGGCCTTGGGGAACTTACGAGACGCTGGACTCGGGGTCCGGCTTTCAAGTCAAAAGACTCACGGTCAACCCCGGCGCGGCGCTCTCACTGCAGATGCACTATCACCGCGCGGAGCACTGGATCGTGGTGCACGGGACCGCGAAAGTCACCAAGGGCGAAGAGGTTTTCCACCTATACGAGAACCAGTCGACCGATGTGCCGCTGGGCACGCACCACCGCCTGGAAAATCCGGGCAGCATCCCGCTCGAAATCATCGAAGTCCAGTCGGGTTCATACCTGGACGAAGACGACATCGTTCGCTTCGACGATCGATACAATCGAAAATAGACGCGCCTGATTTCTTCGGCGGTCCGGCGCTAGACGCTCGGACCGCGCCGTCGTTGTCGGCGCCACAGTACTTGTAAGGAGATACGTATGACCGACATGCCGTTGCCCGAGTCAGCAATTCCATCTGTCCCGCCAAGGATTTTGCTCGGGCCTGGACCAAGCATGGCCAATCCCAGAGTGCTCCAGGCGATGATGCAGCCTATGATCGGATACCTGGACCCGGACTTCGTTCTTATCATGCAAGAAGTTTCCGATCTGCTCAAACGCGTGTTCAAGACCGAGGACGCGGCAACTTTTGCGCTTTCCGGCACGGGCACCGCCGGCATGCAGGCGGGCATCTCCAGCTTTCTCGAGCCGGGAGACACCGTGGTCATGTGCGTCTACGGATTCTTCTGTGAACGAATGGTGGACATGGCGGAGCGAGTCGGCGCCAACGTGATCCCGCTGCGCGCCGATTGGGGAAAGCCGTTCCCGCCGGAGATGCTGCAAGAGGCGCTCGAAAAGCATGGCGACGTCAAACTGGTGACCGCCATCCATGCGGAGACGTCCACGGGCATAAGCCAGCCGCTGACCGAGTTGTCTAAGCTGGCCAAAGAGCACGACGCGTTGTTCATGGTCGATGCCGTGACGTCGCTCGGCGGCAATCCGATGGAGTTCGATGAGTGGGGCATCGACTACTGCTACAGCGCAACCCAGAAGTGCCTCGGCACGCCACCGGGTCTGTCCCCCGTGGCGTTGAGTCCCAAAGCCCTCCAATCCATCAAGGACCGAAAGACGAAACCCGCGTCGTGGTACCTGGACTTGGCTCTCAACGCCAACTACTGGGGATTCGACAGGGTCTACCATCACACCGCGCCCGTCAGCATGATTCTCGCCTTGCGCGAAGGCTTGCGAGTCGTGCTCGAGGAAGGCCTCGACGTCAGGTATGCCAGGCACGAGAAGAACGCCCGCGCGTTGCGAGCTGGCTTGGCCGCCCTGAACCTGGACCTGTTGGCGCCCGACGGCTATCGCCTGCCGCAGATAACCCCGGTCTGGGTCCCGGACGGCGTCGACGACGCGACGGTCAGAACGATGCTCTTGCGAGAGCACGGCATCGAGATCGGCGGCGGCCTGGGAGCGTTCGCGGGCAAAGCCTGGCGCATCGGCCTAATGGGAGACTCCAGCCGCCCCGAATACGTGCTGGCGGTTCTGTCGGCCCTGGAGGGCATCCTTCCTCGGGTTGGGTTTGAGGTCGCCTCAGGCGCCGCGGTCGCTGCCGCCAGCGACGCGTTGGCGGAGGACTAAGCGAGTCGCCGGTTCTTCAAGGCAGTGACTGCCGCCGGCAGATAGGCCCGAAAGAATGTACGTCATATTGGCGCCCATCCAGATCAAGTCCGGCTTCAAAGACAGGTTCGTTGAAGAGATGATCGGCGACGCCCGAGGTTCGGTGGAAAACGAGCCGGGTTGCTTACGCTTCGACGTGATCCAGGACGGCGCCGACGAGAACCGCATCTGGCTCTACGAGGTCTACGTCGATGCCGACGCCTTCCAGGCCCATTGCGAGGCGCCGCACTTCACAAAGTGGCTCAACGCCGTCGCAGACTGGCGCGAAGACACGCCGCTGCTCGACGCCGGCGAAGCCCACAACATCTGGCCCACCGACGCCGAGTGGAAGTAAGGCTTTGCTGAAAACGGTACAATCTACAGACCGGTGCTTGTTTTAGTCGTCAGACGGAACGAGTGCGCGCAGAGTGGGACCCACCGCAGATCGCCGAAGGCCTTGGCTCGAAAGAGGGCTTAATTGACCGAAGAACACATGACTTCAGACCAACGAGAATCGGCAGTGCAGGCGAACTCGACCGATGAACGCATCGTCCGCAAAAGATTCAAACGACTGGCGAAGATCTGGCGAGACGGAACAGGGATGTACTCGGTGGACGTAAAGAAGATCGCGCACCCAGCTTACCGCGAGATTACCGAACTGGGCGAGCAAGCGATCCCTCTCATCCTCACGGATCTTGAGCGGCACGGCGACCACTGGGATAACGCGCTTGAAGCGATACTCGGCCACAATCCGATAGAAGATAATGGGAGCATGAACCTGAAGGAACTCAAGGAGCGATGGATAACCTGGGGTCGGGCAAAGGGAAACTTGCCTCAGAGAACGTGATTTGGACTTGCCGCGAGAACGATACTTTCCAAACCTGATCGGAAATCGATATCAGGACACCAGCCCGGAAGACTCCTCTTACAACTGCATCGCTTGTTCGGTCGGTGACGAATCGCGATGGTGGGAACCATCGGGCAAAACGGGGCACTACTGGCCGCCCGGATTTCCCGTCGACGACTATTCCGTCAACACCCTTGTGGCCGTTTTCCAAGAACTTGGATTCGAGCCTTGCGAAACGTCCGATCTCGAACAGGGCTTCGAGAAGATTGCTGTTTATGCGTCACACGCCGGCGACTACACTCATGCCGCCAGGCAACTGGCCGACGGACGATGGGCCAGCAAATTGGGCGAACGGGAAGAAATCGAGCATGACACGGTCGATGCTCTGGAAGGACCGAGTTACGGATCGGCCCGAACATTTCTTCGTCGCTCGACGGATGGAGAGTAGCTGACGATCGAATCCACTTACACCCGCGCCAGCTCTCGCTGCATCTGAGCCAGACCCATGGGGCCGAGGTCCAGCGCTCGGGTGTGGAACTGTTTCAGGTCGAATGCCGCGCCCTGGCGCTCCTTGGCGGCGGCGCGGGCGTCGAGCCAGGCTCGTTCACCGACCTTGTAGCTGATCGCCTGGCCAGGGAGTCCCAGGTACCGGCTGATCTCGCTGGCCACGAAATCGGCAGGGAAGTGGCTTTTGAGGTTGATGAACTCCAGCCCCAGCTCCGGCGTCCAGGTCTCGCCCGGATGGAAGCCTTGGCCGGTCGGGATCGCCAGTTCGAGGTGCATTCCGATGTCCAAGATGACCCGCACGCTCCTCAGGGCCTGAGCTCGCAGCATGCCGAGGTAGTAGTCCGGATTCTCCAGGTAGCCCAACTCGGCCATGAGGCGTTCCGCGTACAATCCCCAGCCCTCGACGTACCCGGACGACCCGCCCATGAGCCGTTGAAACCGTGACAGCTCTGACGACAGGTGGTTGGTGGTGGCAAGCTGAAAGTGGTGGCCGGGCACGCCCTCGTGGTAGGCGATGGAGACCTCTCCCCACAGCGGAAACCGCGTCTTGCCGCCCGTGGGATACCACGTCCGCCCAGGACGGCTGAAGTCTTCTGACGGCGGCGTGTAGTACATCGCCAACGCACCGCCGGGAGGCGCGATCAGCGCCTCGATGCGCTTGACCGGCTCGGCGATGTCGAAGTGGATTCCATTCAACTCGGCGATGGTGCGGTCCTGGAGGTCTTGCATCCACTGCCTGAACTCGTCCTCGCCGTCGACGGCGCGAGCAGGGTCTGTTTCCAGCAGCTCCTTGGCGGCCTCGACTCCGCCCCCGAGCAGGATTCGCTCCGCGGTTGCGGCCATCTCGTCCTCGACCCAGGCGAGTTGCTCCCAGCCCCAATCGTAGGTCTGCCGAAGGTCCAGCTCCACGCCGTTGTATACGCGGGCCGACAGCGCATAGCGGTCTGCCCCCACCGCGTCGCGCTCCGCAGAACCGGGCACGTACGTCTCTCGGAGGTATCGGGCAGTCGCGATCATTGCGTTGTTGGCCGATTCCACGCCGTTCGCCAGATCTCGGCGCAACGGCTCGGACGAGACGTCGGACTCGTCGAACGCGTCCAGCAATCCCTGGAAAAAGGACGGTTGACCAGCGTTCTTTCCGCTCCAGACGTCGCACTGATCGGCCGTCTCCGACGCCTGCCGCTTGCTGGCGACCATGCTCTGGCGCAGTCCCTCGTCCAGCGTCCGTTGGTAACTCTCGAGTGTCGTCGGTGCCAACGCCATGCGGGCGGCGATGTTGCTCCAGTGCTCTTCGGACTCACGCGGCATGAAGTCGAACACCATCCGCGTCGAATGGATCGGGCTGTGGAGGATGCTCAGGCCGCGCAGATACTCGCGAGCGTCGAATCGGTCCTGCTGGAGCCGAAGGCTTTCGGTCATCATCTCGCGCGCCACACGATCGCGCTCGTCCCCGACCGGCGCGGAGTCGAGCTCTGACAGCGTGGATCTGTCGAGGTCGGCCTCGGCTCGAACGCCCTCCGGCGAATAATCAGGCATCTCGTGATCGTGCCCCGGTACGCCAAACGCCGTGGCTGCGACCGGATCCAGAGCAGCGACTCTATCGATGTACCGGTCCGCGATGTCAAATACTATCGACAACTGTCGGCTCCTCAGATTGTGATATTGCGGATTTCAGTGGTCTCAATGGGCAAGGTTACCACACGTCACGCCCTCGAAATGTCGGATGGGACACATTGCCTGGAGGCGAGATGACGCGACTGATTGCGCACGACATCTGAGTTCCAACTCAGCTAGTGTCCCGACTCGCAAGTTCGTTGTACATATCGAGACGTGCACTTGAGCGGCACTGTGGTTCGACAGGCTCACCACGAACGGGGGAACCCCACCGCTCCGTTCGCCCTTTCGGAAATCTTAGGGCAGGCTCTGAGCCTGTCGAAGGGTCGTAGACCGTCCGCAATTGTTGAGCGAATTTCGGAGATAGGACACTAGGTTACAGCCAGAAATCTATAGTCTATTGGTGTCAATGCCCAGTATTTCAATCCCCGGGAGGATCGTTCTTCCTCGACCGATGGAGATGGTTAGGAACAATTTAGCGTGAGGGCCGGATGGGTGTTAGTATGGCGGCAGACTCGGCGGTGCGCCTGCCGCCGGTAGAGCGCATCGACAAGACCAGACGACACTGAACGGGGAGGCGACACGTTGGCAACGAACGATTTCAACAGCAAGATCATAGCGGAGTTTCGGGAAAACGAAGGCAAGGTCGGCGCGCCGTTTGAAGGCTCTCCGCTGCTCATATTGACGACTAAAGGGGCGAAGTCAGGCCAGGCACGGGAGAAGCCGTTGATGTACCTGCCCGACGGCGATCGCATGTTCGTCTTCGCTTCAAAGGCGGGCGGTCCGACGAATCCGGACTGGTATCACAACCTAGTTGCGAACCCCGGCGCATCGGTGGAGGTCGGCGCGGAAACCGTGTCGGTCAAGGCGACGGTCCTCACGGGTGAAGAACGCGACACGATCTACGCCAGGCAGGCCGCCGTGTATCCCCAGTTCGCCGAATACCAAGCCAAGACTACAAGAATAATCCCAGTCGTGGCGTTGGATCGGTAGCCACGAATTGGCGCCGCTCGCCACCGCGGTCAAGGGCGAGCGCGGGCCGAGATTCGTACGGTACAATCGTCGTCATGGACCCCACCCACGACACCAGGAGAGCCCCCATGGAGAAGAGGACGCTCGGACGCACCGGCCACGACAGCACGGTCGTCACATTCGGCACTGCCAGCCTCGGCCGGGTCACACAAGAGGCTGCCGACAAGGCCACCCGGACGATGCTCGATCACGGCGTCAACCACATCGACATCGCTCCGAGCTACGGCCAGGCGATGGAGCGACTGGCGCCATGGATGCCCGAAATACGAGATCAAGTTTTCCTGGGAACGAAGACCAACAAGCGGACGAAGTCCGAAGCCTGGGATGATGTGCGGAGCATCCTCGGACGCCTGAACGTGGAATCTTTCGACCTCTTCCAGCTACACGGCGTCACCACGATGGAACTCCTCGACCAGGTGACAGCGCCGGGTGGTGCTCTAGAGACGCTCGTCGAGATGCGGGAACAAGGCCTGACCAAATGGCTTGGCATCACCGGCCACGGTCCGTACGCGCCCAGCGTGCAACTCGAGGCGTTGCGCCGGTTCGACTTCGATACGATCATGTTTCCGCTGAACGCCGCCATGCACCGAGACCCGAACTACCGCAGCGACGCCGAGGCGCTGCTGGAGCAGGCCAACGCGAAGAACTTGGGAATTCAGACCATCAAGATGATCGCACGGGGCGGGTGGGGCGACAACGAGCGCGACGCATCGACGTGGTACGATCCCCATCGCGATCAGGGCGAGATCGACCGCGCCCTCTGGTGGGTGCTGTCGCAGCGGATGCACACCGCTCCCAGCGTCGGCGACGTCACGTTGATGCCCAAGGCGCTGAACGCCGCCGAGCGCTTCAGCCGCCTGAGCGCAGATGAGCAGGAAGACGTGATTCGTTCCCAGAGTCCGCCGCTCCCGCATCCGGAACTCGCGATCCTGCCAGCGGACTAGTGCCTGACGGGGCTGTGCCCAGGTGAAACACAGGAGGCGCCGACATGGAATACGGAGTCCATCTTCCCCTGATCGGCTTCGACGACACGCCCGTGACGTTGCAACGCTTCAGTCGTTCACGGAAACCGCCGAGCGGCTTGGCTTCCGGACGCTCTGCGCCAACGACCACCTGGTGTTCGCGAAGCCGTGGTTCGATGGGCCGACGACGTTGGCTTCGGTGCTAGACAGATCGGGCGACATGACGCTTGCCACCACCGTATCGATACCTGTCGTCCGAGGCCCGGCGGCGATGGCGAAAACCCTGGCGGCGATCGACATACTTTCGGGCGGGCGGTTGATCGCGGGGATCGGTCCGGGCTCGTCCGCGTTAGACTACGAGATCGTCGGAGTTCCGTTCGGCGAGCGTTGGAAACGGGTGGATGAGTCGGTACTGGCTATGCGGGCTTACTGGCGTCAGGGCAGCCCGCCTTTCGAAGGCGATTTCTATTCGACGAAGGATGTCGACCTTGCGCCGCACCCGCAAAGAGACTCCGGCATTCCGATGTGGATCGGGAGTTGGGGTTCGGCTGCGGGACTCCGGCGGGCGGCTCGACTGGGCGACGGTTGGCTGGCGTCCGGATACAACACAACCCCGACCATCTTCGGCGAAGCCTGGGTGCGGCTCCGCCGGATCCTCGAAGACTCGGGGAAAGACCCCAGCACGTTCCCCAACGCAATCGCCTCGATGTTCTACTACGTCACCGAGGATCGGGACGAGGCGCGTCGGATACTGACCGAGGTGGTCGGCCCCACGATCAACCGGCCGATCGAAGAGTTGGCGGAGCGCCTCCCCATCGGGCCCGCACAGGAGTGCGCCGAGAAACTCGCCGCCTACGAAACCGCCGGGGCGCAACGCGTATACCTGTGGCCCGTGGCCGACGAGTTGAATCAGCTCGAAGCATTCTGGGACAGGGTTGTGCCATTGGTGTGAAAAGCGTGGCGCTCCGACATGTGACACGCTCCAACGTGGTGATAAACAGTTCAAATGGGCGCGGGTTTGTCTCGCCATTCTGAGCCTTCCGGAGAAGGAGAAGAATCTCGTCGATTCACACAAGCGCGTTGGCCTGCGGGGTGCCAGATGCTTCGCTCCGCTCAGAGCTTGTGAAGAATTTGTGGATTGGTGAGTTTGACATCTTGGACGCCTCTCTCCAGGGCATGACCACCTCTCTATGGATAAAGTCATGTCCATTATGGTGTCCACTATGTCCCCGGTCCATACACCCCGCGTGGGCTTCGCCCCTGCACCCCTGTATTGTTGCGATACGAGATGCGGTTGGGGAGTCCAGATGGGTATCCCCTCTGGCAAAGGGAATGGGGGATGTGCCCCCAACGCCAAAACCTATGCGGGCGGGAGGGCGGGTACGACGCCAGTTACACCTCGGGAAGCTGTCGATACCGCCGGCATCCAAAAACTCACAAACTCTCAGCATGGCGAACTGACTTGAGCACAAAGCATTAAGTTGATCGCCATCTGGGAGATGCGTTGGATCGAACCAGGGCGCATCAGACCTACCCGGTGCACCGCCTTACGATGACGCGTCGTTCGGATACGCGCGCCGCCTCGGTGAACCCCGCACGACCGAACGCGTTCGTGAATCCCATAAACGCTTCGGTGCCCCCGGGACGTCGCGTTTCGGTGGGCTCATACGGATAGCCCTCGACGATGTCCGCGCCGTTCTCGGCAGCGAATTCGAAGGCGGCCTCCAGAAGTGACGCTGTCAGTCCTTGGCCTCGGTACGGGCGGGCGATGAACATGCACACGATCGACCAGACCGGCTTGTCGTCGATGCGCTTCAGCGTGGTTGAGCGCTCCAGGGCGCCGTAGTCTTCTCTTGGTCCGACCGAGCACCACGCGGCGGGCTCCCCGTCGATGTAGGCCAACAGCCCTGGTGTGATCCCTGAGTCGACCAGGGCTCTTAGCGCCTGCTTGTTGCCCGCGCCCTTGTTTGGGGACTGTCGGGCGAACTCGGCGCGTGTGAGCCTCCACCACATGCACCAGCAGCCGCTGAACGCGCCGCTGGCGCCGAACAGGCTTTCGAGGTCCGGCCACCTGTCTCGGGTGAGCGGGCGGACATCGAGGGTCGGCATCGACGTCATATGACCCCCCCGGACCTCATCGCCGCGATCTCGGCGGGGCCCATGTCGAGCAACGATGACAGGACCTCTTCCGAGTGCTCCCCCAGCAGAGGAGGCGGCTTGATTTCGAGCTCGTTGGAATCGATCTTGATCGGGCAGCCGATGATCTTGTAGTCGCCGCGAGCCGGGTCGTGCATGTCGATGATCATCTCGCGGGCTTTCAGGTGCTCGTCATCGAACACTTCCAGCGTGTCCTGGACCGCGCCGACGGGGATGCCGAGTTTCGCCAGAATGTCCATGATCTCGTGCTTGGTTTTCGTCATCGTCCAGGACGTGACGATCTCTTCGACCTCGACAGCGTTCTCGATCCGAGCTTCGTTGGTCGCGTAGCGCTCGTCGCCCACGAGCTCGGCCCGACCTGCAAGCGCCAGAACGCTGTCCCACCCGTCGCCGGCCAACACCAGCGCGACGTAGTCGTTCGGACCGCCGGGAGCGCACGGGTACACGAACGGCGGCCCGCCCCACACACGGTTGCCCACCCGCGGCACTGGCTCATGCGTGTTGAGCGTGTCGATCATCCGGATTCGCATGAGGTTTACGATGGCGTCTTGCATGGATATCTCGACGCGCTGGGCTTCGCCGGTGTTGTCTCGCTGACGCAGCGCCGCCAGCATTCCGATGGCGGCGTGGAGCCCCGAGCCGGAGTCGCCCACGCCCGGCGCGACGAACTGCGGCGAGCCGCCCGCCTCGCCGTTGGCGCTCATCGCGCCGCCCATCGCCTGTGCGATGTGCTCGAAGCACTTGATCGAAGCGTTGGAACCGTACGTGCCGTATCCCTTGATGGTGCAGTAGACGATCTTCGGGTTGGCCTCGCGAAGGACGTCATACCCCAGGCCGAACCGCTCCATCTGCCCGGGACCGTAGTTCTCGACCACGATGTCGGACAGCGCGACGAGCTTGACCAGCGCTTCACGTCCCGCGTCGGCGCGAAGGTCCAGGCAGATGCTGCGCTTGTTGGCGTTGAACACGATGAAGTAGAAGCTGTCGACGTCAGGGTCGACAGCTCGTTCCGTGCGCGTCCGGTCGCCGATGCCCGGCTGTTCCACTTTGATGACGTCCGCGCCCATCCACGCGAGAAGTTGAGTGCACGACGGCCCGGCCTGAACCTGGGTTAGGTCAAGGATTCTCACGCCGTCCAACGGGTTGCTCATGCGTCTGCTCCTTCTTCTGCCGGATGCGCGAAGCATTGGCAAAGACGAAAGGCACGCAAGCGATTGGTTGCCTTGCGTGCCCTCCGTGAGATTACATTCGTCCGCTGATGTTCGATAGCGGAGTTTACCTGCCGAACAGCGCGGCGATGCGCTCGCCGACGATCTTGTCCTGGCCTTCGCTCATCCCGAATCCGTGGATGACGATGTCCGACTCGCCCTCACGCACCCTGGTCCACACGGGAGGGTCGCCGGCTTTGAGCTTGTCGACGACATCCTGAGCGGTCATGCCCGCCGCCGCCGGGTCGACGCTGATCTGCACGCCGAACGGCTGGTGTCCGATGACGTTGTCTAGCATCGTTACGGTTAGGCCAGGGATGCCTCGGAGCGGCCCCATCACCGTCTGGCACTGCTGCTCGATCGTGGCGAGCCGTTCCTCGTGGTTCATGGTGAACCAACGCCGAGTGGCGGCCACGGCGCCCATGATCTCCTGGCGGTCGATCTTCTGCGGCCTGCCAACTCCGCGAATCCGACGGCCCTCGTAGCCGACGAACGACTGGTACGACAGCTTGCGAATCAGGTCTTCGCTGCCCAGCGCGAGTCCCGTGGACTGCGGGGCGCCCATGTACTTGGCGGCAATGCACTGGAAGTCCGCGCCCATTCGCACGTATTTGCCGAAGTTCTCCAGCGGGTAGATCTGCCCCGCCGCGTCCACGGTGACGAGCACGCCCTTTGCGTGGGCGATCTCGATCGTGTCTTCGAGGGAGAGCGCCTTCGGGTCGGGCGTCTGTTCGACCATGTAGTAGTGAACCGCCGCCGTGTTGGGGCCGATCGCGTTCTCGAGGTCCTCGCGGGTCGTCTCGTCGTCGGAGCCGAAGTCGACAAGTTTGGCTCCAGCCAGCTCCAGGCAACGGTCGTACCAGTACCGGTGCCTGCGTTGTATCAGAATCTCGTTCTTCATGCCCGTGGTGTCGGGGAGCTGCTGGATCCGGTCGTCGTCGTCTCCGGCCATGATCGCAGCCGTCGCCAGGGTCAGCGCCGAGCCCGCGCCAGAGGTGACATACGCGGCGGGAACGTCGATCATGTCGGCCAGCCACTTGCCCGCCTTCTCCTCGAGCTCCATCAGCGGGATGTAGGCCACGTCGGCCGCTTCCATCGCCTCTTTGACCTCGGGCAACGGGGTCGAGCCGCCCAGCATCGTCACGCTGCCGATGGCGTTGATTATGGGAGTCGCGCCGATCTCTTTGTAGATGTCTCCCCAGGTGGATTCTGCCATTGGTTGCTCCTTGCTGGTCGCCCGCTCGACGTTTTGCGAATCGTGTACCGCGTTGCCGATACGTGGCAGATATGCTACTCGAACTGTGGACCCATCACAACAACGGGCGCCCTGACCATCGCTGTGCTCTCTGCGAAGGGAGCGGGCCGTCGGTCTCGCCCAATTCGTGGTTGGGTAGATCGGAGTCGTCGCCGTGCTGCGCGTTGGAGCGTCCAAGTCATCGTCGATTGAGTCACAACCGACAGGGCGTCGCCTCAATCTGCAACGAGAAACGCCCCGAGATTGGCGGTCTCGGGGCGTGATCAGAGACTTGGCGTGCCGCTAGAAGTTGAAGTCGGCAACGTCCTCACCGTCGACTATGGTGACGAGCTTGCGAACTTCGAGGTATCCCTGTCCTTGGGCGATCACCTCGATGACGCCGTCAGGCAGGCCTCGAAGTGCGAACGCACCGTCGCTGTTTGTCGATTCCCAGGCCAACTGGCCGCCGTCCACGGGACCGGCGGATAGATTCATGCCGGAAATTGGCTGTCCTGTACCCGCGTCGGTGATTCTGCCGGAGATGCTCGCGCCTCGCGTCATGGCGATGTTCACGCTTTCGACCGTCCCCGTTCCGTTGACGCTGATCGGGCCAGCGCCGTCAGACGAATGCCCGCCGCCGAAGTACTGTCGGATGTAACCGGCGCCGTCAGCATACGCTTTGACTCGGTAATTGCCCGGTGCAACGCCCGTCAGCTTGTACCATCCCTGGGAATCGGTGTTTCCATTCGCGCCACCGTAGCCTTGGATTGAGATCGCCTCGATCCAGGCGTCTGCAACGGGAACGCCGGTCTTGGCGTCGACGATGCGGCCGGCGATAGCGCCGCCGATAACCATTTCGAAGTCGATGTCTTCGATGGTCTCGGTTCCGACTAAGGTGAACCTGGCAGCGGCATCCCAAGACTGTTCCGCCTCGTAGTATTGCTCGATATACCCGGTGCGGCGCGCGTCGACGCGGATGCGATACGACCCGGCCGCACACACGTCGTAGGGGAGGGTTTCAAACCCTCCCCTACGGAACGAAATGCGACACGGGCGGTCGCTTTGAACGCCGACCCCGTACTGCCCGCGTAACCCGCCGCAGCCTACACCTCTCGGAACTCGCCTTCGACCGTGTCCTCGGGGGCGTCGTCCTCAGTGTCGGCGACGTCCTCGCCCGTGGGTGGCTCGTCGCCGGGCGTCGCTTCGGTTGCCTGCTGGCTGTAGACGGCTGTGCCTACTCGCTGCACCGCTTCCTGCAACTCCTGCAGCGTCGACTCGATGCGGGCGCTGTCGTTGTCTTCGAGCGCTGAGCGCACGGCCGCCACCTTGCCTTCGACTTCTGTCTTCAGCTCTTCGGCGACGGCATCGGCGTTGTCGGTGAGCAATTTCTCGGCCTGGTAGGCGGTGTTCTCCGCCATGTTGCGGGTTTGAATCTCATCACGCTTGCGCGTGTCATCTTCCGCGAACCGTTCGGCGTCGGTGACCATCTGCTCGATCTCGTCTTGGGAGAGCCCGGAGCTGGCGGTTATGGTGATCCGCTGCTCTTTGCCGGTGCCTTTGTCCTTGGCGGAGACGTTCAGGATTCCGTTGGCGTCGATGTCGAAAGACACCTCGATCTGGGGCAAGCCCCTGGGAGCGGGCATCAGGCCGTCCAAGATGAAGCGTCCGATGGACTTGTTCTCGCCGGCCATCGCGCGTTCGCCCTGAACCACGTGGACCTCGACGCTGGTTTGGCCGTCGGCGGCGGTCGTGAACGTTTCGCTCTTGGTGGTCGGTATCGTGGTGTTGCGGTCGATCAGCGACGTGGCGACGCCGCCGAGGGTCTCAATGCTCAACGTGAGCGGCGTAACGTCTAGGAGCAGAATGTCCTGCACCTCGCCCTGTAGCACGCCCGCCTGGATGGCTGCGCCAACGGCGACGACCTCGTCGGGGTTGACGCCCTGGTGGGGCTCTCTGCCGAACAGTTTAACGACCGTTTCCTGCACCGACGGCATTCGCGTCATACCGCCGACCAGGATCACTTCGTCAATTCCATCTTGGGTTAGGCCTGCGTCTTTCATCGCCTGCCTGCAGGGCTCGACAGTGCGTTGTACCAGGTCGCCGACCAACTGCTCCAGCGTTGACCGAGTGAGCGTCATGATTAGGTGCTTCGGCCCGGAGGCGTCGGCGGTGACGAACGGCAGGTTGATCTCGGTCTGCATCAGTGTCGAGAGCTCGATCTTGGCTCGTTCGGCCGCCTCGCGCAGACGCTGGAGGGCCATTCGGTCCTGCCGCAGGTCGATGCCCTGCTCTTTTTGGAACTCCTCGGCGATCCATTCGATGATCTGCTGGTCGAAGTCGTCGCCGCCGAGATGTGTGTCGCCGTTGGTGGCCTTGACCTCGAACACGCCTTCGCCTATCTGAAGGACGGTGATGTCGAAGGTGCCGCCGCCCAGATCGTATATCGCGATGGTCTCTTCGTTCTTCTTGTCGAGGCCGTACGCCAACGAGGCCGCGGTCGGCTCGTTGATGATGCGCAGAACCTCGAGACCGGCGATTCGTCCGGCGTCTTTAGTGGCGTTTCGCTGGCTGTCGTTAAAGTAGGCAGGCACGGTGATGACGGCCTGCGTAATCGATTCGCCCAGCTTCGCCTCGGCGTCTTGCTTCAACTTCTGGAGCACCATTGCGGCGATCTCAGGCGGCGCATGCTCGACGCCGCCCATGGTCACGTAGGCGTCTCCGTTGGAATGATTGGTCAGCTTGAAAGGGACTTGCCCCACGTCTGCCTGGACGTTCGGGTCGTCGAAGCGCCGGCCCATGAACCGTTTCACCGAATACACGGTGTTTTCGGGGTTGGTGACCGCCTGGCGTTTAGCCGTGGTCCCGACGTATCTTTCGTCGGACCGGGGGTTGACCGCGACGACAGACGGCGTAGTTCGTCCGCCGTCGGCGTTCTCGACCACGCGTGGCTCACCGGCTTCGATGACGGCCATGCAAGAGTTTGTCGTGCCGAGGTCTATGCCGAGTATCTTGGGCATCTAAGGGGCCTCCTGATCGATGTCGATTTTCCGTTCTTCCGTGGCTGGGGGGTCGGGTTCCACTCTTTGCGATACGCTCACTTGCGCCGCGCGCAGAACCCGATCGTGAAGTTTGTATCCGTCCCTGATCACGCTCATTACCGAACCCTCTTCACGATCGGGACTCGGTTCGAAGAATACCGCTTCGTGTTCGTGGACGTCAAAGGGTTGACCCACCGTTGTTTCGATCTTCATCACGCCCTCGGAGTCCATGACGTTTTGAAGGTTTCTACGGACCAGTTCCAGGCCGTCTAGCCAACCCGGGGCGACGGCATCCTCGGGGATCGCGTCGAATGCGCGATTCATGTCGTCGATGACCAGCAGCAGCCTGACCAGGAGCCGGGAGTTCGAGTTCTGCCTCGACTCGGTCATCTCTTCGGCCGCCCGACGCCGGTAGTTTACAAGGTCCGCCTGCGCCCGCTGGGCCATGCCTTTGAGCTGATCTTTTTCCCGCACAGTTTCGTCGAGCTCCGCTTGCAGACGGGCAGGCTCGTCCAACTCTTCGTCGGGTTGTTTCTCGAGGCGGTCCAGCTCGTCGGGCTGTTGCTCTTCGGTCATCTGGGTCAGTCCTCCGTTCGATGCGGCGCGTGTCAGGCTTGCATCATCTCATACATTTCGTCGAGGCTCTGGTTGAGGGCTCGCTTGAGGGCAGGCCCCTGAAGTCGATCTAGTTGAACTTTCATTTTGAGCATCTGGTTGAACAGCGCCAAGGCCAACTGCACGCCGGCGATGTTCAACCCCAACTCGCCGGTCAGGTGCTTGATGAGGCGCAACCGCACGATGTCCTGCTCCGAGTACAGCCGCAGCTTTCCGCCTGTCCGTGAGGGTGACACGAACCCGACGCGCTCGTACTTTCGCAACGTCTGCGGGTGCATTTCCAGGATTCGAGCCGCCACGCTGATTACGTAGATGCCTTCCATGTCGGATGGCCTCTCCTTCGTGACTCATGCGGCGCTGGGACTCCCACGTGCCGCGGACGTTCCACGATTCTGTGTTTTCTCCAACGCTAACCCTAACAGACCATGACGCGTTATATCGAATGATCCGTCACTCTGAGATTGGCTGAGAACTGACATGTATTCAGGTTTAACGCTGGTGGATCCGGGTTATAACTGTAAATGTGGTCGGTTCGAAAGCCATAATACACATTGATACGAACTATATCAATCAATATAATGCACCTTGGGCATTGAACCTGATATCAGAAACAGAGAAGCATATGCCGAAATCTTGACCGCTGCTTTTGCATCTAAACCGGCGAAAGACAAGGCCAGGTTAGCTGGCCAAACTGGGAGGTTGGAATGTTGTACTTGAAGGGTTGCGCACGCTGCAAAGGCGACATGCACATTAATCGGGACATGTACGGCAGCTACAGAGAATGTTTGCAGTGCGGGTACATGGTCGACATCGAGGAGCCGAACAAGCTGCTTGAATCGCTGAACCTGACAGCCGAAAAGAAGAAAGTCGCGTAACAACACGTTGCTCGACGCGCGCCGTGCGCATCAAATCTCTGTTCGAAACACGTAGCGGCTCCCTCAGTCGAGGGGGCCGCTGCTATTTTACCGGCCTGCGGGGTCGTCCGCTGGCGGGAATTTCACCCCAGGCCGAATCCCCACCGCTCCTCTTTCCACGGGTCGCCTTCCATGTGGTAGCCTCTGACCTCCCAGAATCCCGGACGGTCTTCGGCCATGAACTCGAACCCGTTGATCCACTTGGCGCTCTTCCACGCGTATCGTTTTGGCACGACCAGACGCAAAGGCGCGCCATGTTCCGGGGCGAGATCCTGCCCGTCGTGTTTGTACGCCAGCAGCACGTCGACGTCGTTCAGCACGTCCAGTGAGATGTTGGTCGTGTACCCGCCGTAGCTATGTGCCATGACGTATCTGGCCTCGGACGCCGGCGCGATCAGCTTCATCATCTCGGTGAAGAGCACGCCTTCCCAGGTGTTTGCGAGATTGCTCCACTGCGTGACGCAGTGGAACTCGGCGTCGATCGTGACCGACGGGAGCGCCTTGAACTGCTCCCAATCGAACTCGATCTCGTCTCTGACCAGCCCGAACACCTTGAATCGCCAGTCAGCCAGATCGATTCTCGGTGTTGGCCCGGCGGAGAGCACCGGAAACCCCTCCGTCACGAACTGGCCGGGCGGGACCTCCAGTCCGGCCTGGTCTTGCTTGATGTTAGTCAGCCGCCCGATCTTCCGCAGCATCGTGCCTCCCTTGCGCTCACTCCGCAGATGTCCTCAGGTTATTTTACACACCTGTCGATGCGGGTCGCGAACAAATCGCTTCGAATTGCCGGCAGGCCGATTGCCGGTTCGTGCATCGCTCTGACGTTGTCGCCGGTTGGCGCTTGTGCTAGCCTCTGGCAACCAAGAAAAAGCAGCGACGGGGTGTCTGCCATGAACGACCGGATTTCCGAGATACTCAAGGGGTCTTTCGACCTGCACGTGCACGCCAGTCCGGACGCGTCGCAGGATCGGCGACTCGATGCGCTCGAGACCGCGCGACAGGCGTACGAAGCCGAGATGGCTGGCTTCGTGCTGAAGTCCCACGAATACCCGACGATGCCTCTCGCGTACGCGTTGGGGCGCATGTATCCCGGACTCAACGTCGCAGGCGCCATCGCGTTGAACAAGTCCGTCGGCGGGGTCAATCCCGACGCGGTAGAAGTGTCCGCCAAGCTGGGCGCTCGGGTCGTCTGGATGCCGACGTTCGACGCCGACGCATGGTCGAATCGCGCGGGCAATGGCCCCGGCATAACGATCGTCGACGAGGACGGCCGTCTGGCGCCGGCGGTCCGCGACGTCCTCGACCTGATTCTGCGCCACGACATGGTCCTGGCGTCGGGCCACGTGTCGCCCGTCGAGGCGATAGCGCTGTTTCGAGCCGCCAAGGACGCCGGCATAACGCGCATGATCGCGACGCATCCGAGCGCCGTGTCGACAGTCGATCAGCAACATGAAATGGCGTCGCTGGGCGCCTACCTGGAGCACACGTTCCTGGCCTGCATGCCAGCCCGCAACACGATGTCGGTCGACGAGCTAGTCGAGTCCCTCAACACCCTGGGCGTCGATCGCTGCGTGGTAACGACCGACTTCGGGCAGTGGATGAACCCGCCCGCCGCCGAGGGGATGCGAATGGCGATCGCCGCGCTGTTGGGAGCGGGCATGGCGTCCGAGCAGGTCTCCGCGGTCGTCAAGGACAATCCCCGACAGCTCATCGAGTAATGTGCCGTTCGCCGAGGACCGATGGCGTTCGTGGGCGGCCCTTCGACAGGCTCAGAGCCCGCCCTGAGTTTACCGAAGGGGCGAACGGTGTTGTGAGGCGTCCGTTCCCATATCGTCGGAAATTCCTCAGTTATTGGTGAGCAACGGGACGAACGTAAACTAGGCCCTTCCGTTCGTGTCACCAACAGCTTTGTCCGTTCGTGGTGAGCCCGTCGAACCACCCCGACGACGAGGATTGTGCCCCAAACCCCCGTAGTCACGCGAGTCCCGCGATGCTGCGCCTCTCGGCTACTCGTCGATCTCAAGCAGCTCAACCCAGTTGCCGTCCGGGTCCTGGAGATAGCACGCGACTCTGCCTGGGGCCATCTCCACCGGCCTCGCAAGCTTGATCGCGCCCGCCGCAATCAAGCGGTCGAATGTCGCATCCATGTCCGTCACGTTGAAGGCGATGTGCGACGCCCCGAGCACGGCGCGCTCGCTGGTCGGCCTAGATGCGCTCGCGGGATTGACGTATTCGATCAGTTCTAGGACGTGACCGCCGTCGTCGTCGATGCCCAAAACAGCGACTTTGATTCGGGTGTCTTCGTACCCCAGCAGACGGGAGATCTCGCCGCCGTCTCCCTCGGCTCGTCTGACCAGGTTCAGGCCAACCGTGTTGGTGTAGAACGCCACCGACCGCTCCAGGTCGTTGACCACGAATCCAGTATGGTTCATGTCTGTAATCATCGTTTCGTCCTCCGTCTGCTATCTGTGTCTGTCGATGCAAGGACCGGCCCCGTACAGCATGAACTGCTCGCCGTTGCACATTCGATCTTGGCGGATATAATACAATCACTGCCTGGGGCAAATCCAACCATGGAGAATGAACTTTGACCACTCCCATCGAGCAACGATACATGGATCAACACCCTGGGTCAGCGCAGCGACACGAAACGGCGAGATCGCTATTCCCCAACGGCGTCACGCACGACGCCCGAAAGCAGAACCCGTTCCAACTCTACTACACGCGCGCCGAAGGACCCGCCAAATACGATGTGGACGGGAACCGGCTGCTGGACTATTTTCCGGGCCACGGCGCGCTGATCCTCGGGCACTCGCACCCCGACGTGGTCAAAGCCGTCCAGGACCAGATGGCCGCGGGCACCCACTTCAGCGGGTCGACCGATCTCGAGATGCGGTGGGGCGAACTGGTCCGAGAGCTGATACCGAGCGCCGAGAAAGTGCGGTTCCACAGCTCCGGCACCGAGGCCGACATGATGGCCATCAGGATGGCCCGCGCCTACACCGGCAAGACGAAGGTGATCAAGTTCGACGACCACTTCCACGGCTGGAGCGACTACCTGTCCGCGGGAGGCGAGGGCATCGGCGGCATTCCAGCCGAGACTCTCAGCACGATGATCGTCCTTCCTCCCAACGACATTGAGACGTTCGAGCAGAAGCTGAAGGAAGATGACGACATCGCGGCGGTCATCCTTGAGCCCACCGGCGCTCACATGGGCGCCATCCCGATCCTGCCCACGTTCCTGGAGCAGCTCCGCGAAGTGACAGAGCGCCACGGCGTGGTGCTCATCTTCGACGAGGTGGTGACCGGCTTCCGCGTCTCCAAGGGCGGCGCGCAGTCCTACTTCGGCATCACGCCCGACATGACGACGCTCGCGAAGATTCTCGGCGGCGGACTTCCCGGCGGCGCCGTGACCGGCAAAGCCGACATCATCGACATGATCGAGGACCATCCCGGCGACGCCGAGTACAACCGGTACAGGCGCATCGCCCACAACGGCACATTCAACGCCAATCCGCTCAGCGCGGCCGCGGGCATCAAATGCCTCGAACTGGTAGCCAACACTCCTGTCAACGACACCGCCGACGCCAGAGCGTTGCAGTTGAAGAACGGTTTGAACGACCTGTTGTCGAAAATGGAGATCCCAGGTTGCGCCACCGGGATCAGCTCGCTGATGTTCCTGCGGCTGGGCGCGGACCACGAATGCGACAAGGAGTTCTGCATCCTGACGCCTGAGCAGGCCGCCCAGGCGGGGAACGCCGTTCGCAATCAGCAGCTAAACCTGGCGCTGCTCAACCACGGAATCCACTCCGGGAACCGATTTATCCTGACGGCGTCACACACGGAAGAGGACATCGACTTCACCGTGGACGTCTTCGAGAAGGCGCTGACTGAGGTTCGTGACCAGGGGTTGGTGTAGCAACGAGAGTCGGTTGCATAGCGAAAAAGGCACGTGTTGAGGCGGACGGGTGGTTCGACAGGCTCACCACGAACGTATGTGAGGCGCCGCTCTTAATTCCGTTCGCCCCTTCGGTAAACTCAGGGCGGGCTCTGAGCCTGTCGAAGGGCCGCCGCAATGCCAGCCGCGCCTGCGGACCGCAGTCCCAGCAGGCGTTCGAGTAAGGAAGAAGCGCTCGCGTACATATCACCAAGACATCCATATCGTAATTGAGGCGCTCACAAGGTAGGCCAAAAAGGAGCATCCATGCCTGACGACCAATTCGACGTTGTGATCATCGGGGGCGGGGCCGCGGGGCTCACCGCCGGGATCTTCGCCAGCCGGCACGGCATGAAGACCACGCTGCTCGAACGCATGATGACCGGCGGCCAGGTGATCAACGCGGAAAAGATCGAGAACTACCCAGGCTTCCCCGAAGGCGTCTCCGGCTTCGAGCTGGGGCCGAAACTCCAGGAACAGGCGATGACCAACGGCCTCGACTTTCGGCTGTCCGAAGTGACCGGCCTGCGGTCTGAGGGCCAGTACTGGTCCGTGGACACGTATGACGGCGAGCTCAAGGCTAAGGCAGTCATCATCGCCGGAGGGTCCACGTTGCGAAAACTGGGTGTTGCCGGTGAAGAGGCGCTGCACGGAGCAGGGGTGTCGTACTGCGCGACCTGCGACGGAGGCTTCTTCATGGATCAGGTTGTCGCCGTGGTAGGCGGCGGCGATTCCGCCCTCGACGAAGCTATGACCCTTACCGAATACGCGTCGAAGGTCATCGTCTTCTGCCGCGAAAATCGTTTCGGCGGCCAGAAGCTCCTCCAGGACAGGGTGCTGTCGAATCCGAAAATCGAAGTCCGTTGGAGCACCACCGTGGACGAAATCCATGGCGACGGCGAAGTGACTGGTGTCAGCATAACCGACCTTCCGTCGGGCGAGACTTCGAGGGTCGATCTCTCGGGCGTGTTCATCTACGTGGGCCTCGAGCCGAACTCGGACTTCCTGTCGGAACTGCTCGATCTGGATGCCGGAGGCCACGTGCCGACCGACTTGTGGATGCGGACCCCGCTGACAGGACTGTTCGCGGCAGGAGACATCAGGCAGTCTTCAGCCGCCCAGCTCGTCACCGCGGCCGGAGACGGCGCAACCGCCGCGATAGCCGCCCACCGATACGTCGAGGGGCGCGAATGGGAGGACTGACCCGGATGCCAGTCCACAGGCCCGACGAGGTTCGCCCCCGCTGATGCCGTGGGCGATGGTCGCATTGGGCGGCGCAATGGGCGCCGTATCGAGGTATGCGCTTGACCGCGTTGTTATCAGCATCGTCGGCGTGCCAACGGTCCTCGGCATATTCCTGATCAACATCTCCGGGTCGTTCGCGCTCGGGATGTTCGTGTCTCTGTCCGATGCCCATCCCGGCTGGCCGTCTGGCGTTCGGATGCTGGCGGCGGTCGGGTTTCTCGGCTCGTACACGACCTTCTCGACGTTGATGGTCGCGGGCATTCAGTCAGGCGAGACGGGAGACATCGCGAAAGCCGCTCTGAACGTAGTCGGCAGCGTCGCGCTGGGAATGACCGCGGCGGCAATCGGCATCGTGGCCGGACGGGCTCTCTGATCGGCCTCGGGACGCTGGGAGTCGCAGAACCCTATCCCCCTGCCGACGCTTCCTCCAACGCAGCCCGCATCTCTTCGATTTGCTCGCGCGGCGCCGGTTTGTGGCCGTAGCAGGCCCGGACGAACGCGGCGGTGGCCGATCGCACGAGGTTCTGAGGAAACAACTGCTCCAAGGTCGAGGCGTATTCCGCAGGCGTCTGGTTCGCCGATCGAGGCGATCCTCTCTTCTCAGCCTGCATCAACATCCCGAAGTACAGCCTGAACACGTCGACTATCCCGGGTTCGTCGTCAGGCAGGCGCATCGGCGGCGGCGCTTTGTGTTTTCGGAACCGATCGGGCACAAGTCCCCATAGCAGCTTCGCAAGGTCAACTGCTGCGTCCGCATCCTCGGCCACCGACTCTCGGACGCCCTCCTGATCCGTCCTCCGCCAACGGACTCGTCGTCGGAACGACCGCGCCAGAATCAACAGGACGACAACGACGATGACTGCCAACAGCGTCCACTCGATCACCTGAAGCAACATCGAAGGTCCGCTGTCGCCCGATTCTTCTTGCGCGCGCAGGAGCATCTCGCCAAAGCCTTCGCTGGCCTCCAGCGTCTGGCCTTCCGGTTTGCCGAGGACTTTCGAAAGGAGGCTGAAGAGTCCCCTCATCAAGAATTCGATGATGTATACCATTGGGATGATGAACACGAAAAAGATGACGGTGGCTAATGCGTTGAGAAGAAACCCGAGCGGCTCCGAGATGTACGTCAGCACCCCTCGCTGGAGCAGGCTGAAGAGCAGGCCGAACACGATTACCACGCCGATGACGGCGCTGATCACCCTGGGCCAAGCCTTCTGTCCCGCGGTTCTTTGGGACGCTGGCAGCAGGTGGGCCAAGCTCAACCCGGTCAACCCTGCCGCGAAATACCCGAACATCAACGGAAAGATCTTCAAGTCCGCGCCATGAAACACGTCCACCACGGCCGCGAGAGCCAGGACAATTAACCCGATCCTGAAGTTCTTGTTCAGATGCTCGACCGGATACTCGACCGACGCGAGCCTGCCCCCACGCCACCAAAGCAATGCGCCGAAGAACCCGCCAAGGCCCACGGTTACGCCGTAGTTCAGTGGGACGGTGTCTGACCCCAGATTCGAGATCCATCTCAAGTTGAAACTTTCACCCGCAATTTGCGCCTGGGCGCCCAGGGCAAGGTAGATGACAATTGCGCCGGTTGCCATCTGGATGACATACGGCATGACCGGCGGCATTATTATCATGCCGAGCATCCTCGCCGTGATCGTCGACAAGCCCAGGATGGCGACAGCCACGACCCACGAAAGAGGGCTGCCGTTTTGGGCCATCAACAAACCCAAAACCGCAAAGAGAGCGTACAGCCACACGCTGTCGAGAACGGCCGTGGCCGCCAATACCAGCCTATCTTGGACCAAATTCACTGGCGAGCTCCATTCTGTCCAGGTGGTCCGTAACGTCGTGGACGAGAACTCCCTCCGGCAGGGGAGGACACGGGGTGTCGCCACAGTACACGACGACTAGCTTGTAGCCCTGCCGTCTGAGGTCTTCGATGGTCTCCACCATGTCATCGTTGAGCAGCGCCGCGACAATGACCATGGTCACGCCCAAGGAGAATTGCTTCGTGTACTGAGCCAACTGCGGCGCCATCGGACCGATCGGCAGAGGGCGTATGGTGGCCAACGCCTCGAGGATGATCGTGAGCTGCTCGGGCGATCTGGCGGGCGGAACCTTCATCGGTCTGTCCGACAATATTGGGGTGCCGTTGGAGAACAACCCAAGGCTGTACTGTTTCTCCGAAACGTATGACGCGAGCGAGGCTGCCGCGGTTATCACCCTCTCGAGGTTGATTGGCGAGTAGCCTTCCCATGAACGCTCAGTGGTCTCCACGACGACGACGAGGACGACCGTGTAGGCTGAGCTCGGCTCGAAAGTGCGGACCTGGAGACGCTGCATGCGGGCGCTCAGTTTCCAGTCCACTGTCTTCAACGGATCGCCGAGTTGATAATCCCTGATGCCGGCCGGCCTTGACGGGTCTTGGAAGATGGCGATGCCGCCCCTCGTCTCGCCCAGAGGTCTGACAGCCGGGATGCCGAGTTCCGGCAACGGCGCCACTTTCGGGTAGACGAGCAGGTAGTCGTTGTCCGATGCTCGGGCCTCGCTGTTGAAGAAGCCGAACAGGTCGCCGCTCTCCAATCGGGCGGGTCCGATCCGGTAGAAACCTCGATGATTCGCCGTGATCGTGTACTTCCAACTGATGCGCTCGTACCAGGCCAACGACGTGGTGTGACGCATGGTGTTGTACTTGGGGTTGGCGCTCACGCTGATGTCTGCGTCGGCGACCGTAAGCTCTTCCGGGACTTCGTCGGTGATCTCGAGTCTACCCAACGGCAGCGGCTTGCGGTTCGTCACCGTGACAGCCAGCGTGGTCTCTTCACCGATGAACACCCGAGGCTGGGCGATCTCTCGCGTATACGAGACATCCTCCAGCGAGAGCCTGTTCCACACCCAAGAGATGCCAGCCACCAGCAAGCCCATTACGCCGAAGCCGATGACCAGGCCTTGCCCAGCGAACACGCCGATGAAAATCAAGACCACAAAGAGCATGATCCAGATGTCGTGCCAGAACTGGTTGAACAATCCGGCTACCTTTCGATCGGCGCCGGAACCGACTCCAGCACGTCGTTGACGGTCTGCGACGTTGACCGGCCGCGGAGACGCGAATTGGACGTGAGAATCATCCGGTGAGCGAGAGCGGTCTTCGCCATCGCCTTGACGTCGTCAGGCGTGACAAAGTCCCGACCGTCCATCGCGGCGCGGGCCTGTGAGGTCTTGTACAGCGCCAGGGCTGCCCTTGGACTCGCGCCCAGTGAAAGGCCGTCGTGTTGTCGGGTAGCCTGTGCAATGGCCACCACGTACATCCTGACTTGATCGTCGACCATGACTTCCGTAACCGCTTCCTGCATCTCTCGGAGCGTCTTCTCGGTGGTGACCGCGTCCAACGCGGCCAGAACGGTGTCGCGCTTGAATCGGAGGAGAATGTCGGACTCCTCTTCGGGCGAAGGGTAGCCGATCTTGATCCGGACCATGAAACGGTCGAGCTGCGCCTCCGGCAGCGGAAACGTCCCCTCCATCTCGATGGGGTTTTGGGTCGCCATGACGAGAAACGGCTCTTTGAGCAGTCGCGTTTCCCCGTCGATGGTGGCCTGCCGTTCTCCCATCGCCTCGAGAAGCGCTGACTGAGTCCTGGGCGTGGCGCGATTGATCTCGTCCGCAAGCAGAACCTGGCTGAAAATTGGGCCGGCGCGAAACTCGAAATCGCCGGACTTTTGGTTGTAGAAATTGACGCCGAGGACGTCGGTGGGCATGAGGTCGGGCGTGAACTGGATTCGACTGAACGTGCAGCCCAGCGACTGAGCCAGAGCCTTCGACAAGGTGGTCTTCCCGATGCCAGGCACGTCCTCGACCAGTATGTGGCCTTTGCAGAGCAAGGCTATGATCGCGAGGTCGATCACCTCGTCTTTTCCGACGATGACCCGTTGGACGTTTTCTCTGAGCTTTGCCGCTAATTTCTGGATGCGAGTCGCGTCTACTGCCTGCACCGATGCCCTCCGAATTCAATCGTGCCGTGGGTTGGCCCGTTTGGGTCTCGTGTCAAGCTGGTTTTCATGCTTGGCCTCGAATCGTGGCCCCCGCATGAGCGCCAGCCGCTCTTCCGAACACTGAGCCGTGCATGAGGCCGGCCGCCCTCAGACTGTTGTGATAGAAGATTCCACCGACGATCTCGCCGGCGGCATATAGTCCCCCGATCGGCCGCTCGTTCGAGTCCAACACTCGACCGTCAGGGTCGATCCTGAGACCGCCGTAAGTATAGGTTATCCCTCCGGTTACGGTAAACGCCGTGAACGGGGGAGCGTTCAACCTAATCGCCCAGTTGCTCTTTTGCGGGTCCAGGGTCTCCGTGGACAGACTGTCCAGGCTGCGAGGTGTGTATTCGCCCTCGTGGGCTTCGGCGTTGAACGAGTCCACCGTTCGCGCCAGAGATTCCGGGTCGATGCCCAACTCCACGGCCAGCTCACGCACGGTGTCCGCTTGGACTCGCTTGGATCCGCTGTAGCGAGCCTCGATGTGGGGCAGTGCACCGCTGTCGAAGATCTGGTGAGCTATGGTTCTTGGTTGCTCCAGAATCGCCTGACCCATCTTGACGAAGGTCTGCTCCGCGAATCCTTCGCCTTCGTCCACAAATCTGTTTCCGTCGACGTTCACGGTGATGCCCAACGTGTACGAACGGCGCGGCATCTGGTCAGTCACCTTGAGGTCGCCGACCGCCGGAGCGTCGATGTCGATTGGTGTCGCGTGACAGCCCGTCCACTGTCCGAACGCCTGGGCGCCCAGGTCGATTGCCGCTCGGTGGCCGTCGCCGGTGTTGTGGCGGGACCCCCGCACCTTTGCGTGTTCCCAACCGGGGCCGATGTGCTCGGCCCGCATCGACGCGTTGGCCTCGAACCCGCCGCAGGCCAGTATGACAGCCCCGCAGTCGATCTTGTACGTCTCGTTCTTGTCACGGGCCTCGACGCCGACAACGCCTGAGTTTCCGTGAACGAGACGGACCATCTCCGTTTCGTACAGTACCGTGATGCCCGCTCGACGGGCGGCGGCGGTCAGCATCCGCACGAGTCCGGGCCCGGATTGCCAAGCGTTGAGGCCGACCGCGTTGGGGATGACCGACGGGACCCCGGCGGCGCCGCTGACACGACCGGACAGTTCCCACCGAACGCCCTTCGAGTGCATCCACTCGACCGTTGGGCGCGACTCAGCGATCAAAGCCTCCATGAGCTCGGCGTCGACGTCGCCGTGGGTCACGGTCGTCAGATGCTGCCGGAAGTCGTCGGCAGTGTAGGGCGCCATCTGCGTTCGCGCCACTTCTTCGTCCGTGAGATCAGGGACGAAGTGGCGAATATCGTCGATGCCTTCGTGAACGAATCGGAACCCCCCGCCGGTGAACGGGCAGTTGCCCCCTTGCTCGGCGGGCGGCGCCTTCTCCAGCACCGCCACGGAGGCACCCTGGTCACGAGCCGACAAGGCGGCGCACAGCGCGGCATTTCCCGCGCCGACCACCACAACATCGAAGGAGATTCGGTCTGAGGCCATGGATTCCCGTCCCCGCCAGAAGTATCGATACAGTATAGCCGAGCGGTGGGTGTTGGCCTAGTTCGGAGGGTGGCGGACTGCGGACCTGTTCACGACACGATTGCGGAAGTTGTAGTGAGATCTGACGGATCGGGAATTGGCTTACCAGTTGCTGGGTTTGGTGATGATGCCTTGAGCGTCTTGAATACTGGGCGGGAACTGGCAAATCCTCAACGTACTTGTTCTGAGCCGCCGTATAAAAGTGGCGGCAGCCGTGAGTTCGTTCGGTGCAGAGTTCTTCCGGTCAATGTTGGGATTGACGACGCCTACAGGAAAGCCCGATTGTTCGCGGACCACTTTGATCGGGAGCGCGAAGTCCGAATCATTCGACACAACGACGGCCTGTTCATAATCTTTGTTGTACCCGTCGACCAGCAGGTAGGTCGCGAGGTTGACATCGGTTCCTTTCTCTTCAGTGTCGTTGATCCGCACGAACGGCGGGAGTCCCTGAATCGGCGTGGTCAACGGCCGTGTCTTAGTGCGGGGGCGGGACTGTCCGTAGTGCACGTGGAGGTTCGGAATAGTTTCGAGCGTCCGAATGTAGGTCTGTTGCCTCTGAGGTCCTTGTACGTTTCCCGTTCTCGGTGCGATTCGCGCTGTGAAATACCGAATTCGGTTCACCGTATTGGCGGGCGAAAGCTGTTGACAGAGCTTCAGCAAGTCAAGCCACTTATACGGAGTGCCCTTCACAGCCCTGTAATACAGGTTGAAGCCGTCTATGTAGAAGTTGGTCCTCAATGGGTTGCCTCGATCAGAGGACATTTGCCTTGTGAACTCAAGTGAGACGGAAACGGAGGCGCCCCGGACAAAAACAGAGACCACCTTGCGGTGGTCTCGACCCTGGCGCCGAAGCGACAGGGGGGGTATACAACCTATAAAACACCGTGGGGCATTTGTCAACAAAGTTCAGGATAGCATCAAAAGCAAGAACATCTTGATGCTATCCTGAAGTAGGGTAATCATCAATGTAAATCCAATATACCAAGCTATACACCCAACTGAAGTTCGGGCATCAAGATGCGAACCACCAAAAGATGCCTTCCA
>CAZPQQ010000009.1:0-340 GCA_964588665.1 uncultured Dehalococcoidia bacterium | reverse complement strand
TCACCTGAAGCGAGCCCACAAGGCAGATGGGGCGGAAGATGGCGTTGGTCCACCGCGAGATTTCTGTGCCAGCCGTCCGTCGGCTGGCAAGACTCACGCCGATTTGGCAGTGTCTCGCGGTGATCATCCGGTCAGGCGTTGACACCCTTCCGCCTCCATCCTACAATTCGGCCACTCTTTAACGGCTTACGGACCACCTCGGAGGACCGCCATGACACGACCCGTTTTGCGCACCGATCTTTGCGACATGCTTGGCATCGAGTACCCGATCTGCATGGCGGGCATGGGCGGCCTTCGCGGGCGATACACGCCGCCCGAGCTCGTTGCGGCCGTGTCCGAG
>CAZPQQ010000008.1:0-72032 GCA_964588665.1 uncultured Dehalococcoidia bacterium | reverse complement strand
TCTCTGTTAATTTCAGGCCCAAATGTGTCCCACTTTCGCTGACGGTCTACAATCATTTCGGTTGATATCGGGCGCCATCATTGATGTCCTCAACGGATTGCCCAGGTGTCGAGGGACGCAGTCACAATGACCGCACTCTGGGGTTGATCACACTGTATTTCCGGATATAGAACCTGTCAAAGATATGCGCTGCGATCGAACGCCCGCGACCGTCCATTTTCGAACGATGCACTGTTTCGGGTCAGAGCGGCGAGATATCCATGGCAGTGGCAAGGGTTGGCGCGCACGACTATAATCGCTACTCAGCACCGGTAGTTGACGATCGTCGACTGCCAGCGCGCGCAACTCTGGCGGGTACACGTCTTTGAACAAGATTGCTAGGAGAAATGACCAATGGCTTCAAACGGACGAGTGGCGATTATCACGGGTGGCGGCAGCGGTATCGGCAAGCAGTCCGCGCTGGCGCTGGCCAAGGACGGGTACTCCGTCGCGATATCGGGGCGTCGCACCGAGCCGATGGAAGAGACGATAGCCGAGGCTGGCGAGGACGGCTCGCGGATGCTTGCCGTTCAGGGCGACGTGGGCAACCCCGATTCCGTCGCGGAGCTGTTCACCAAGACGATGGACGCGTTCGGCCGCTTGGACGTGCTGTTCAACAACGCTGGACACGGCTCGCCGGGCGTACTCATGGAAGACCTCACGTACGAGCAGTGGATCGGTGTCGTGGACGCGAACCTGACCGGAACGTTCCTGTGCACGCAGCACGCGATTCGGATCATGAAGAGCCAGGATCCGATGGGCGGACGAATCATCAACAACGGCTCGATTTCGGCGCACACTCCTCGACCGAATTCCGCGCCCTATACCGCCACCAAGCACGGCGTCACAGGCCTCACAAAGGCGACCTCGCTCGACGGCCGCAAGTACAACATCGCATGCAGCCAGATCGACATCGGCAACGCGGCCACCCCAATGACGCAGCGGATGGACCAGGGAGTCCCACAGGCGCGCGGCGAGGTCGAAATCGAGCCGACTTTCGACGTTGCACACGTTGCGGAAACCGTGCTCTACATATCGAACCTGCCGCTCGAGACCAACGTGCAGTTCATCACGATAATGGCGACGAAGATGCCGTTCATCGGGCGGGGTTGACGAGAGGACAGACTGACAGGCGGCGTACGATCAGTCGGGAAGGGAGGCGGCGGTGCACATCGGGTTATCTATGGAATGCGACTACCGGCCGGATCTGACCCAACAGCAGGCGTTCGACGAGGCGTTCTCGCTGGCGGATACAGCCGAGGAGATGGAATTCGACGGCGTCTGGTTAGCGGAGCGGCACTTTGCGACACCCCGTGGGTCCGCGGGAGTTCCGTCCATCGTATCGGCGCCTTTGGTGCTGGCGACTGCGATCGCGGTGCGCACTAGCAAGTTGAGAGTGGGCACTGGCGTTCTGGTGCTGCCGTTGGGTCACCCGATTCGTATGGCCGAAGAGGTGGCGACCCTCGACAACATCTGTCAGGGCCGATTCGATCTCGGAGTCGGACGCAGCGGTTTCACACGGTCTTATGAAGGCTACGACCTTTCTTACGAGAAGAGTCGCAGTCGGTTTCTGGAGTACCTGGAGGTCATGCGACGGTCGTGGACCGAGGATACGTTCTCGTATGAGGGGGACACCTATAAGTTCAAAGACGTTTCCGTGATCCCCAAGCCATATCAGAAGCCGCATCCTCCCTTGTGGGCCGCTGCAACCACCCGCGAGAGCTTCTCCATAATGGGAGGCTTGGGGCTCAACATCCTCGTGGGCCTTCGAGGGATGACAGTGACCGACCTCGTGGACGCGATCGGGGACTATCGTGAGTCGTACAGCGGCGCGGGCTATGGAGGCAACGGGAAGGTGATGTTGCGCGTGCCGATCTACGTCGCCCCAAGTGCTGAACGCGCGTTGTCCGAGCCTCGCGAAAGTGCGATGCATGCTTACGCTCGGCTCCAGGAGGCCTTCACCGGGTCCGTGGGCAAGACGGGCACAACTGCTGCCGAAGAGCGCGCCAATCGGGCCAAAACCCTGGCGGCCGTCACATACGACGAACTGTTGCGGGAGCGCCTAGCCTACGGTGCCCCTCAGTCGGTGGCCGACAGACTTGTCGATTGACGGGACGCGCTGGGCTTATCGGGGTTTATCATGGAATCGAACGTTGGGGGGCAGATACCGCAGGGCAAGGTGCTCGACTCGATCCGGCTGTTTGCCCGCGAGGTGGCGCCAAGGCTTCGGCAGGACTCGTAGCGGTACGGACGATGGGATCCGACCAACGTGGTGGAGTCGGACAATCTGCGGCGTGCAGAAAGCGTGCCGCGACCTCATGCCTATTGCCCGGTTTCTGAATTCGACGTGACATCTGATTCGAGTAATTGGGAGACGTGACCGATGACATCCAACGGGAAAGTCGCAATAGTTACGGGCGCAGGAACCGGGGTCGGCAAAGCCTCGGCTCTGGCCCTACTGCATGACGGGTACTCCGTCGTGTTGGCCGGGCGTCGCACGGAGCCGCTGGAAGAGACCGTGCAGGAGGCGGGAGACGCCGGGTCGCGAACGCTGACCGTGTCGGTCGACGTGGGCGATCCCGACGCGGTCGCAACGCTGTTCTCCAAGACGGTTGAGGCGTACGGCCGCCTCGATGTCCTGTTCAACAACGCCGGGCATGGCGCTCCGGGCATCCTGCTCGAAGACCTGACCTACGAGCAGTGGAAGAGGGTCGTCGACAGCAATCTGACCGGGACGTTCCTGTGCACCCAGGAAGCGATCAAGATAATGAAGAGCCAGAACCCGATGGGCGGTCGGATCATCAACAACGGCTCAACGGCGTCCCACGTTCCGCGTCCGAACTCGGCGCCGTATGTCGCCACCAAGCACGGAATCACTGGCCTGACCAAGGCGACCTCGCTGGACGGGCGGAAGTACAACATCGCCTGCAGCCAGATTGACATCGGAAACGCCGCGACCACGGCGACCGATCGAATGAGCAGCATCGGCGCTCTGCAAGCCCACGGCGAAGTCCAGATCGAGCCACGGTTCGACGTGAGTCATGTCGCAGAGGCCGTGGTGTTCATGTCGAACTTGCCGCTGGACGCCAACGTGCAGTTCATCCAGCTCATCGCGACCAAGATGCCCTTCATCGGGCGGGGTTGATGCCAAAGTAGGCGTCAAATTGACAAGCAGGAGAACAGAAATTGGAGTACCGCAAACTTGGCGCCATCGAGGTGTCGGCCATTGGGTTGGGCACGTTCAGGGCGTTCGACGTATCGTCCGACGAGGACATCGCGGTGCGCGACCAGATCGTCGACAACTGCATCGCGGAGCGGGTGAACCTGATCGACTGTGCATCGGCGTATGGTGCCGCTGAGCGGGTCGTTGGCATCGTGACTGCTGATCGACGCGACAGCTTCCACCTTGCGTCGAAGGTGCGGTGTGAGGGCACAGAGGCGGGCGAGGCGCAGATCGCGCGGTCATTCGAGCTCTTCGGAACTGACTACATCGACCTGTACCAGATTCACAACATGATCGACTGGGAGACGCACTTACCCACGCTCGAGGCGCTGAAGGACGAGGGCCGGATCGGGATGATCGGCGTCACGGCGATGGTGCACGAGGCGTACCCCGTCATCGTCGATCTGATGAAGTCGGGACGCATCGACGCGGTGCAAATCCCGTACAACGTCATCGAGCGCGGATGCGAGGCTGAGATACTGCCGGTCGCCCAAGAGCACGGCGTCGGCATCCTGGTCATGGAGCCGCTCAAAAAGGGCCGGTACGTGAAGGAGCTCAAGTCCGAGCCGGACCTGGCGCCGCTCGCCGAGTTCGGAGTCGAGACGTGGGCCCAGGCGCTTCTGGCGTGGGTGCTGTCCGATTCGAGGGTGAGCTCGGCGATCCCGGCCACATCGCGGCCCGAGCGCATCAGCGAGAACGCGAAGGCGGGCTCGATCGGTCCGTTGCCTCCGGAGCTGCGCGACCACGTCAGGCGAGAGACCGAGCGCTGCCTGTGAGGACACCCCGCGATTGAATCAGGACAGCCCGCGGCGATCTGGCCCTTCAGGGCCAAGCCCGGCTGACAAACCACAAACGAATCCGAGGAACACGCCAATGCCATCGTCTACCACCACCCCGTACGGCTCCTGGAAGTCGCCGATCACCGCCGGGAGTATCGTCGCCGACTCCGTTCGGCTCGGGCAGATCGAGTTGGAAGGCGACGACATCTACTGGGTCGAAATGCGGCCCCAGGAGGGCGCTCGCAACGTTGTGGTGCGCCGCTCGTCGGACGGGTCCGTGACCGACGTCACGCCGGCGCCGTTCAACGTGCGCACGCGGGTCCACGAGTATGGCGGTCGTTCGTTCGTCGTGGACGAAGGCACCATCTACTTCAGCAATTTCGCCGACCAGCGGGTCTATCGCCGGGATCCCGGCAGTGAGCCACGGGCGCTGACACCCGAGGTCGATCTTCGTTATGCTGACAGCGTCGTGGACCGGCGTCGAGGCCGGATAATCTGCATCCGCGAGGATCACACCGTCGAGGGACAGGAGGCAGTCAACACGCTGGTAAGCCTCGACTTGGAGCATGGCGGAGAGGGCGACGTCCTGGTCTCCGGCGCCGACTTCTACTCGTCTCCCGCGCTGAGTCCGGACGGGACGAGTCTGGCGTGGCTGGCCTGGCGCCACCCCAACATGCCCTGGGACGGCACGGAACTGCGGACGGCGGACATCGCGGACGACGGCTCACTGACCAACTCTCGGATGGTCGCAGGCGGTCTGACCGAGTCGATCTTCCAGCCTGAGTGGTCCCCCGACGGCGTCTTGTACTTCGTGTCCGACCGCTCGGGATGGTGGTGCCTCTACCGGATCGTCGACGGCGATGCTCAGCCGTTGGCGCCTATGGAAGCGGAGTTCGGCGCCCCGCAGTGGGCCGTGGGCATGAAGACCTATGCCTTCGAATCGGCGAGACGAATCGTGTGCGAGTTCAACGAGCGCGGCATCTGGAGCCTTGCCAGCATCGACACGGAGACGCTGGAGCTGACGGAGATCAACTCGCCGTACACGGATACGGGCAGGGGCGACATCAAGGCGTCACCGGGGCAGGTGGTCTTCGAAGCGAGCTCGGCCACTGAGCCAGACGCCATCGTTCGGCTCAACACCGACACAGGCGCCAGGGACGTGCTCAAGCGATCGGAAGAAGTCGAGGTCGACGAGAGCTACCTGTCCACGCCGGAGACTATCGAGTTCCCGACTGACGAGGGAATGACGTCCCACGCTTTCTACTACCCCGCTCGGAACGTCGACTACGACGGTCCAGACGGCGAACGGCCGCCGCTGCTCGTCGTGAGCCACGGCGGACCGACGGGAGCGGCGTCGACGTCGTTCAGCCTCGCGTATCAGTTCTGGACCAGCCGAGGAATAGCCGTGGCAGACGTCAATTACGGCGGCAGCACCGGCTACGGAACCGAGTACCGTCGCAGACTCAACGGACGCTGGGGAATCGTCGACATCGCCGACTGCGTGAACGCCGCGCAATACCTAGTGGACCGCGGCGATGTCGACGGCGACCGCCTCATCATTCGCGGCGGCAGCGCGGGCGGGTACACGACCCTGGCATCGCTGACGTTCTGCGACGTGTTCAAGGTCGGCGCCAGCTACTACGGAGTCGCCGATCTGGAAGCCTTGGCTTTGGAGACCCACAAGTTCGAATCGCGATACATGGACTCGATGGTCGGTCCGTACCCGGAGCGTCGCGACCTGTACGTCGAGCGGTCGCCCATCCATCACACCGAATTGCTCTCCTGCCCTATCATCCTGCTGCAGGGGCTGGAGGACAAGATCGTCCTGCCGAACCAGGCCGAGATGATGGTGGACGCCCTGAAGAAGAAGGGCCTGCCGGTCGCGTACCTGCCCTTCGAGGGCGAGCAGCACGGCTTCCGCAAAGCCGAGAACGTCATCCGAGCGCTGGAAGCAGAGCTCTACTTTTACTCACGCATACTCGGCTTCGATCTCGCCGACGACATCGAGCCTGTGCACATCGACAACCTGTGATTGCTGGAACTGACCCGCAAAGGGGCGAGCCACTTTGCAATCCCCAGGATTGGATACTTTACCGTTCGACGAGGCGCCGCACGTTCCTATTCGCAGAAGTCTCGTTCTGATAAGCTTCGGGCACGGAGGCAAGCATGGTATCTGCGTCCGAAGCCGATGCTATAATCGCTGAACACAAGGTGATCGCGGTCAATCTGCGTTGGAGCTGCGATGGACGCAGCTATCGCCTGGATGCGGCGGTCTTGTCCCTCGAATCCGGTCACATGCTTCGTCTCAGGGGATTTGTTGGGCGCACTAATCGCAGCCTTGCAGTGTTGTTTGAGAATACACCCATCCGAAAGTACACGGTGCACGACCGGCATCGAGATCCCGTATCTCGGGAGGTCATCAGGCAACCCCACAAACATTACTGGGACGATGACTGGCAAGACAAACGAGTACACATACCCGATGATATTCGAACGGGCGACCCCAACGAGGAATTGTTGGACTTTTTGGCCGAATGCAACATCGAATTGAACGGTAAATAGCTCCCCGAGACTTTCTCTGAATTACCGATGCCATAACCGTCGGGAGGCACCTGGATGGCTACCATCTATACCAGCGATGATCTGATTCGGGGATATTTGGCAGATCTTGAAAGTGATTTCGAGGCCATGCTGTCGGATGAAGGATTCCTTGTGACGACGCCTTTTGATCGTCCCGACGGTGGGAGCATTGAGATTGAGATGCGAGTCGAGTCCGACGGGTCGGTCCACCTCAGCGACATGGGCGATACCTTGGGGTATCTGCACGTCAACGGCCTCGCGCTGACCAAGAGTATAGTCACGCGGGCTAAGGACATCTGCAACCAGCGCGGGGTCGCGATTGCCAAGGCCGAACTTGTCGTCATTTCGGACGTTCCTGCCGGTTTTGGAAAAGCGTTGCACAGGCTGATTCAGTCCATTATCTCCGTGACCGACTTGATCCAGCAAAGTCGCCCATCAAAACGGGCGCCGTTTCACGATGATGTCGAGGCCCTGATCATAGCCACCGGCGTTTCGTATGACAGGGAGTTCGCGGTTCGCGGGCAACAAGGGCGGTATTCAGTCAAGTTCCACGTTGACGACAATCACAATCTGCTGATTCATCCACTGACCGCGTCGAGCGAAACCGTCGCGTTAGCGGTTGCGGAGCGTTGGGCTCGTCGCATCCACGATATCCGAGAGCGCGACCCGAAATGGGAATTCGCGGTCGTTCTCGATGACCGAATGCCGCGTAAAGAGTATTGGACTCGACGAGCAATGGCTCCGCTTCGCGAGTACTCCATCCTCTGGGATAATCGACAGCGTTTGAGCGACATGCTCGCAGGAATCGAGCAGGTCTGATCACTGGCATTGACCCGCAAAGGGGCGAGCCCCTTTGCAATCCCCACAATTGGGGCTCCCCTTACCGCGACGCCAACTCCTTGAGCGCTGCTTCGTCTAGCTCGACGCCGAGGCCGGGGCCGTCGGGGACGGCTATGTGGCCGTCGACGACCTCCAGCGGTTCCTTCAGCACGGAAATCTCGTCGCGGATCGAGATGTGCTCGATGTTGTACTCCTGCGCGTAGGGCGTCATCGTGCTCGCTGCGCAAAAGTGCAGGTGAGCAACGGTGCTCAAGATCGGCTGGGTGTTGTGCACCGTGATCGGCACGCCGAACGCCGAGGCCAAGGTCGCGATCTTCTGGAACTCGGTGAACCCCGGCGCCTTGACGATGTCGGGCTGGATGATGTCCACCCGACCCTGCAGGATCAGGTCGCGATACTGGAAGTGGCCGTAGATCATCTCGCCAGACGCGATGGGGATTGTCAGCGCGTCGGCGATCTTGGCTAGGCCTTCGAGATCGTGGGCCGGTCGCGGCTCCTCGAAGTGGAACACGCCCAGATCCTCCAGTGCCTTGCCGATCTCGATAGCGTGGGACACGGAGTACGCGCCGTTTACGTCGACCAGGATATCGACGTCGTCGCCGACGGCTGCACGCACAGCGGTGACCGTGTCGATCGTCTGGTCCGCGGGGTCGTCGATGGCGCCGGGCACCGCGCTGTGCAGCTTATACGTGTCGTAGCCCTGCTCGACGAAGGACGCGGCGCGGCGGCCTTCTTCCAGAGGAGTCAGATTGCGGGCCATTGAGCTGGCGTACACGTGGACCTTGTCGCGGATCTTGCCCCCCAGCAGTTTGTGAATCGGCATTCCCAACGCCTGGCCCTTGATGTCCCACAGGGCGATGTCCAGTCCCGCGATGGCGCAGTAGATCGCGCCGCCGAGTTCGGTCGCGGAGCCGGCTCGGGCCATGTCGCGCCAGCGGACTTCGGTGTCCAGCGGGTCCTTGCCAACGAGGGCGGGTTTCAGCAGCTCGTCGACCAGCATCTTGGTCACGCCGGGTTGACGGCGGAAGCATTCGCCGATGCCGACGATTCCGTCGTCTGTGTACACTCTGACGAACGGGAATGAGCGATCCAGGACCAGGCATTCTACGTCGGTGATTTTCATGGTTTGCTCCTAGTTTCTCATTTTCGCAGTTGGCGCCACACGGTTTTCAAGGGCGGACCCAGTCTTGCCCGCCCACCCGTCCTCGAAGGTTTTCTGGGGGACGCCCCCAGGCCCCCGCGTAAGGGTGGCTCGGCCTCCTTACGGATCCTCCAGGCCATCTTGAAGGATGAACTTAGCGAGGCTTGGAGGTCCCAGGCGCCCATTCGACAGGCTCAGGGCGAACGGAACCTTGAGACGTTAAGGCAGCAGGGCGTTGTCGATCAGGCGTACGCTGCCCACGTGGACGGCTAGTGACACCAGCGCCGGGCGGTCGACGGCGTCGAGTTCGTCGAGCGTTCGTGCGTCTGCGATGCTGACGTAGTCCGGACGGGCGCCGGGCTCCGATTCGATGAGATTTCTCATCTGCGACCGAATGTCGTCGGCGTCCCGAACGCCGCCGTCGTACATTTTCCGCGCAAGGCATAGGGACCGAGACAGTGTCAGGGAGGCGGCTCTCTCCTCGGGCTTCAGGTAGGCGTTGCGGCTGCTGAGGGCGAGGCCGTCGGGGTCGCGTACCGTTGGCACGACTTCGATCTCTGCGCCCAGGTTGAGGTCGGCGTTGAGCTTGCGGATTACCATGCACTGCTGCGCGTCCTTCTGGCCGAAGTAGGCGCGGTCCGGACGGACGATCGTGAGCAGCTTGCATACCACGGTCGCTACTCCGCGGAAGTGTCCGGGTCGATGCTGGCCTTCCAATCGGTTGGCGATTTCTCCGACGTCTACGTGGGTGTCGAATCCCATCGGATACACTTCGTCGCGGTCCGGCGCGAACACCAAGTCGACACCCTCGCGCTCCAGTTTCTCAAGGTCGCCTTCCATGTCCCGTGGATAGGTGGCCAGGTCTTCGGTGGGCGCGAACTGAGTCGGGTTCACGAAGATGCTGACGGCCACGCTGGCGTTCTCGGCGCGCGCATGCCGAACTAGCGCCAGGTGACCTTCGTGCAGGTAGCCCATGGTTGGCACCAAGCCTAGCGGCTCTGCAGCGCGGCGTCTCGCGTCGCGAAATGCGTCGATCGTCTCGATGACTTTCATCGTTTGCTGTTCAAGGCGGTGACTAAGCTGGTTTGAACGCGCGGCCCTCCAACTCGTGGGCGACCGAGTCGCTCATCGTGTAGCTCTCTTTTTCCGTCGGGAAGGCTTCCGTCTGGACGTCGGAGATGTACGCTGTGGCGGCATTCTTGATCGCCTCGCCCAACTCGGCGTAGTGGCGGGCGTGCTTGGGCACGAAATCGTCGAATAAGCCCAGGAAGTCGTGGAACACTTGCACCTGCCCGTCGCAGCCGACGCCCGCTCCGATGCCGATCACCGGGACTTTCACGCGATCGCTGATCATCTTCGAAAGCTGAGCCGGTACGCACTCGAGGACTATTGCGTATGCGCCGGCTTCCTCAAGCACTCTGGCGTCTTCCATTAGATCCATCGCCGCGCTTAGCGACTTGCCTTGCACTCGATAGCCTCCAAGCTGATTGACGGACTGAGGAGTCAGGCCGATGTGGCCCATGACGGGGATGCCGCTCTTTACGATGCGGCTCACTGTTTCCGCCATGTGCTGGCCGCCTTCGAGCTTCACCGACTGCGCGCCGCCCTCTTTGAGCAAGCGGGCCGCGTTGCGGATGGCTTCCGGTATGTCGGCGTGATAGCTCCCGAAAGGCATGTCGCCGATGATGTGCGCTGTCTCCGTGCCGCGCACAACGGTTTTGATGTGGTGAATCATCTCGTCCATGGTCACCGGGACCGTCGAATCGTAGCCGAGGACGACCTGACCCAGGCTGTCGCCGACCAGCATGAGCGGAATTCCGGCCTGCTCGAGCAGTTTGGCCGACGTGTAGTCGTAGGCAGTCATCATGGGGATCTTCTCGCCCCGACGCTTCATCTGCCGCAGGTCTCTGATGGTTACACGCACGATTGGTACCTCCTCATTTCTTCTCTTGAGTGAAGTCCGTCTTTTCCGATCAGGCAGTCGCACGACTCGCCTGTCGAGATTTGTACTGGTTGACCAAAGTTTCGATCTCTCGCGCACGCTCTGGGTCCAGCGCGCCTTTTTCGACCGCGAACGGCAGACCGGCCAGAGCCAGCTCGCAGTACAGCGGAAGGTACTCCGGCACACCCGCACTCAAAGCCTCGAGATGCTTGCGAACCGTGCCGATGTCGCCCCTGGGGTATGGGCCGGCGATCACTCCCGGCACGCCCGATGTCTCGAGGTTGGTCGCCACCGCCTTCATTATCGGGGCGAGCGCCTTGGCGCCCTCGTCGGTGGTGTGGTCGAACCGCTCCCATATCCTCGACGCAACCGACCCGAGCACGGCCAGCAAGTTGCCCATGAGTACGCCGGACGTGTGGTACAGGACCTTGTCCTCGGGTTTCAAGAGAATCGGATTCCCGCCGACAGCGCGCGCCATGTCGCTCAGGTACTCTCGCATCGGGGCGTCGCCCTCGATGCCGAAGGTGGTCCCAGGCACAGCATGGACGCCGTTCTCGATCGAGTTGAATGACTGCAGCGGATGGAACGCGCCCGCGATCGCGCCCTGCGCCGTCGCCGGGTCGAGAACATCCACCGATGCCGCTCCGGAGCAGTGGGCGACGCCCTGGCCGGGCCGCCAGGGTATCGATTCGCAGGTGGGGCCGATTGCATCGTCCGGAGTCGTTATGAACACGAACTGTGCGCTCCCGGCAGCCTCGGCGATGTTCTTGAAGGCTGAGCATCCGGGGATTCTGTCGGCGACTGCCTGCGCCGAGGCGAAGGTTCGGCTGGCGACCGCGACTACCGGGTATCCGGCGTTCGCCAGCGCAATGGCCAGCGACCCGCCCACGGAGCCCGCGCCAACGAAAGCCAGCGAGGTGGTCTCGTCGAATGCCATAGCTTCAGTCATCGCTCGATCCGTTGCCCAACTCGTCGATGCTCGGCACGCCGCCAATGCCATCGGCCTTGCGCACCGCCCGAACTATCGCCCGGCTCACGCTGAGGGCCGCAGCGGCGTAGACGCGGTTGACGTCGACCGCCGAATCCGTCGTTCCGGTCGCCAGAGCGAAGATCGTGTCGCCGTCGCTCATCATGTGGGTTGGTCGCACCGCCATGGCGAGGCCGTCGTGAGCCACTGACGCCAGCTTGTTGGCCTGGCTTTTGTCGAGCGTCGCATTGGTCGCCACGACGCCGATGGTCGTGTTCGTCGGAGCCGCGGCTGCCTGCCGAGTGAACCCCGGGGTGGTTATGAGCTTCATCGAGTCGAGCATCACGCCTTCATCGCTAACCGGTCCAGCCACGACATCGCCCGTATCCGGATCGACGACTCCGCCCACCGCGTTGACGGCGATGATGGCGCCGACAAGCAGTCCCCCGCCCAGGTCGACGCTCGCCGTCCCGATGCCGCCCTTGACGGACCGCTCGCGGCCCAGCAGTTTGGCGACGGTCGCGCCGGTTCCAGCCCCGACGCTGCCCTCGTCCACCCGGCCGTAGGTCGCAGCCTCGCACGCCGCGCGACCCTCGGAAGGCCCGGGTCGAACATCGCTCGTCACGAGACCCAGGTCGAACAGGATCGCAGCCGGGACGACGGGAATGACAGCGCCGCCGAACTCGATGCCAGTGCCTCGCTCCTCCAGGAACGACATCACGCCCTGAGCAGCTCCGAGTCCGAAGGCGGATCCACCGGACAGCAGGATCGCGTGGACCGCGGTGACCAACGCCGTTGGGTCGAGCAGGTCGGTCTCGCGAGTGCCTGGGGCCGAGCCTCGCACATCAACTCCACCGACCGCGCCGCCCTCGCTGAGCACGACGGTGCATCCGGTGGCGTTCTCACGGTCCGTGTAGTGGCCGACGCGAATGCCGGGCACGGTTGTGATTCCGAAGCTGTCCATTCTTCCTTTCGTGACAGTGGCTTGGTCCGCCTGAGGCAGGCCAGAGCACCCGTGTCAGCGGTGGCCTCGGACTTCAGGCCGAGTTCTCTGTTCTAGGCTTGGCCCTAAAGGACCAGAGCACCAATGATCACATTGTCGCGAAGGCCTGGGTCAGCCGTTGGCCGCCAAAATAAAAAAAACCTTCCCATCCATCAGGGAAGGTCTCTGGGAGGCGCCAGCATAGGCTCCGCTCCGCCGCCAGCGGCCGAAGCCATACGCAGTGCACTACAGGCTGCGCGCCCAATCAACGCTCACCGTTCCCTGACAGGATTGGCTGCAGCCTCATGGTACCAGCGCTCCCTAGTCGGCGCAATGGCGCAATGCCGACAAATAGCGCCTGGGCCGGTATACTAAGCCTGTGGCAGGCAGGCGAGCCGCCAGGAAATTATCATCAAAATCTCACGAGAGGTCACGACAATGGACGAGCGAGTAGCCAAGGCTCTGGAGACGGACCGCACGATCGACATCACGACCACAGGACGCACCAGCGGCAGCGCCCAACGCAAGGAGATCTGGTTCCACAACCTGGACGGCAGGTTCTACATCACAGGAACGCCGGGCGCGCGTGACTGGTACGCCAACATGATCGCGAATCCCGGATTCACCTTCCACTTGAAAGGCAGCGTACAGGCGGACATCCCGGCCACCGCGCGTCCGATAACCGATGCGGCTGAGCGCAGGCCGGCTTTCGAGCTCATTCACGCGAAACTGGACGGAGAACGGGATATCGACGACTGGATGGCCAGGAGCCCGCTGGTCGAGGTGGAGCTGGACGTCGACAACGCCCAGGTGAGCTAGTGTCCTGCCTCGCAAGTTCGTTGCGTAAACCGCGCCGAGTGTTTCAATGAGACCCGGTTTTGTCGGGGTTCACAATGAACAAGTAGACTCATACTTCCGTTCGCCCGCAATTGTTGAGCGAACTTCGAGACAGGACGCTAGTGCTTGATTGCGATAATCGGCGTTAACGATACTGTTCGTGGCGAGCAACGATATGTCCGCACGGCGGACGATGCATGTGGAAGTAACCGTCGTTCGCGAACTGTCATGCTGAGACCGCAGGCGAAGCATCTGGGGCCTCGCAGGGAGCCAAGTATCGCTGTTAGCCAGATCCTTCGCTACGGCTCAGGATGACAAAATGGGGAGCCGTTACTTGGAAGCTTGTCGAACCACCGACTGCGGGCCCTTCGACAGGCTCAGGGCGAAGTCCCGATTGTATCGGGAGGGCCTCGCAGGGAATCAGACCCTCGTTGCGACACCGCCCGTCCCCTGCCCCATTGCGTCGTGATGACACAGTATGCGGCAGGAGCGACGGCGGCCAAGGCGTTCGTTCGATAAACGCGGTTGCCGCAGGAAGTTGGGGTCGGCGGCCTAGCTTTCGGTGCGATTCAGAATGAAGCCCTTTTCGCCGGAGATGCGGATGTCGTTCGGTCGGACGACCACGACTCCGGCAATGGTGTCCTCGGCCTTTGCGGCGTTAAGTCGCCATGCAAGCTCGACCGTGTCCACGGGCAAGTTTGTCGTGGCGAACTGGATCTCGTGGTATTTGAGCCGCTCGACGATGCGAACGTTGGCGCCCTGCCACTCGGCCGCGCCGGCCACAGGCTCGTCGAACTTCACGGTCACCGCTTTGTCGACTTTGTTTAGGAGCACGGTCAATCCGCGCTGTTCGGTCTGGCTCGGTATTACGACCGACCCTCGATACTCTTCCCAGTTGGCAGATTCCGTCATCTCGATCTCACCTTGTTTGCTTTCGTCTTAACCCTGGAAGAAGCATAACCGACGCTGATGACCGGCACAACTTCGTCTCGGCCGATCAGCCTCCATCGCGACGTAGGCCCGCGACCTCGTCACGGAGCAGCCTGACTTCGGTCAAAAGGTCATTCATAGTCGAATCGGCCGCCTCATCAGTCCGTATCAGCAGCGAGGCTACGTTCGCCGCCAGGCCGCCGAACAGGCCGATGCCCGTCAGCATCAATACGACGGCCACGGCCCTGCCTGCGAAAGTGATTGGAAACATGTCACCATAACCCACGGTGGTGACCGTAACGAACGACCACCACAGGGCATCAGGGAACGTGTGTATGGACGATCCCTCGGCGCCTTCGACGGACGTCACGATGGTTCCCGAGATGATAACAATCCCCAGCGCATAAACAAGGAGGTAGTCAACGCCCACCAACCTCCTCACGCCAAATAGGACGCGAGAGCCGAATAGGAACACACGCACTATCCGCAGCGGCCTGAAGAACGGCACCGCCACCACCAGCACCTCGAGCCAGTGGCTGCGAACGTACCGGAACCGTTCGGGCGCGATGACAATCTTCACCACCAAGTCGACGGCGAACATGGCCCATATCACGATGTTCAAGACGTAGAAAACCGCCTCTTCGTCGGAGGACAGGTCCCAAAGCGGCGGCCCGACCAGGAGTGGGATCATCATGAATGAAAGCGCCAACAAAGGCAGCTCAGTAAACCGCTCGATGCGGTCCAGCATTACGGTCCGGGCAGGAATATCGAAACGGGACGATCTCGTTATCGTGGTCATGAGGGTGCGCTCCAAAGACTACTTGGCATGAACATCCACGAAGCATACACCCGATGCGCCCATCGCTAAAGGCAAACACGGTCATCGTGCGGGGCGGGTTGGGGACTCGCCTAGTCTCGACTAACGGCTGATCGTGGGTGGACCGGCTTGGCTCGATGCCACCGTAGATCGTTGTCGGTCCACAGTTAGCCGGGCGTCAATCCGCTTTCGGCATCACGGGCAGCACGATGTGCGACGGGCGCGCGGCATCGTGGTAGACGGTGTTTTCGGCGACGACGGTGCGTCGGTTTTGGCCGAGGGGCTCGCCGGTGTTGGGGTTGACGTCGAGGCGCGGGAAGTTGCTGCTGGAGATGTCGACTCGGATGCGGTGGCCCGCGGTGAAGGTGTTGCTCGTCGGGTAGAGCTCGATGGCCAGCTCGTACACCTCGCTGGGGGTCATCAAGTCTTGCCGGTCGAACGTGTCGCGGTATCGGGCTCGGATAATGCCGTCGCAGAGGTTCATGTCGAAGCCGCTGGGGAAGTCGTCACTGGGCGGATGGACGTCGATGAGCTTGGCCGTGAAGTCGGTGTCGACCGCCGATGACGATATCCACAGGCGCACGGTGATCGGACCGGTGACCTCGATGGCCTCTTCGAGGGGCGGTGTTTGGAAGACGAGGATGTCGTGCCGGGACGCGAGTGGCAGGTACGGTTGCTGGCTGCCGAAGAAGCGGGGGCCGGCGCGCTGATCGAACGCGCCTCCGATGATGAGCTCGCCGCCGGACGATATGTTGCCGCCGACCGTCGGCACGGGGTCGTTGGGGTCGAACTGGTAGACGCTCGGCAGCGCGTCGGACGGGGGTCGTCCGGTCGTCAGCGAGCCGTCATGATGGAAGAAGTACAGTGTCGGCGCCGCTTCGGGCGGAGGCCACTCGGTCGCCTGGCGCCAGCGGCCGCCGTGGGCGATCCTGCCGTCCTCGGTCTTGTGTCCGTCGCCGCCGCCCATCGCGAACAGCGTCACGGGCGGTTCGTCGGCGACGCCGTTGTCGATGCCCTTGAGCCAGTGGTCGAACCATCGCAACCGGAGGTCGTTGTAGTCGTCGGCCAGGCTCCCGGACACGGTGGATTCGGCGCCGAAGTCCACGTCTCCGGCGAAGGAGGCGTCGTGAGCGCCGTGGGTCCACGGGCCGAGCACCATTCGCACCGGACCCTGCTTGATCGGCGACAAGCCCGTGAAATTCTTCGTCGTAGTCTTCGTGTACGGGTCGTACCAGCTTCCGAAGTGCATCTGCGGGACCGACGAGTACTGCTCGAAGTACATCTCGTTGCAGATGCCGGGCTGCTGCCAGTATTCGTCGAAGTCGCCGTGGGTCCACATCTGGAATATGTAGTCTTCGTACTCCGGGACAGCGCTGAGCGGCGAGTGACCGCGTCGCCAGGGCATTCGTCGGAACCATGCGCCGAGGTCCTCGGCTTCCAGCGCCGCCCGAATCTTCGGGTCGGCGATCGCTTCGGGGCTCGCTTTGGCGTTGTTGAACGCCCAGACGATCTGACGCAGCTCGAACGCTCCGCCGTTGCGGCAGGAGTTGTCGTGTGCGTTGGTGAATCCGCCGGAGTCGAGGAACATGCACGCGAGATTGGGCGGGTCGAGGGCCGCCATCGCCGCCTGGGTATGGGCGCCGTAAGAGATGCCGAACGTGCCGATCTTGCCGTTCGACCATTCCTGCCGGCCAACCCACTCACAGGTGTCGAAGCCGTCCTCCGGGTCGGTCAGGTACTTTACGAATTTGCCCTCGGAGTTGAACCGACCTCGGGTGTCTTGAAAGACGACCACGTATCCCCGGCTGCAGAAGTATTGCGCGGCGTCGTCCCGCAGCGCCTGGGCGCTCTTGTTGTACGGGGTTCGCTGCATCACCGCGGGCAGGCGCTCGGACAGCGGCTTGCCGGATCGTGCCGGCAGGTAGATGTCCGTAGCCAGGCGGACGCCGTCCCGCATCGAGACCATCACGTCGAATTCGAGGACTACATCGTACTGGGGCTGAGACTTCTGCATCTTGGTGCCGCCTTCCTCGATCAGACTCCGGCGAGCGCGCCGACAACGGCGCCGATCTGCTCAACCGCGGAGTCGATCTCATCTGTAGTCGTGTACCTGCCGACGGAGAGTCGAATCGTGCCCATGGCATGCTCGATGGGCACATTCATCGCGCGAAGCACGGGCGACACGTCGATCCGGTCGCTGTGGCACGCGGCCCCTGCCGACGCGGCGACCCCGTCTAGGTCGGCCAGTTTCGCGTTGGCCTCCAGGCCCTTGAAGCTCACGCTGGACGGGTTGCCGAAGCTGATTCGGATGGACGGCATCATCGCGTCCGCCACCCGAGGGTCGATCGGCGTGGTGGCATTGTAGTCGAGGTATATGTCGGGCATGTCTTGGTCTCTCATTACAGGAGTGTTGCGACCGGGGCGATGCACTCCGGGGTGTTGTTGCGGGGCGAGTTTACGAATGTCGAGACCTCGTGGGCGGTCATCGCGTTCGAGTTGTACGAGAGCAGCAGTTCGGAGAGCGTCGCGGCGTCCTCCACACTCGAGTTGAGCCAGGCCGCCGTCGATTCGTGTGGCAGGATCACCGGCATTCTGTTGTGGATCGGCTCCATGAAGGCGTTGGCCGCGGTCGTGATGATCGTGCAGGACAGGATGCCTTCGTCGTCGGAGGGGCGCCAGTACTCCCACAAGCCCGCGAACGCGAACAACTCGCCGTCTCCGACCGTGATGCGCATCGGCTTCTTCTTGCCGCCGGTCTTCGTCCACTCGTAGAAGCTGTCGGCGAGGACCAAGCATCGGCGCTTCTTGAACGCGCTGCGGAAGCTGGGCTTCTCGGCGATCGTCTCAGCGCGGGCGTTTATCATGCGGTTGCCGATCGACGCGTCCTTGGCCCAGGACGGCACCAGTCCCCAGCGCATCTGTCGAGCACGGTTTTCGGCGCCGTCGTTGGTCACGACGAAGACCTGCTGAGTGGGCGCGATGTTGTAGCTCGGAACCCAGCCCATGTCGGCTCGGGTGAACGAGAAGGCTTCGGCTAGAGCATCGTCGTGAGAGGTCAGCGTGAATCTTCCGCACATATCCGGCCCTCCGCCGTTCGTCGCTTCGCAAAACATCCGGCAGGGCCGAGTGTAGCAATGCGCCTGAAGACGGTCAAACAGAACCCGGCATGGGCGTGCCAACAGGCCGTCGGTGAAGTGCTCGACCCTCAGCCGACCGTGACGGTGGCGGACTCCTGTGGCGGACTCGTTGTGGATGCGTTATACTTCGTCCGCAATGATGAATCCGCATTCCTGCGTGTGTATGTGCTGAAATAGAGGGAGCCCACAGCTCTCGGCATTGCGCCGTTTGGATTTAGCTGAAAGTTCGACCCTCGTCTGATTATGGACGAGGGTCTTTTTTTGTGGAAATGATTGGAGACCGAATGATCAACGCGGACACACCGACTCCCACCCTGTTCAAGGCGGTGTTCAGTTTCCCGAATCCCGTCAACGAGGTTGCCGCGCGTCTGGTGGCGACCATGGTTCTCACGCTCACGCTGCTGACGATTGCGACGGGCCAGTGGTGGCTCATGCCGATCTTGGCCTACGGGTTCCTGGCCCGAGTGCTCACCGGTCCGACGCTGAGCCCGATGGGATTGCTCGCGACTCGCGTCCTGGTCCCCTGGATGGGCGATCGCGGCAGGCTGGTCCCCGGACCGCCCAAGAGGTTCGCGCAGTCGGTTGGGCTGGTCTTCTCGGTTAGTGCGCTGGCTTTGTACTTCGTGACGGACGGCATGGCCGCCTCACGGGCGGTCCTGAGCGTGCTAGCCGTATTCGCCGCTCTTGAGGCGGTGCTCGGCTTTTGCGCCGGCTGCCTCGTGTTCAACTACGCCATGCGCTGGGGTCTGATCCCTGAGTCGATGTGCGAGGAATGCCGGATCGATTTTGAACCGTTGACCGCGTAGCTTTTCGCGGCGTGGGGCGCCACCCCGCCTGGGTTGATCTGTCCCACCCACCCGCCCGAAAGGTTAATTGGGGACACCCCAAACCCCAGCGTGGGCTTCGCCCCCTGCGCCCCCATTTTCTCGCTGTGCGAGAGTTCCAACGGGCTCGATTGGAGCGTGTTCTGTCCGGCCCGCTCGAAAGTTGTTGTGAGGTCACCCCAATCCCCGGCATGGGCTTTACCCCCTGCGCGCCCGTGTTCTCGCGATAAGAGAACGTCGCAGGATTACCCAGGCCAATTCGCTCTGGCAAACTGCGGGTAGATAGGCGTGTCCCACGCCTGTTCGAGAACGAGAGTCCAGCAAAAACCCGTTTCAACAGCTTGTGGCGCTCGAGCAGTTGTACAGAAAGTATGTCGCGGTCGCCCGTGGGCTTGGGCTTGGGCTTGGGCTCGGTCGGCGTCGCGCTAGGTCACAGCCGATCCAGCCGCGCCCTTCCGTCCTTTCGGTCCCTTGAGTCCCTTCGTCTTCCACCCCAAAAACAGTTGCGGCGGGTGACGCGGCGGCGTATCGTATCAGGCACTCTTGCCCGAGGCCTGCCTGATGCTGAACATACCCCTGGAGCCCGTCGAGTCCGTATCCGTCACGACGTTGATGGACAACGTTTCCGACATGCTGCTCCAAGATCAAGGGCCGGCGAAGCGAGCCTCCATGAGCGGCGAGTCCGCTCCTCGCACAGCAGCCCGGTTCGTCGAGGCAGGCGAGGTTGGCGACCCGCTCAAAGCTGAGCACGGCTTCTCAGCCCTGATTACGATCCGCAAGGGCGACCGTACACGCAACGTGCTGTTCGACGCCGGGATCAGCCCGGACGGCGTCGTCGAAAACATGCGCCGGCTGAGTTTCTCGCCCAAAGACATCGAGGCCATGGTGATGAGCCACGGCCACTTCGATCACACCGTCGGGCTTGACGGACTGGCCACCGAGCTCGGCACGGTCAACCTGCCGGTGATGGTCCACCCGGAGTTCTGGAGCCGTCGCAGGATCGCGGTCCCGGGCCGCAATGCGACTGAGCTGCCGACGACCAGTAAGTCCGCGCTCATCGGGGCCGGGTTCGAGGTCATCGAGGACAGGCAACCGTCGTTCTTGCTGGACGGCTCGTTGCTGATCACCGGCGAGGTGGACCGCACGACGGAGTACGAGACGGGCTTCAGTGCTCATCAGGCGTTCCGTGACGGCGGATGGCAGCCCGATCCGTTGATCCTCGACGATCAGGCGCTGATCCTGAACGTTCACGGCAAAGGGCTCGTGGTGTTGACCGGCTGCGGGCACGCCGGCATCGTCAACATCGTGCGCTACGCGAAGAAGCTTACAGGCGTGAACGACGTATACGCCGCGATTGGAGGGTTCCACCTCAACAGCCCGCTGTTCGAGCCGATCATTCCTGCCACACTCGCGGCATTGTCCGAGCTCAATCCCCGGTACATCGTGCCTGCTCACTGCACGGGATGGCGCGCCGTTCACGCCATCGCAGCCGCATTGCCTGACGCGTTCATCCAGAACAGCGTCGGCACGCGGTTCGAGCTGTAGCATTGGTCTCGTTCTTCACCAAGGCGCCCCGGGCCAGGCGGACTCTCTTCTTCGGGTCCGCGATGCACATCTGGAGCGACCTGTTCTTCGCCGTGATGGTGCCGCTGCTGCCTTTCATCAAGGAAGACATGGACCTGAGCTTCACCGAGGTGGGGATGCTCAGATCGGTGTTCAACGGAGCGTCGGCGGTGCTGCAGGTGCCCGCCGGGTTCCTTGCCGAGGGCATGGGTGAGTTCTGGCTCCTGATCTGGGGCAACCTCTGGGTGGCCGCTGGACTGGCGGCGATGGCGGCGTCTCCCGTGTTCGTGCTGCTGTTGGTGTCGTCGGCGATTGGCGGACTCGGGGGCGGGACGCAACATCCGTTGGCGTCCAGCATGGTCTCCAGGGCATACGACGACCGAGGCCGTTCCACCGCCGTCGGGACGGTCAACTTCGCCGGAGACCTGGGCAAGATGCTCGCTCCCCTGGTGGCGGGGATTTTCGCCGTGAGTTTCGGATGGCGATTCGTGCTGCTGGTCGTCTCGGTGTCCGGCGCCGTGTTCATGCTGTGCTCGATGCTGACGCGCCGGGTCGTGGACATCGGCCGTCCCGCCGCCAGCGAGCGAGCTGGGTCCGCCGAGTCCCTCGCCGACGAAAATGCTCGGATGGGTGGCTTCGTGACGTTGAGCGGTCTGGGCATCCTGGACTCGGCGGCTCGGTCGGGGTCGCTGGTGTTCTTGCCGTTTGTCCTCGAGTCCAAGGGGCTTGGGTTGGCCCAGACAAGCGGGATGCTGTTCCTCCTCTTCGCCGGGGGCGCCGCGGGAAAATTCGTGTGCGGCTGGCTAGGCGACCGCATCGGCACGGTCAGCTTGATCTGGTGGACCAAAGGGCTCACGGCCGTGATGCTGCTCGTCGCGACGGCGGCCCCGGCATGGACGATGGCGCCGCTGATGGTGCTGACAGGCATCGGCTTGAACGGCACCTCGTCGGTTCTGTACGCGACGGTCGCTGAATTTGTGCCCGCCACCCATCGAGGCAGGTTCTATGGCTTCTTCTATACGACCAACGAGGCGGGAACGATAATCGCCCCTCTGGTCTACGGCCTGATCGCCGACCTGGCAAGCTTGAAGGTTACGATGATCGTCATGGGCATCGCGACGGCGACCATCTTGCCCGCCAGTTTGGCGTTGCGAAAACATCTCGTCCCGCGCATCGTCGGCCGGTCGGTGGAGGCCTGATCCGTGCGCGGCGCCATTGACGATTTGCGTGCCTCGGTGCTAGCATCACGTGTGCCTACACCAGCCTCGGAACAAGAATGACACTCGACCGAGAACTCTCCCTCCAAACCATAGACCGCGACTCTACCTTGACTATCGGTGTGTTTGACGGAGTGCATCGCGGGCACCAACATTTGATAAACCGGACCATCCGCGAGGCGAAGAGCGCCGGCAGGTTGGCTGGGGTCGTCACCTTCTCGAACCACCCCAAGGACATTCTCCTGCCCGGGACTGAGGCCATTTGGCTGATGGACCTCGAAGAGCGAGTTCGACTCATCAAGGAAACCGGGGCAGACTTCGTCGTGCCGGTTCCGTTCGACGCGGACCTCTCCCAGCTCACCGCGGAGCAGTTCTTGGCGGCGCTGGTGGACAAGCTGAGAATGAAGCAGTTGGTCGTGGGCCCTGACTTCGTCCTGGGTCACGGCAGAGACGGCTCCCTGGCGACTCTGCCCGGAATCGGGCGGAAACTCGGTTTTGAGTTCGAGTCCGTTGACTCTCTGGCGGACGATCAGACCCCGGTGCGGAGCACGGTGATCAGAGGACTGGTGGCCGACGGCTTCGTGGATGTCGCCGCTCACATGTTGGGGCGTTACTTCTTCGTCAAAGGCGAGGTGGTCACCGGCCAACGTCGCGGCCACACGATCGGATTCCCGACCGCGAACCTCAACCCTCCCGGCAACGTTGCCGTTCCCGGTTTTGGCATATACGCTACATGGGCGTATACGGAGTCGGGCAGGTTCATGGCCGCCACGTCAATCGGTGTACGCCCGACGTTCGACGGGGAGGGGCGCACGATCGAGGCATATCTGCTTGATTTCGACGGCGACCTCTACGGTCAGACTATCCGGCTCGAATTCGTCGAGCGACTGCGCGGCGAGAAGAAGTTCGACGGCGTCGAATCGCTGATAGTGCAGATCGGCCTTGACGTCGATCAAACGCGCGAGCTGCTCGGGTCCTAGCGCCCACTCCGATTCGTCCCACGCGGCAACCGGACACCCAAGCCTGCTCCGAACGGTCACCAACGACGATTCCCAACCAACTCATCGGACTCGGGATTCTGCGAGGCATCTACAGTGGACCAAGCTCTATTGAACAAGATCATGAAACGGGGCGTGTCGAACATCATCGTCGAGGATGAGTTCCGACAACGGCTGGAAGAAGGGAAGCCGCTCAGGCTCAAGATGGGGTTCGACCCCAGCGCCCCCGACATCCACCTGGGCCACGCGGTGGGCCTGCGAAAGCTTCGGCAGCTTCAGGACCTCGGGCACAAAGTGGTGATCATCGTCGGCGACTGGACCGCCCAGATCGGCGACCCCAGCGGCAAGTCTCAGACGCGTCCGATGCTGACACACGCTGAGGTCCTTGAGAACGCCGAAACGTACCTGGCGCAGTTCTTCAAGATCGTCGATCAAAGCAAGGCAGAGGTCCGGTGGCAGAGCGACTGGTTTGGCCCGTTTACCCTGACCGACGTGCTCAAACTTACGTCCCGGTTCACGGTGGCGCAGTTCCTACAGCGGGACGACTTCGCGGCGCGGTTCTCAACCAACCAACCCATCGCGATCACCGAGCTGCTGTACCCGCTGCTCCAAGCTTACGACTCGGTCGAAATCGAGTCGGACGTCGAGTTCGGCGGCACCGACCAGATGTTCAATCTGCTGGTGGGCCGTGATCTGCAGACGCAGATGGGTCAACGACCCCAGCAGTGCTTCCTGATGCCGTTGCTGTCGGGCACGGACGGCGTGCAGAAGATGAGCAAGAGCCTCGGCAACTACATCGGCATCGACGAGCCGGCGAACGACATATTCGGCAAAACCATGTCCTTGCCGGACACCATGATCGTACCTTACTTCGAAAACCTCACCGACATCCCGGACGCTGAGTTGGAGGAGGTGCGGAACGTCCTGGCGAACGAGACGGGCAACCCGATGGACCTCAAGAAACAGTTGGCCCGCGAGCTGGTCACGCAGTTCCAGGGCGCGGACGCGGCAGGCCAAGCCCAGGCACACTTTGAGCAGACCGTCCAGAAGGGGAAAATGCCAACGGACCTAGAGGACGCAGAGCTGAGTGCGGGTGACCGTCTGACCGGCGGTTTCCTCTTCGACGAGTTCGTCGATCGAGCCGGAGTGAAAGTCGAAGAAGGCATTCTCGTCGAGGACAGGGACGACTTCGGGATCAAGGCCGGAGACATCGTCGTCGATCTAGCCCGAGTGGTTGTCGGGGCCGGGTTGGCTGCCAGTATGGGTGAGGCTCGGCGCCTGGTGGCACAGGGCAGCATCTCGGTTGACGGCACGCAGATCCGACCCTCCGACACCAACACACGGGTCGCCACGAACGTGCGCGAAGGGTCGGTGATCCAGCGAGGCTCACGGGACTACCGGCGCCTACGGATTCGATAGAGCGGGCGCTGACGAATACGTCACTCCAACGGAGGTAGCGCCCACATATGCTGGCCGCATGCCGCCGGCACATCAACATAACACGCAGAATCCGTAGGGGCGGGTTTCAAACCCGCCCGCAGTTTTCGCCCGCAATACTGCCCGTTGTGGTGCATTGACCAGGGCGCACCCAAGTTAAGCGACGTGATCTGGTGCGTGAGCCAAGCCGGAGGGTTTGAAACCCTCCCCTACGGCCCGTATTGCCGCGCGAGCGATTGGTTCGTGCCTCGGCACTGCTACGGTTCGTTCGACATCGCCGCCCAGATTACCCGAGTGCCGGCGCGAACTCCCGCATTCTACAGCTCCAGCACCTCGGCCATGCGCTTTCGGTGGAAGCTGGGGTCGCCGAGGTAGTGGTAGAGGGTGCGGGACATCCGTGTGTGCAGCGTGAGTCCGTACTCGCGCATGACCCCGAGTCCGGCGTGGACCTCGTGGGCGCCGTTGCAGGTTTGGTAGTAGCCCTCGGTCGCGACGGCCTTTGCCAGGTGGATGCTCGTCTCGACTGGTCTGCCGGAATCGAGTTTCCACAGCGCCTCGTAGGTGGTCCAACGTGCGGCGTCCAGATGGTTGACCATCGAGATGAGGTGGTCCTGCACCCGCTGGAACCGGCCGATTGGCGTCCCAAACTGGATGCGGGTGCGTGAATATTCGAGAGTCATGTCGAAGACGGCCTGCGCTCCGCCGACCTTGAAGGCGCAGAGAACGGGAATCGCCTTCTCGAACGCGCTCTGAAGCGGCCGCCACCCGCCCCCGGCCTCGCCGAGGATGGCGCTGGAAGGCACTTCGACCGAGTCGAACGTCACCTCCCCGACCCAGCCAAGGAACCCGGGCAACAGTCGAGTCGAAACGCCGGGCGCCCGAGCGTCGACCATCAGCAGCGTCACGCCCTCGTGGCCCCGCAGGCGAACCGCGCAGATGAGCGTGGTCGCGGCGGCAGCGTCGTGCACGAACAGCTTTGTGCCGCTGATAACGATGCCGTTGTCGGTGGGCTGGGCGCGCATCGAGACGGAGTCCAGGCTCCACCCGTAGTCCGGTTCGGTTAAGGCCAACGCCACGATCTCGCGTCCGGCTGCGATGGACGGCAAGTAGCGCTGCCGCTGCTCCTCGGTCCCCGCTTCCAACACCGTCAGCGCGCCCAACACGCCGGACGAGAAGAACGGTCCCGAGATTGGTCCCGCGCCCATCTGCTCGAAGACCACGGCGGCGTCGGTCAGTGAGCTGCCGGAGCCGCCGTACTCCTCGGGCACGAGCATCCCGAGCCAGCCGATGTCCGATGCCTTCTGCCACAGCTCGTCGGAGTATCCGGAGTCGGTCCCCTCCAACTCCAGGAGCGTGTCGCGCGAACACTCGCGGGCCATGAAGTCCGCGGCGGTGCTTTTAAGTAGCTCTTGTTGTTCCGTAAGGGAAAGGTCCATGCGAAGCCTTTCGTATGTGAGTGCTTAGCCTACGCTAGTTTGCCGGCCTCTTCGCGGACCTCGCGGCCGATGGCGAGGCGACGGGCCATGATTACTTTCTGGATCTCCGCCGTGCCGCCGGGGTGCAGCGCGACGATGCTCGATCGCTGGAAGACCTCCATGTGGCCGTCGGACTGGTCCCACGCTGGGTCGTTGGTCAGGGCGTAGGGTCCAAGGACCTTGAGGATCGACTCGCCCATGCGCAGGCCAGAGGTCTTGCGGTAGTACGAAGACTGCGGCCCCTCGTGGGCCATCTTCTGGTGCGAGTGGCGCATCCAGTAGTTGCGCAGCCCGAACAGTCGCGATATCTCGGCCTCGACATAGACGTCGACCATGAGCTCCTGGACCTCGGGGTCTTTGCTCAGGGGCTTGCCGTTGCGTTCGAGTCCGCCCGCGTACTCGAACAGCCGGTCCACCAGGCGGTTGCGACGGATGGTGCCGCCGGAGCCGTGCTCCAACTCGAGGTGAGTCGTGGCGACCTGCCAGCCGTTGTTCTCGCCGCCGATCAGGTTCGAGGCGGGGACGCGCACGTTGTCGAAGAAGACCGTGTTCTTGACTCCGGTGCCCGCGCCGCCCTCTCCGCCGGAGATCAGCAGGTCCATTGGAGCGATGGTGATGCCGGGGCTGTCGGCGGCGACCATGAACCAGCTCAGGTTCTGGTGCCGTTTCCCGTCCGGATCGGTGCGCGTAATCATCCAGAACTGCTCGGCGCCATGGGAGCTGCCGACGAATATCTTCTGGCCGTTGATCAAGTAGTCGTCGCCGTCGCGGACCGCAGCGATCTGGACCCCAGCCAGGTCCGATCCGGCGCTGGGCTCGGTCAGGAGCTGCCAAGTGCGTACGTCGCCGGTGAAGATCGGCGGGAGGAAACGCTGCTTCTGCTCGTCGTCGCCCCAAACCAGGATGCTGGCGCCGCCAAGCCGGCCGCCGCTGTCGTAGTACGGCGGCACGGTGAGGTCGTACTCGTCGAGCTCCTCTTCGATGACGATGGCATCGTCGATGCTCAGGCCACCGCCGCCGAACTCAGCAGGCGCGGTGGGCCAGAGCCAGCCCTTGCCGCCGAGCCTGCGGCCCAGGACTCGATACTCCAAGTACTCGTCGTAAGTGGTGTCGGCGGCGTCTGCCGGTTGGGCGAGATCCGGCGGGACATTTTCGGTCAGCCAGCCACGCACCTCTTCTCGGAATGTCTGCTGCTCGGCGGTGTACCTGGGCTCGAAGTCCATCGTGCGGTCTCCTGGTAGTTGTGCCGTTCGGTCGTTGTAAGTCGTGGGACCGATTGTATGACTGCGGGTATGCGGCGTCAAATGGCCGGGTGTGGCGTAGTGCAGGCTCAGGTGAACAGCCTGCCTTGTGGCGGCCGGGACGTAAAGGGACCGAAGGGACGACAGGGACGCAAGGGTTGGCGGGCTCGGCCTGAAGAGCCCGTCTCATAAGTCTCCAAAAGGACCGATTGGTCGGTGGTCCGGCGAGGCTGTCGTGCCTGGCAGACCGTTCATAAATGCGATTTTGAGCCTTTTGGGACGCTCGTATCGACTTATGAGACAGGCTCTGAAGGCCGAGGCCACCGTTTGCCTCGCAACGTCTGTGTTCTGGCCGTTTACGGCCAAACCAAACCGCGCCGCTCACCGTGTTACAATCGCCCGCGTGAGTTACGTCGCAGACCTCCATATCCACTCCCCCTACGCGATATCCACCAGTCGTGAATCAGCCTCGAGAACCTGGCGGCATGGGCCAAGCTGAAGGGCATCGACCTTCTGGCGACCGGCGACTTCACGCATCCGACGTGGGCCGAAGAGATTCGCACGAAGCTGACCGATTCGGGCGACGGTCTGTTTTCCTTGGACGGCGTCAAATTCGTGCTTGGCACGGAGTTGAACTGCAACGGACGCCAGGACGGGCGCAGCCGACGGATACATACTCTGGTCTTCGCCCCGGACCTTGGAGCAATGGACCGCATCAGCACGGCGATGGCCGACAGCGGCGCCTCGCTCGTCGGCGATGGCCGGCCCACGGTCCACATGACGCCCCGCGAGTTGGTCGAGACGTTGATGGAGATCGACGACCGGTGCATCGTCATCCCCGCGCACGCTTGGACGCCGTGGTTCGGCGTGTACGGCTCCAAGTCGGGTTTCGATTCGCTCGCGGAGTGCTTCGGCGACATGCTCGGCCACGTCGCCGGCATTGAGACGGGGCTTTCGAGCGACCCCGCGATGTGCTGGACCGTCCCCGAACTGGACGATATGGCGCTGCTGTCATTCTCGGACGCCCACTCGCTTCCCAAGCTGGGGCGAGAGCTGACCGTCTTCAACGGCGAGCCAAGCTACGACGGACTTGTGCGGGCGCTGAAGACCCAGGATAACGCGTACACCGTCGAGTTCTTCCCGGAGGAGGGCAAGTACCACCACTCGGGCCACCGCAAGTGCGGCGTGAGCTACTCCCCCGACGACGTCGCCCGGTACGGGCGGGTGTGTCCGTCCTGCGCCCGCAAGATGACGCTTGGCGTGATGCAGCGCGTGGCCGAAATCGGGGCTCGCAAGGTGGAGACTTACACCGACGAGCACGGATTGACCAGGGCCGACAACGGCCGTCCTCCGTTCCGGTCGCTGGTGTCGCTGCAGCAGATCCTGTCTGAGACGATGGGCTTCGGCGTGAACACGAAACGCGTCAGATCCGCCTACAGCGAGGTGGTCAGCGCTTGCGGGACGGAGCTGGCGGCGCTGCTGGAGGCGTCGACCGACGATCTGGCACGGGCGCTGCCGCAGCACGGTGAACGGCTCGCCGAGGGCATCGCGAAGGTCCGAGCAGGCGACATCTACGTCGAGCCCGGCTTCGACGGCCAATTCGGCACGGTTCGGGTCTGGCACGACGAGCCGGTCAAGCCGCGAAGGCCGCTTGCACAGGATCGCATGGAGTTGTAGCGTGGGCTGTCAACGGAAAATGGGTTTGTTGGGGTTGGTCTTTGCCGATGGAACGAACCCCCTCGAAAAGTGAGGTGGCGGCATGGCTGACATTACCGAAAGCGACGAATTCCCCGTCCAGTGGGATGATCCGGCCGACGCCGAGCGAACTTGGACGTACGATCCGATGCACAGTCCGCGCGTCATCCCACCGTTGGGCCACGAACTCCACACGGGTCCTCTGATGACCGGGTTCGCCAAGGGTTGGACCGAGGCCGGCAACCCGACCGCTGCGCACTGCCGGCTGTTTAACTACTACTCGTTCACGGCCCGGTCTGCGCCTCCACCACTACCCGGATCAGCGCCGTCGACGCCTGATGCGCTCTTGGAATGGACCGCCGGAGGCGGTAGCCGTTGGAGAGACGAGATCCTCCCCGAGGTCAAACGGCAGATCGAGCATTACCGCACAACGGATTTCGCGTCTCTGTCGAATGCACAACTTGCCGACGAACTGACGGAACTGCGCGCAGTCAGGGTCGAGCAGGGCCGGTTGCACATGCTGGCAATGACACCCTGGGATCTGGCGACGAACATGCTGGTCGACGCGTACGTTCAGATGACTGGCGGCACGGAACTGGACGCCGTTCGATTGCTCCAAGGTTGCGGCAACATGAGCGTCGTGGCGGGTCGAGCTCTCTGGGAGCTGAGCAAGCTGGCTTCGGCGATTCCCGCGGTCCGTAAGCGTCTCCTCGAAATGGCAAACGAATCGGCGTCGACCGTCCTACCAGACCTCGAGGGCGATGGCGCTGCGGGAGAGTTCCTCAGCGGTCTGTCCGACTATCTGGATGCGTTCGGTTGGCGCATCGACCTACAGGGGTTCGCCTTTCCAACCTGGGCTGAAGACCCCACGATCACGTTGCGTCAGTTGAAGTCCTACATCGCACTGGACGGTTACGACCCGGATGCAGAGCTTCGCCGGCTGACCGACGAGCGAGATGCAGCCGAGGCCGAGTTGCGCGATCGCCTGCCCGCCGATGACTGGTCCCACCTGTCGAAAATCCTGGACATCGCCAGGGACGTGGCGCCGATCCTGGAAGACCACAACTTCTACATCGATCAGCGCCTGACCACGCTTCCGCGCAGGTTGGTCCTTGAAAGCGGTCGGCGGTTGGCCGCGGACTCGATCATCGACGATCCGGCCGACGTCTTCTTTTTGCACCTGAACGAGCTGACCGAAGCCCTCGAGAGCGCCCCAAGCGACCACCGAACGTTGACCGCCGCTCGGCGGCAAGAGATGGAACGCTGGTCAAAGGTGACGCCTCCGTCATTTCTCGGCGCTCCCCCACCGCCGCCGACGGACGGCCCCAGAGATGCCGCCCGAATTCGATTCGCCGGAGACCGCCGCCTAGGATCCGATCAACCAAACATGTTGGTCAGCCACGGCGGTTCGGCCGGTGTGGCTGTTGGACCGGCCCGCATCCTCCCGACTCTGGGCGACGCCGGTCGACTGAACAAGGGCGACGTTCTGGTCACGGGCACAACAATGCCGCCATGGACGCCGCTTTTTGCCGTGGCCAGTTCCATCGTCGTCGAAACCGGCGGAATCCTGAGCCACGCCGCCGTGACCGCCCGAGAGTACGGGATCCCGGCCGTTCTCGGAGTGGTCGATGCCACACACAGCATTCGGGACGGCCAGATGCTGGAGGTCGACGGGACTCAGGGCACGGTGCGAATCCTCTCGTGAGATGGGCAGTTCCGAAATGAACCACCGCATACACATTTTCGGCGCTTCGGGGTCAGGGACGACGACCCTGGGGGTCGCCTTGTCGGAGAAACTGCACGCACCCCACCTGGACACCGATGCGTACTATTGGAAACAGACCGATCCCCCATTCGTCGAGAAAAACGAGCCGTCGGACCGAATCCGTCAGATCAAGCGTGACGTCGCCGGCGTGGACGGATGGATTCTGACAGGATCGATATGCAATTGGGGAGACCCGCTTCTCGAACTCTTCACGCTAGCGGTCTTCCTGTATCTGGAGCCTTCGGCTCGCATGACGCGGATCAAGACGAGAGAACTTGAACGCTACGGCGACCGGATACAGCCGGGCGGCGACATGCGTCAGAAGCATCTCGAGTTCGTCTCGTGGGCGGAAAGTTATGACACCGCACTAGCGCCGATTAGAAGCATCGATCTCCACGAGAAATGGATGACGACTTTGGGTTGTCCGGTCATCAGAATGGATTCAGATCGAACGGTCGACGAGTTGGTCCGGGAGGTTGTTTCACGTGTAGCTGACTGACCGCGTTGGCGACAGATGCCGATCAGATTGCGCCCGCGAAAACCGTGGCGTACCATGACTTGAATTGACTAGTGGGGACGTGAGGAGAGAAATGATATCGATAACCGGTGAGTTGAGGGACCAGTTGAACCGAGCTTTGGACGACGGGATTCCCTGCCTAGTAGGAACCGCATCGACCGACGGGCAACCACAGATCAGCCTAAAGGGAAGCGTCTTGGTCTACGATGACGAGACGCTTGCGTATTGGGAGCGAGCCAAACGGACTGCGCTTGAAAACGTCGTCGGCAACCCGAAGGTCGTGGTGTTCTATCGCAACCCGGGCGAGCGCGTCAACTTGCGAATCCAAGGCACGGCGACCATTCACGAATCAGGTTCGATTCGAGACGAAGTGGCAAACAGAGCCGTCGCACGGGAGATGGACCGCGACCCCGAGAGAAATGGTGTGGCGGTGCTGATCAAGGTGAATCGAGTCATCGAACTCTCAGGCAACGTGTTGCAGGAACGTGACTGAGTTCGAGGCAGAATCTTGATTTGCCCACGCACGAATCGACCGGGCGCCCGCCTTTGACCGACCTTGGGGTGCATGCTAGAATTCAACCGATGAGCGGCCCTCGCTCAGGCGTCGATGTGCTCGGCGGCAACCAGCAATCTGTCGCCTAACGAAGGCGCTGCCTGGTACGCGAGGCTGGACCCCGGAGTGGGGCTGACGGCTCTCCGTCAACGGCCCACTTGCACAACAGGAGCTGCGATATGTCAGGGCATTCAAAATGGTCGACCATCAAGCATGGCAAAGCGATAACCGACGCCCGGCGGGGTAAGCTTTTTACCAAGCTGGCTAAAGAGGTCATTATCGCGGCCCGCGAGGGCGGCGGCGCTCCAGGCGTGAACTTCCGGTTGCGAATGGCCATCCAGAAGGCCAAGGACCAGAACATGCCCGGCGAGAACATCGAGCGCGCCATCAAGAAAGGGACCGGCGAAGGCGGCGACGGCGCTCAGATGGTTGAGGTCAGGTACGAAGGTTACGGGCCTGGCGGCGTGGCGATCATGCTGGAAACGCTGACCGACAACCGCAACCGCACGGTGTCCGATGTCCGGTCGACGCTTACGAAAGCTGGCGGCAACCTGGCCGAGACGGGCGCGGTGGCGTGGCAGTTCGAGCAGAAGGGCGTGATATCGGTGGCGGCGGCGGAGGAACAGGCCGAGGAACTGGCCCTCATCGCCATCGACGAGGGCGCCGACGACTTCGAGACGTACGACTCTACGCTTGAGATCTTCTCGGCCCCCAACACACTTGAGGCCATACGCACCACTCTGGAGCAGAACGAGGCCAAGATCAACTCCTCCGAGGTGTCCATGGTCCCCAGCCATACTGTCGAGTTGGACGACCGGTCCGCGATCCAGACCCTCAGGCTGCTCGACAAGCTCGAGGACCTAGATGACGTGCAAAAGGTCTATTCCAACGCTGATTTCTCCGACGAAGCCCTGGACGAGTACGGGACCGAGTCCGCGTAAAGCCTGCCAATCTCGGCGGCTTCAGACAACTCATCTGAACTGGAAGCCCCGCCCAATCGACGATTTGCGTTCGCTGGCAGGGGCGGCTGGAGCGACACATGCTAGTTGTCGGTGTGGATCCGGGCACCTTCAAGATGGGCGTCGGCGCCGTGAGATCGGACGGCGGCGATCTGATTATGACCCACTCCGACGTGCTCAGTCCCAAGCGGTCGGCGTCGCTTTCGGAGCGATTGGCGTGGCTGCACTCCAAGTTGGCCGAGCTCCTCGAGACTCTGAGGCCCGAGGTGCTGGCAATAGAGCAGCCCTTCGTGTCGAGGAACGTTCGAGCCGCCATGGCCGTGGGGCAGGCGCAGGCCGTGGCGATGATCGCGGCGGCCGATCTGGCAATCCCTATTGCTACGTATGCTCCTCGCGAGGTCAAGAAGGCTGTCACCGACTACGGCGGCAGCTCCAAGGAGCAGGTGCAGGAGATGGTCCGTGTCCTGCTGGACCTGCCCGACGAGATAGAGTCGTCGGACCGAGCGGACGCGCTGGCCGTTGCAATCTGCCACATCAACAACTCGCAGGTGTACGATGTTTCGATGCGGGAGTGACCCGGACCGACTGCGGCATCCGCACGCAAAAGCATGACTAACAAGTGAACGGCGGCAAATGGTCTCAACATTGATCTCATCTGTATCAGGCATCGTCGAGGCGGTCGGCGCCGACTGGGTGGACGTGTCCATCGGCGGCATCACGTTGCGCGTGAGCGTGCCCGGTTCGACCGCGGGCGGAGTTGGCGCCGCGGGAGACGCCGTGCGCCTGCACACTTCGCTACAAGTCCGAGAGGACAGCCTGACGCTGTTCGGGTTCCTGACCGACGACGAACGTCACACGTTCGACACTTTATTGGGCATCAACGGCGTCGGCCCGCGTCTGGCGTTGGCCGTGCTCTCACGCTTCGCGCCGTCGTCGTTGGCAGCCGCCGTGGACGCCGCCGACACGGCTGCACTCTCGACCGTGTCCGGCGTAGGGAAGCGCACGGCCAGCCGCATCATCCTGGAGCTCAAGGGCAAGCTCGATCTGGACTGGGGCGGCGCCCCGGCCGGACCGCTCGACGCAGATGCGCTCGACGCCCTGGTCGCGTTGGGCTACAGCGACACCGAAGCGCGCCGGGCTCTGGCGGCGGTCCCCGCCGACGGCGCCGCCTCGATGGAAGACCGGGTCCGGGATGCGCTTCAGCATCTCGCGGGTGTCTAGCGTTCGCTGATTCGCCCGTTTCAAATTAACTCCGTAAAGCCAGTTCGCCTCGCGCCTTTGAGCGCTTCCGTTCCGTAGCATGAGCAGCGGCGCCGGGTGTGCGGCTTCGTAGCCAAGGCCGGCCGCGGAGAGAATCCACAAGGACAGGAACGATGCAATGACTGACTCAGAGGTCGACCAACACTTTCCAGCGTTCATGGGCCTGCCAACGTTTCTGTTCACCCCGTACGCCCAGACGCCCGCCGAGCTCGCGGAATCTGGCGCTGACGTCGCGATCATCGGAGCGCCTGTGGACATGGGGGTCGTGAACCGCCCCGGCGCCCGTTTCGGGCCGCGGGCGATCAGGCAGGCTGCGTACTTCGGCAGTCCTTCCTCGGCGCTGTACCACATGGGGCTCGACGTATATCCGCTGAGGGAGCTGAAGGTCGTGGATTTCGGCGACGCCATCTGCCCTCCGAGCTCGTTGAACCAGAGCCACGACGCTGTCCGAATGAAGGTGACCCAGGCGCTTCAGGTTGGCGCACTTCCGGTTGTTCTGGGAGGGGACCATTCGATTACGCTGCCCAGCGCCACGGCCGTCGCCCAACATTACGGGTACGGCCGGGTAGGCATGGTTCACTTCGACGCCCATGCCGACACCGGTGCGTCCAGCCAAGGCGGAGTTCTGATCGGTCACGGCAACCCGATGCGGCGCCTGATCGAGAGCGGCGCGGTCCCTGGCAAGAACTTCGTGCAGGTCGGGCTGCGAGGCTACTGGCCCCCCGGCGACGTGTTCGACTGGATGCGCGAGCAGGGCATGCGCTGGCACCTGATGTCCGAGATCGAGTCCCGCGGTTTCGAGGATGTGCTGGACGACGCGATCAGCGAAGCGCTGGATGGTCCGGAGTACGTCTACCTTTCGGTGGACATCGACGTGCTGGACCCGGCGTACGCCCCAGGCACGGGGACTCCGGAACCCGGCGGCATAACGTCGGCGGAGCTGCTCCGAGCGGTCCGCCGCATCGTCGGCGCGGTAAAGCTCGTTGCAGTGGACGTCGTCGAGGTGTCGCCGCCGTACGACGGCCCCGGCGCGATAACCGCCGAGGCGGCGCACCGTGTCGTGCTGGAAGCGATCAGCGCCCTGGCGCACCAGCGCTTGCAAAACGAGGCGTAGCGCGACTGTTCACACGCGAAGTGGTCAGTCACCAAGGGTTTTGGGCTAATGCGTCGCGAGGGCTTGTCAACCCTACGAAACCCGACCATCCTGTGCAGGTGAGCGGAGGGCGTGCCCCAGACGGGGTTCGCAAGGTGGGGTGGCGGTGGATATGTTTCGTTTGGGGCGGTCGCTAATTAGCCGAAGACAGTCAAACAACTCCTCCCAGCGCCCTCGGGCATCTGAGGGTGCTGGAGATAGTCAACGAAGTAGGCGAATTCTGCGGTAAGCTAATGGCCGATCTCGGGGCTGACGTTGCGCGTGTGGAACCGCCCGGCGGAGCTTCGACACGGCAGATCGGGCCGTTCCTCGGCGATGACCCCGGGCCCGAGCGCAGCATCCACTTCTGGCAATACAACGCCAACAAGCGCAGTATTACGCTGAACCTGGACGAGGCCGAAGGGCAGGCGCTGCTCACCAGGCTGGCCGGCAGCGCGGACATCCTAATCGAGAGCATGCCTCCCGGCTGCTTGGACGACCGCGATCTCTCATTCGAGCAGTTGCAGAATCCAACCTCGGCCTGGTATTCGCGGTGATCCGCGCCCCCGGCGAGGTGTGGCGGGCGGCGCCGACAATCGGTGAACACAACGAGTACGTGTTCGGAGAAGTGCTAGGTCTTTCGAGCAAGAGGCTGGCGGTGCTTCAGGAGGCTGGCGTGTTCTTTTGACCGGTCGGCGCAGACACTTAATCACGTGCGTTCTCAAATAACAATTAATGAGTTACAATGCCGGAATCGCCGCCCCCAAAGGGTGGCAGCAAGAATATATGTGCCAAGAGTACAGGAGGATGACCATTGACCGAACGACCGACAATTACAGAGGCAGCGAGACAAACTCCGATATTCAAAAAGACTGACGTATTGGTAATCGGCGGTGGCCCTGCCGGAACAGCCGCGTCGGCCACGGCTGCACGCATGGGCGCCGACGTGACCGTGATCGAGCGGTACGGCCACCTGGGCGGTATGTCAACCGGCGGTTTCGTGCCGTATATCGAGAAGATGACAGACTGGCGGGGACGCCGAGTGATCGCCGGATTTGCCGACGAGATACTGGACCGGATGCCGCGGGAGCATGTGCTTGGACCGGACCCGGAGCTTTGGGGCTCCACAGACCCGAAGCTCAACGAGTACTGGCGCGACAGGAGCAACTCCCACTTCGGCATCATCACGTGGTCTCCCACGATCGACCCAGAGTGGCTCAAGATCGCCTCTAGCGACATCTTGCGCGAGCGAGGCGTCAAGCAGCTTCTTCACTCGTGGGCCGTTGCTCCCATTATGGAGGGCAACGTGGTCAAGGGCGCCATCTTCGAAAGCAAGTCCGGTCGCCAGGCAATTCTCGCCGACGTCGTGATCGACGCCTCCGGCGACGGCGACATCTTCGCCATGGCCGGCGCGCCATTCGAGGGCGACATTTTGGGTGACGACATCCACCATAAGATCAACGTCGCGTTCCTGCTTGGCGGCGTCGACATGCAGCGCTTCTACGACTTCCGACGCGACCACGCCGACGAGTTCCAGGCGATCATGAAGGCCGGTCACGACACCGGTCTGGAAGCCGACTCCGTGCCCCATACGATGCCCCGAAACGACGTGGCGCTGTTCATGGGACCCAGGCTCTCCGGCTACAGCCACATCGACGTCGAAGACCTGACGGCCGTCGAGATCGAATCCCGAGATCGCATGCAGGTTGTCCACGAATGGTACAAGGACAACATGCCTGGATTCGAGGATGCCTGGATTCAGACCACCGCTCCTCAGATGGGCACGCGCCACAGCCGTCGACTACTGGGTGTCAAAAAAGTCCTTCGAGAAGATTGGACTTCGGGCCTGATCCACGACGACGAGATCGGGATCTCCACACCGCCCAACCCCCGCAGCCCGAATGTCTCGATACCTCTGGGCGCCTTGTTGCCGAGAGAAGTTGAGGGCATCATTGCTGCCGGACGAGACCTGTCATGCGACCCTGCCACCCACTCCTTCCTGCGGCTGATCCCGCAGTGCTGGTTGATGGGACAGGCTGCTGCTGCGGCCGCGGTCACATCGATAAACCAAAGCGTTAACGTAAGAGACGTTGACGTTGCAGAAGTACGCAACCAACTCACCAGTCAGGGAGTCGTCCTGCACAAGCAGACAGGCACACCCGAAGGATTGAGCATGGAACCTGGCGTAGACGTCCCAGAGGGAGTCGCTCGCCCGGGCCAGGAGGCAGCGCATTGATTGAAGGATCAGTTATCACCGATGATATGAGAAATCTGGTTGGTAATTGGCAGGGAGAGCCTTACGTTGGCGGAACGGTCCACCTGGAGGACATCCGAAAGTTCGCGAAGGCGGTGGGCGACAACAACCCTCTGTTTCGCGACGTGGACTACGCCGCGAAAACTCGGTGGGGCGGCGTAATAGCCACGCCAACTTTCGTGGACCGGTTCACGCCGTTTTACGTTTTGGGCGACAACAACGAACAGGGCTACCTCGGCGGCGCGTCGCCGGTGCCGCGCTTATTCAAGCACGGTTTCAGCGCCGGAGACGAATACGAGAGTTTCCGGCCCACGCGTCCGGGCGACGTCATCACAGCGACGACGACGATCTCGGACATGTTCGAAAAGCAAAGTCGGCCGGGGATCGGCAAAATGCTGTTCACGCGGTTCGACAAGACATACCGCAACCAGCGCAATGAGATCGTGACGATCTGCCGCTGGACCTCGGTCGGATACGAAGGCCCCGCGGAAGGCGAACCCGTGCCCCAGGCGGAGCCCGAGACCCCGTCGCTGCTCGAACCTGCCGAGCAGCCCAAGATTCCGCAGTGGAACGACCAGTGGGTCACGCCGGTGTACTTCGACGAGGTGTCCGAGGGCGACGAGCTGCAGCCCCTGGACAAGTACCAGAGCCTGAAACGCTTCGTCAGATACGCTCAGGCCAGCAACGACCTGTCCGACATCCACTATGACCTCAAGATCATGCTGGGTCGTGGAATGCCGGACCTGGTCGGACAGGGCGCTCTCACCTCAGGGTACATCGCCAACATGGTCACCAATTGGTGCACGCCCGACGGCTTCCTGAACAAGCTGAGCCTGCAGTACCGGGGCTACAGTTTCCCGGGCGACATCATCACGGCAAAGGGTGTCGTAACTGGTAAGCGCCAGGAAGACGGCAAAAACCTCGTGACCTGCGATGTCTGGGCAGAGAACCAGAACGGGCGACGGATTACCGTCGGTTCGGCGGTGGTCAGCCTGTCCAATCGCGGAGACTAATACGCGCAATTCTGCGCCCTTTGCCGCATGAGCGTATCTCAGGTAGGCAAAGGGCGCAGACGCCGCGATCAAATGCGAGCCGGTCGCATTGCTACGGGCTGGCGATCGCGAGACACATCGGCAGGGAGCGTGTCACATTCCGCTCAGGGCGGACGAGTAGCGCTCCCCAAACCTCAACGCTGTCCGAGCGGTCAGCATGTCCGACCCAGGCGCGTCCGTGAAGTCGCCCTGGTGCCAGTCGAGGCGTAAAAGCCGAGACGGGCATCGGACACGCGCGCATGACCGCGGACCAATTCGGAGGAAACATGAGCGGTAAATTTGTTCTGTTGGAAAACAAGGGGCACATCGCGTACGTAACGCTGAATCGCCCCGAGAGGCTCAACGCGGTCAACCCGCCGATGCAACACGAACTATTCGAGACGTTGAACGGCATCATGGCCGACGACAACGCCTGGGTCGTGATCATGTCCGGCGCCGGCGGACGAGCGTTCTGCGCGGGCATGGACCTGAAATGGCGAACGGAGAATCCAGGCGTCGATGCTGGAACCGGCGGACCGCTGGGGAGCGGCTATATGTCGGATCCCGTCCGACCCGGACCTGTTGGCTCGCTGCCGACACAGTTCTGGAAGCCCATCGTCGCGGCCGTCGAAGGCTACGCGGTCGGCGGCGGAATGGAGATCACTCTCCAGTGCGACGTCGTCATCGCGTCGGAATCGGCTCAATTCGGCGTGCCTGAGATCCGTAACGTAGGCGGATTCCCCGGCGGGGGCGGAATTTATCGCCTCCCCAGGCAGGTCCCTCATAAGGTCGCGATGTGGATGCTGCTCAGCGGCCAGTTCATGACCGCCCAATACATGGCGAGCATCGGCTACGTCAACGAGGTTGTGCCTTCGGACAAGCTGATGGAGACGGCCGAGAAGTACGCAAACACGCTGGTGCAGAACGCGCCGTTAGGGGTGCAGACGTCCAAAGAGGTCGCGCTGCGGAGCCTGGACATGCCGTTGGACTATGCGCCGTCCGCTTGGCAGCTCCAGTGGGGCGCGCCAACAGCCCGCATGCGCGGCTCGGAAGACGCAGAAGAGTCCCGCCGTGCCTGGCTGGAGAAGCGCCCGGCGGTGTATCACGGGCGTTAGGTTCGAGCCTCGGCTTGTTGATCGTGCCTGAGGCGGACGCTTCAGGCGATCTAAGGCCCCAATAGATCGCGACGCGAGTGCCCTGGTCCGCCCAAAGCCGACCAGGGCTTCATGCCGTACAGCCGTCGCCTAGGAGGAGAACATGCAATTCGAGCTTCCGGAAGAGACGCTCATGATCCGGGACGCCGTACGACAGTTCGTAAGTCGCGAGCTGCTGCCGCTCGAGGCAGAGTACGGCTACGAGGAGTACAACCTGCCCCAAGACCGGCGGGAAGAGCTTCGACAGAAGGTGAAAGACGCCGGACTCTGGGGCATGTTCATACCCGAGGAGTACGGCGGCGCGCCTGACATTGGCTACGTCGGAAAAACCGTGGTGCAGGAAGAGGTGTCCGCGACGCTGGTCGGCCATGGTTCCTTCGGCCGCCCCGTCATGGAAGGGCTGTACCAGTGCAACGAGGAACAGAAAGAGAAGTACCTTCTCCCGGTCCTCAGAAACGAGAAGAGGTCCGCGTTCGGCATCACCGAGCCAATTTCGGGTTCAGACCCTTCCATGATGGAGACGAACGCCGAAAAAAAGGGCGAGAGCTACATCATCAACGGCCGCAAGACCTTCATCTCCACCGCGCAAGGCTGCGACTTCATGATGCTGTTCGCGCGGTTGAAAGGCACCGAGGGCAGGAGCGGCATTACGGCGTTCCTTGTCGACTCCGACTTACCCGGATTCACGGTGGAGCGCCAAATTCCCGTGATCGGCATGCCTTCGGGTTCGGGGAACGCCGCGCCAAGCGAGGTCTCCTTCGACAACGTCGTGGTTCCGGCTTCCAACGTCTTGGGCGAACCCGGTCACGGATGGCGCGTGCTCCAAGGCTCCCTTGGCGGCATCAGGTTGGGATTCGGCGCACGCTGTCTGGCGCTTGCGACGCGATGTCTCAGGATGGCCCGGGATTACTCGGTGAGGCGCGTGACCTTCGGCAAACCGATTGCCGACCGCCAGGCCGTCCAGATCATGCTGGCCGACTCCGCCATCGCCATCGAGAACCTGCGCTGGATGACGTACCACGCGGCCTGGAAGCTGGAGCAAGGCCGCGACATCAGGCCTGAGATTTCGATGATCAAGGTGTACGGATCGGAAACACTGCAGATGGTGTCTGACAACGCGATTCAGATACACGGGGCAATCGGCCTCTCGAAGGACCTGCCGCTGGAGCAGATATACCGAGGCGCCAGGACAGACCGCGTAGTCGACGGCCCGAATGAGGTTCATCGCTGGGTCATTGCCCGGAACATGACCAGGGGCTATTGGTTCCCTGGCGGCAACTAGCGCGTTGAGTAGATCTTCGACGAGTGTCGAAAAATACCGTCGAAGCTCGTGACGCCGTGCTCGTCCTGAACGAGTCGAAATAGAGATGCGTCCCGGAAATAGATTATGATTTTGCAAACGGAAACGCTCGGGTCGGAGCCAGGAATCGGATCGCCGCCCGTATCAAGGAGGACAACGTGACACTAGCGTTCGAAGGCATTCGAATGATCGACTTCACCCAGATTGAGCAAGGTCCCGCCGGGACACAGGTGCTGGCGGATTTTGGCGCGGACGTAATCAAAGTGGAACGAATTGACGTGGGCGAAATGGGCCGTGGGAAGCCCGACATCAATGGCGTGGGCCTGTTCTTCATGGCCAACAATCGCAATAAGCGAAGCATCAGCATCGATATTCGGAAACCAGAGGGCAAAGAGATCATCTACAAGATGGCCGAGACATCCGACATCGTCGCCAGCAACTTTCGACCTGGCGTCATGGATCGGATCGGGTTCGGGTTCGAGAAGTTCCAGGAAATTAACCCGCGGATCATATGGGCGGTCGCGTCAGGGTACGGACAGACCGGGCCGTACGAAAAGCGGGCCGGGCAAGATCTTCTCGCACAGGCGCTGGGCGGACTTATCGCGATGACCGGCGATCGTGACGGACCCCCGACCACCGCTGGCACCTGGATAGCAGACTATCTTGGCGCCATGATGCTGGCCCAGGGCATAATGATCGCCCTGGCCGCCCGGGAGCACACGGGCCGCGGCCAGGTCGTCGATACAAATCTGCTGAACGGAATGGTCGCCAGCCATATCCAGGAAAACGCGGTGGTGCTGAATTCGGACCAGAGATACCCGAGAGCCGAGAGGGGCGGCGGTCACTCGCGGAGCGGTCCGCTCTATGGCATCTACGAGTGCAAAGACGGCAACTACTATGCGCTGATGGGCGGGTTTATCAACGATAGTTTGAGTCGCGTCAGCGATGCTTTGGCGATCCAACCTTCCCTGGACGAGGATCCCCGATTCAAGGACGTCGATTTGCGGAGCGGGTACTCACCGGAGCTCCGAACCGCGCTGGAAGAGGCGTTCAAGAAGTTTACGCGTTCCGAAGTCGAGGAGCGGTTCGATCGTGTCAACTTGCCTCCCGGTTCCGTGTACGACATCGAAGAGATGTTCGATGATCCTCAAGTGGTGCACAACGACATGATTGTCGAAGCCGAGCATCCGGTCTACGGCGCCGTGAAGCTGACGGGCTTCCCGATGAAGTTGTCGGACACGCCTGCAACCATGCGAATAGCGCCTCCGACCGTCGGGGAACACAACGAACAGGTGTTGGCCCAACTGGGTTACACCGAGGGCCAGATCCGGGACCTGCAAACCGCGGGCGTCGTCGGCTCCGAGAACATCCAACGCGAGAAGGCCGCGGCCGCCGCGGACTAGCCCGCTCGCGACTCGCGAAATTGGCAGCAGCATGATTTGGAGGGCCTGACTGCCAGCCTTTGGGGACGGCGGTCAGGCCCGATCTCGTCAAGGCGGAGCTATCTCCAAGCAAGATCGGAGGGGGCCGGATGGACGAACACAACCGCGTCCCGCTGATTCAGAGCGTCGATGCCGTGCAACTCTATGTGCCGGACATCGAGGCTGGCGTCCGGTTCTATCGCGACCTGCTGGGTCACGAGGTCATCTGGCGAACGGAGGCGGCGGTCGGCTTCCGTATGCCCGACTCCGAGGCCGAGATCGTGATCCAGAACGAGCGCGAGTACCAGGAGGCCGACCTCAAGGTGGACTCCGCGGACGAGGCCGCTCGACTGATTCAGGAGTCCGGCGGCAGCGTGGTCGTCCCGCCGTTCGATATCCCGATAGGCCGAGCCGCCGTTGTCGAGGATCCGCGGGGCAACCGGATGGTGCTGCTGGACTCCAGCAAGGGCAGACTGCTCACCGACGATGACGACAACGTGACCGGCGTCGGCTGACGCGGCGCCAACATCTCTACTGGTACACAGCCACGCCCACGCCTCCGCCGGCAGCGATGACCTCGCCAGTGATTGCGGTGGCCTTGTCCGACGCCAGGAACGCCACCACGTAGCCGATCTCGCTGGCGTCCACCATGCGCCGAGTGGCTGTTGCCCGTGACGCGCGCTCTATATCTTCGGCAGTGGTGCGCTCGGTGCGGGTCGAGCCGGGATGCACGAGGTTGACGGTCACGCCGTCGGGACCGAGTTGGCCCGACAGGGTCTTCGTGAAGTGGACGAGCCCCGCGTTGCGAAGGCCGCTGATTGCCCCGGCGCTTCGAGCTGACAGGCCGCCGATGTTGATGATCCGGCCCCAGCCGCTCTCCTGCATCAGCGGAGCTACAGCCTTGGCGCAGCGGAAGTAGCCGACGACTTTGGTGTTGATGTCGGCCAGCAAGTCTTCCTCGGCGGACTCCGCCAACGGACCGAGCACCAAGCCGCCGGGGGTCGCTGCGTTGTTGACCAGGATGTCGACTCCGCCCAGCTCGTTCGCGGCCCTCTCGACCATGCTGGCCACCGACGTCTGACTGGTCGTGTCGGTGACTATCGGGATGATCTTGCGTCCGGTCTCCGACGCGAGCTCGCTTGCAGCCTGGTTCAGCACGTCTTCCGTGCGGGCGCAAATGGCGACGTCGACGCCTTCGAGAGCCAGCTCCCTGGCAACTGCTTTGCCGATGCCGACGCTCCCGCCCGTGACGATGGCTGCTTTACCGTTTAAGTTCAGTTCCATATGATCGCTCCATTCTTCTTCGATTTCACGGTGTTTTGTGGTCCATGTCGACCGCCCGGATTGGATGATGCTCGAACTGTCATACTCGTGCACCCGGTCTGCACCGGGGATGTCCCAGCGGGGCTCCGCCCCTGCACCCCCCTGGCTGGTCCATCCAGCAATTTCGGTTTGACTCAACGATTTGGCCTGCAACCCATGACCATCGGTGGATTGCGACTTGACGAATTGAGTCGATTAACGGTCTCGTCAATACAGCCCCAAGGTTGCGGCGCGGGTGAGCAACGACGTGATCTGAACACGTGGACTACAGCTCCGGCTCCTGCCAACCGCCCAGCGCCGATTCCAGTCGCGCCGCCACGGCCAGGGCGACATCCTCGCGCCACGGCCTGGCCACGACCTGCACTCCGATTGGAAGGCCGTCGGGAGACGTGCCGCCTCGGACCACTACGCCTGGCCAGCCCGTCATGTTGTAAGCGCCGCAGTAGGCGAACGCCCACTGGTTCTCGTCGAGCCAGGCCCCGCCATGGTCGCACGCCGGAATGGCGGCTGCGGGGCACAGGATGGCGTCGTAGTCGCGCATGAAACCGAGCATTCGGCTCCGATACAGGTCCAAGTCCTCCAGCACCGCGGTGAACTCTCCTGAGGAGACCGGGTCGATCGTCGCGAAGCGATTCTTCAAGAAAGGGGACATCTCCGTCGTGCCCGCCCGCTCCAGGAGCCGCGTGACCCAGGCGCGACCGTCGCCGCCGTTGAGCTTTGGGCTGATGTCGGGGATCATTTCGAGGGCGTCGGGCTTGATCTCCTCGACGACGGCGCCGAAGTCCTCCAGGGCTTTGGCCGCCGCCCGCACTGCGTCCTGGATCTCCGCTGTCGGCGTCATCAAGCCGTTGTCGGTGTGCATGGCGATGCGGAGCCCGTCGATCTTGACGTCGGCAGGGTCGCCCAACGGCGCGGGCACGATGGCCGGGTCGCGCCAGTCCGGCCCGGCGATGATAGGCAGCGTCAGCGCCAAGTCCTCGACGAACCGGGCCAGCGGACCGTTCTGCGTCAGGGCGTCCACGGCGCCCATTCCGTACGGCACGATGTGGCCGGTGCGCGGGACGCGACCCGAGTTCGGCTTGAGGCCGGCGATCCCGCAAAAGTGAGCGGGGAGCCGGATGCTGCCGCCCGTGTCGCTCCCTATGTCGAGAGGCGAGCCGCCGGCCGCGATGATCGACGCGGCCCCGCCGCTGCTGCCGCCCGGGATTCGGTTCTGCTTATAGGGGTTCTCCGTTCGGCCGTAGATCAGGTTGTCAGTTTCGCCGGCGAGCGTGAGCTCGGGCGTGTTGGTCTTTCCCAGCAGGATGGCGCCCGCGCCGCGGAGCCTTGCGGTGACCGTGGCGTCCTCGGACGGTACGAACCCGGCGCGGCCCTGCGTGCCGCCGGTCGTGACGACGCCCTCCGTGTCCAGCGAGTCCTTCAGCGTTATCGGAACGCCGTGGAGCGGGCCCTTGGAGCGGCCATCGGCCAGCGTGGCGTCGGCGTCGGCGGCCTCGGACCGCGCTCGTTCGGCGCAAAGCTGGACCACGGCGTTGAGCCTGAGGTTGACGGCCTCGATCCGCCGCAGGTGGGCTTCGACGACCTCGACGGCTGAAACCTCTTTGTCGCGAACGGCCTGTGCGATCTTCGTCGCCGATGAGAATACGATGTCGTCCATTGGGCGCTCCTTTTGCGGTCGGGGCTCGTGGAAGAGGATTTCCGGGCCTGCGTCAAAAGGCCGAGACAATCATATCGCATGGCCCCGCTCCTGTGGCATCGCCGCTGTCGGCGCCAGCGTGAGCTGTGGCAATCGGGTTCTCCAATCGTCTCAGATATTGTCGGTGCCAGATGCCCGTGCAGTCGCAATGCGCCAGGCACAGCATTGGCTCTGATAGAATCGTAGTTGGCAGGTCAGAGTGTGCCGACACTAAGGGGCCCGCCCGAGGCAAACGTTGGACGCCATCGAACTACGAAACCTGACCAAGATATACGGCAACCGCCACACCGCCCTCAGCGGCGTCAACCTGACGGTTCCCGAGGGCTCCGTGTTCGGTCTGCTCGGCCCCAACGGGGCGGGCAAGACTACTGCCTTCAAACTCCTCCTGGGGCTCCAACGCCCCACGGGGGGCAGCGCGTTGGTCTTTGGCGAGACGATGACTCCGAACTCGGCGCGCCTCCGGAGCCGCATCGGCTACCTTCCCACCAACCCTCGCTTTCCCAAGGACATGACGCCCATATCATACCTCGACTTAATGGGGCGTCTTTCGGGGCTCCCTCCGGACCGGCGCAAGACCCGACTGGCCAACCTTTTGCGGGCGGTGGAGTTGTTGCCGGCTGCCTCGCAGAATGTGCAGGCGCTTTCCACGGGCATGACCACGCGCCTGGGCATCGCCGCCTCGCTGCTTCACGATCCCGACCTGCTCATCTGGGACGAACCAACCTCGGGCCTTGATCCCGAGGGACGGCGCTTCATGCTCGACCTTATCCGAAGCCTGGCAGGGAAGAAGACACTGATTGTCTCCACTCATCTGCTGGGGGACGTCGACCGTGTCTGCGACTATGTTGGAGTGCTGAGTGAGGGCAAGCTCGTTTTCAGCGGTCCGGTTGGCGAGATGAAGCGGCTGGTGCGTCAGAACGAAGTGGAAGTGGAATTGGAGGGGGACCTCGCTGCCCTGGAGGAGAAGCTTCAAGGATGGGGAGATGGGCGGGTGGAGTTCACGCGGGTGGGCCAAGACACTCTGCACGCCCGATTCTCCGATGACGAGCCCTTCACGTCTCAGCTTGCGAATCTGCTTCAATTCTTATCCGAGCACTCAGTCGAGCTCCTGTCGCTGCGCTCTGCCAGCGACCAACTGGAGAGCGCCTTCCTGCGACGAATGGAGGAGGAACGCACCCGTGGATTTTCTCGTGCAATGGACCTGGAAGAGTGACATCCGGGGTTTTTGGGCGCTTCTGCAATGGGAGTTGCGGAACCTCGCCCGCTCGTGGATGCTGCGCCTTTGGCTTCTCCTAACCGCTCTCGTCAGCATCCTCTTGGCGGCCGTCTCGGCCGACGCCGGCGCCGCGGAGACGACCATTGCGACGACCACGCCAGCGACAGCACAGGCAGTGGAGGCGGCATCGCAACTCTTTTCCAATGCCCTGTCGTTGTACCTGACCTTTGGGAGCGTGGTCTTCATCGTCCTGAGCGCTAGCTCCGTGGCCTCGGAGAGGGGGTGGTTTCGGACTCCATACTGTGTCGTTCGGTCACGCGCCATCACTACATCCTGTCCAAGCTCGCTCCCCTGGTGCTAGCCGTCGTGATGTTGTACGTGGCGGTTACGCTGCCCGCGGGCTACCTGATCGGTCGCTACAATCCCCGGGCGACATGGCAGTGGCGGGCGCCGTCTACGCCACCCTCTCGGTGGGAATGGTTCTGGCCACCCTGGCGACCATGGGTGTGGCCGTCAGCAGCTTGTTCAATAACACTGTTCTGGCCGTGGTGGCAGTAGCGCTCGTCTGGTTCAGTCTTGGGTTCATCTTCAGTTTCCTGGACATCAGCTTCCTGTCTCCCGCGAACTTGGTCGACAATCTTCCCGAGGTGATCGCCGGGGAGTATTCGGCCGCCGAGCAATGGAAGATCGTCGGCAGCTTCGCCGGGCTCATGGCCCTTTTTCCCACCCTGGCCGTCGTGGTCTTCATGCGGAAAGATCTGTGAGCGAGCAGGTTCACGGATGCGGGACGAGCCACACCGAACGGGAATGTGCTACACCCCGTTCGCCCTGAGCCCGTCGAAGGGGCACCGAATTGCCACGCGCAATGGCAGGGTGCAGGACACTAGATCGGCGGCTTCCGCCATCCTCCGAGGGCTGTCTCGACGACCTGCGCGAGGGCCAGTGCGACGGCTTCGGTCCAGGGCCTCGTGATGAGCTGGACTCCGATGGGCATGCCTTCCGGGGACGTGCCCGCTCGGACGACTGCGCCGGGCCAACCGGTGGTGTTGAAGGCGCTGGTGTAGCTGCCCGAAGGGGACATTTCCCGAGACATCGACTCGCCGTGGGGCAGCGCAGGAAACGGCCTCACAGGACACAGCAGCGCGTCGTAGTTTTCCATAAAGCCCAGCATCTCGGAACGAAACGCATCGACCTCTTCCAACATGGCCGTGTAGTCGCCGACCTCCATCGCCTCGGCGGCGCCTGCCATGCGCTCGATTCTAGGGTGTGGTCGGGTCGTGCCCGCGGCGTCCAACAGGCGCTGGATGCCCGCGCCGCCATCTGCGGTCAGCATGCGCAACTCATCGCGTTTGGCGATGGCAGGGGGCATATCTTCGGTCACAGCGGCGCCCGCGTCTCTGAGGGCGTTGGCAGCGGCTTCCACGGCCGCCACGACCTCGGCGGTCGGCGACACGGTTCCGTTGTCGGCGAAACTCGCTACACGCATGTTGCTCAAGTCCACGCTCGCGGGGTCGTCGACGGGCATGGGTACGATGGCGGGGTCCGTCCAGTCGGGACCGGCGATGATCGGCAGCACTAGAGCCAAGTCCTCGACGAACCGGGCCAGAGGGCCGACCGTGGTCAGCGACTCGGTGGCGCCCAGCAGGTGGTGGATAATGTGGCCTGTCCTGGGCACGCGCCCCGACGTCGGCTTGAGGCCCGCGATGCCGCAGAAGCCGGCTGGGACGCGGATGGAGCCGCCGGTGTCGGTGCCCAGGTCCAGCGGCGAGCCGCCCGAGGCGATGATCGCTGCCGCCCCGCCGCTGCTTCCGCCCGGCGTGCGGGACAGATCGTACGGGTTGTTGGTTCGCCCGTAGACCAGGTTGTCTGTCTCGAACGACAGCGTGAGCTCGGGGGTGTTGGTCTTGCCCAGCACGATGGCGCCCGCGGCCCGCATCCGAGCCACGGTCGTGGCGTCGCGGTCCGGCACGAACGACGCGCGTCCCGTGGTCCCGGCCGTGGAGACGATGCCCTCAGTGTCGTGTGAGTCCTTGACTGTCATCGGCACGCCGTGGAGCGGGCCCTTCGACTCGCCTCTGGACAGGCTGTCGTCCGCGGCCCTGGCCTCGGCAAGCGCGCGGTCTCCGGCGAGTTGCACCACCGCGTTCAGCTTCGGGTTGACCTCGTCGATGCGGCGCAGATGCGCTTCGACGACCTCGACAGACGACGCCTCTTTGTCTCGGATTGCGCGGGCCATGGACTTGGCCGATGCGAAGATGATCTCTTCCATGCGATCCCCCTGTGGTGTTCGGCGCTTGGGTTCAACAGTCGCCAGACTGCCGACTTCGAGTGGATGAAGGCAATTGTACGCCCTTCTCCCGATGACGGCGACGGATTGGTCGTCAGGCTCCGGATCGGCGGATTGCGGGTTATGGCGCCGGGTGGCGTCCTTCGAATCGGTTCAGAGTCGAGCCACGACCGGTTGGAGCTTACCGAGAATAGGCAGTTCCGCGATACAATGTCGTAGGGGAAGGTTTCAAACCCTCCCAGCATCTCACATGGGTAATCGCCGCGTGAACAACAGCGAGCACGTTGTTTCCGTGTAGCAACAGATTGACGCCTCGAAACCACGCGGGAGGGTTTGAAACCCTCCCCTACGGAATACTGTGCGGCCGCTCTTGATTGGGGCGTGGCGCCACGTCATCGGTGCTTTCCGAATGCATCGCTCTCCAAGCGGCCATAATGTTGCCCAGAACAAACAGTTGCGGAAGGCGCCAAGCGGTCAACTTGGCCTGGGTTGGCCCATGCGCCATCTACAAGGCGAGCAGGACTGACGACACCGACGCTGGTGCTGCGTTTCTGCTCGTGATCTGCTAATCTCGATTAGGCATCTAAATTGCGAGGCGACAGATGGACTACACGATCTGGGTAAACGGCGAATTCGTGCGTCGCAGTGAGGCGACGATCAGCATGCTGGACCGGGGTTTCCGCCTCGGGGACGTGGTGTTCGACACGTCTCGAACATTCGACGGCAAGGTCTTCCGGCTGAGGGAGCACCTGGTGCGGTTGTACCGTTCGCTCCAGTACACGAGAATCGACCCCGGAATGTCGATGGACGAGATGGAACGCGTGACGCTGGACGTGGTCGAGTACAACGAAGAGATGCGCCGCGCCGCTCGTGACGACTACATGATCACGCAGATCGTCACTCGAGGAGCGGGCGGCGTCGTCGGCCAGATCGAACCCCATGTGTCCATCATGATCGACCCGATTGACTACGCGCGGTACGCGCCTCTGTACGAAACAGGCGCGCACGTGGTGATCCCCAGGACGCGCAGCTTCTCGCCGGACCAGATCGATCCGAAGGTGAAGCACTACAGCCGTCTCAGCTTCGTGATGGCCGATCTGGAGGCGCGTGACGTGGATCCGGACGCGTTTCCGGTGCTGCTCGACAGCGACGGCAACGTGAGCGAGAGCATCGGCGCCAACTTCTGCATCGTGTCCAACGGCGTTCTCAGGACGGCCGGGGACAGGAGCATCCTGCAGGGCGTGTCCCGCATGACGCTGCTGGAGCTCGCCGAACAACTGAACATCCCGACCTCCGAGGAAGATCTTCAGCCGTACGACGTCTACACGGCGGACGAGGCTTTCCTGTGCAGCACCCCGTATTCGCTGCTGCCGGTGGGCATGGCAGACAACCGACAGATCGGCGACTCGGTCCCCGGTCCGATCACACAACAACTGCTTGCGGCATGGAGCGAGCGGGTCGGCGTCGACATCGTCGACCAGATCGAGCAGAGGGCCCGGACGCTGAACGCGGGCTGAGCATGGCTGGCGGCGATGACCAATTCATTAGGAAAAGGTGATTACTCAAGTGGTGGATAACTCCAGGCAGGGTCATTCGGATGACGAATTCCGACAGGCAGTCGACGACCTCAGGGCAGAGCAAAACTGGGAAGGCGTGCTGAACGCTGCGTCCAGAGCCATCGAATCGGCCCCGGACGACGCGTTCGCTCACAGCATCCAGTCCGAGGCGCTGCACAATCTGGGCCGATCCGATGAGGCGGTGGCTTCTTCGAACAGGGCCATCGAATTGGACCCGAACAGTGTGCACCCATACCGCACCAAGGCTCGGGCGCTGGGCTCGATGGGCAAATTCGAGAGAGCGCTCGTTGAGGCCGACAAAGCCATAGCGTTGGACGCGGACAGCGCTCCGTCCTATCGAATCAAGGCTCAGGTGCTGGGTGGCTTGGGCGAGTTCGAAGCGGCGTTGGCGGCGGTGGACTGGGCGGTCGAACTGGACCCGGACGACGCCCTCGCATACCAAGGCAGAGCGATCACGCTGAATGCGCTGGACGAATACGATGAAGCTATAGTCGCGGCAAACAAGGCCATCGAGCTGGACCCCGCCGACGCATATTCCCATGAGGCAAAGGGAGCGGCCCTGTTCAGGCTGAATCGGGTGCAAGAGGCGGTGGCGTCGAGCGCGAGGGCGTTTGAGCTGTTTCCCGAAGACTCCATCCCCCACCTGACGAGGGCTGAAGCGCTCTTCGACCTTGGTCGATACAAGGCAGCCGTCGAAGCGGTAGACAAAGCCATCGAATCGGATCCGGACAGCGCCCCGTCGTACCTGACGAAGTCTCAGGCATTGGGCGCCCTGGGAAAGTACGAAGGAGCGGCGGCGGCCGCGGGCAGGGCTGTCGAATTGGACCCCGAAAGCGCGCCCTCCCATCAGAGCAGGGCGCAGGCGCTTGGCGCCATGGGCGAATACGATGGGGCCATCGACGCTGCGGACAGGGCTATCGAGCTCGATCCGGACGGCATATCCACGTATCGAATCAAGGCGCATGCTCTGACCTCCTTGGGCGAGTTCGACAAAGCTTTGTCCACCCTCGACAAGGCTCTGGGACTGGACTCACAGGACGCGTCGTTGCACCAACGTCGTGCGGAAACGCTGGCGTCCTCGGGCGATTTCGAAGGAGCGCTGGTGGCGGCCGACACGGCTATCGAGTTCGATCCTGACAACGCGGCCGCGTACCGGACCAAAGCGCAGGCGCTGGGTTCGATGGGCGATTTCCGGGCAGCGCTGGCCGTGGCGGAGCAGGCAAACGAGATCGGTCCAACCGGCGCCCATGGTCAGGCGGCGCCGATGATCGGTCGCACGGAGATGGCGGTGGCCGCGGCGGACAAGGCTATCGAACGCAACCCGGAAAACGCGCTAGCGCATGCCGCAAAGGCGGTGGCGCTTCTGGCGCTCGACCGAGAAGAGGAAGCCTTGGCCGCGGTGGACAAGGCCATCGAGTTGGAACCCGGAAATGCTTCCGCCTATCGCACCAAAGCCGAGGCGCTGCAATACATGAACCGTCACGTTGACGCCGTGGCCGCGGTGGACAAGGCAATTGAGTTGGACCCCGACAATTCCTCGGCTTACGCACGGAAAGGCGCATCGCTGTATGAGTTGGACGAGATCGAGGCCGCGCGGACAGCTCTGAACCAATCCGTCAAGCTGGACCCTAACAACCAGCTCGCTCTGTACGTGCAGCGCGAGATGAGGGACGCGGGCGCCTAACTTCAACAGCGCCGCCTCCTCATGTCTGGGACGAACATACACACGCCGGTTCTTTTCGACCGCCGAATCAAGTGCGTTTGAGCACGAAACCGCCGTTACACCGGAATCGGATGGAGGACGCATCGATGGACATGACGAACTGGTCAGGCGATTTTGAATTCAGGTCTCCCGCTCGCATCATATTCGGCTCGGGAACCGTGGAACGCGTCGGTGAAGTTGCCAAGTCTTTGGGCAGCAAGGCCCCGCTGATCGTCACCGACCCGATACTCCACGAGATCGGGCTGACCGAGAGCGCGGAGAAGTCGCTGAAGGACGCGGGTCTAAACGTCGAGGTGTTCTCCGGCATCGCCACCGAGCCCACGCTGGAGTCGGTCGAAGCCGCGGTCGACGCTTTCCGCGCGGGCGACCGCGACCTCATCGTCGCCCTGGGGGGCGGCAGCACCATCGATAGCTCGAAGTCCATGTCGCTGCTCTTGGGCAACGAAGGCAAGCTCACCGAGTACCACCAGTCGCGGGTCGGCACGGACTGGACCCCGCCTCGGCGCGTCGAGAAACGCGGCGCCCACATCATCTCCGTCCCGACCACGGCCGGCACCGGTAGCGAGGTCACGTCCGGCTCAGGCGTCTTCAACCCGGACACCGGCATCAAGGGATGGGCAGGCGATCCGATGCTGCGGCCCAGCGTTGCCATATGCGACCCGGTGCTGAACGCGTCGATGCCGCCCAACGTCACCGCCGACACTGGCGCCGACGCACTGTCTCAGGCGATGGAGTGCTACCTGGTCAACCGGTTCAAACCGACCGCCGATACCCTGGCGATCAAGGCGATCGAAGTCATCGGCAAGTGTCTGCCCAAAGCCTTCGCCAACGGCCAGGACATCGACGCACGGTCGGCGATGCTGTGGTCGGCCACGACCGTCGGTGTCGCGTTCGGCAACGGCGGGTTGATACACAACCACACCTACTCCGAGGTCCTGGGCGACGTCACCCACCTGCCCCACGGTAGGCTGTTGGGGATCATGCTGCCGTTCATCCTCGATTTCAACTTCGTGGGTTGTCAAGAGAAGCTCGCCGACATTGCTCGGGCGCTGGGCGAGAAGGTCGACGGCGTCTCGACTAGGTACGCTGCCGAAAAGGGCGTGGCCGCCGTTCGCCGCCTCATGGCTGACATCGAGATCAACGACAAACTGAGCGACCGGGGCGTCACGGAAGAGCAGATTCAGACAGTGGCGGAGCGGGTATGGGCCCAGCACGGTCCGCGTTCCGCGCTGTCGCCTAGGGGATTCCGCACCTTCGACGACGTCATGGGCCTGCTTCGACAGGCGTACTGATCGCCAGAGGCGCACGGCATCGACAGGCAGTCGTGCTTCGCTCGACCAAAGCGTCTAGTGTCCTGTCTCCGAAGTTCGCTCGACAATTGCGGTCGGTCGACGACCCTTCGACAGGCTCAAGGCGAACGGAAGTGTGAATCTACTTGTTCATTGTGAACTCCGACAAAACCGGGACCAGTTGAAACACACGGCGCGGTTTACGCAACAAACTTGCGAGTCAGGACACCCCAGGAACTCGTCCCAGCCACGCTATCCTGCCGATGCCGTCACTACGGCGACCAGGCGGGGGACGAGTCGGCGTCGGCGCGGTTCGTGAGATTGATCAGCACCGAGCCGTCGGCGTTCATCACGTAGATTTCGTCGTTGCCATCGCGGGACGAAGTGAACGCGATTTTCTCGCTACTGGGCGACTAGGTGGGCGACAGGTCGTTGGCGGTGCTGTCGGTGATCTGGGTGGGTTCGGAGCCGTCGGCGTTCATCACGTAGATCTGCCAACTGTTGTCGCGGTCCGATCGGAACGCTATCCTCGCGCCGTCCGAGGACCAGATCGGGTCCAGATCGGTCGATGTGTTGTCGGTGAGTCTCGTCTGCCCCGAACCGTCGGCGTTCATGATGTACGTCTCGAAGTTGTCGTCGCGGTTGGAGCTGAACACAATCTGCGTGCCGTCAGGCGACCACTCGGGATCGGAATCGCGAGCGGAGTTGTTGGTGAGTCGAGTCTGTTCGGAGCCGTCGGTGTTCATCACGTAGATCTGCCAGTCGCCGTCGCGGTCGGACCGGAACGCGATCTTTTCGCCGTCGGGCGACCAAGCCGGCCGAACATCTTCGCCGGCATTGCGGGACAGGTTGATCTGTCCGGAGCCGTCGGCGTTCATCACGTAGATCTCCTCGTTGCCGTCGCGGTCGGACTGGAAGGCGATCTTGGAGCGGTCGGCGGACCACGTAGGTGAAACGTCTTTCGCTTCGTTGTTGGTGAGGCGGGCTTGTCCTGAGCCGTCGCCGTTCATCGCGTAGATTTCTCGATTGCCGTCGCGGTCCGAATAGAAAGCGATGCGACTCGAGACCTGAGACGCCAAAGGAGCGACAGCCACCACTTGCGGTGTTCCGTCAGATGAGACGATGGGCGACCAGGTGGGTGACGAGTCAAGGCCCTGAGCGAAGGTCAACCCCCAGGTCGCTGGATATCTGCAGCGACTCGTCCAGCATAGGCACAGCTTTTTCCCGGTCGCCAGGCTCATCTCGCTCTAGCAACATGTCAGCGTAGTCGCATAGGCTCCACGCCAGCTCTGTAACGTTGCCGGCCTCGCGGCAGATCGCGATTGCACCTTCGAAATGCTTCTGAGAATCATCGAGTTTACCCATCGTATGGGCGAGGAGGCCTAAGAGGCGGTCCACGCTGAAAAACGCAAATGATATCAACTTCTTCATTTCAACTATCGCCGGATACTGTTCCGCCGCCTCACTCTCATTGCGAGTGATCACTGCAGTGGCGGCCAGCCCACTCCTCGCGAATAGCTCGACAAAAGAGGTCACGTTATCTGAGTCAAATACGACATGTGCAAGTTTCTTCGCAGACTGCAATTGACTCAGATTACCTGACATCCTGGCAGCCCACGGAATACAAAACGCTGGCATCGCATGTTCTAGATTTGGGCCGGGTCTGGTCAGATTCGCTGTTTCGAGCTGTCTGTCGATATGTGCGTTGGATGTGGCGAAATCACCAAGCATGGTTTCCTGGATTATCGCGAACAACAGCACAACCGGCTCCTGCGGCGCCAGCGATAACGCCAGATCCTTATGCTTCTTGGCATCGTCGAAATCGCCTTCGAAAAAAGACAACCCACCCAAACTGGCGGCCGCGAGCGCGGTGCGATATCGATGCCTGATGCGTTCGGCTGTTGACAAGCTCAGTTCAATAGGTGGGCGAGTGCCTTTCAGGTCACCTTTAAAGAGCAGGCCAACTCCGTTGAAGTAATCAGATATTGATCCAACCAGAGGTGCATCCATATTCGATGATAAATATGTCACTTTCTGTGTTGTGTCGAGCACATCTTGGATATGAAGGTGATATAAACTGACTGGCGCACTAAAGGACAGCGCCGTCATCTCCAATGCCGGATCTTCGTTTGAACGGGCGATTTCCAAGGCTTGATCGATAGCTCTCATTCCACCTTCGTAGTCGCATTTTGATAGACCTTGGACCAGACCATAGCGTGCGAGGAGGCGTCCGGCGAGCAGTGAGTCTGACGGCACAAGCGAAAGCGCCCGGGGAATGAGCTGTTCCGCAGCAGTTTTTTCACCGCCTCGCGTCGCGGAGAGGTACTCCGCAATGGTGACGGCTTTTTCGATGTCTCCCGACGTGGCGTAGAATTCGAACGCGTTGATCAGATTGGGAATCGCCTCGACACCACGGAAATTGGGCAAGGTCGCAAGCTGGGCCTGTGCCAAACCGAACAGCAATCTAGCCGAATCTTTGTCCATGACGCTGCGGTCCCTTGCTTCGTCAGCGCGCCGAAAGTGGTCGAGGGCCCCTTCCCAAGCATAACGAACAAGCGCTTGCTCGCCCGCGACTATTGAGTACTTGACCACAGCTTCGGAGCCGGAAATGGCTTCGGCCTCACCGGCGTGATATGCCAGCTCGGTGGCGCGGGACTCCACGTCGTCTCGGTACAGCTCTTCGAATACGTCGATGATACGTGCGTGGAGCCGCACCCTGCGAGTGGTCGACAGCTCGTCCATCAGCGTCTGCTGTATCAGAGCGTGCGTGAACTCGTAGCGACCGACGGCGTTGGGCATCTCTTCGATGACGCGAGCGGACAACCCTTCGTCCAGCACGTCGATAAGCCGGTCCTCAGACATGTCATCGACGAGCCGAGTGAGCTGTCGAAGCTCGAACTCTCGACCGATCACGGCTCCGATGGTCAAGGTCTGGTTGCAACGTTCGGTCAGCCGATTCAGGCGTCGGCCTATGACCTCGCGCACCCCTTCCGGGATACGGACCTCCCATCCGCCTGAGGCGGACCGATCCCCGGTGGACTGAGCAGCGAGCTCGCCCTCCTGAGCCAACAGCCGCACGACTTCAGTCAGGAACCAGGGATTGCCCTCAGTCTGTGTATGGACCGTTCTCACCAGACCCGCTGCCGGCGTGACGCCGGACACGATCTCGATGAAGTTGCGGGTGTCCTCCTCGGTCAGGCCACGAAGCAGGACTCGCTCGAAGAGACGTTCTCGGTTCAGCTCGCCTAGGGTTTCGGCTAGAGGGTGCTGACGGGACAGATCCACATCCCGGTAGGTGCCTATTACCAGCAGCCGGCCATCTACAAGCTCCGGCGCGAGAAACTCCAGGAGCATGAGTGACGGCTTGTCAGCCCAGTGAAGGTTGTCCAGGATGACCACCAGCGGTCTGCTTCGGGAGGCGTTCTTCAAGAAAGTGGTAATGGAATCGAAGAGCCTGAAACGTTCCTGCTCCAGGTCACCCAATGGCGCGGCCGGCTGAAGACCGGGCAGTCGCTCTTTGACATCGGAGACTATCTCGGCTATGTCGGCGGCTCCGGAACCCATCTCTGTGCCGAGCTGGTTCGGTTCGTGTTCCTGGACGTATGACCGGATGACCTGTATCCAGGGCCAGTAGGGAGGCGCTCCCCGGTTCTCGTGGCATCGACCCCACAGAACCTGCGCGCCCCTGAGGCCCGCGTAGGTTGTAAGCTCCTGGGCGGTGCGGGTCTTGCCGATGCCCGGTTCTCCGACCAGCATGACCATGCGGCCCCGGCCCCCGAGGCTCGCCTCCAACGCGGCCTTGAGGTCGTCCATCTCGTTGTGGCGGCCCACGAACACGTCTGCGGCCAGCGAATCGAGAACGTTCACCGACTGTCCAGGCTCGGTGACACTCTGCTCTGATGACGATGTGTCGACGGCTTCCAGCGCCGCCAGCACGTCGGATGCGCTGCCCGGCCGCTCCGACGGATCCTTTGCCAGCAGGCGCATGATGAGGGCTTCGAGCGGACAAGGGCAATCACCCCGATGCCATGTCGGAGCCACAGGTGGAGTGTTGATGTGCTGTCCGATGATGGCTATGTTGTCGTCTCCCAGGAACGGAGGGCGACCGCACACCATCTCGTAGAGCATCGCTCCGAGGGAGTACAGGTCGGCGCGCGGCGTGACTTCGCCGCCCATTGCCTGCTCAGGCGGCATGTACGACACGGTGCCGACCATCATGCCTTCTTATGTCAGGCGGGAGCGGTCGGTCGCGACGGCTAGCCCGAAGTCGCCGATCTTGGCGACACCGTCAGCCGTGAGCCACACATTGCCGGGCTTGAGGTCGCGGTGGACGATGCCCTTTTCGTGCGCGAACTCCAGTCCACGGCAAGTTTCGACGGCAATCGAGATGGCCTGCTCCAACGGTAGCCGTCCGCCATCGGCGTCCTCGAGGATGCCTTCGACGTCTCCGCCGCCCATTAGCTCGGTGACCATGAAGGGTTGGCTTTCGGCGCTGGCAGGGACCGAAGGGACTGAAGAGACGGAAGGGGCGACAGGGAGTTGTCCGAGGTCGAACACGGTGACGATGTGCGGGTGCGAGCCGAGCCGCCCCATGGCCTGCGCCTCACGAGAGATGCGCTGACGGGAGGCGTCGTCGAGGCCCTCGGTCTTGATCAGCGCGAAGGCGACGTCGCGGTCGAGCAGCTCGTCGTGGGCGAGGTACACTAGCTTCTTGCCGCCCTCGCCGAGGAACCGGTCGACGACGTAGCGGCCGTCGGCGAAGGAGGCGGGTCGTTCGGCGACAGGAGTCTCGGGCGGCTCAGCGGCTGCGTGCTCGGGCGGTGCCACGTCCTCGCTGAGGGGCGCCGCACAGGACATGCAAAATCGCGCCTCCTGCGGAGCTTCGGCGCCGCATTGCGGGCATGTGGTCTGCAGCAGAGTGGCGCAGAACATGCAGAATCGGGCTTGCGACGGGTTCTCCTCACCACAATTTGAACATGGCATCAGATGCGGCTCCACGCGTCATCGGGCGTTATTAGTAGGGGTGGACGAATCGGGCCGCTTACTAGCTGCCTTTCGACTCGAAGAACTCGAGGTCGATGGCGAAGGCGCACGCGAGGATGAGCAGCGACATGTCCTCGTCGATCTCGTCGGTGTTCTTCTGGATGACGAAGGTGTCGGCGTCGGTCGCCATCTCGCGCATGATTCCTCCCCACTGCTTGGTGATGCGGGCCACCTCCGTTCCTTCCCGTTCGAAGATGAACGTGTTGGGGCGGAACAGCGATCCTTTCAAGTCCAGAAGCGTGTTTCCGGACGGATCGTCCAACGTGAAGACCCGGCCCAGCATCTTGAAGTGCCGGCTCAGACTGCCCAGTGGGCGTTCTTCCCCGTCGGCGATCCAAAGGTGGGACAGCAGCCAGTAGAAGTCGCGCCCTGCCGTCAGGACGAGCTGGCCGTCGCCGTCCACGACGTGGATCTCGAGCGCTCGATGGGAGCTGAGGAGCTGACGCGCGAGCATCCCGGACTCTTCTCCGGCGAACAGAAGCGGCTCGCCCTCAGGGGTCATTATCGAGTATCGGTTTTCCGTCTCGAACCCGGTGAACATCTCCAAGTGCTCGATATCCTGCTGTACGATCAACTCTTGATATTCCGCCAACGTGAACAATGAGTCGCTCCCTTCCTCTTCGGCAATGCGCAACCGGGGTTGAGCCCGGTCCGGGCCGCGCTGGCCGACCGCCTTCCCGCCGTATATTGTCGCGGCTGACTGGCAATCGCGAACTTGTGGTTGATGTGCGCGAGTTTACCAATGCGCCGTGTTCGGGTCAATCTCCGTTCCTCGGGCGCCCTGTGCAGGCTTGCCGCATGCGGTGCAGATTGGAGATAATGCGTTCGGACGCGGCCAACTCATATTCCCGAAGGAGTCTCACACCGTTGGACAAATCAGTCGCGAGCTTCGAAGATGCGGTAGCCGACATTCCCGACGGCGCGGCGTTGATGATCGACGGTTTCGCAGGGCCCGGGGGCACGCCGCAGAACCTGATTCGAGCTCTCCGAGACCATGGCGCACGGGACCTCACGATCATCAGCAACACGGCCGGTTTGGCGAGCGTGATGGGATTCGGCACGATACCCGGCAGCCGTCCGACGGACATCGGGGTCTTGGTCGAGAACAACCAGGTGAAGAAGGTCGTCGCGTCGTTCCCGGTGTCGCCCTCGCCGTCGAATCCGACCGCGTTCGAAAAGGCATACCAGCGTGGCGAAGTCGAGCTCGAGGTCGTCCCTCAGGGCACGTTGGCCGAACGCATACGGGCCGGCGGAGCGGGCATCGCGGCGTTCTACACGCCGACCGGCGCCGGAACGTTAATCGCCGACGGCAAGGAGACCAGGGTGTTCGACGGCAGGCAGCACATCATGGAGCTCGGGTTGAAGGCCGACTTCGCGCTGCTGCGCGCTCACAAGTCCGACACCATGGGGAACACGGTGTACCGAGGCACGTCGCGCAACTTCAACGCGGTCATGGCGACCGCCGCGGCCGTGACGATTCTCGAGGTGGACGCCATCGTGCAGCCCGGTGATCTGGAACCGGGCGGCGTTCACACTCCGGGCATCTACGTGAATCGGATCGTGCAGATAGCCTGAAAGGCGAATGATGGAAAAGCTGCGACTGGAACGTGAAGCGATAGCCATGCGCGTGGCCCGCGAGCTGCGAGACGGCGACGTGGTCAACCTTGGCATCGGCATACCGACGTTATGCTCCCAGTTCGTGCCCGAAGGCCAGACGGTAGTCTACCACTCCGAGAGCGGTGTCCTGGGGTACGGTCCGATGGCCGAACCTGGACAGGAAGACATCGACCTGATCAACGCCGGAGGGCAGTTCCTCGCTATGCATCCGGGAATGTCGTTCTTCAACTCGGCGGATGGTTTCGCGATGATCCGCGGCGGCCATATCGACGTCGCTGTTCTGGGCGCGTTTCAGGTCTCGGAGCGAGGCGATCTGGCCAACTGGATGCTGCCCCGGCGCGGCGTTGGCAACGTTGGCGGCGCGATGGACCTGGCGGCGGGCGCGCGGCGAATCATCGTGGCGATGGACCACACCGACAGGGACGGCGCCGCGAAGATCGTACGAGAGTGCTCATTTCCGCTGACGGGCATAACGTGCGTCGACACCATCGTCACGGACATCGCCGTCATCGAGGTCACCGCGGACGGGCTGGTATTGACCGAGGCCGCGCCCGGCTGGGACCCCGCCGATGTCCAGGCGCAGACCGAGCCCAAGCTGATGGTGTCGCCGGATTTCGGCGAGATGCAGTTGTAGGCGGGCTACATCACGTCCATGGCCATCAGGTCGGCGTAGCTCTCGCGACGACGGATGAGCCTGGCCGAGCCGTCGTTGACCATCACGATGGCCGGACGCGGGTTCAGGTTGTAGTTGCTGGCCATCGACGGCACGTAAGCGCCTGATGCCGGAATGGCGACGATGTCCCCTGTCTCGAGAACGGGCAACTCAATGTCGTGAATGAGCACGTCGCCCGACTCGCAGTACTTCCCCGCGAGCGTGACAACTTCTTGCGGCGGGTCCGACATGCGGTTGGCGACGACGGCTTCGTACCGCGAGCCGTAGAGGACGGGCCGGATGTTGTCCCCCATGCCGCCGTCTAACGACACGTATTTCCTCACGGACGGGATATCCTTGATCGCGCCGACGGTGTACAGGGCGACTCCCGCCCGACCCACGATGGACCGACCTGGCTCGATGGCAAGACGCGGTTGGCCGAGGCCCAGGTCCGAGCAGCGCGCTTTGAACGCGTTGACGATTGCTTCCGCGTAGTCGGCGATGCGGGGCGGCGGTTCTTCGCGAACGTACCCGATCGCGTAGCCTCCGCCGGGGCTGAACTCGCGCAGGTTCAGGCCTTCGTCCTTAAACGGCGCGATGAATGTCAGCACTGTGTCGATGGCTATCGAGTACGGCTCCAACTCGAAGATCGGCGAGCCGAGGTGGAAGTGGACGCCGACCAGGTCGAGGTTCGACGCGGCCAACGTCTGCCGGATCGCGTTCGCGGCGTCGCCGGTCTCGATGGCGAAGCCGAACTTGGAGTCGAGGGTGCCGGTCGTGGTATGGACGTGGGTGTGAGGATCGACGTTGGGCGAGAGGCGGACCATCACGTCCTGCGTCATGCCTCGGTCTCGGGCGATGTCGTTTAGCGTTTGCAACTCGTAGAAGCTGTCGATGACGATGCGTCCGATGCCGGAGTCGACGGCGAACGCTAGCTCGTCCGGCGTTTTGTTGTTGCCATGGAAGTAGACCCCGTCCATCGGCACGTCGGCGGCGTTTGCGACGGCGAGCTCGCCGCCGGAAACGACATCCAGCCCAAGGTTTTCCTCGGCCACCAGCTTCGCGATGGCGGCGTTGATGAAGGCCTTGGACGCGTAGACCACTTTCGTGTCACTGTATCGAGCCGAGAACTCGCCGACGAATTGCCGGCACATATTCCGAATGCTTTCTTCGTCGAATACTAGCAGCGGCGAGCCGAGCTCGCCGACCAACTCGGTCGCGTCACAGCCACCCAGCGTCAACCGGTCGTTGGCATTGACATCGGCGGTAACGGGGAATAGGTCTATGTTTTCGAAGGTCATATTTTGCTCCGAGACGGATGGGTGTTGGCGCCGCGATGCCATTTATTGTTCATTGGGATTCGACTCCAGGACGCGCCGGACAGTCGTTTCGATAGCCGGAAGGTCATACGGATCATTTTCCAAGCCGCATCCAGATCAACGTTTGGATGCAATGGCTCGACAAGGTTGAATATTCTGTCGATGTCGGACCAAGGTATTTCGGCGTGTTGGGTTTTGAAGTGCGCTGAGACGTGACTGGCGGCTCGGCCAATATTAACCAGATTCAGCAGCGACGCATCGGCCACTTTGGCGTCTCGACGAAACTCTTCGAACGTCACGCCGGCTGTGTATCGTCCGATTTTTTCAATGGCGGTGACAATATGGCCCAATCGGAAAGCCGCTTCGTTGTCAGGCACTCAAATCCTCCGGCATACGACTCGCAGGAAACCGGACAATTCCTCGAGGCGAAATCGCGGGCACTCAGATTGTACCGAATCTGCCGCTCAGATTTCGATTCGGCGCACACGGCGGCTTGGGTCGGCGCAGACGATCGCTACCAGGCGCCCTCGAGTTTTGCGATCGCGATGCCCTGTTCGCCTGCCACCGAGTAGAGGAGATACGTGACCCCGCCCTCTTCGAATAGCCCCGGGTCTCGGAGCTGTCTTACAGGCGGTATCGAAAGGCCTCGGACGGATGGCGCCAACGGAAGGCTCGTGCCTTCGTAATCGGCCTCCGGTTCGAGCACAGCGACCGCTTCCGATTCCTTCCAGCTCATCCAGTCGGGCGTCAGGTCGATGGTCGCCAGCATGATGCCCTCGGGATTGTCGCCGACGTTGGAATAGAAGACGTGCAGCGTGTCGCCGTGAACTTTTACGGCAGTGTGTCGCATGTTCTTCGAAAACAGGGTCGGCCCCTCCTCGAACCCCGTTAGGCCATCCTCTGATCGGTAGAAGACGCCGGGCATTCCCAGCGCGTAATAGAAACCGCCCCACTGGAACACCCGGAAGTACGAGTAGCCCAGCACCTCGTCACGAGCGGTGAAGTCCAATCCGTCGTGGGACAGGGCGACCTTGGACCTCTGGTCCTTGCCGCTGTACACACCGTGGTAGTACATTCGTATCTCACGGGCATCGCCGTCCATGTGAATGTCAGGGGAGGCGACGTGGTCCAAGCAGTACGCGTCCTCAAGCCCCAGAACACCCGGTTCGTGGGTCTGCCACGGACCATCCAGATGGTCCGAATACGCCATTCGGATGTAGGCGCCCTTGTGGTGGGCGAAGTACAGATAATACTTGCCCAGTGGATCGGGCAGCCAATCAGGGACGCGGATCAACGAGGGTCCGTTGATGTTCTCGCCCATTCTGGCGTCCATGTGAGGCTTGATGATCGGGTTGGCGGACAGTCGCTGGATATTCAACATGTCAATCCTAACTGGGCAGCGGGACGGTGCAGACGCGGCGGGTTTCGGCGCAGCAGAACCACATATTGCCTTCGTGCAACGTCATGCCGTGGACTTCCGGCGTCGGCACGTCCACCACCGCCAAAACGGCGCCGTCGGTGGGGTCGAGCTTGTGCACCTTGCACGCGGCGGTGTCTGCGAGCCACATGGCGCCCTCGTGCATGAACAGCCCGTGTGGACGGATGCCAGGCGTCGGGATCGAGCGCTTGACCGTCATCGTGGTTGGGTCCATGAGGAAGACTTTTTGCGCGGGCGGAACGGCGACCCACATGTTCTCGTCGTCGATCCACTCCATCCCGTGAGCGCCGGTCGTGCGGGGATTCGGTGTGTCAGCGAACGCGACACCGCCCTTGCCGGGGGTGTCGTACCGCTCGACCGTCGCCCCGCCCATGTCGCACTTGAACAGCTCGGCGGTGTAGGTGGACGCGATCCAGATATTGCCGCCGCCGATGGTCACTCCGCTGGACCGGTCGGTCTCGGTCGACAGCTTTTCAAGAACTGAGCCGTCCTCCCAGTCGAGCTTGTAGAGATGGTTGTCGCCCTGGTCGATTGCCCAGAGCCCGTCCTCGGCAGCTTGAAGCCCGTTGGGTTGCGGGCCCGGGTGCATGAAATGGTCTGTAATTTTGGTCAAGTGACACCCCCCTAACAGAACGATGACGTCGGTGTTGAATCTCATCGGCAATGTTAACCTCCGACGGCGAAATTGGGAACAGGGGGACGCACGACTAATCCGCCTGCGTATGCCGCCAAACACCGGCCAGGGCACAGCGCTTCCGCAGGCGTCGGCCATTTTATTGACAAGGTAGGGGGGCGATGCTAATCTCACACTTATATTGCGCACGAACCTTAAACGAAAAGCGGTCTGAGACCGAGAGGAGATACTCATGGGGAAGTCCAACGTATATTGGATGGACGCGCATTCCGATTCGACCGAAACTAGCTTGGTCGCGAAGATGCTGACGGTCTTCGACGCGGCGAATCTCGATGAACTTGTCAAACCTAACGATATGGTGGCCATCAAGATCCACTGCGGCGAATGGAACAACTCCGCGTACCTGCGGCCGGTTTACGCTCGGGCGCTGGCGGACCGCATCAAGGAGTTGGGCGGCAGGCCGTTCGTGTGCGACACGACGACTTCGACGTACTCGCCCTGGGGCTCCCGCTCGACCGAGTTGGACATCATTCTCACGGCGGAGAGAAACGGTTTCTCGTCGGCCACGTTGGGTTGCCCGTTCATCTGCGCGGACGGCTTCATCGGCACAAGCGACATTCGCATCGACCTACCCGAGGGATATCTGCTCAAAGAGGCGTACGTGGCGCAGGCCATCGCCGCTGCAGACACCCTGATTACCCTGACCCACTTCAAGGGCCATGGCATGGGCGTCATCGGCGGCGCGCTGAAGAACCTGGGCATCGGCGGCCAGTCGAAGCGCGGCAAATTCAACGTTCACATGGGCGGCCATCCCACGTACGGGTTTGGCGCCGCGGGCACATTCCATCCCGAGGCGTTCAAAGGCAAGGCCAACACCCCCGACTGGGAGATCATCGAGAACTGCTGCCCGTTCGGACTCTGGAACGTCGATGAAAACGACGAGCTGCATTGGAGCCGCGACAAGTGCGCCAACTGTCTGGGCTGCTTCGGAGTCGTGGGACCACGCGGCATCGTGGACATACCGGAGATCAACTTCGACGCTGTGGACGTAGCCATAGCGGACGCTGCACTGGCCGTCGAGAAGGCGGTGGGCCGAGACAAGGTCGGCTACATCAACATGGCGCTGGATGTTTCGCCTCGCTGCGACTGCGCCAACCACGCAGACATCCCCATCGTTCCGCACTTGGGCGTCTTCGCCAGCAAAGACCCGGTGGCGATCGACATGGCGTGCGTGGATGCCGCAAGGCGATCTGTAGGCACACCAGGGTCGGCGACCGAGGTCATGGAAGCCCATCATTCGGGCGACCGCAAGTTCGAGGCCGCCGCCGCGACGTTCCACGGACAGAGCGAAGTCGCGACGATCAACACCGGGCATGAAAACGGTCTTGGGAGCCGAGACTATCAGCTCATCGAGGTCGAACCGGCCGCCCCGGAGAAATACAGGTTCCCGTACGACCGCCGACCCAGCCGCCAGCGATTCAGGGAGAAGTTCATTCAGTTCGAGCCGTTCCCGTACGACCGCCACGACGGCCGTGGCTTCGACCGCAACGTCGAGGTCGACATCGAGGCCATGAAGGTTCACTACGAGGACGCCACCAACGGGCATCATGTCGTGGACGAGGCCGAGGTCCTGGCCCCGGGCGACGACGACTAGACGCATTCCGCAAGCGAATCAGCGGCGCGCTGTTCGTGCGCCGCTGATTCCAGGCATCGACAACGCAGAACTCGGTTTCCAGGAACAACGCCGCCCAAATTGGGCCGTTAAATCACGGGGAGAACTGTCGGAACAATGGAAAATGTTGTCCCAGGATCAACGGAGCAAATCTACAGACAGATCGTGGACAAGGCCCGAGACGCCGTCATATTCGCGGACGCTGAGGGCGTGATCCGAGTGTGGAATTCTGGCGCTGAGACCATATTCGGTTACCAAGCCAGTGAAGCCCTGGGTCAGACCCTGGACCTGATTATCCCCGAGCGTTTCCAGGAGCGGCATTGGGACGGTTACCGTAAGGTGATGGCAACAGGCGTTACGAAGTACACCGACGACATGCTTGCCGTGCCGGCCGCCAAGCGTGACGGGACCCGCATCTCTCTTGAGTTTACGATTACACTGTTGGAGGGCGAGGATGGCGCCGTACAGGGCATAGCGGCCATCGTGCGCGACATCACAGAGCGTTTTCAGCAGGAGAGGGCAACAGCAAAGCGTATCGAAGAGCTGGAGAGCCGCCTCGGGAACGAAGCAGCTTCCTAAAGCGGAAGGACAGACATGCGGGCGATCTAACTCATCGTCAGCCCAACCGCCGATCAACAACCTGCCCCTTCTGAAGACGTGAAGCGGAAGGGCGGAAACATCAACAAGGGGTTATAGAAACAATGCCACCATCTGGCCAAGAGCTTCTCGATCAGAGCATCGCCGCGTGTAAAGAGGTCGCCGAAGGACTGGGCGACCAAAACAAAGACTGGGAGACCTCGGTCGTCGAGATCGTCGACAACTTCGGCGACGTCAGCGGAACGTTCTTCTTCAAGACGATGCCGTCGATTCCGGCTGCTCGGTCGGCAGTCAAAGATGCGACCGCGCTCCTGGAGCTGAAGAATCAAAGTGACTGGGCCGGATTCGCTCCGGCGTTGGAGCAGATGATCAAGACGGCTCAAACCGTGATCGAAAAGGCCGGGATGAAGGGGACGACGCTGACGTGAGCGGCGCCATACTGGTCACCGGCGGCGCGGGCAGTGTCGGCCGGATGCTCGTCGAGAGGTTCGTGGAAGCGGGCCGCCAGGTCAGGGTTTTCGATCTGCCGCAGATGGACTTCTCCGGACTGGAAGGGCGCGACGACGTCGAGGTTCAGAAGGGCGACATCACCAGCGACGTCGACGTGGCCGCCGCGGTCGACGGTGTCGGCTCGGTCGTGCACCTGGCGGCATTGCTCCCGCCCAACTCAGAACGAGACCGCGACCTGACCTTTCGCGTAAACGTGGGCGGGACGGAGAAGATCGTCACGGCGTTGACCGAAACGAATCCTGAAGCCATGCTGGTCTTCACGTCGTCGATCAGCACGTATGGCGACACCGCCGCTGAAGAGCCGCCGGTTACGATCGATCACGCGCAGAGCGCTATCGACATCTATGCGGACAGTAAGATCGCCGGTGAGCGACTCCTGCGGGGATCGCCTCTGAAGAACACCGTCGTGCTGAGAATCGCGGGAATCGCTGTTCCGGCGTTCCTGGAACCTCCCGATCCGTGGCCGTTCATGGTGGACCAGAGGGTGGAGATGGTGCATCGAGACGATGTCGTGGACGCTCTCGTCGCCGCCGCTCGGACTCCGGAGGCCGGAGGCAAGGTGTTTAACATCGGGGGCGGCCCGACCTGGCAACTGCGCGGCAGCGACTACGTTCGAGACTTCTACGATTTCATGGGAGCGCCCGCCGACGAAGCGGTCTACCGGGTCTCGCCCGGATGGACGGACTGGTACGATACTGAGGAGTCGCAACGCATCCTCAAGTATCAGAACCGGTCTTACCAGCACTACTCCGATGAAATGAGGTCCATCGTCGAAACCATGATGGCCGAGTGAATCCAGGTTATGCGTGACTGGAAACCGTCCGGCGTTGTTATGCCAACTCTGCTAAAATCCATAAAAGCATTCACAAACTCAGGAGTCCCTTTGCAAATGGACGGCACTTGAAGCGGAACATACTTGTATATTCAATGCGTACATGCTTTTTGCCCATGATTAGGAATTCGTGACGTGCAGCCTGCACTCAGCGACTATCGCATCGATTTCGAATCTTCTGACCTGCTCGCAGAGCCAGGCCCGGACGAGTATCCGCTTCGGACTCACGGCGAGATCGTCTACCTCGACGGTCAGGCGAATCATGATCTTGGGTTACACGAAACCAGCGTCGGTTACATATCGGCCTACCAGTTTCATGCGTGCGAGACCTGGGACAGAAGCGCTTCCGCCTCTGACATGTTCAAGGCGATTTCACCCGACGCGGAGGTGTGCTACACGGCGTTGTTCGACGGGAATGAGCTGAATCAAGATATGATCGACGATCAGTTCGAAGGCGACGTCTTCAGTTGCAACGTGCTGTTCCTGGCCGGGATCGGGATACTGCCGGCACATCGGGGCAGAGGCCTTGGTTTGGCTGTCGCCCGAAGAACGATCCTACGGTTCGCCCCGGAAGCGGGGTTGGTGGCGATGCTTCCATTTCCGACATCCTCTGCTCGGACGAAGAAATCGGATCGAGAGATCGACGGACGCGGGTTCGACCATAACCCCACTAGAGATCAAGGCAGACTTGAAAACTACTACCGTCGCCTGGGCTTCGAGCGAATTGGCAGCAGTCGTGTTTTCGCTCTGAATACGGCGCGCCGGCTGCCTCCGTTGCGAGAACTCTGCCCAGAGCTGGTAAACGCCGGCTAGATCCGTATGGTCGCGACACCGTTCACGGGATTCGGGTTCCCTGAGTTCCGGCGATCGCCCGATCCGACCGTGAAGCCAACTCGGCGCCAATCCATAGCCGCAAAGTGCGGACGCGGCATCTAGTGAATAATCGTGGAGCGATGAAGATGGCGGTACTCTCCGAACTTGAAATCATCGACAAAAGCGTGACGGCGAGGAAGATGGCCGCTCTCGAAGCGATCCTGAGGGAAATGGGATCGCTTATCGTCGCCTACTCCGGAGGCGTCGACAGCGCCTTCCTGGCAGCGACCGCCAACAGCGTGCTCGGCCACGACGCGCTGTCGGTGACCGCCCGCTCCCCGAGCCTGGCGCCGGCCGAGCTGCGTGAGGCCGAGGCCCTTGCCCGGCGCATTGGTTTGAACCACAAAGTCATCGAGACTCAAGAGGTCGAGCGCGAAGACTATGCGGCGAATAATCCGGATCGGTGTTTCTTCTGCAAGGACGAACTCTACACGCACCTGGCCGCGTTTTCCGCCGAAGAAGGCATTGCGCACGTCGCCAACGGCGCCAACATCGACGACCTGGGCGACTATCGGCCCGGCCTGAAAGCGGCAAAACAGTTCGGCGTCCGAAGTCCGCTGGTCGAGGCCGATCTGACCAAGGCCGAGATACGCTCCCTGTCCAGAGACATGGGTCTGCCCACCTGGGACAAGCCTGCCCAGGCATGTCTGTCATCCCGCATCCCGTACGGAACGCCGGTTTCAGTCGAGGCACTCGAGCGCATCGCCAAGGCCGAGGAATTCCTCCACGGGCTGGGCATCGCTCAGCTTCGGGTTCGGCATCATGATACGGTGGCCCGCATCGAAGTCGAATCCGAGGATTTCGCCACGCTGACCGAACCGGACAACCGCGATCGGATCGCGGCCTACTTCCGGTCGATCGGCTACTCCTACGTGACGCTCGACCTGGAGGGCTTCCGGAGCGGCAGCCTCAACGAGGTGCTCGCGAAGCTGCGCAAGAAGGCGTAGCGCTTCACGCTTCGTGAAAATTGTACCGAGCGCACTGCGCCTCCTGTAGGCTCGCCGATGCCTTCTGTCCCTTCAGTCCTTTTCATCCCTGCTGATTGACGACCGGCGCCAATTACCGAGTCCACCGTACACGCACGTCGCGCCTTCGTGAAGTATAATTCCCGACGTAAGCCAGCCGGTAGGAGGTCGCCCATGCGACTGGAAGGAAAGGTCGCGCTGATAAGCGGAGGCACCAAGGGAATGGGCGCTGTCGAGTCGCACCTGTTCGCGAAGGAAGGCGCCCGCGTCGTCATCGGCGATGTCCTGGAAGTCGAAGGACAGAAGCTCGAGGCGGAGATCAACGAGGCCGGCGGCGACGCTCTATTCGTTCGGCTGGACGTGACCAGCGAAGAAGATTGGGACCGCGCCGTCGACACGGCGGTCAGCCGATACGGGAAGCTGGACATCCTCGTCAACAACGCCGGTGTTTACGAGCGGGCGACCGTCGAGGAGACCACGTCGGACTCCTGGGACCGCATCATGGACGTCAACGCGAAGGGCACGTTTCTCGGGACAAAGGCCGTTCTTGAAGCCCTGAGACAGGCCGGCGGAGGCTCAATCGTCAACATTTCGTCTGGCGCCGGGCTTGTCGGCAGCCGCGTCACATCGGCGTACAACGCATCCAAAGGGGCGGTCCGGCTGCTGACCAAGGCCACGGCGGTGCAGTACGCCGCGGACGGCATTCGCGCCAACTCGATCCATCCGGGGCCCATCGAGACCGACATGGTCGCCCTTGCCTTCCCATCGCCGGAAGAACGGGCGCAACGGATTGCCGAGGTTCCGGCGGGTCGATTCGGCCGCGCGGAAGAGGTCGCGTACGGCGTCCTGTTCGTGGCGTCGGACGAAGCGTCGTTCATGACCGGCGGCGAGCTGGTCATCGACGGCGGCGCAACTGCCGTTTGAGCGGTGGATTGACCCGAGTCGAACCAATTACGACACGCATGGCAAACCGCAGGGGGACAGATCCTGCTTAACCGAGGAGAGCTTCGATGACGACCCAGGACAAACTTCAACGCGAGATCGACCTCTACGTCTCCAAGACACCCACGTCTCGAGGCCTTCAAGACAACGCCGAACAGTACCTACCCGGCGGTAGCTCGCGGGGCACGGCCTACTTCGCGCCGTATCCGCACTTCATCGAGCGCGGCGAAGGCCACTACATGATCGACGCGGACGGCAACCGCATGCTCGATTTCATGATCAACGCGACGAGCCTGATACTCGGTCACGCCCATCCCGAAATCGTGAGCGCGTTGCAGGAGCAGGCCGCTAAAGGGACGGCGTTCACGGGACCAACCGAGGCACAGGTCCGGCTGGCCAAGATACTGACCGACCGGATACCGTCCGTGGACTCGATACGGTTCACCAACTCGGGGACCGAAGGCACGCTGCTGGCCGTGCGGGCGGCGCGCGCATTCACCGGCCGGCCGAAGATCGCCAAGTTCGAGGGCGGATACCACGGCTCCCACGAGTACGTGTCCGTCAGCGTCCATCCGCCGCTCGAAAAGCTGGACCCGAACGGCCCCACCCCGATTCCCGAGTACCCTGGCATGCCCCAGAGCATCCTCGATGACGTAGTCGTTCTGCCATACAACGATTTGGAGTGGTGCGAACGTGTGCTGAAGGAAGGCCGAAACGAGATCGCCTGCGTGATAATGGAGCCGGTCGTCTCCTCGTTCGGCTACCTTCCGGCCCAGAAGGCGTTCCTGCAGGGCATTCGAGAGATAACAACGGAGTTGGGCATGGTCCTCATCTTCGACGAGGTGCAGAGCTTCAGGGTCTCGTCCGGCGGCGCTCAGGAGAACCTGGGCGTGATCCCGGACATCACCGCCCTGGGTAAAACAATCGGCGGCGGGTTGCCGGTTGGCGCCTTTGGCGGCAAACAGGAGCTCATGGACCTGTTCGATCCGACGGCGGGCGGAGCAACACTCGCACACGCTGGAACGTTCAACGCCAACCCCATGACTATGGTCGCTGGCGAGGTGGCCATGAACCACCTGACTCCCGACGTCTTCGATCGTCTGAACGCACTCGGCGACGAGCTCCGCGCGAAGCTTCGCGCCGTCTTCGACGAGCTCGAAGTCGAGGCGCAAGTGACCGGAATAGGCTCGCTGTTCGGCATCCACTTCACCTCCGAGGAGATCGTGGACTACCGAAACGTGATCCGAGCCGACGGCCAGATGCGCCAAGCGTTGTTCACGGGACTGCTGAACGAAGGCGTTCTGCTCCAGACGAGCGCGGGCGGCGCCCTCAACACCCTGACCACCGAGTCCGAGGTCGATGCGCTAGTCGACGCGACGCGCCGCGTGGTGCAGCGGGTGCGGTAGTTCAGAACGGCTTGCCGTCGTCTAAGCTGTATACATCCTCGCCCGAGTCTTTTAGGAAATCGAAACGGGGTTGGTCGCCAGCAGGTGAAGCCATTCCGTTTCGGAGATGTCCGAATAGTCGTGGGGCAACAACACGGCACTAACGCGCGTCGAAAGAATGCTCGTGACGGGCTCGTCGAGGCGGAGTTGTCCGTGGGCGTCGATTACTCCCTCAGCGACGATGGCGTTCGTCGCACCGCCCACTCCCAAACCCTCGGGCTGCTGAGCGACGGCCGAAGGAAGCTTCACACCGCGCGCGAGGGCAGCGCCATACGCCGCTGCTGCTCGTATTCCACCCGCCGTCATCGACGGATAGTCGTCGAGGATTTCGCGGTCGGACATCCCCGCTGCCAGGCAATCCAGGACGATGCT
>CAZPQQ010000007.1:67255-72428 GCA_964588665.1 uncultured Dehalococcoidia bacterium | reverse complement strand
TCGGTGGTACAGTTTTACTCCGCCCCACTGGTACACTTTCACTCCGCCCTTGACATCGCGACCACCAGGTCATTGGCGATCAACGGAACGGCGAGCATCGACTTCAAACCAACCTCGTTAGCCGCACTGCCGAAAGTATCCCGAGGAGCTTTCTCCGAATCGCCGTAGACCACGGCCGATCGGGACAGCACCAATGTTTGCATAATGCTGTTTTCGACTGGGACATTGCCGCCCAGCATAGAACCAGGCAGGTCGATGCCTCGGACGTAGACGGCCGTAGCGTTGCGTTGCTCGGGATCGACCGCCCAGACCGCCACCCGGTCGAAAGTCACCAGACGGCGGAGTTCGACGGCCAATTGGTCGTAAACTTCGGTGACGTTGAGTGAGGAGTTGGCGATCCACCCCAACTTGACGATAGCCGCGCTCTCGTTCGCGCCCTTGCTCTGGGTCTCGGCGCTTATCCGCAGCAGGTCTCTGGCCTGGATCTCCGTCGTGATGTCGCGGTGGATTACGATATGGCCTGCCACTTCGCCAGTGGCGTCCAACACCGGAGAATCCGCGATGTGCGCGTTGAATTGCGTGCCGTCTTTCCTGACGGCGAGAACTTCGGCCTGCCGTGTCGGCGAAGGGGAGAGCTCATCTGACTCTGTGAGGATAGCGTCGGCTTTCGTGGCAAATAGCGCTTCGAACCGGAGTGACGCCAACTCGTCCGGAGTGTGGCCGTAGAGGTCGGTGAAAGCGGGGTTGGCATACGTGATCCGACCATCGAGTGCGACGATCGTCACCGCATATTCGACGTCTTCCCACGCGGTCGCAAGCTGCCTGCTTAATTCGTCGGGGAACCGTGAAGGGCTGGAGCGAGATATCAAGGTGTTTCCCTTGGCGCATCTTCCGTTTCGCGGATCGAAACGCCTGACATAAAGCGCGATGGTCGGCGCCATGTTCACGCGCAGGCCGCCTGGTTGTTCCACTTACGTTTCCGCTGCGCGAAGCGCACGGACCTCCACATTCCGCGGAGATCGACACACCCGGCCGGGTCAGGCGGCAGTCGTAGAATCGTTAATCCAAGGTCTGATCCGATCGACTGACATTCAGGCGTCCGCAAGCCAGCTAAATTGCGTTCCGACGAGCGTTTCAGGAACGCACCCCCATCGAGAATAAGCTAGTTCACTGTGCCGAGGTTGTCAACCCGATGACCGCAGCCTGGACAGAGCCCGGCGGCCTCGACTGTTCGTCCGTTGACCGAACAGTCGCCAATGTGGGTGAATTACGCTCTGGCCTTGGTCCTAGCGAATATCAGTCAGCCGCCTGCGCTCGATCTCGCCCATGAGCTCCTCGTCGACTCTGCCCTCGTCGAGCTCTACTCCCAAGGCGTCGGCGGTGCGGCATCGGAAGCAGTAGTAAGCTGAAACCAGAACGATGTCCAGTATCTCTCGATCGGACCAACCGACCGATCTCATGCGATCGACGTCGCCCTTGGTAATGGAGGTGGCCGTGAGCGTAATCTTTTCGACGTATTCGAGCATCGCCTGTTCATTTTCAGGCAGGCCCATGCTGCGCCAGTCGTCCGCCACCTGCGCGGTGAACGCGGCGGAACTGGGGGCATCGTCAACGAGCTTACGGAGAGACTCCCCGTGGAAGCTGGTTCAATAGTGACACCTGTTGAGCGCCGAGGTGACCAGCGCCACCATCTCGCGATGGCGGGCCAAGAGAACACCGTCCTCGCGCCATGTGCGCTGAAACGCGTCGATGGCGCGCATGGCGCCCGGGTTGAGGCTCAAAACGGAATGAACGTTGACAATTGACCTGCCCTGAGCCTTGGCTTCCTCGTAGTACGCGGCCAGGTCGCCTGTGGCCTCCTGCTCGTCGACAATCTTGATCCAAGCCATAATCGCTCCTCGCTGCCAATCGGCTGTCCGGCTTGGTCCACAATACACCGGTCCGACGCAAGGATTGGCGGCTTCTAGGATGGGCGAAAAGAGTAAATCACAGGCCTTTGCCGGCTTGTGATATGATGCCGAAACACTTGTCGTATCCCCAGACCTGCGCGCGACGCGGGCCCACAAGCAATCAGGAGAAAAAGCCGTGGCAAATGTAGGACTCGTCAGAAGCAGCGACCACTACGCGGCCGTGCGGTCCGCCTTGGACCTCGTGAAAGACGACGTGACGATCCCCGCCGGCCTTCCGGTGCTGGTCAAGCCCAACATGGTCAGCCCGGACATCTCGCTGACTGCCACACCCGTCGACGCCGTCAGGGCTACTTTGGACTTCCTACAGGAGCTCGGGGTGAACAAGTTCATCGTCGGCGAAGGCTCGGCGGTCACCGGCGACACCATGGGTGGGTTCGAGCGCTTCGGCTACATGCCGTTGCAGGACTCGTACGACATCGAGTTTCGGGACCTCAACAAAGACGAGCCTGTCGAGTTCGAGGCGCTGGACGACAACTTCGAGCCGATCACGATCCGTCTCGCGAAATCGTACTTCACCTCGTACGTCGTATCCGTGAGCCGGATGAAGACGCACAACAACGCGGTGGTCACCTTGTCGATCAAGAACTGCGCGATCGGCTCCATCCTGAATCCGGACAGGCACACGGTGAGTCACGACCCAGGTCCGATCAACCTGTCATTGGTGCGGTTGAACCGCGCCGCGCCGCCGCAACTTGCCGTCATCGACGGCGTCGTCGGGATGGAGGGCAACGGGCCGGTGGACGGCACTGCCATCTCATCAGGCGTGGCGCTGGCGGGCACGAACCCGATCGCCGTCGACCGAGTCGGCGCCGAGATCATGGGCTTCGACACCAGATCCATCGGCTACCTGACCTACCTCAGCCAGATGACCGGCCTGACGCGCGACGACATCGATGTGGTCGGCGAGGACCCGACACAGTGCGTCACGCGATTCAAAGCGCACGATGACGTCCTGTGGCAGTTCGGCTGGTGGATCAAGGACTGGGAGAGCTACGTTGACAAGAGCGCCGTCCTCGATCCGGCGTTCAACCCGGAACTGAGCGCCACGCTAGCGGACTAAGGGTATAGGCTCGGCTAAAAACTGGGGGCACCGGTGCCCTGGGCGTTTACGCCCGAGCCTGGTGTGTCGCAGGCTCGGCCTAAAGACCGAGGCCGCCGGTGCTCTGGGCGTTATGGTCATCAACTCAATACATCGTGCTCAAGCCAGTTCGCCATGCTGAGAGAAGCAAAGCATCTGGGGCCTCGCAGGGATGTGCCAGTGCGATGTGGGCGAGATTCTTCGGCTGCGGCCTCAGAACGGCGAGGTCAGGATGCCGCCACTTAATTTGTTTTTCGCCATCACGCCCAATCTCCACTCCCGCTACATCTGCACCTTCTTCGTTATCGGTCCGCCGCCGCCCCAGAAGAAGGCGCCTCGACCCGCCGCGCCGCCCACTACGGCGATCTCGAAGCAATCCGGTGTCTCGACGATGGGCAGCATCGTGTCGGGCGAGTCCCAGAGCCACTGGAGCTCGGGGTGGGCGATCTCGAAGCCTTTGTGCTCTTTGTTGCCGATCAGGTCTTTGAACGACATACGTGAGAGGCGGAACATCTCCTCCTGAAGGCGTTTTCTGTCCCAGCCGCTGTTGTGGAACGCCTGCGCGTGTTCGGGGCAGATCATCATGAAGTGGTGTTCTTTTTCCTCGGTGTGATATCGGGGATCGGCCCGTCTGCCGAGCAGCCACTTGCCGGTGGGAACCTGACACAGGTTGCAGGCCGCGGAGGCGAAGTTGTAGGCTAGCTCCTCCGCCTCCCAGTTCTCGAAATCGTGCAGCTCGCACGTGCCGTAGACGAAGTGCACGGTCACGGTGCTCTCGTCGGCCCGGAACCCTTTCGCGACGTGGTACGGCTCCCAGGGGCTCTCGGCTTCGTTCTCGGCCACGCACATGCTGTACTTGATCGGCGAGCCGATGGTGTCCATGTCGGACACTCCGGGATAGGTGAAGCCGACGTTCATCATGACCAGACGGAGCGCCCTGCCGATGACGGTGTTGACATGGGACACGGCGCCCGGCCCGAGCGCGCACACACCGGAGTTGAGGCCGATCTCCTTTGCGATGGGTCCGTTGACCACGATCAGCGGGGCGTGCGGACCGGTGGACATCGCTTTGTTTCGCAGGTAGATCTGCGGCTCGGCGATGCATTGGACCGCAGTGAGAACGATGGGTAGATGCTCAGGACTGCACCCCGCCATGACCGCGTTGGCGGCGATCTTCTCAACGGTTGCGATGCCAAAGCCGGGCTCGAGCCTGGCGATGATCTCCTGCGGGGCCAGGGTTGTTCCCTTCAGCATCCGCTCGACTCGTTCGACGGTTGGCGGGACGAGCGGCAGGCCGTCGCTCCACTTCCAGTCGATGAACGTTCGGTTGAACGCGTCCATCGCGTCCAGCAGGTCCTCGCCCTCGAACTCGAGAATGGGGTCAGAGACGATCGCGAAGCCCTCTTCCTCGAAACCCGATCGAGTGGTGACCTCGGTTAGGCCGGTGACCACTTGGTCGATGCTGCCGTCGACCATCGCGTCGATGCCTTCAGGGCTCTGGTTCGTGAAAGGCAGCGGCATCGTGGATATCGAGAACGACGTCATGCCGAAATTCTCGGCGCTTCGCATCGCGTCCATGATGAAGCCGTCCGCCGTCCAGGAGGTGGTCGGGATTCCTCGCTTTTCGAACTCGATCATGTCGCGGACAAGCCACGACGTGCAGGAGCCTCAATCGGATGTGGTGCCGACGACGGCATCGCACTCGTCGACGACCTGCTCGATGTCCTCGTCGGTGGCATGCCGGATGACCGCGCCGACCGAGCCGATGTACTGCTCGAACTCGGTGTCCGGGTATCGCTCCGCGAGCAGCGTGGCGGTCCGTTCGAGCGCGGTGTCGCCGCCGGACTTCATATTCCAGTAGAGTCCGATGGTCTTGCCGCGCATAGTGTCGAGCCTAGGAGCGGGCGCCACCGCTTCGATCACGGTGGTCGCCTGTGGGTTGACGACTTCAAGCTTAGCCATCTTGTTGACCTCCTGGGGATGATACGGGCAGCCCGTATTGTACCCGAATCGGAGGGAGGAGAAGACCCGATTCCATTGGGAGTTCAGGAGGCAGAATGTTCTGTGGAACGGAGGCCGATTAAGCGATCAACCAGGACCTGGCCGCTGCTGCGACGAGAGGTGT
>CAZPQQ010000007.1:0-67155 GCA_964588665.1 uncultured Dehalococcoidia bacterium | reverse complement strand
GAGGTGTGGATATGGATGCCGCCAAAGTAACCAGCAAAGGTCAGATTACCATCCCCAAACAGGTGCGCGAGCGAATGGGGATCCAACCGGGGGGCCAACTGGAGTTCGTGGAGGATGGCGGCTTGTACCATTTGAGGAAACATTTCGATGACGATCCCCTGGACAAGTGGGTCGGATATCTCAAACATCTGGCAGGGCAAGACCCCGACGACCTGATCAGAGAGATGCGCGGACATTGATCCGCGAGACGTCGAATCAGCTACGAACATGATCAAGCGCGCATAACTTTGCGCGGACCAATCAGCTTCCTTACGATGAAGTAAGGATTCGAGTCCTTACTTGAGGAGCGAATATGGTCACCGCGACGGTAACCAGCAAATGTCAGATTACCATCCCTAAAGGGGTGCGCGAACGAATGGGGATTCAGCCAGGGGATCAACTGGAGTTCGTTGAGGAGGGTGGCATCTACTACATCAGGAAGCGTGTCGACGAATCTCCTTTCGAAAAATGGCGAGGATATCTGAAGCACCTCGAGGGCCGCGACGCGGACGAATTTGTCCGTGAGATGCGCGGACATTGATCACCGCGGTCGATACGAACGTCCTCTTGGATGTCTTGATCCCCGACTCACCGCACCGCGACGCGTCGAGAACGCTGATCTCGGAGTCGCGGAGAGAAGGGATCACGATCATTTCAGAACCCGTGTACTCCGAAATGTCCGTCGCGTTTCCCGAGCGAGAACACCTTGACCGATTCTTAGGGGACAATGGGATCCGACCGCAACCCACTAACCATCATGGACTTTACTTCGCCGGCAGAACGTGGCGCGCATACTTGGACCGACGCCCTCGCTTGATGGTTTGCCCGTCCTGCGGGAGCGCGCAAGACGTGAGTTGCGACTCTTGCGAGGCACGCTTGTCGACAAGACAGCACGTAATCGCCGACTTCACGATCGGAGCGCACGCTGAGGTTCACGTCGATAGGTTGCTGACGCGAGACCTTGGGTACTTCGGGACATATTTCCCGAATCTGAGCATGGTTCAGCCGCCGCCGTAATCTACGGCCGAAGCCGCATTCGACCTTGAAGACCGGCCTGTCGAAATCTACCGCTCCACGCCGCTGAGTCGCCCGAAGCCGTAGTGGTCGTCGAAGCGCTGGGGCGGCGGGAGCGGACCGGCGGTCGGCAAGTATTGGTCTCGCAGGCGTCCTGTGACCTTTTGCTGCTGGCCGATCACACGATCGACGCCGGGCACCGGGTCGATGTCCAGCAAGGCTGGGTTGTAGAAGCCCGTGCTCACGATGGCGTCGGCTTCGGGCACCGGTTCGAGCATGGTCGGAACGTCGCCGGTTGGATCGTCCTCGCTTGTCAGGAACACAGTCTTGATGCCCACGTTCTCGCAGGCCTGAACTGTGCGTATCACCTCGATGAACTCGTTGCCCCCGGCGTCCCATGTGACGAGCGCGCCGCTGGCGCCTAGCATCTGCGCCATCTTCGCCGTCTGGTTGGCCGTGAGCTGCTTCTCATGTTGGGTCGTCCACTCGGTCCTGGTCGCGATGACCCCGAGGAAGTTGAAGTCCTTGCCGTGTCTGCGATACGTCTCCAGCAGCGCGGGGTTGTTCGCCACGGTCCATGATGTCGCGAACGCGGTTCTGTACGGTCCGGTGATCGCGCCGTCCAGTATCTCGTTGGGGTGGAACAGCCACGGAGGCGTGAGCTGCGTCAGTCCATACGTCGACGTGCAGAAAGTGTTCGGCGAGCCGGACATCGCCTGAGGCGAGTGCAAGCACTGGACGTACACTAAGCCGGGCAGGGACGGGTCCACGTCCGACAGGTCGAAGGTCTCGATCTCTGGCGGGTCGATGTCGACTGTCGTGGCGGCCAGCATGTCGGAGACGGTCAGGACCGCCGCATGCACCGCCTCGTTGCGAGCATCGACGCCCAGGCCGGGGTCCGGCTCGACGACCACGCAGAGGTTGATCAGTGAACTGTAGGGCATTACGTCGGCCCAAGGTCCGGTCATGTCCAGGTAGACGAAGAGATGGTCGCCGCCGGACTCGTGCCACGGCGTTTCGGACACCTCGACGACGCCGATGCCTGACAGCCGGTGCGTCCGCCCCTGACCCACGGTCGTGATCGGCCGCCCGCAGATGCCAGGGTACGCCACGCCAGGCCCTTCGACCTTGACTCGCGGCTCGACCACGTCGCGAACCGGCCAGATGCGCACCGATTCGCCGGGTTTCGCCAACTCAAGCTCGACTTTCGCGATTCGGCGGTCGGCGCCAATGGCGTCGAGAATCTCAGATTCGTTGACCTCCAGGATTCCGTTGTCCCAGCGAGTCTCGGACCCGAACACGATATCGGATACGGGGAACGTTCCCATCTCAAGACGCATGGACGGCTTCCCGTAACGGCGACGACTTGCCTGGCTCGAACAAGGTCGGTCCGGGCACGGCGGTCGTGATGGCCTCGAGAGCCGTGCCGACGATCTCCATGCCGAACGCGAAGTCCTTCTCGGGGCCGAGCTCGGGGTCGCCGCAAATGTGTTCGATGCGCGCGCCGCGGACGACCCGGTTGGCGCCGGTTGTGAGCGCTAGGTCGTATATCGCCGAGATCATCGCCACCGGGATGCCGAGCCGCTCGATTTCCTTCGCGATCGTTGCGCCGCAACGATTGCAGGTGCCTCAAGTTGCAACCAGGATGCAGGCGTCGATGCCCGCATCCTTGATCTCCTGTGCCATGAGCTCGCCCATGCGTCGGGACTTCTCGACAGGGGTGCCGACGCCGGGCATCGTGAAGAGGTCGGGGTGGATGCTGCCGACGACGCCGTCGGCCTCGAACTGCCTCATGAAACTCAGCGGGAGGATGTAGTTGGGGTTGTCGCTGGCGATCTGGTTGTAGTACCCGCCGTGGAACGCCTCCCAGTCGTCGCCGGTCAGCGTATCCATTCCTTCCACGGAGTACGTGTAGTAGCGGTCGGGATTGCCGGACGTCTGACGATCCGGGTTCCCTTTGGGGATCAGCCCGCCGGTGGAAATCAGGCCGAACTTAGCTCGGCTGAGGTCCGCGACCGGTGGCGCCGGATCGACCGATTCGGGCTTGTGGTAGGGCACCTCGGATACGAACGGTTCGGACCGAAGTTTAGCCGTCAGCATGTCCAGTGCACGCACGTAGCCGGGCTGTTCGCGAGTCGACAGCACCCGGATGCCGTGGGGAATGTAGCCCTCCTCGGTGGGCGAACCCAGGGCTTCGCCTCGGGCCAGCTTCAGCGCCATCGACGCGAGGGCGGACACGACCTGTGGCATCTCCGCGCCGCTGGGGCCGGTGGGTAGAATCACGACATCTCTGCGGTAGGTCAGAACGCCCGGGTTCTCAGGATGCATTGCCGTCACAGCGGGGATGCCCATGTCGGCAGCCGCCTTGCAGACCATGCCGCACGCCAGCCCGTATCGCCCCGCGTCGAATGCGGGCCCCGCGATCACAACGTCCGTGTCCAATAGCTCCAGAAGTCTGCGGATTTCGGCCAACGCGGCGTCCGTGTTCTCGGACGCGTAGTTGTCGCCGCAGATGATAGTGCCGAGGATGGCCGCAGTGCGGCCCATCGCCTGTTGAAGCGGTCGGCCAGGACCGATCGGGCCAACTACGCTGTTAACGGGCTCGTTGGCTTGCTCTTCGCCGCCGATTCCGCCGAAGAATTGGTTGACGTAGTGGACTACTGTCAGTGGATCGTTCATGACAGGATGCTCCTTCGTGTCAGGCGGACCGATCGGGCCAATCATAGCACGTCACGGCGAGCGTAACGGTGCCTGATCCCAAGCGTTGACAGTGCGTGGGCGCGAATTTACACTGTCAGCCACGCACACGGATCGGCGGATTCGGAAGGACTAATATGAGCGCCACGACGACAATCGCAACTCCGGTAATCAGTGAGGTCAAGTATTTCTTGGCCCATACCCCCGGCCTAGTCCGATACGGGGTCAAGGTCGCGGAGGACATCGCCAGGAAACCCGAGTTGTTGGGCGACATCCAGTCGCACCTTCGTCCGTTCAGCGACGCGGTCAGCTACGCTCCGAACCGCGCCTTTCTGGGCGGGATTTACCCAGACGAGCTGCTGGAGATCGAGCGTCCCTGGCGCCAGCACAACGGCGCCTGGGATCGCAGCCAACCGCGGGGCGAGATCATGCCGGAAGAGGAGTTCATCTGCCTGCTGAAGATGGTCGACGCAGCTAACTTGGTGTCGTTGGACGAGACCTTCGTCAGCGAGAACAGGCAGGCCCTCGAACACCACGCGCTGATCGAGGACTCGGACCTCGAGAGGTTGGGCGAAGGCCAACCCTCGTCGACTATCGAAGAAGATGTCGCGAGCGGCGTGGCTCTGCCGCTCCATCTGCGAGACGGCACGGTCGTCGGCTGCGTGCGTCGCGCCCATGAGGAGAACGCGTCGCTGTCGGCAGAGATTCTGCTGGAGAACCTGGCGTGCAAGGCGGCGGCTGTGATGGCCGTGCGGACGGCGCTTAGCGAGTCCATTGGCGCAGGATCGATCGACTATGTTCTCAACACGGGCGAGGAGGCGGTCGGCGACGCGTACCAGCGCGGCGGCGGCAACATGGCCAAAGCGGTCGGCGAGATGTGCGGCCTCGAAAACTCGACCGGGTCCGATGTTAAGGCGTTCTGCGCCGCGCCGGTCCACGCCCTGGTTATGGCGAGCACGATGGTGGCCTCGGGCCTGTACAAGCGGGTGGCGGTCATCGGAGGCTGCTCGCTGGCCAAGCTGGGCATGAACTACATGGGACACCTGGGCCACGACGAGCCGATCATCGAAGACGTGCTGGCGGCCATCGCGGTGATCGTCGAGCGCGACGACGGCGTCAGTCCGGTGCTGCGCCTCGACTCGGTGGGCGGCCACTACATCGGCGCCGGGTCGTCGATACGGGCTATCTCGCGCACGCTGATCACGGAGCCTCTGGTCAAGGTGGGCTTGAAGTTCGCGGATATCGACAAATACGCCATCGAGCTCCAGAATCCGGAGATCACGGAGCCAGCCGGAATCGGCGACGTGACCGAGCGCAACTACAAGCTGATCGCGGCCCTGGCTGTGCAGGACCATCAGATCGCCCGAGACGAACTGCCCGCGTTCGCGCAAGAGCACGGGATGCCGGGCTTCTCGTCGACGCAGGGGCACATCGCGTCCGCGGTGCCATTCCTGGGCCATGCCGTCGACAAGATCATGGCGGGCGAGATGCAGCGGGCGATGTTCGTGGCGAAGGGGAGCCTGTTCCTCGGCAGGATGACGCAGATGTCCGATGGGTTCTCGTTCATTCTCGAAAAGAATCCGGGAGTTTGACGCATGTCCACAGTCCTTGAGACGCAACGCGACTGGTATGAAGATGGACCGGCGGAGTTCGGCCTGAAGGCCGAGACTACCACCTGCGATGGTGCTCTGGCCCTTCAGGGCCAAGCCAGATTGTAGCGAGACGGCAGGGTCGGCCTTGAAGGTCGAGCCCACCACGTTGCTGGTGCTCTGGCCCTTGAGGGCCAAGCCAGATTGTAGTGAGACGGCAGGGTTGTGAAGGCCGAGCCCACCACATTGCTGGTGCTCTGGCCTTGAGGGCCAAGCCCTGTTCTCGCATGGTATCCTTGGGTAACCTGAATTGTCCGACCCTGGAGGTTGATTGATGGATCTGAAAGGCAAGAAGGTCATCGCGTTGGGCGAGCGTGACGGCGTCCAGGGTGGCGCGATCGTCGAGTGCGCGAAGAGCGCCGGCGCCGAGGTGGTCCTCGAATTCACCTCGTGCTTTGTTTGAACGGCGGCGGGCGCACTTGACCTGGAAGGTCAAGAACTCATCAAGCGAACCGCCGAAAGGCACAACACGGAAGACGTGGTCGTCTTGCTTGGCACCCCGACCCCAGACAGCAGCAGGCTGTTCGCGATGACGGTCACCCAGGGCGACCCGACGTGGGCCGGACCCCTGGCTGGCGAAGCGCTGGGCCTCGCCGTCTACCACGTCACTGAAGACGAGATCAAATCGCAGATCGACCCCGACCTGTACGAAAACGAGGTCGGCCTCGTCGAGATGATGCTCGAGATCGAGCCGATCATCGAGGCTGTGCGCGAGGTCCGCATAGGGGCGTCGGCTCCGGCGTAGCGCCGCCAGACGGTTTCCCAGTTACCCCGTCACGAATAGCCGTGTGGCACGATAGACGTTCGTAGGGGAGGGTTTTCAGCCCTCCCGTTGCGTGCACCGCCACCCGGTTTCGTCAAACCAGGGCCTGTTTCGAGTCAGACACGTCGGTTCTGCCGCCTCCCGAGCTCTGATTCGCGATTCGACGCCTGTCTCATCACGCAACGAACCGGGAGGGTTTGAAACCCTCCCCTACGGGTAGTGGCGCATCGTAAACACCCAGTTACCCCTATGTGTCCCAGACCCTTCGAACTGGTATTCCATTTCGGTGCACCTCATCCGTGACCCTTGTGTGTCGTCCCCCGACGTTTCGCGCCCGCCGATCGACATTGCTTGACGTTCTCGCGTCGCCTCTTGCGCTCGTTTGGCGCTCGGCGGATAATGAGGCCGCGAGCACACTGATACAGGAGGTAGTGCCATGACGGTGCGGGTGTTGCACTACGTTAACCAGTTCTTTGGCGGCATCGGCGGCGAAGAGCATTCCGAGACGCCGGTGCAGACTGTCGAGGGTCCGGTCGGGCCGGGGCGGGCGCTGCAGCAGGCGCTGGGCGATCGAGGGACGGTGGTCGCGACCGTGATCTGCGGCGACGACTACATTGCCGAGCGCGAGGACGACGCTGCGCCGGACATGGCGGCCGCGCTCGAGAAGTACTCGCCGGACCTTGTGATCGCGGGCCCGGCGTTCGACTCGGGACGGTACGGGCTCGGGTGCGCGCTGATGTGCCGTGTCGCCAAGTCGAAGAACATCCCGGCGGTGACGGGCATGTACCCGGATAACGCGGCGATCATTACGCATCGACGGGAGTTGCTGGCGGTGCCTAGCGGCAACGACGCGTCGCAGATGATGGACGTTCTCACGCGGATGGCCAACCTCGGCTTGAAGCTGGCCAGTGGCGAGGAGTTGGGTTCCGCAGCAGACGAAGGCTACATCCCCCACGGAGTCAGGACGCTCGTACTCAAGGAGCGAGTCGGCTACGAACGGGCGCTGGAGATGCTACTGGCTCGAGTGAACGACGAGCCGTGGACTTCGGAGATCCAGATTCAGCAATACGAGACGATCACGCCCGCGCTGCCGATCGAGGATCTAACCGGCGCCACCATCGGGATCGTCGTGAGCACCGGGGTCGTGCCCAAGGGCAATCCGGACCACATCCCCGGCGCACGGGCGCTGTACGCGGGCCGGTACTCGGTCGAGGATGTCGAAGCCTTGGACATCGAGGGTTGGGAATCGGTTCACGGCGGCTTCAACACTCGGATACTGAATCTTCAGAATCCCAATTATGCACTTCCGTTGCCCGCGTTGCGCAGGCTTGAGGCCGAGGGCGTGATCGGGGGCGTGTATCCTCACTACTTCTCCACCGTCGGCAACCAGACGGCGATCGGTCTGTCCGTCGAGATCGGGCAGCGCATCGTCAAGGAATTCCTGGAAGAGGGGGTGGACGCCGTCATACAGGTGTCTGGTTGAGGGAGCTGCCATCGTTGCGGCGCAACGATAACGAAGGAACTTGAAAAGGCCGGAATCCCGACGGCGATGATCGGCGCACTTCCGGCCATCGGCATATCGGCCAACGCTCCCCGCGTGGTGCGTGGAGTGAAGGTGCAGCATCCTTGCGGAGACCCGAACCTGCCGCCTGAAGCGGACATGGAGCTGATGATGGGGATCGTCCGCGCGGCCCTACGCGCAATCCAGACGAAGGTAGAGACGCCGACGCTGTTCCAGGCGTCGGACGCTCCGTCACAGGAGGCAGTTCATGCGTCTTGACCTTGCGAACTACCAGACCAAAGCCGTCGAGTTCGGCTCACACACGAGCTGGAACGACGGAGTGCTGACCATCGACAGAGACGATCTGTTGCGGCCGATCCTTGCCAATCCGTTGGTCGAAAGCGCAGACATCTCGATAGCGATGCCGGGAGAATCGACGCGGATCGTTGACGTCAGCGATGTCGTGGAGCCGCGGGTGAAGGTCGGCGGGGACGCCGTCGCTTACCCGGGCATCCTGGGCCGGACCGTTGCCACGGTGGGCGAAGGCCGAACCAACCGACTGGGCGGGGTGTGCGTAGTTACTTGCACGCCGGGAACCGACAGCCGCCGCTACGGTCTCCTGTCTTCGCACCGTCCTGACACAGCGTACGGCGACTTCATTGAGATGTCAGGCGAAGGCGCCATCAGCCCGTACGCTGTGTTGAGCAACGTATGCGTGCAGGTCCACCCGATGGCCGATCTCGACCCGGACGGCGCCAACCGTGCGGTTCAGGAGGCGATGCTGTCGGTCTCGGACCGGCTGGCTTCCACGACTCTGGACCGGGAACCAACCGATGTCGAGGACCTGGATATGACTCCCAAGGAGGGTCTGCCTGGGATCGTTTACATTCACAGTCTCGTGTCGCCGGAGGCGATCTCGCTGAACCCCGATTCGACGATGGGCACGGCTGTCTACGGAGTGACCCGGCTCACGCAACCGTGGTTTCTGCATCCGACCGAGGTGCTGGACGGCGCGGCCTGCGGCAACTTCGGACGATGGCTGACCTGGCCGCTGACCAACACGATCGTGCTGCACATGGCTCGCAGGCACGGGAAGGACTTCAACTTCCTCGGCTGCATCATGGTGCGGACGATGTGGGAGGAGCAGCGCCAGAAAGAGCTGATGGCGAACCGCGCCGCAGTCATGGCAAAGGTGGTAGGAGCGGACGGCGCCATTGTGACGCCGACGCTACGGGGTCAGCGCTTCTTGGACACCATCGCCGTGGTCCAGGCGGTCGAGCAGGCTGGGATCAAGACAGTATTGATTACCGAGGAAGAGGACGACGAGGACGGCGCCGCGCCTCCGTTGCTGGTTGACGCCTCCGAGGTCGTGGCGGTCGTCAGCACCGGCGACGGCAGCGCTCCGGGTCCGTTCCCGCCGGTTGAGCGGGTGATCGGCGCGGGCGAGGCCGCTGCATCGTGGTACGGGGAGCAGCAACCGCCGCACGGCCGTTACGGCACCAGCCATCTGAACGACGTGTGGGGATTTTCGAAGCTGTCCTGCGTGGATTACTAACGGCGGCGGGTTTGGCCTGAAGGTCATCAACTTACAGCATTGTTTTCGCGGCGTCTCACCATGCTGAGCGAAGCGAAGTATCTGCGTCCTGCAGGCAACCGAGCGTGACAATCGACGAGATTCTTCGCCTTCGGGCTCAGAATGGCGAGACAGAGTCGCGTCCACGCAAATCGTCTTTCAAGCAAGGCCGAGGGCACCGGTGCTCTGGGCGTTCACGCCCAAGCCTCTACAGAGCCGCCTGGTCGCATGCTGCGACTCCACCCCAAGGTTGTTGGGCCCGCCCACCCGCCCGCAAAAGTCTTCTAGGGACACCCTAGGACCCGGCAGGGCTTCGCCCCTGCACCCCAGGTCATCTCCGATAGGTGCGCCGCCGTCAGCGAGGTAAGTCAGATCAACACAGAGCCGGTGCTGGAGGTCCTGGCGCACCGAGATTCCGGCTTTGTCGGACCTGTCAAAAGGCCGAACAAAGCCCTCGATCGTTGCCCGGACCTCGGGAACCGAGGCCACCGGTGCTCTGGGCGTTCACGCCCAAGCCGCCTACTCCACGCGGATGCTGGTCGCGTAGAAGACATCCGCGGAGTCGCCTGTCCAGGACGCCCAGATGACGAGCGAGTAGTCGCCCGGGGATACGGGCGGATCGTATTCGAACTCGGAGGACGGTTCGGGCTGGTGGATGTCCAGTGGTGCCTCGCCGCCCGGCAGATGCTCCGGCCATCGCCAAAACGAGCCGTACTTGCGCCCCTGCGTACAAGCGAACTTCAACGAACGTTGGGGCGTTGGCGGACCTCAGACTGATGTTGTGCGAGCCGTCGTCTGGCACGGTGATCGTCGGGGTCCTTCGACTGGCTCAGGCCGGACGGACTAAGGTTGCGTTTCGAACAAATTCGAGCAAATGTCAACACAGCCTGATCTAGTATGTGCGGCGCCTACAAGACCTGCGGTCACTAATACTTGATGGCACGTTCAGTGAGTTTCTGTGAGCGCCGGTCTATATCGGCGAAAGCCCGGCGACCACGCGGAGCAGTTCGCGGTGGAATCTGTTCCCCTTGTCCAAAAAGGCATGAGCCCCCAGGCTGATCGCTTCGTCCCGGTCCCCGGGTTCGGGCGACATGCTCATCAGAACCACGGCCGTTTCAGGCATCTCGCTGCGCAAGGCGCGCAGTGTATCCAAACCGTTCATCGCCGGCAGATGCCAGTCCATGAGCACCAATTCAGGACTCAGCGAGCGCGCCATCTCCAGCGCCTCTTCGCCGTTCGACGCTTCGCCCACGACTTCGCATCGGACCGTGAACTCCAGCACGGTCAACACTGTTGCCAGCGCAGACGGGGAGCTGTCCACCACCAACGTTTGAAGCTTGGCCATCGCGTATCCTTCCAATCCCGGACGCGAAGAGAGGCACAATGCGGCCTTCTGACGCGCCGGAACATCGAGCGCGAACGCTCGACGGGTAACATCTGAGTTGCTCGTTTCAGCATCGCCAAGCTAACGAATAACACGTCATGCCGTCAACTCTCAGGCTGGTATCGGAGGGAGATTCGCGTCAACATTCGGCACGCATTCAAACCAGTCGATATCAGTTGGTCGACCTGAGTCGATCGCGCGGTCTTAGGCGTTGATCTCTCGCGATGCACCGGCGGACAATACGGGTGCGATTGGTCAGCTGTTCTCGACACGACCACGCGGCTCAGCGTGGTGCAGATGTGGATCCAGGGCTCGACGCCGCTGATTGAAGGTGAATCGAATCGCGGATGTATAATGTGCCGACATTCAGGACAGAGGTGTTGCGTTGAGAATGATGCCCCGCAACATATGGGCTTTGACGATGGTAGTCGTGTTGTCGCTTGCGGCGTGCGGTGGCGAGGAGGAAACGCCGCCACCGACACTCGCCTCCGTGTTGTGATCGAGGGTGTGAGCCGTCAGATCGACGCATACTGCAACAGGCACTTCTACGTGTTGGCGGCCATCCGAATCTTCGACAGCGCCGGCGGCCACGAACTGCTGACGCCGGACCTGGTCTCGATCGACGCCAACGGGCTGAAAACGGACGATGACAAAGACCGGACTTTCGAAACGACCTGGGCCGCCGCCGACTACCTGATCGAACCTCCGAATGCCGACCCGACTGGCGGCCACGATGGGTCCAGACCGTACTCTCGGCTTGTCGTCGACACGGACGCCGGAAACAAGACCGACTGGCCCGCCGGTCGACAGACGGTGCAGGCGATCGGGCAATGGGGTTACTGGCAGACAGAGACTCAACTCAGCCACGGAAACGCTGGGAGAAGAGCTGGACGCCTCTGAGACCGGCACGGACGTCTCCGCCCGGACGGACATCGAGGCGGGCCACACGATACTCGTCGACTCCGAGCAGATGTACGTGCAGAGCTACTCCACGAACACGCTCACGGTCGTCAGAGGCGTCAACGGCACGACCGCCGCCGCGCACACGACGGGCGCGGCCTTAGCGATATACCAGTACCCGTCTCCGATCGCCGAGGCGACCCTGATTCAGGCAGCGCGCCTGTGGAAGCGTCGAGACACCCCTGTATCGCGTCCCGATCCATCCGGAGGCCAACGAGGCCGCGGCTCGGCCGCATTGGACCTTGACGTGATGGCGTTGCTGTCGGCTTACACGCGGATTGGGACTACGGTGTGACGACCGTCGTGTTTAGTGTCCTGAATCAGATGTTAGCTTGGCGATTCGGATAGCCCTCCGACGGGTTCAAAGCGAGGAGAGCGTCGGTTCTCTCCGTTCGTGGTGAGCTTGTCGAACCACCGCCCGCTCGAATGCGTCGCGCGATCTTTGCAACGAGTTTGCGACACGGGACACTGTGTGCCGCCACCCGTTGGTATTTTCACACCTTGTAGCAGTGGAGAGCGACCATGGCAGATGAAATGACGGCGGCTAGAGACGGCCTGAAGACATTGCTAGAGAACATCTCCGGACTCCGCGTCTACGACCACGAACCAGAAGCGGTGCACGAGCTCCCAGCGGCGCTCATCCGTTTCGCGAGCCGGGAGACGCCGATCACAATGGGCGGCTCGTCGTTTGTCGGCGCGATTACGGTCACTCTCTTGCTGTCCAGCGCGGACCATGCCCAGGGCCAGGACGAGCTGACCAAGTACATGGACCCGCTGGGGACCAAAAGCATCGAGGCGCAGCTCGACTCGGATCCGACGTGGGGCGGTGCGGTCGACGACGGGAGGCTGGCGGCCATCGGCGGATTTCGAGTCGTCGAGATCGCCGGAGGCCGGTACTCGGCCGCCGACTTCGAATGCAAGTTCGTGAAGCAGGTGATTTCCAAATGGCCTTCTTCGACTCCGATCGATCGAAATTCCTGCTGGACGATACGGGAGGCACGCAACGCGACCTGTCGGCCTACATCACCGAAATCGACGGGCTGCCGGGCGCGCGCTATCTCCGCGAGACAACGGGCATGGCGGACCAGGGCCGGGTGTTTCTGCCGACCGCCGAAGACGCGCGGTTCGTACTCCGAGGCCTCTACGACGACGCGGCCAGCTCCGGCCCGGACGCCGTGCTCGGCCCGCTGGGCGCCCACGGCAGCGCCGTCGACTTCGAATTCGCCCCGACCGGCACAGCCTCGGGCTCGATCAAGTACTCGGGCGTATGCTGGGTCGAAGTCTACGAACTCCGCTCCCGCGTCGGCAGACTGGTCGAGTGGACGGCGCACCTCCGCGCCGACGGCCTGGTCGCGCGCGGGGCGTACTGATGCCGAGCGGAGTGTGGGGGCGGTGATGCTGCCGTGGAACGGATGTCGTTCGCCGGACGCACACTGATCTGGCGCTGCAGATGGTCCCACAACCCATCGACAAGCGGGCGTTGCATCACGGCGACGGCAGTGCGTCGCCGTGACTCATTAAGATTCTTTACAAAAACAGCGGGGCGAAGACGAGGGCTACGATGGACATCAGCTTGATGAGGATGTTCAGGGCTGGGCCGGAGGTGTCTTTGAAGGGGTCGCCAACCGTGTCGCCGACGACCGCGGCTTCGTGAGACGCCGATCCCTTGCCTCCGTGTGCGCCCGCTTCGATGAACTTCTTGGCGTTGTCCCACGCTCCTCCCGCGTTGGCCATCATGACGGCCAGCAGGAACCCTGACGCGATTGAGCCGATGAGCAGGCCGCCGAGGGCTTCGGCCCCAAGGATTACGCCCACGAGGATCGGGGCGGCGACGGCCAGGATTCCTGGGACGACCATCTCTTTCATGGCACCGTTGGTGCTGATGTCGACCGCGCGAGCGTAGTCAGCGTCGGCTGTGCCTTCGATCAATCCGGGGATCTCACGGAACTGTCTCCGCACCTCGGTAACCATTGCCATCGCGGCGCGCCCGACGGCCTGCATCGTCAGGGCGCCGAACAGGAACGGGGTCAGGCTGCCGATGAACAGTCCCATCAACACTTTGATGTTTGTCAGGTCGAAGGATACTTTTACGAACGGTATCCCCTCGTCCAGCGCTCTCGTCTCGTTGATGTTGTCGACGACTACCGAGTAAGCGGCCATCAGCGCCAGGGCTGTCAGAACGGCGGAGCCGATGGCGAAGCCCTTGCCCGTCGCGGCGGTCGTGTTGCCCAGGGAGTCCAGCGCGTCGGTGCGTTCGCGAACCTCTGGGTCCAGGCCGGCCTGTTCCGCGATGCCCCCAGCGTTGTCGGCCACGGGACCGTACGCGTCGGTCGCGAGGGTTATTCCCAGAGTCGAGAGCATGCTGACGGCTGCCAACGCCACGCCGTACGTGCTGGCCAGGTCGTTGGCGAACCACATTGCTACGACGATGACGAGCGCCGGCACGACCGTGCTGAGCATCCCCAAACCCAGGCCGCCGATAATCACGGTTGCCGGCCCGGTCTCGGACTGCTGCGCGATGTTGCGCGTGAAACGGTACTCGTAGGACGTGAAGACTTCCGAGCTCGTTCCGATGATCTGGCCAGCCACGAGGCCAATGACCACGATCCAGAACAGCTTGAAATCGAGGTCGAGCACGGTGATGGATATGGCGGTTCCGATCAGCACCAAAATGCCGGCGCCGAAGATGCCAGTCCGCAGAGACCAGAGCAACCGCCCCATGTTGGCGCCCTCGGGGGTCCGTACGAGGAACGTGCCCAGAATGGAAGCGAAGATTCCGGTTAGCGCGATCAAGATCGGCAGCAGCACCAGGTTTTCGTCGAATTCGGTAGGAGCAGCCATGTTCAGAGCGCCCGCCCCCACCGCGGCCAAAGCGATGGTCGCGATAATGGAGCCGACATAGGACTCGAACAGGTCGGCGCCCATGCCGGCAACGTCGCCGACGTTGTCGCCGACGTTGTCGGCCACGGTCGCGGGGTTGCGCGGGTCGTCTTCCGGTATGCCTTGCTCGATCTTGCCGACCAGGTCGGCGCCCACGTCGGCGGCCTTGGTGTATATGCCGCCGCCAACCCTGGCGAACAGGGCGATGGACGATGCGCCGAAGCCGAATCCCGCGACGACGTTGATGTCCTTGAATATCCAGTACATCACCGTGATGCCGATAAGGCCGATGCCGACAACAGATACGCCCATGACGGCGCCTGAGTTGAATGCGACTCGCAGGGCCGGGTTGAGGCCGCGCTGGGCTTGAACCGTTGTGCGGGTGTTGGCTCTGACAGCGATGCTCATGCCTATGAATCCAGCCAGGCCGGATCCGATGGCCCCCGCCAGGTAGGAAATCGCGGTCTTGGGAATGCTTTCGCTGTCCTCGGGAACTTTGTCCAATACGTCAAAGTCGATGAACACGGCCAAGACGATGAACATGAAGACGACGAAGACGGCCAGCAGGCGGTATTCGCGTGACAGGAACGCCATCGCGCCTTCCTGGATGGCCCTGCCGATAGCCTGAACCTGCTCAGTTCCGGGATCGCTCTTCAGGATGCGCATCGTGAGCAGGGCGGCGTATGCCAGGGCAAAAACTCCAGCGCCGATGGCCAGATAGATGATAGTCAATGCGTGCCTCCGCAAAAACGGCCTTCCCTCTCGATGGGAAGGCCGCAAGTTCCAGGGTCTGGTAGCTGACGAAAAGCTAACATAGGCCCGATGGGAGGGTCAAGGCGAGTTAGGACCTCGCCGCCGCCGTTTGGGGCTGGGTGTGCGTGGCAGGCTTCGGCTCAGGCGGACGCGAGGCGTGCCAGGGAGCGATTCACCCCGCGTCCGAGTCGAGGCGGTCGGCAAGCCGTGCGAGCTGATCTTCCAGCGATCGCTGTCTGAGGGCCACGGTGAGATCGCCCCGCGTTCGCTCGATGACGCCGCGCATCACGTCGGTGTTGCGTCTGAGCCCGCGAGTGACAGCATCGGGAAAGTCCAGCGTCACGAGCACCGCGTACACTTCGTCCATGATCTCCAACAGGTTCTCGCAGCGGGACACGTCGTCTCGTCTGAGGATGTCCAGCACGAATCGGCGAAGCTCGCCGATGGCTTCGGCCATGCCGTTCATGTAAGCGGCCGCGCCGATGCCAAGCTCTTCCATGGTCGGCAGCGGAGAGCCTTGGGTGAAGGCCAGTGTGGCGGACGCCTCGACGTACTCCTTCAGGCTGTCCTCGACGAAGCCGCCGAAAAAGACCTCGGGATGACCCGCGCGAACATCTTTGAGCTCCTCCACCATTTGGCGCGCCTCTGCGATCAGCCGGCTGGCGTCCGCGAATTCGTTGCGATGGGCGGCTCGAATTGAGTTGGCTGAGAGCCGGATGATCTGACGAGATGTGGTCAGGGCGGTCTCCCGCGCGGAATGGGTCTCGCTCATCCGTTGGCGGGCGAGCTCACCCGCGGCGCGGACCGCTTCGACCAGTTGACGTACGTCTGCCGTGTTCGATGCCTCGGACAATGTTTGCTCCTGTCGTATTGGCTGGATGTGGGGCAACCGGTGCTCTGGGCGTTCACGCCCAAGCCAGCCCCACGACGCCCAAGCCCCCACCATCACCCAGACGCGTCTTCGAACATACGGACCAACTCACGTGTGGCAGCTTCGGGATCGTCCGCGAACGTGATAGCGCTGACGACGCACACGCAGTCGGCCCCGGCTTCGACCACGTCGACGATGTTGCTCTTGCCGATGCCCCCGATGGCGATGATCGGTCTCGGGACCGCGTCCTTCACTTCCTTGATCGCTTCCGGCCCCAGGGCGGTCCGACCCGACTTCCCCATCGTGGACGTGGCGTAGATGGCGCCGACCGCGATGCAGTCGACCCCCTGCGCATGGGACTCCAACGCCTGTTCGAGGCCGTTGTTGGACCGGCCGATGATTTGCCTTTGGGTAATGACCATTCTGGACGCTTCAGTCGGCAGGTCGGTCTGCCCGATATGAAGGCCGTGGGCGTTGGCGGCTCGGGCGACGTCGGCATCGTCGTTGACGAAAAACACCGCGTCGTGCTCGTCGCACATCGCTTTGATCGCTACGGCCTGTTCCAGTGCGATCTTCTTGTCGTCCACTTTGCTTCGAAGCTGAATCACCCGGGCGCCGCCTTCGAGGGTCGCGCGGGCAACCTCTTCGACGGGTCGGTCTTGCGTGGCCTCCGGATCGACAATCACGTAGATGCCGGTCACCTTGCGAGCCATGGCGCTTCTGACATCGGCACTCACTTGTTGCTCTGCCCGATGCAGCACCAGCCGCGCGCGCCTCAACCACGACTCGTCCAACGCCGAATTCGAATCCCCGCCTATCCCCATCAGTGTGTGAGCCGTCGCTCTGATCGCTGAGATGGCGTCGAGCGCCAGGCCCGTGCGGTCGTCGGTGAGCTCAGCGTGTGCTTGACGTCGCAACGATGTCTCATCGCGAGAGAGTTCCTCGGCCAGAGGGAAGGGAAGCGACTCCCGCATCATCCGGATGTCTGTGTGGAGAGCCAGTGGCGCGGTGACATAGACCTCCAGCAAACGGAGCCCTTCCACGAGCGACGCAATCTGTGCGGAAACGTATGGGTTCATCTATCGCCTTCCTCGGATATTGACCGCGGATCGAGACTACGGGGGCTCTCGCGGAACCTGCGAACGGTGCGGGCGGTGAGGATCGATCTCGACGTCAACCACCGAGTTGCCCGATCCAGCGCCGCACGCGGACGGAATCGGTTCGATTCTAGCATAGGCGGGCGTCGATCAGGTTCGGCGGGCGCAGCACGACATGCAAAGGCTGGCGACTGAGGAATTGCCGTTCTCGAGGATCAGGGCGTCTGATTAAGAGGGGTGTTGAACCGGGAATCAGGGCTCGAAGGTGAACCCCAGCGGGTCTTCATCGAATTCGATCGATCCGAGAGCCGCTGTAGCTGCCTCCTCGATCGTCTCGTCGCCGATGGTCAGGCACTGAATCAGCGCGCGTTTGGCAAGGCTTCCGCCGATCAGTCCCAGGGATTTGACGGCGGCAAGCTGCACCTGCGCATCGTCATCCTCGAGAATAGCGATCAGATGAGGAACGGTCACGGCGTCTCCGAGGTATCCGCAGGCGTTGGCAGCCTCGAAACGGATGGACGGTTCCTCGTTTCTAGTGTCCTGGATCACGATGGGGAGCCACCGGGAGTCAGAGCTCCGGCCCATCGCGAAAACAGCGCTCTGCTTCAGCTTGAGGTCGCCGTCGTAATACGCCTCGCGGATTATGTCCTCGACCTGGGGCGAGTTGAAGCTGGCGACCGCTTCGATGGCCCGACGTCGAGACTCCATGCTCTCGCCGCTTCTGCCGATCACCTCCAGCAGAGCGGTGCGAATCTTCTCGCCGTCTCGGCGCAGGACTTTGCCTTCTTGCGCGAACTCCGCGAACTTACCCAAGGAGGTCGCAGCCTCGGCTCTGACATCCGCCGATTTGTCTTTGAGTAAGATTTCGATTAGAGGGCGGATGATCGTGCGGTCGTCGCAGTCCGAGACTCCGCGGGCCGCGTTGGCTCTGACGTCGTCGTCCATGTCGCGTAGACAGGCCCGGTACACCGCCGTGAAGTCCAACTTGAGGTTGTCGTCGGCGAGCTCGGTCAGCCACTGGAGGATCTCGCAGCGGCGTTGCGTCGAGATCCCGGACCACACGGACATCACTTCGCGAACCTCAGCGTTGCTCAGGCTCGACAACTGGAGCAGTCCGGGATGGTCGATGGATGCGTCTGGGTCTGACAGCTCGGAAACGTATTGCTGTAGGGTCACCGCGTCGCACTCCGCTCAGCCTGTTCGAGTTCTTGACTCTCCGTGGAGACGGAGAGCAGTTGTATGTTATTCAGTATGCCAGAAGACGGCGCCCTAGGTGGGGAGAATTCAACGTATTTGAAGGCCCCGAACTCGCGCCGCCGCTCACTTTGAACTTAGTCAGCCCGTGGCGATTTGTCAAGTTTCACCTGGGATTTGTCGATGGCGTGCCATATAATCTGAGCGGGGCAACACGGACCCGCCGGATTGGCGGCGGTGAGAGGAATTGTGACCGACATGACGAGTGGTGGAAGGCGACGGGTGAAAGTTCCCGACATCATGGAGTTGTTGGGTCCGATCCACGGACCCATCGAGAGGACGCCGAGATACAATCCGGCGGAAGAGTTGGTCTACACGATGCTTTCCCAACATACCTCCGACGTCAACTCAACTCGCGCGTACGACAACCTCATGGCGACGTTCGAGTCGTTGGACTCTATCGCGGCAGCGCCTCCCTCGAAGATCGAAGACGCGATTCGCAGGGGCGGACTGGCCGCTCAGAAGTCCGTCAGGATCAAAGAGATCCTCATCCAGGTAAAAGAAGAGGTTGGCTCGTATGACCTTTCGTTCCTGGCTGAGATGCCCCTTGGCGAGGCGAAGGCGTGGCTGAAGAGACTGCCAGGCGTCGGTCCCAAAACCGCGGCGATCATCCTGTGCTTCGCGTTGGGCATGCCGGCGATGCCCGTCGACACTCACGTCCATCGGGTTTCGAAGCGACTGGGTCTGGTGGGATCGAAGGTATCGGCTGACAAGGCCCATGACGTGCTCGAAGCGAAGGTTCCTCCCGAGGACGTGCTTCCGTTCCACATGTATTTGATCTATCACGGCAGGCAGGTGTGCAAGGCTCAGAGGCCCAGATGCGGCGAGTGCGCACTGGCCTGGGGTTGCCCTTCCAGGGCCGGGATGGAAAGAGCCGCCAGACGCGCGAAGAGCCAAAGCGCGGGCAAGAAACCAACGACGATTGAAAAGGAGGCGAGCGGTGACTAGCCAAACCGATCCCAACGAAGTGCGGATGACGGGCGAGAACTCGTTCATCAGACTGGCGGAGACTCCCGATGGCCCGCTTACGACCCGGGCGAGCCACTGGCGCGTGCTCTGGTCGCCGGCCGGCGCCGGTCACGTGCTGTTTCTCAAAAGCGATGTTACGGACGGCGCCGTCAGCATCTTCGCGGACAACATCGCGTTGGCTCGTTGGCTTCAGGACGAGATCGAGTCGATGCTGTTCCCTGAATTCTCCGATCAGGACATCCCGGTATCCGACGCCATATTCACGAAGACCGGGGACGGCAGGGCGTTCTGGACCGAGATGGTGCAGAGCGAAGAGGAATCGGTCAACCTGACCTGGTACGATTTCGCGGAGCCGTTCGTTCTGAGGGTGGCGCCCGGCGACATTCCCGGAAGGCCGCTCGGCGTTTACAGTTGCTTCCTGCCGGCGAGGCGCGCGCAGCTAACGCTGAACGGGTTGGTCGCGGGGGGCAGGCCGTTCCCCGACATTCGGGGCGACAAAGAGACCACGACCTGCTGCATCGCCTGGTCCGAGACATGGGTCCGTCCGCACGCGGGATAGCTGACAAGTCGAGGTGTGACGCAGTCCTGGCTGCTGCAAAGCCATTGGCTGTGCCGGGAATCCCTCCAAATCCTAGGGTGAGGCGCCACCCTAAACCGTTCGTCCTGAGCCTGTCGAAGGACCTCGACGCGCCGACCATGGCGATCTGATAGACGTTGCTGGCGCGCTGCATCGAAAACACGTGGATTGGATCGCGAATCGGGGTGAATCGTCGGAGTGGTTCGACGGGCTCACCACGAACGGAATAACTAGTATCGACGGCGGGCACCAGAACCTAATCACGGCAGGTGCCAGAACCTGTTCATGGCGATCACCTGAGCATGCTCATGGCGAGCACATTCACCTGCAGTTCCGCTAGAATCGACCTGACGGTTGGTCGTCGGGTGATCCTGACGATGTCAGCCTATCGCAGGGCGGCGACGGCGCTGATCTCGACCAGGAAATCCTCCCGGGCGAGGCCGCTGATGACCAAGACGGTGTTCGCCGGAAAATCGCCGTCAGGATACATGTCTGGGAAGACTTCGGAGCGGCCGGCCATGTACCCGGCGACTGATTCTCGGCCGACCACGTACGTCGTGAACTCGACGACGTCGGTCATTTCGGCGCCCTGGCTCGCGAGGATCGCCTGGATGTTGGCCAGCGCCTGCTTGGTCTGGGCGGCGGCGTCTCCGACGCCGACAACGGCGCCGTTCAGGTCCGCCGCCACCTGTCCGGACACGAACAGCAAGCTGCCTCCGGACACCCGGACCGCCTGCGAGTAGGCCTGAACCGGTTGGGGAGCGGACTTTGTGTTGACGATGGACCGTACTTGACCGGGCATCATGAGCCTCCGATTGAGCGATGTGAATTCAGAAAACACGACGAGGATACCATATGGATAACGACACCCGTCCGCTCGTTGGAGCGGTGCAGATCAACGCCGCCCGGCGGGTAATCGAGCCCCATCTTCGGCACACGCCCGTCGCCCGATCCGAGTATCTCGGCGAACTCGCGGACGTCGAGTTGTTCTTCAAGCTCGAGATGTTCCAGGTAACCGGGTCGTTCAAACCTAGGGGAGTGCTCAACAAGATGCACAGCCTGTCGCCCGACGAGCGCGCCGCTGGCGTCATCTCGCTGTCGGCGGGCAACCACGCCCAGGCGCTCGCGTACGCCGCGAACAGCGAGGGCATCGCCTCCACGACCGTCATGCCCGCCAACGCCGTCGAAAGCAAAGTCACGGCAACCCGAGAGTACGGCAGCGAGGTCATCCTCACTGACGGGGATCTGTTGGCGACGACCCTGTCGCTCCAAGAGGAGCGCGGCATGACGATGGTGCATCCGTTCGACGACCTGAACACCATCGCCGGAACTGGGACGTTGGGTATGGAAGTCCTCGAAGACGTGCCGGAAATCGACACGGTGATCGTCGGGATCGGCGGCGGCGGACTGATCTCGGGGGTCGCGGCGGCGATCAAAGCGAGCCACCCGCACGTGAAAGTCATCGGAGTGGAGCCCGAGGGCGCGCTCGGCATGACATTGGCTTTGCAGGAAGGCCAGCCGGTGCACCTCGACGCCGTGGGCACGGTGGCCGACGGTCTCGCCGCGCCGTTCGTGGGCCAGCACAACCTGAACCACGTTCAGGCGTTCGTCGACGGCGTCGTCACCGTGAACGACGCTGAGATCGTTCGCGCGATGAAGCTGATCTTGGAGCGAGGCAAAGTGCTGGCCGAACCCGCGGCGGCATCGACCTACGCAGCCCTTCTCTCCGACAGGGTCGTCACGCGACAGGGAGAGACGGTTGTGTGTGTGCTCAGCGGCGGCAACATCGACGCAGCCAGGCTGGTGGAGCTGCTGGGCGGTTGATGGCGACCCTTCGACCGACAGGCTCAGAGCTGGCCCTGAGCTTGCCGAAGGGGTGAACGGATCATTGGTTGTTTTCCGATCGGGGTGAGTCCCGACGCATCGGGATCCCGGCTTTGTCGGGACCTGTCGAACCCTAGCGCCGGTCCAGCACGCTTCCCGATCTGTGCAACTTCCTTACCGCGCCCGAGCGTTAGCTGCTGTACACGTACGTGCCGCCGGACTGGTCTCGGTTCAGCCTGCGGTTCAGGTGCAGGCCTTCGAGGATCAGCTCGATTGCCGACGCGATCGATGCGGGGTCGTCAGAGGGTTCGATGCGTTCGACCATCTCTTGCAGGTTCGCCAACTGCGGCAGCTTCGAGGTGTACGAATCCGACTGCACGTCAGCGCCGGTCTCAATCACAAGACCCTCTTCGAATCGAGCCAGCACGTCCGTGAACTCTCGTGGATTGAAGTACCTGCCGAACGTGTTGAGCACCGCCTTTTTGATCAGATCGTCGACGACCTTGTACTCGCGGCCCTCCTCGACGCTCTCCATCTCCACCTTTCCCGTGGTGGACGCGACGATGGCGGGCAGGTCGCTGACCCTGGGCGCGGCCCGCTCTCTGAGTCGAAGGCTTCGTTTGAACGCGTTGCCCACGATCGTCTCGTAGTTGGCGATCGAGACCCTGAGGCTAACGCCGGACCGCTGGTTGATCTCAGGGCTGCGACGGGCCAAAGAGGTGAACTCGGCGATGACCTCTTTCATGTACTGAGGCACGCTCACGACCTTATCGGTGTCCGGGAAGCTCGAGTGTTCCTGCTCGACGATGTCGATCTCCTCTTCGAGGGACTTGGGATAGTGAGTGCGGATCTGCGCCCCGTACCGGTCTTTCAGAGGCGTGACGATGCGGCCTCTGTTCGTGTAGTCCTCCGGGTTGGCGGAGCACACGAGGAACACGTCCAGGGGCAGCATGATCTGGTAGCCCTTGATCTGGACGTCCCGCTCCTGCATCAGGTTGAACAAGCTAACCTGAATCCGCTCTGAGAGGTCTGGCAGTTCGTTGATGCAGAATATCCCGCGGTTTGTGCGTGGTATCAGCCCGTAGTGGATGGTGAGCTCGTCCGAAAGGTACCGGCCCTCGGCCACCTTGATCGGGTCGATCTCGCCGATGAGGTCGGCGACTGTGATGTCGGGAGTGGCGAGCTTCTCCGAGTATCGCCGATCGCGCGATAACCAGCGAATCTCGACGTCGTCGCCGTGCTCGGCAACCCGGTTCTGGCACGACTTGCAGATCGGATCGAAGGGGTTGTCGTTGAGCTCGCAGCCTTCGATAGCCGGAATCTCATCGTCCAGAAGCGTGACGATGTTCCGGATCAGCCGCGATTTGGCTTGGCCGCGCTCGCCGAGGAGGATCAAGTCCTGACCGGCCAGGATCGCGTTCTCCAGTTGCGGTATCACCGACTCGTCGAAGCCGATGATGTCGGGGAACATCTCCTCGCCTGCCTCGATCTTTCGGATCAGGTTGCGTCGGACCTCTTGCTTGACCGGGAGAACCTCGTACCCGCTGTCGCGTAGTTCCCCGATGGTCTTGGCTTTGGAGTTATCTGACATTCTACGTGTGCCCCCTCAAATGCCCTCACGCCGCTGCATATCGAACTATTTCAAGGTTGAGTGTGGTTTGAGCTCGCCCGATTCTTGCATAAGGAGCGCATTCTCCGAAGTCTCGGTCCATGAGAAGCGCCGATCGAAATTCGTCGTTGTTGGATTCGACTGGATTTCCTCGCAAAAACAGGGGCGATTATCAGTGGAATCAGTCTTGCATACACCGTCCGCAGTTTCAACCGGCAATCGGCGTTCCGGGCGAACCTCCCGTGGAGGTCCTGATCCCGCCGCAGGGTCACCCCATGCCTCCACATCCGTTCGCCGCTTCGGTAGACTCAGGGCTGGCTCTGCGCCGTCAAGAATCGTGTGCCGGAACCTGTCGAAGGGTCGCCATCCGCTCTCAACGCATCACTCCGAGCCCGGCCGCTGCCTGTAGACTTCGACTCCGGCATAGTCGAGGATCGACCCCTTGATCGGAGGGTCGGGCTTCTTCACCGCATCCGCGTCGCCTGCGCTGGGAACCGGTCCAGGATTTCTGTCGCAATGCGGTCCGCAAGCGTCTCCAGCAGCCTCACCGGTTTCCCTTCGACGACTTCGCGCACTGCTCCGAAAAGACGTGAGTAATTGAGGGTTAGCCGAATATCGTCGGATTTCCCCGCGGCCCGGAGATCGTGATGCACCTCCAGATCGACGATGAATCGTTGGCCCAGCGCCTGTTCGCCTGAGTCCACCCCGTGGAAGCCGTAGAACACCATCCCTGAAAGGATGATCATGTCGTTATTCATCGTCTCGATTCTCCGATCTCATTGTTTCGTCTTCGTCGGCCCAGCCTTTGGACCGTTCCACGGCGCGCCGCCATCCGCGACGGGTCGATGCCCGGCGGTCATCGGTAATGCGAGGCTCGAACACGGCATCGGATGTTCGAAGCGCTGCTATCTGCTCCGTGCTGTCCCAGAACCCCACTCCCAGTCCCGCCAGATATGCCGCGCCTAGCGCCGTTGTCTCCCGAACCGCCGACCTCTCGATCGGAATGCCCAGGATGTCAGCCTGGAGCTGCATCAGCAGGTTGTTCGCCGTGGCGCCGCCGTCGGCTCGCAGGCGAGTCACGGGCAGTCCGGTGTCGGCCTTCACCGCGTCAAGCACGTCGGCCGTCTGATGCGCCGTCGACTCGAGTGCGGCCAAAACGAGGTGGCCGCGTCCTGAACCGCGACTGAGGCCGAGGATGGCGCCGCGGGCGTACATGTCCCAGTGCGGCGCCCCTAGCCCTGTGAACGCGGGAACGATGTACACGCCGCCGTTGTCCGGCACACTTGCAGCCAGCTCTTCGACTTGAGACGCCTCGTCGACGAGCCCGAGTCCGTCCCGCAGCCACTGGACCGTGGCGCCCGTCGAGAAGATGCTGCCCTCAAGCGCGTACGTTACCTCGTCGCCCAGCTTCCACGCCACGGTGGCGATCAGGCTCGCACTCGATTCTATTGGTCGATTGCCGGTGTTGACGAGCACGAACGAGCCCGTGCCGTAGGTGTTCTTCGCCATGCCCGGCTCGAAGCAGGCTTGGCCGAACAGCGCCGCCTGCTGGTCTCCGGCCACGCCCGCGATGGAAATTCCGCTGTCGCCGAACGGCTCGCCAACGGCGTTTCCGAAGATGTCGCTGGACGGTCGAACCTCCGGGAGCGCGGCCCGTGGGATGTTCAACTCGGCGAGCAGGTCGTCGTCCCAGTCCAGCGTTCGGATATTGAAGAGCATTGTCCTGGAGGCGTTGGTTACGTCCGTGACATGCGCTGCGCCGCCGGTCAGCTTCCAGATGAGCCAGGAGTCGACCGTCCCGCACAGCAGTTCGCCGCCCTCGGCCCGCCGTTGGCCGTCCGGGATGTGATCGAGGATCCACCTGAACTTCGTGCCGGTGAAGTAAGCGTCGATGGGCAGCCCGGTTTTGGCGCGCACCGTGTCTTCGAGGCCTCGGGCGATGAGTTCCTCGCAGAGCGGCGCGGTCCGGCGGCACTGCCAGACGATGGCGTTCATCACCGGCAAGCCCGTGTCTCGCTCCCAAACCACCGCTGTCTCGCGCTGATTCGTGATGCCGATTGCGGAGATTGCGCTGGCGTCGATGCCTTTCTCTTTGAGGACCGCCTCGGCCATGTCGAGACACGACACGAACAGCTCCTCGGGGTCGTGTTCGACCCAACCGGGCTGCGGGAATATCTGCTCGATTTCCCGGGTCACCGAGTGCACGGGATTCCCTGTTCGGTCAACGAGGACAGCGGTCGTTCCGGTGGTTCCCTGGTCGAGGGCCATGATGTAAGCTTTGTCTGGCAACTGATCACCCCGGCAGATACTAAGCCACGAATCTGGCATTGTGTCAAGCGGCGCCGGCCAGACCATGATTCCAGCGGGCTGGACGGCTCGGATGCCGATGAATCGGTGGTTCGGAGGGACGAGAATCCATGCAAGAACGACGCATCAGGATAGAAACCGGCGGCGTCGAGGTCACCGCGGTGCTCAACGACTGCGAGACAGCCGATCTCGTGTGGGATGCGCTGCCCATCACGGCCTCTGGGAGCACCTGGGGCGATGAGATCTATTTTCGCACGAACCTCACTGCCGATGAACAGGACTCGGTGGCCGTCGTCGAGATGGGCGCCGTTGCCTTTTGGCCGCCGGGCCAGGCGATATGCTTGTTCTACGGCCTTACGCCGATGAGCACGGGCGGCGAGATCAGGCCCGCGAGTCCGGTCAACGTCATCGGTCGGATCGAAGGCGATCCGACCGTGCTCAAGTCGGCGCCGCCGGGCTCCGACGTTCTCGTTGAGAGGGCGTGATGCCAAACAACACTGCCGCAGAGAATCGAGGCGGCGAGACGCCGTTTTCGGACCAGCTCAGAGCGAAATATACTTCCATGTGGGAGCGAGAGCAGCGCCACCCATTCGTCGTCGGTATCGGCGACGGCAGCCTGCCGTTGAAGAATTTCCGATACTACATGCGGCAGGACTACATATTCCTGATCGCCTACTGCCGAGCGCTCTCACTCGCCGTCGCCAAGGCGCCCACTGTCGAGGACATGGGCTGGTTCGCGCGCCTGATTCACGAGACCCTGAACACCGAGATGGCGCTGCACGTCAGCTTCTGCGCCGACTTCGGCATCACCGAAGAAGAGTTGCGAGCAACGGAGCCGTCGCCGACCACACTTGCGTACAACGACCACATGATCCGGACGGCGTACGCTGGCAGCGTGGGCGAGATAGCCGCCGTTGTCCTCCCCTGCGCCTGGGGATATTACGAGATCGGGCAGATGCTTCACTCACGAGGCGCGCCCGAAAGCCAACCCCTGTACGGCCGATGGATCGAGGCATACATCGCGCCTGAATACGCCGACCTGACGGCCTGGCTCCGGTCGTTCGTCGATCGCATGGCCGACGAACGACCGGAGGAACGTGCTCGAATGGATGAAGCGTTCCTGGCAGGAAGCCGGTTCGAGTACATGTTCTGGGACGCGGCGCACAGGCTGGAAGAGTGGCCGACCTGATGCGACTGGAGCAAATGAGCAGGCCAACGGATGGCCGCCGGTCTTGAGAGTCTTCCAGGGGCCGAATTACAAGTGGTGGGCGTTCTTGGCTCTAGCTATCGGCCTGTTCGCGTCGGTTTCGGATCATGGCAGCGTAACTGTCGCGCTCCCTTCGATCGCGGACCACTTCCAGACCGATCTGACGACCACCCAGTGGATCGTCATCGGATACGCGCTGGCAATCAGCGCGCTCCTCATGCCGATGGGCCGCCTCTCCGACATGGTGGGTCGCAAGCGGATCTACCTCCTGGGATTCGTCATCTTCATCATCGGCGGCGGAATCGCGGGCTCGTCTCCAAACGTCACTTTGTTGATACTGGCCAAGGTATTCCAGGGCGTCGGATCGGCCATGACCCAGGGCACGTCGATGGCGATGATCATGGCCACGTTCCCGATCGAGGAGCGTGGAAGGGCGTTGGGCCTTCAGATGAGCGTCGTCGGGGTCGGCGGCGTGGCAGGCCCGTCGGTCGGCGGGTTTCTCGTGGGCGCCTTCGACTGGCGGTGGGTGTTCTACGGCAACGTTGCTCTCGGCGCCGTTGCGCTGGCAGCGGCGTGGGTCGTTTTGGACGCCCGCCGCACCGGGCAACCCACGGGGATTCGCGAGACCTTCGACTGGCTTGGCGCGAGTCTGTCAGCGGGAGCGCTGCTGTCGTTCCTGCTGGGCATGACGTGGGGGCCGAGGATCGGATGGGGCCATCCGGGGATCGCGGCGGCAATGTCGTTGACCGTATTGCAAATCGTCGGATTCGCGTGGTGGGAGCTGCGCGCGCCGACGCCGATGATGGACGTGAGGCTGTTCAAGAGCGCCCTGTTCAGCCTGAGCGTCTCCGCGTATTACATCTCGTTCCTGGGCATGTCCGCCGTTCGGTTCCTGATGCCGTTCTATCTTCAGGCTGTCCTCGGCTACTCACCCGCGCAGGTGGGACTTGTCATCGTCCCGGGAGCGGTCGCCATCATCATCACCGGACCGTTGGCCGGACGGCTCTCGGACCGCTATGGTTGGCGGCCGTTCACCGTCGGCGGCATGGCCGTATGCGTTGCGGGATTGCTCGTGCTGTCCAGACTCGAATCCGACTCGCCGCTGTGGTGGGCGATCCTCGGAATGGTGCTGCAGAGCTTCGGTTCGGGCACGCTCAACGCCCCGAACAACAGCGCCGTGCTGAGCACGGTCGCACCGAGCAGCTACGGCGTCATGTCTGGGTTCCTGAACCTGGTGCGCAACTCGGGCAACGTCACGTCCATCGCGATGATGACCGCCATGGTCACGGCAACGATGGGCGGCATGGGCTACGCGCCAACACTTTCCGCGGTCACCGCCGACGGCGGCGCAGGCGTGATCGAGGCGTTCACCACCGGGTTGCGTCAGGCGTACTTCGTTGTCGCTATGATCGTAGGGGTGGGAGTTCTCGCTTCTTTCTTCAGCGGTGTCTGGCGGACGAAAAAAGCGAGTCCCGAGGAGACGACGGCTTCAACAAGCGGTCGATCCGCATAAGGCTTCGATCCCCGAACGTGTTTGCGGTTTCATAGCCGCGCCTCGGCAGTCATCGCCACGCCTCCGCGCCCATACCGCCTTCCACACGTCCAAGACAAGCCTTGTCGCAAGGAAGCATCCCCGGCAGTTGAACCTTCAGTTGACAGCACTTGCACGGTCTAATACTCTGCATCGCACGGTCGATCCACCGCAGAAACTCTGATTCCGACGGACAACCGCTATGCCCGCAGACGGCTCCTCCCCTAACTCCCTCACCGCACCTGATTCAACGATGTCGCTCTCGCCGTTTCGCGTGCTGGACCTGGCCGAGGGCGGCTTCAACTGGTGCGGGAAGGTGTTGGGCGACCTCGGCGCGGACGTCATCAAAGTCGAGCCGCTCGGAGGGAGCCCGACCAGAGGGCGAGCGCCAACCTACACGGCTTCGAACGGCGCCGAGACCAGCCTGTTCTGGGAGGCGTACTGCGCCAACAAGCGCGGCATCACGCTGGACATCGAGTCGTCGGAAGGCAGCCAAGCGCTGAAGTCGCTGGTCGCTGACGCGGACATCGTGGTCGAGTCATTCGCGCCCGGATACATGTCGAGTCTCGGACTCGGATACGAGCATCTGAGCGAGATCAACCCTGGTTTGGTAATGGCGTCGATCACGCCCTTCGGTCAGACGGGCCCGTACTCCCAGTACCGAGCGACCGACCTGGTCGCGTGGGCGATGGGCGGCATGCAGTACGTCGGCGGCGACCCCGACCGTCCGCCCGTGCGAATCAGCTTCCCGCAGGCCGAGCTCAACGCGGCCGGTCAGGCTGCGGCGGGCGCCATGACGGCGCTGTGGCATCGACAGATGACGGGCAGAGGGCAGCACGTCGACGTGTCGATGCAGGTGGCCGTCATCTGGACTCTCATGAACGCAACGCCGTACCCGCCTCTGCACCGCGACAATGTGGAGCGAGAGGGCGCATTCAGGTCTCGAGGACGACTCAGAGTGCGGCAGGTTTTTCGATGCGCTGACGGCTACTTGAGCGTCTTGATGAATCCCCGGACGATTATTCCGATCGTCCAGTGGATGGATGAAGAAAGTGTCGTCCCGGATTGGCTCGCCGCCATGGACTTCGACGGGTACGATCTGGCAAAAGCAGTCGCCGAGGACGACACGGAGACGATCGAGACATTCATTAAGATCCAGTCGCTGGTCGAGGGCTTCTTCGACGGCAAGACGAAAGCTGAGGTCTACGACAGGGCCATCTGGCACAGAATCCTGGCGGCGCCGTGCAACACGGTCCAAGACATCGCCGAAAGCCCGCAGTTGGAGGCGCGGGATTTTTGGCCGCGGTTGGACCATCCTGAGCTTGACGAGAAACTCACGCATCTCGGACCGTTCATCAAGATGAGCGAGAGCCCGATTCAGCTCCGAAGGCCGGCGCCAGGCATCGGTGAGCACAACGACGAGATACTCGGGTCGCTGACCGAGTTCGCTCCCGCGGATTCGGCTCCTTCGACGACCGACGCAGGCGACGCCTCTGCGCAGATGCCGTTCAAAGGTCTCAAAGTGCTGGACTTCACCTGGGTCGGAGTCGGACCGATCACGATGAAGTACTTCTCCGACCACGGCGCCGACGTGATCCGGGTCGAGTCCGTGTCGCGCCCCGACGTGCTCCGCAACGGCCCGCCGTTCAAGGACGCCACGCCTGGAATCAATCGCAGCCAGTTTCCGGCCAACTACAACACCGGCAAACGGGGCTTGGGCTTGAACATGGCAACCCCCGAGGCGCGCGAGATCGTCAAGCGGCTGATCGAGACGTGGCAGCCCGACATCGTCGCCGAGAGCTTCACCCCCCGAGTCATGTCGTCGTGGGGATTGGGCTACGAGGACGTCCGTGCCATCAAACCCGACGTGATCTATTTCAGCACCTGCCAGCAAGGTCAGACAGGACCCCACTCGGTTTACGCCGGCTTCGGGCAGCTCGCGGGCGCTCTGGCCGGATACTATCACCTGACCGGCTGGCCTGACCGCGACCCGGCAGGGCCGTACGGCGCCTACTCGGACTTCGTGAACCCGCCCAACGCGTACGCCGCCATCGTCGCCGCGCTCGAGTATCGAAGGCGCACCGGCAAAGGGCAGCACCTCGATCTGTCGCAGTACGAATGCGCGACACACTATCTAGCGCCCGCGCTGATGGACTACATGCTCACCGGCCGCATCCTCGGACGTGAAGGCAACGGCGACGACGCGTTGGCGCCGCATGGCGTTTACAGGTGCAAAGACGCGGACAGAGAGTACACCGGCCTCGGAGAGTCCTGGCTCGCGATCGCCGTCGACGGGCAAGACGAGTGGACCGCACTGTGCGATGCGATGGGCAAGCCGGACATGGCGGCCGAGCCGAGGTTCCGTACGGCAAGTGAACGCAGACAGAATTCGGAGGCGCTTGACGAGGCGATCCAGGGCTGGGCGTCGATTCAGGACAGCCACGAGGCGATGGGCTTGCTTCAACGCGCGGGAATCTCCGCCGGCGCCGTGCAGAATCAGGCCGACCTCTGGCAGGACCCGCAGCTACAACACCGAGGATTCTTCACGTGGCTCGACCACACCGAGTGCGGGCCGATGCCATACGACGGACTCCAATTCTTGCTGTCCGACACCCCGGGCCGCCTCACCCCTCAAGCCCTGATCGGGGAGCACAATGAATCCCTGTTGAAGGAAAAGCTGGGTCTGGCCGACGACGAGATCGCAGACCTGGTAGCATCAGGGGCGCTGGAATCATCGTGAGTCCCCACAACATAATCGGTGGGCCAGGGTCGGCCTGAAGGTCACGCCTAAGGCGGATTCGCCCCAGGCGAACCGAGCCCACCGTCGGCTGGGTGCTCTGGCCCTTCAGGGCCAAGCTGGCAATCTTCACTCTCCGACAACGTACGCAACAAACACACGGAGGTATCGAAAATGGCAATGGCACTCGAAGGCATTAAAGTCGTGGACCTGACGCGTATGGCACCCGGTCCGTTCTGCACCATGGTCCTGGGAGACATGGGCGCGGAGGTCATCAAGGTCGAGCAACCGGGCGGAGGGCGAATGGCCGTTGCGCGCGGACTGCCGGACCAAGCCGAAGCCCGGCGTCGCGCCGCGTTCAGCGCCGTGAACCGGAACAAGCGCAGCATCGTGCTGAACCTGAAGAACGAGGAGTCCCAGAAAATCCTGCTGAAGCTAGCCGAAGAAGCCGACGTGTTCCTGGAAGGCTTCAGGCCGGGTGTCGTCTCGCGTCTCGGGTGCGATTACGAGACGCTCCACAAGCTAAACCCCAAGCTGGTTTACTGCTCGCTGTCCGGCTACGGGCAAGACGGGCCCTATCAGAACCTGGTCGGCCATGACATCAACTACATCTCGGTCGGCGGAGCCCTGGGCGGCATCGGGACGCCGGACGGACGGCCCGCCATACCCAACAACATCATCGCCGACTACGCGGGAGGCGGACTGCACGCGGCAGTCGGCGTCATGGGCGCGCTCCTGGCCAGAGGCACGACCGGCGAAGGCCAGTACGTCGACATCGCCATGTCCGATGGGGTCGGCTACATGCTGGCCGCGATGATGTCCGAATACTTCTCGCTCGGCACGGTGCCGAAACCGGGCGCCACCGTCCTCAACGGCGCCGCGCCCTACTACAACGTATACAAGTGCAAGGACGGCAAGTACCTGAGCCTCGGCTGCATCGAGCCGTGGTTCTGGGTCGACCTCTGCACGGCGCTCGGTCGCGAAGATCTGATCGAAGGCCAGTTCGACGAAAGCAACTGGCCCCGTGTGACCGTTGAGCTCGAGAACATTTTCGCCCAACGGGACAGGGAAGAGTGGTGGACGATGTTGGAGAGTGCAGGCGACGTGGCGGTCGCCAAAGTGTATTCGATCGACGAGATGGTCGAGGACCCTCAGAACGTTCATCGAAAGATGGTCATCAACGTTGGCGAGGTGAACGGCGAGACCGTGCGACAGGTCGGAATCGGCCCGAAGCTGTCCGCCACACCTGGCAGCGTCCGGTCATTGGGCGCCGTGACGGGTCAGCACACGAAAGAGATACTGGGCGAGCTTGGCTATGCCGCCGCCGACGTGGAGCGCCTGATCTCCGAAAGCGCCATCGAAGCCGCGTAGACGGATATCGGACGATCGGGCCGGCGTCCCGTCCCGGTGTGGGTCCTGATCCATTGCGCAGGGTTCGTAGCGAGTAGTGTTTCCACAGGGTTCAGATTGCGATGTAAACGAGGTCGTAGGGAGGGTTTCAAACCCTCCCGGTGCGCGGCGTGGAAGAACGGCACGGCGATACAAGAGAGCACGTTGTACCCGAAGGGCAGTGACGGACGACCTCGAAACCACACGGGAGGATTTGAAACCCTCCCCTACGGAACGGCTGCTCGAGCGACCGCGCTTGTTTTGTGCGATGTGTCTCCACCGTTCGGCCTGAGTCTGTCGCCGGCTTACCGCTGCGTCACCCCAGTCCCGGATCGCCCGGGTTCTTTCCGGCTTCGACCTCGATGTCCAGGGCGCTCAAGGCCGTGGCGAGCATGGCGTAGTATCCGACCAGCACCACCAGGTTCACGGCTCCCCCCGGACCCAAAAGGTGTTCGATCCCCTGGAATGTCTTGAGAGATAGCGTCCCATCCGAAACCAATTCCTTGACCGCCTGGGCGAATATTCCGTCTTTGGCGGGTATCCCCATGGGCGCCCGTCCGGTTCTGATGGACTCGATCACCGCTTCGGAGACGCCCACTTGCCTGGCGACGGGCGCGTGGTGCGCCCACTCGTAGGCGCTGTTGGTCTGTTGGGCCACGCTGAGAATGGCGATCTCTCGAGCAACAGGGTCCAGCGTTGACTCGAACCTCAGGTACTCGCCCAGTCGACCTACCGCATCGGCGGCGCCTGGACTGTTGAGCAGCGCGCGGAACGAGTTCGGCATCGGCGTATCAGGCTCGACCGATCCTCGCGTTTCGGCGATCCGATCGTAGATGTGCCGGTCATCCTCGGCCAGATCGTCTCGGTCCAGATAAGGCACTCGTGCCATCTTACGCCTCCAATACCTGATTCGAGCTGGTTCCCCTCTGACGATACTAACGGTCAGTCGTGGCGATAGCCAGCGTTCAGGTCAACAAGCACCGAGGAGCCGTTCAGAGGATTCGTAAGGTGGCGAAGCCCTCCTTGCGCGGGGGCCTGGGGGCGTCCCCCAGAAAACCTTCGAGGGCGGGCGGGGGGGGCGGGGGGGCCGCCGGCCCCGCCGCCCCCCCCCCCCCCCCCGCCGCCCCCCCCCCCCCCCCCCCCCAAAACAACGCCCGGTCTCCCTCAACACTAGATCACGCCCTCAGCCTTCAGATCCGCGATGTCGTCAGCGCTCAGGCCGAGCTCGTCGCCGTACACACGCTGGTTGTCCTCCCCCAGCAGCGGCGCCCGCCGCGTTATCGCCCAGGGAGACGCCGGCAACTTGTACGGCGCCCCCGGGTAGATGAAGCTGTCCCCGAGTTCCGGGTGCTCGACCTCGACTGGGAACCCTCGCGCCTGGAAGTGCGGGTCCGTGAACACGTCTTCAGGGGCGTAGACGATGCCCCACTGGAACCCGAGCCCCTGCGCCTTGCTGAACAGGTCGTACGAATCTGTCTTGCCAGCCAGCGCGCCCATCGCCACCGCCACGCGGCGCTGCTGTTCGAGCGCCTCAGGGTCGCCCATCCGCATCGCCGTCCAGTTCGGCGTGTCGAGATACTCTCCCAGGTTCCCCAGTAAATCTTCTTCGTCCAGCCAGGCGAGCAGATGAAGCCATTGCTCTTCGGTCCGTGCCGGGAACCCGACGTTGACGTATCGGCCGTCGCGACACAGCACCTGCGAGGGAGAGGTCGGGACCACCGCCGCATGCCGTCCGGTCTGTCGCTGCACGGTGTCGCGGGCCACGAGCCAGTTGTAGGTGGCGCCCTCGGTGGTCACGTTCAGCGCCGCATGCATGTTCGCGTCGATGTACTGGCCGGCGCCCGTGAACTGCCGGTGTACTAGCGCAATCATGATCGCGTTGACCGCGAAGTGGCTGACGACGTGCTGCGCCTGATTGCCCCCGCCTCGGACCGGCGGCAGCGAGTGGTCGTCGTAACCGCAGTTCCACACGGGACCGCCGAATGCCAATGCGGTCAGGTCGGTGCTTGCCCAGTCGGCGTAGGGGCCTTCTTGTCCGAACGGAGTGATCGAAGCCATCACGACGCCTGGCGCCGCGCTCGCGATTGCGTCGTAGTCCAGGCCGAGTTCACGCATACGTCCGGGCGGCATGCTGTCGATGATCACGTCAGCCTCCGCCGCGAGCCGTTCGAACAGCGAGCGGCCGGAGGCTGTCGTCAGGTCCAGCGTCACGCTCGACTTGTTGGTGTTGTAGTGCCAGAAGTAGAGGCTTCGGTCGATGCCAGGCTTATCCTGATAGAACGGCTCGTAGCTTCGAGTAGGGTCGCCTTCCGGAGGTTCGATCTTGACGACCGCGGCGCCCATGTCCGCCAACAACTTTCCGCACCAAGCGCCGAGTTCGGCGCCAACCTCGAGCACGCGGATGTCGTCCAGCACACTTGGTTCGTTGCCGGTAGTCATTCAGATGACCCCCACTTCAGTGAGATCAGCGAGGGCCGTGGGGTAAATTCCGAGGACTCCTCCGAAGATCTCCTCGTTGTGCTGGCCCAACACCGGAGCTCCGCGAATCACGGTCGCCGGTGTTTCTGAGAGCTTCACCGGCGTCCCGTCGACTCTGACGCGACCGATCTGCTCGTGCTCGACCTCCGGGAACAGCCCCCACGCTGCCGTGTTCGGGTCATTTTCGATGCGCTCTTCGGGAAGCTGAACCGCGCCGGCGGGTACGCCCTTGGCCTGAAGCGCCTCCATGACGTCGAAGTTCGACTGGGTCGAGGTCCATGCTTCGATGACGGCGTCGAGCTCGTCGTGACCCTCGATGCGGCCGTCAACTGTTTTGTAGCGCGAGTCCGCCGCCAGGTCCGATCGTCCGAGCGCTTCACAGAACACCGGCCACTCTGCGTCGTCGCGGACCGCTATCGCCACCCATCTGTCGTCGCCCTTGCAGCGGTAGATGCCGTGCGGCGCCATCTTCGGGTATTGGCCGCGGTTGCTGTTCGGACTGCCCGGTCGTCGGACGCGTTTGCCGTTGACCGTGAAGTCCAGCAGCGCCGGCCCGTTGAGCGTTGCGGCGCCGTCGGAGCACGACATGTCGACCCACTGGCCGGCGCCGGTCTTGTTTCGGTGATATACGGCCATGAGAATCGCGATAGCCATCAGATATCCGCCGGTATGGTCCATGTAGGAGTAGCCCCAACCCGCGGGCGGCATGTCGGGAGCGCCCGACTGAAACGTCAGCCCCGACACTGCTTGGACGATCGGCCCCCAGGTTTTGAACCTCGCGTACGGCCCCTGGTGTCCGAAACCCGAGTTCGACACGTAGATGATGTCGGGCTTCAGAGCCTTCATCGCCTCGTACCCGAAGCCCCAGCGATCCAAGACACCCATGCTAAAGTTCTCGGTCACCACGTCGCTGACCGAAATCAGGTCCGCGAGGATCGACGCAGCCTCCGGCTTTCGCATGTCGAGCGTGACGCCCAGCTTCTCGACGTTGTGGTTGTTGAACGCTCCTCCCAGGCTGACGCCTCGGCGTTCGTCCAGCCAGGGTCCCGTGCCACGAAAGATGTCCCATCCGCCTTCTCTGAGTCGATCCTCGACGCGGATCACCTGCGCGCCGAACGTAGCGAGAAGCTTCGTTGCGCCCGCGCCCGCGAGCTGGCCGGTGAAATCGCAGATCCTGATGCGGGAGAGGGCGGGGCATCGATCGTTGGACGTAGACATATGGTACAAGTTCCTCCGAAGGGCAATTGCCGGATGGTCGCGTGTAAAAGGTCCGCTTCGAGCTTGAAGCGCGGGGGCGCGCCAGCGGCCAACCTAGAAAGGGGCGCGCCAGCACTGGAAACAACAGATCGCCCTGGCACAGGATGTGACAGCGAAGCTAGAGTTCGGCTAAGGCGCCAGGCTCCTCAAGCGATTCCGAAAAGCCCGCGCCGGGGACTCGACTACCGGAGCATGTCAGCGTGGCAGCAGTTGAGCGTCTGGGTCGAACTCTTCCCTGATGAGTCTGATTTCCTCTTGCGTTGGCAGCGGCGCCGTGTTGACCCTATCCGGGATGTAGTCGTGTACGAAGTTCGTGTTCTCCCTGACATCGTCCACGCTGACGCCGGGGTAGGTCCACTTCAACGTCGCCAGTTTGGTTTCGGCGGGGAAGTCGAAGATGCAAAGGTCTGTCATGATCATGCACGGACCGGTTCCCGGCAATCCGATGGCCTCGCGAGACAGGTCCCCCAGATCTTGGTGTCCGACGCCGGAGATGAAATCCACCTTGTCTACAAAGTTCCGGGCTTCATGGTCGACGGCTATGATCTCCCTTTTCATGTAAGAAAGGTGGGTCGGCTGGAGTATCGGGCCAACCAGGCGGACACTGGGTTTGTCGTAGTCCCCAATGGTCACGATGTTTTGGTTCCCGTGCTTGTCGACCTGGGCACAGGATGACAAACCGATGTCAATCTCGCCTAGGTAGATGTTCGCGGCCGAGATCACCTTCATGTTGTCGCCCAGAATCCTCTCCATCAGAAGTGAATCCGTGGACGTGATGTAGCAGTTGGGGGCGTGGGACCTTCGAGCCAGGGCCAGGCCGACTCCCGGGACATACGTGTGCAGGATCGTCGTGATCTCCCCGGTCGACATCCCAAGAAACATGACGTCGCCGTCTTTGAGTTCGTGGGAGATGATGGAGGCCATTATCTCCCATTTCGTTGGTTCGTAATCGCTCATATCAGGGCGCCTCCAACATCCCTTACCCTGGCCAGCACGTCAGCGCCGAGCAGATTTAGGTAGTCTTGATGAGTCTCACAGCCGTAAACGTATTTGTCCATGAAGGCATTCCACGGTCCGGGGTCGCCCTTCAACCTGGCTCTGCCGGCCGCGGCATACATCGTAATGAAATCGTTGTCGGCCTCCGTTACGCCGGTCGAGGAACTGGGGTGAGTCCCGTACGGGGCTTCGACGATGGCCCTCGTCCTGAACTCCGGGATTGTAGGCAGGTAGCCCCGCTGGAACTGGGTCGGGATGTATTTCGAAATCTGATCGTGGGGTACGATCTTCTCGACGGTAATGATGTTGTTCCGCGTGGTTCTGGTTGCTTCCAGTTCCCCAAGGGACGAATAGCCCGATCCGAGGAAGAACACCACGTTGCCGCTCGTGTCTCCGATCGGGGCATGCATTACCACCCAGTCCGGCTTCGCCGGTGGGAGGGCGCTGAACGGCTTCCCGTCGATCGGGCTGCTTCCCTCGATGATGTCTTCGTTGTATTTCAGTATGTCCGTTCCGAAAAGACCTTGGACGGGGTAGAACGGCATGCCGTGTGACGCGGCATAGAACCTCGGAGTTATCAGATCCTCCGGGTACTCCCGAACCTCAATTTCGCCGGTCTCCACGCCTAGCCGGAAGTTTGAGGCCAATCCGAACTCTTCCAGGCCCACGCAAGACGACTCAACCCTGCTCACGCAGCCGGCGCCGCAGAGCAGGTCGATGCTGAGCCCGTTGTTCACCGCGATGATCGTGAGATTCTTAACCCTCTGTCGGGCGAGCTCATAGGCGAACGCCATGGGGTGATTGGCCCTGCCGGTCCTCCCGGCCAGGCAGATTGTCGACCCGTCCTCGACCAGCCTGGCGGCCTCGGATAGGCTAAGCAACTTGTTGTTCGGATCGGAAACCATAATCGTGACACCCATCGAAAAGAGTTGTAGCACAGGCGACTCGCGGGGCTGACCGACGAAGCCGCTCAGGCTAGTTCGACTCTCGCAGTCTACGAGCAACGGTCGTGCCCGTCAAGGCGCGTCACCATAGGCGCGTTGCCAAAGTAGATGCCGCGATACGTGCCCGAGTTGCGCTGAACAGCGCGAGCCTCAGACCAAATCGCTCTCGACGGTTATCCGCCGGAGGGCCGACCGACAGCCCGACTGGCCGCCTGGAGAAATGTCGTGCGCTGTGTGGTGTTGCCTTTCGGTATCATGAACCGTGCCAGTTGTCAGTAGCCACGAGACCGATCTCGATGCGTTAACGGGCGACGGAGTGCTGCGGCAACAACGGAGTGCTGCGGCAACAGGGGGTAAAGGAGATGCCGGGTGGCCCCTAGCGCCACTGCGCACGATGGGAGAGGATCGGAATTTCCAAGCCTTTCGCGCCATTCTGGGCTGATCCATGCCTATTGCCTCTCGTTCGTGCACACTCATAACTACTGGCAGGCGGCAATCTTTCACGTGAAAGATATTACGGGAAATCAGGTGCATTGGCAGTGTATTTGTGCGTTGAGAATCGGAAGTCGGTAAGATTCCGCGAGTCCGACACCCGAAGATGGAGCTTTGTTTTCATCCAATAAAATTCAGGATATAACATTCCTGAATTATCTTCCGATGCTCAATGTCGCTACGCTTTCCCCGCAGGACAGTAAAGGACGATATTACTTGAAATGGACGCCCAGACACTGCTAGAGTACCGTGGTATTTGCAGGGTTCTCCCGCCATAGGCTTCCGATGCACGATTAACGACCGGCTCTGTCCTGATCATTGCTTGAGCCCCCCGCCCAATCAACTAGTGAAAAAACCTTTCATAAGTTGGCATTGTACGGACGCCGAAAAATCATGAGTTCACGCATCGCACGTCGGTTGACAGCATCGGTAGGCCGTCGTATAGTCTGACCCTAGTCTGGGCCGCCTACGTTCGGTGGGTCTTGAGACGCCCGAATTCCATCGGGAAAGATGCTTCAACAAACGGACGATGGCCATTAACACTTCGGAGGAACGTAGTGAGTCGCTTAGGGTTGCTCGTATTCATTGTCCCGGTAATGGTGCTCGCGCTTTTCGCCTGTGGCTCGTCTTCTGAGTCGAGCGAAGAGCCATCCGGAGCGCCTGACGCGGCAGGCGCAGACGTGGCCATCTTCCCGGACGAGGTCATCGAGGAGAGGATACGGGAGAAGTTGAAACAACCCTACGGTCCCATAGCTATCGCTGATCTGGCGCAACTAACCGAGTTCGGCGTGGCGTTGGATCTTTATGTTACCGATCTCTCCGGTTTAGAATACCTCGTCAATCTAAATGAATTCGACATGACCCAGAACAAAACCAGCGACATCTCAACACTGTCTTCGCTTACTACATTGACCAAACTCAACCTCACGCAGAACGACATAGTCGATATCTCTGCACTGGCTCCACTCGTCAATCTTACGTTTCTGTGGATTCAAGACAACGAAGTTGCCGACATATCAGCCCTAGGCTCGCTCACCCAATTGACCGAACTAAACCTACAAAAAAACCATATAGTCGACATCTCGGCGCTGGCAAATATGACGGAATTGTCCATTCTGAATCTCACCAGCAACAACATAGTTGACATTTCCCCTTTGGCGTCGCTGCCAAACCTCACATTCGTAGAACTTTCGCAAAACGAGATAACTGATCTGTCGCCATTCTTGGAGTCCACGCTCGGTGAAGGAACCAAGATTACACTGTGGGGCGCTCCTTTGGACGCAAACACCGTAGACGTAGTGATCCCTGAGCTTGAAGCTAGGGGGATCCGAGTTGATCACTGAGGGTAACACCGGACTATGAGGACCTACATAGCTCGAAGGCTGCTGCTAGCCATTCCAACACTTTTGCTCGTCGTTGCGCTGACGACAGTCGCTATCCGTCTCATTCCTGGCGATGCGATCGACGTTTTGGTTGGCCAAATGGATCTTTCCGGGAAAGAAAACCGGGAAGAATTGCGAGCGCAACTTGAGGCGTCCCTGGGATTGGACGCGCCGATACATATCCAGTATTTGCGGTGGTGGCGAGACCTTCTGCTTCACGGCGACCTGGGTGAGGCAATATTCTTGGGAGGCGAAGTCAAGGATCACATATTCCAGAGATTGCCAGTGACGGCCGAAGTGGGCATATTGGCTATAATTATCGCATTGTTGATCTCGTTTCCGATCGCCATATATTCTGCTATAAGACAAGATACGGTGGGCGACTATGTCGCCCGCAGCTTCGCCATATTATTGATCAGCGTTCCGTCTTTTTGGGTGGGAATTATGGTGGTCGTGTTCCCTTCCGTGTGGTGGGGGTGGTCACCCCCGATAATCAACATCTCTCTTTGGGATGATCCGGTCGGCAACCTGAAAATGTACATCCTTCCGGCGGCCATCCTGGGTATGGCCATCAACGGGGTCAACATGAGGTTGACACGAACGATGATGCTGGAAGTTGTGAGGGAAGATTACATCAGGACCGCCTATTCGAAAGGACTGAACGAAAGGATAGTCGTTCTCAGGCACGCGCTCAAGAACGCGCTGATCCCGGTGATCACAGTCATAGGATTGAACGTTCCGGTCGTGGTGGGAGGCTCGGTAATTATCGAGCAGATATTCGGTCTGCCGGGCATGGGAAGGTTGGCAGTGGAGGCCGCGTTCATCAGAGATTACCCGGTGATTGTCGGTGTGACGCTGGTGTTCAGCGTCTTCGTACTCATAATCATTCTGCTTACCGACCTGAGCTACGCCTTGCTAGACCCAAGGATCCGTTACAGGTAGAGGAGAACCGGAAGAATGGAAGAAAAGGAAGCTAGAGTCCCGGGGACGCCAGTCGAGGCGCCGAGGCAAGTCACGAGGCCGCTTCGGCAACGAAGCCGGGCCATGGACTTTTTCGTCAGACTGGTCAAGACGAAGCCGTTGGGCACCGCCTCAGCGGCCATCGTGCTGGTATTCTTCGTCACCGGTGTCTTCGCCAACGTACTTGCTCCATTTGGATTCAACGAAATGTCTCGCCAAGACTTTCTGGCGGGGCCGTCGTTCGAGCACTTTCTGGGCACTGACAACCTGGGGCGCGACATCTTCAGTCGCATCATATACGGCGCTCGCATCTCTATGATCGTCGGCGTGGTAGGCAGCGCGGTCTCCTTGGTAATATCCGTGTCCATCGGTTTGCCGTCCGGATATTTTGGCGGCAAAGTCGATCTCATTGTCCAACGTTTTATCGACGCTTGGCTGGTATTCCCTGACCTCATCCTGCTTATCCTATTGGTTGCGGTCGTGGGGCCTGGACTGTGGAACATCGTATTCATTTTGGGGTTGTCCTATGGCCTCGGCGGCTCAAGATCGGTGAGAGGCGCCGTTATCGGCATCAGGCAAAATGCGTACATTGAGGCAGCCCAGGCCAATGGCGCGTCGACGTTGAGAATATTGCTGCGGCATATGCTTCCCAACGTGGCGCCGTTTCTGTTGGTATTGGTCACCACGCGCATGCCAGGCATGATGCTGGCGGAAGCCGGTTTGAGCTTCCTCGGGCTCGGCGTTCCGCCTCCACAGCCAAGTTGGGGCGGCATGCTCAGCGGATCAGGGATGAATCACCTGTTCTCGTCGCCCATGTTGTCCGTTTGGCCTGGCCTTGTCCTGAGCATCGTCGTATACAGCAGCAACATGTTCGGCGATGCGTTGAGGGACCTTCTGGATCCGAAGTTGAGAGGCACGTCGGGAGGACGTTTCTAGGATCACCGTACGCAGGCGCCAGCGATCGTCGCGATAGGGTTGCATTGACGCGCTTGCGTGGCTGCGGGGCGATGCGCTCACCGAGACGCCGGATCTTCCCGTTCTCGGGGCGACTATCCGGGCAGGCGTGTGAGGGCTTGGCGCTGTTGCCAGGTTTCTGATGGCGAGGTTCTCACCGAATTCTCGTAGAGATCAAATCCAATTAGGCCTTTGAGGCGTAATTCTCTGCTAGATGGCAAAACTAGGGAATTTAGAGCGAAATAAGATTGACGACCGTAGGAGGAGCGGTCTATACTATCCGAATGCTTGATTAGGGCGCTGTGCCTCCGAATTCAAGACTGGGAGAATCTTCGACATTTCCCGAATCCGATCGTTGGTTGAACGAAGGTGGTCGCCCGCAAGGGCGTTTAGGTACTTAACATAATCCGTGGAGGTAAAAGTGTTGAATAACAATCGTAGATTTAGGTCCTGGATCGGACTGGTGGTCGTTGCGATGATCGCCGCTCTGGTTCTGGCTGCATGTTCGTCGGACGACGAAGAAGCCGCTCCCGCGCCCGCGGCGCCCGCGCCTGCTGCAGCACCAGCTCCCGCAGCGCCAGCTCCCGCAGCGCCAGCTCCCGCGCCGGCCCCTGCAGCAGCCCCGGCCGCTCCAGCGCCAGCAGCGCCAGCGGCGCCCGCAGCGCCAGCGGCGCCCACTGCGGTCCCTGCTGTAGCAGGAGTCTCGACATCTCCGGTACAACTGCAGACAACGGCGAAAGTCGTTGAGACGACAGGCGGCCCGGAATATGGCGGAACGTTGAGGGTGGCTCTTGGGTCCGATCCGGGCGCAAAATGGGACATGTGCGAATTCAAAGCGCAGACACAACTTAGCTTCTCGGTGGAAAACTTCCTGATCGGGGACTACGATCTGGGACCATCAGGCCAAGGCCTGACGACGTTCCAGCCGAGGCTCGGAATCGGAACCGACAAGCTTGCGACTGGCGCGCTGGCAGACCGTTGGGAAGTTCCCGATCCTCTGACATACAGCTTCCACCTGCGCGAAGGCATCAAATGGCAGAACAGACATCCCACCTTCGGTAGGGCTGTTACTGCTGACGAACTCACGGCCGATGCACAGCGCGTCATCGAATGCCGCTGGCCCCGACACGACTTCGTGGACAGCGTCTCCAGTGACGACTCAGACGGCGACGGAGTCAACGACACAGTCACGTACCACACCAATAAGCCCATCTCCTTCTGGGGCTACGAGTTCGCTTGGGGACCTTATCTGATCGCCGACGCTCCTGAGACAATTGAACTGGGCACCGACGAACCGATGAACCACTCAGGCACCGGACCTTGGATGGTCAAGGGCTACACCGCTGGCAGCACTATCGAACACGAAAAGAACCCCGACTACTGGGGCAAATATACGTTCGACGGGACGGAATATCAGATTCCATTCCTGGACGGCGTCACTCAGGTCATCATCCCTCAGGAAGCCACACGACTGGCTGCCCTCCGAACGGGACAGATTGACGAGCTGATGCGCGTTCGTGCGTCAGACAGGCCAACTTTGGAAGAATCCAACCCTGAGTTGGGTCGAGCCCTGGCTATGGAAGACTCCTTCGGCTACTTCATGCCGATGAACAAGCCTCCCTTCGACGACCTCAAGGTTCGCGTCGCCATGAACATGGCCATCGACCGAGACGTCTACACGAGGGCGCTGTTCGAGGGCGATTCCGTCATGCTGGCATTCCCGCTCCAGCCCGAATGGCCGTTGCACTACGAAGATCTGTCCATGCAGCCGCAATCGGTGCAGGACTACCACGTATACAATCCAGACGGAGCGGAAGCGCTTCTGGATGAAGCCGGCCTGACCAGAGGTTCGGACGGCACGCGATTCGAGATTGACCTGCTGATCTCAAACTCCAACCAGATGCAGATCGAAGCAGCCGAGATTTCGATCGGATTCTGGGACGACATCGGCGTCAAGGTAACCATGGAGCCCGTCGACGGCCCGGTCCTGCAGAGCAGACTGTTCGAGAAGCAGTTCGACTTCTTCGCGAACAACGTTACCGGTCGCCCGAACGCTCTTAACGACTTCAGGGTAGGCCACCAGTGGAACCGGTCGAACCTGAACGACCCCGAGTACAACCAGATGTGGGAGGACGTTCTCACGGCCACCGACTCAGAAGAGCAGGCGCGCCTGATTAAAGCAGCCTCCAGCAAATTCCTCGAGTTGGCGGCCTCCGTCCAGACCCCCGCGGGCCTGGGTGGCGACTACTGGCAGCCTTGGCTGAAGAACCACAACGGAGAGCGCGTCCTCGCATTCGTGGACTACTCTTCCAGGTGGGCGTACGTCTGGGTTGACCAGGACCTCAGGGAAGATGAGACCGGATTCAGGGACTAGTTCCCCCGGCAACGGATAAGACGTAATTAGCGGGAGGGGGTATGGCGATCAACAATGATCGCTGCACCCCCTCCCTTGTCGTTAGGCGGCGCTCGGCGCGCTTCGTGCGGTCGTGTGCGTCGGGCATGCCTTTCTCGATTCGCCTGAGACGTGCGGATCTGTCGACGCACCACTCCTCTTCGATGTTGGACGCCATTCCTCGTGTTTCATGTTCATCCACTGTCCGTTAGACGACAGGGCAGGGGTGAGGCTCGCAGAACGCCAGGCGGCCCTATACCCTAATCTGGCCCGCAAACGCCCCCTGCGTCTGTTTGATGGCTCCCGGACAACCCTTTCTCTGGCGTTGAAACGCAAAGCACATCGCCCAAGGCGACCTTCCATAAAACCGATGCGGACCGACCGAAGCAGCGCCCCATGGAGCGAATGACAATCAACGGCTTCCCGCACTCTATCTACGACACCGAGCCCAAGAAGCGGCGCGTGGTCGGCTTGGCGCTGCTGGCCGTGCTCTTAACGCTCTTCCTGGTGTTCAACCGTGTGCCTAAACTGGACACGGTCCAAGCCGATCTGGCGGTGGCGGCATCGCCGGTGGCCGAATGCTTCCAAGGTTTCTGCATCGAGGCGGCGCCGGAGTCGACGTTGCTGTCGAGGTGGTGGGACTTCTCCGCCACATACCTCAGGCTGGTGACCGTGGGCATGACATTCGCCTTTTTGGTCGCCGGCATTACGGAGGCATTCCTGTTCCCAAAGTCCGGCGATTGGAGTCTGTCGGCGAAAGGCGTCAAGGGGTCGCTGAAGGGACTGCTCGTCGGTCCGGCCATGAACCTCTGCTCGGCGTGCATCGTGCCCGTGGCCTCGGCGTTCCGCAGACGAGGGTCTGGCGTGGAGACCACCCTGGCCATCACGCAAGGGTCGTCGACGCTGAATCTGCCCGCCATCATCATGGCGACCATGGTGTTTGCACCGTTGATCGGAGGAACGCGCATCGGACTGAGTCTGGCAGGCGCCATCTTGATCGGCCCGTTGGTGGCGAAGATCGCGCGCAGCGATGACGACGCCATCGAAATGCTGCCCCTAGATGTCAAGGCGCCCGGCCCGGACAACGTTGGCTGGGGCGAGGCGTTGGGCGGGGCGTTTCGCGAGTGGGTCAAGATCACAGCCAGTCACGTGCTCCGGCTCGCGCCGGTGATGGTCCTGGCGGGGTTCGCCAGCGGTCTTGCCATTCAGTGGATCAGTCCGGCGACCGTCAACGCCTGGCTTGGCGACGACGTCCTCGGGATACTCATAGCCGCGACGCTCGGCATCGCTATCAACGTGCCGCTGCTGTTTGAGATTCCGCTGGTGGCGGTGTTGCTCCTGTCTGGGATGGGAACGGCGCCGGCGGCCGCATTGCTGTTCACAGCCGCGACCGGAGGGCCGATCACTTTCTGGGGCCTGGCCAAAGTGATGCCCGGTAAAGTTGTCGCCGCGTTCGGCGCCAGCACGTGGGGTCTGGGAGCTGCCGGAGGACTGGCTGTGCTTGCTTTCGTGTCGCTCGGCGCCGGCCCCGATTTCGGACTCCGAGCCGAGTACGCCACCGCGAACGACCAAGACGCGGCGGCCGGCGCCACGCCACCAGACGCCTTGCTGGCTCCGGGCGACGGATCGACCGACATGCGGTTTACGGACGTGACCAGCCAGGCGGGAATAACGACCACACATGTCGTTCCGGACTTAGTCACCGGCATGCCCGAACCGGCGGACATGATGGGCGGGGCCGTTGCCGAGGATTTTGATGGCGACGGCTGGGTGGACCTGTTCATCCTGGGAGGTGAGGCGCCCAGCCATCTGTACATGAACCAAGGCGACGGCACGTTCGCTGAAGAGACGGCGGCAAGAGGAGCTGACAATCTCCCAGGCGTGGGAGCGGCCGCGGCGGCCGCGGATTATGACAACGACGGGGACATTGACATCGTAGTTGTCAGTTCACAGGCGCCCCATCACCTCTTGATCAACGACGGAACTGGGCAGTTTATTGTCGACTCCACCATGCTGACCGAGCCCGAGACGATGGCAACGAGCCCGAGCTGGGGCGACGTCGACAACGACGGGATGCTTGAGTTGGCTCTGGGCGAGTGGAACTCGGAAACAGCTAGCGCTTACGACGTGGACTCCAACCCGTCGTCGGATCTGGATGCGCTTGCGGGGACGGCTGGGCGGCCCAATCAGACGCAAACGAGGCCAACGCTTATAGGGTCGACTGGATTTACGCCGATGTTCATGTATCGCAACCTTGGACAAGGCAGTTTGGAGCTGTACGAATTCCGCAAAGTGCGCGCGATAGACCTGTGGGTGTTCGCTCCGAGGTTCGCTGACCTGAACGACGACGGTCTGGCCGATCTGGCGGTTGTCTCGGACTTTGGGATGTCGAGGGTCTACCGGAACGTTGGCGATGGCATGTTCGAGCTGGCGCCAGGCGCCGGCGACGTCTTTACCGACGAAAACGGCATGGGGGCGGCAATTGGCGACTATGACAACGACGGAGACCTCGACTGGTTCGTCTCGAGCATTTTCGGCCAGACGGATGTCGAGAAGGCGGGCCATGGGGGAACCGGCAACCGGCTGTATCGCAACGACACCGGCATGGCGTTCTCCGATGTCGCCGGAGTCGCAAATGTTCGAGAAGGCGGCTGGGGCTGGGCCGCTAGCTTCGGCGACCTGGACAACGACGGCGATCTGGATCTGTACCATGTGAACGGCTGGGTCCAGGACGAACGAGAAGGCGACCCAGAGGAGTTCAACGACCAACCCGCCGTGTTGTTCGAAAACCTGGGCGCCGGGGCGTTCGACGAGGTTGCAAAGGCGGCAGGGGCCGCCGACACGGGCCAGGGCAGAGGAGTGATCCTGTTCGATTTCGACAACGACGGGGATTTGGACATATTCCTGACCAACAACCACGAGTACGTCGTCAACGGCGCGGGGCCGGTTCGTACTCCCGGAGCGCCCGTGTTGCTGCGCAATGACACGGTGAACGGAAACCACTGGCTCAAAGTGACGCTGGAGGGCACACCGCCGCTCCATCGAGACGGCATCGGATCGCGAGTGTACGTCACCGTGGACGGCGTTGCGCAGATGCGCGAACTGCATGCTTCGACGAATTACTTGACCCAGGAGCCGGGGAGGATTGCCCACTTCGGCGTAGGCGCGGCGACGATCGTCGACGAGGTTCGTGTCGAATGGGTGGACGGTGAGACCGGCATTCTGACGAACGTGCCGGCGGATCAACACATCTCGATATCGAGTCGGTAGCTCGAAAACACGCTGACGCCGAAGCTTAGTCGGGCCCGAGTACGCGAGAGCCAGCCACATTTCTAATCTCTTCAGTCAAAATATGCCGGTGCCCATGTTATCGAGCTCTGACGCTACTCGATGGCGTAGAGGGTCCCGCTCAGGGAAGAGACATACAGCGTCTTGTTGGCGACAACCGGCGTGGAGGAAATGGAATCGTCAGCCACGAATTCCCACCGCAAGTCTCCGGTGAGTGCGTCGATGGAATACAGGCGGCCGCTCTCATCTCCGACGAAGACCGTCTGGCCAACCACTGACGGCGAACTCGTTATGCTGGATTCCCCGGCAAAACTCCAGACCAGTTCTCCGGTGAACTCCTCCAGCGCGTAGACGTTTCCGGAGGCTGAGCCTGCATAGACCTTTTCGTTTGCCACTGCGGGTGTGCCTACGAAACGCTCACCTGGCTTTCTGAATCCCCAGACGAATCCCTTTGACGATGGAAGGGAATCCGTAAGGCCGAAAGCGAAAAGCTGAGTCTTCAGACGACGGGAAAGCTTCTCGAATCGAGCTTCACGTTCCTGCCAGTCTATCGCTCTGACAACCCCGCGTTCGTCCGACACGAAAACGAGGTCTTCATGGATTGTGGGCGATCCGCTGACAGAGGCAAGCCTGAAATCCAGGCGATGCTTTCCGGTGGCGAGGTCTATCAGATTGAGGTACCAGTCCTGTGATATCACCGCGGTCACTTCCTGGTTCACGGCAGGATCTGATGTGATGTGACCGCCAGTCAGATAATTCCAGCGCTCCTCTCCGGTGACAGCGTCCAGTGCGTACAATCGGCCATCCCACGAACCGATGTAAACAACCCCCTCGAACACGGCTGGCGAGGAATAAACGAGGTCGGCGGTCTGGAATTCCCACCGTTTCTCACCCGTTTCCCGGCTCAACGCAATCACCCTGCCATCTCGGAGCCCGACGTAGACGAGATCGCCGGCAACGGCAGGCGACGAGTTCACCGGGCCGAGTACGGTGTGCTCCCAGAGCAGGTCGCCGGAGGCGGCGTCGAGAGCCAAGATTCTTTTGTCTCCGGTGCTCAAGTACAAACGATCCCCAACGGCGGCAGGCGACGAAAAGATGGGCGCGTCGATTTCGAAGCGCCACTTCACGTTGCCCGTCAACTCGGCGCCGCTCTCGGTGACGAACGCCGAATGAGCCGGTTCTCGCTGGACCATGGGCCAGTCTCCCGCCACCGGGGCGGAGCTGACGTCTGAGGATGGAGGAGGAAAAGAACGAGCCGAGGCTAGGTTCGCGTAGCCGATCCAACCGCCCGTGACAAGTACGATCGCAACGGCCATGCTCCAGAGGGTCAGATGTCTGCGCCTCGCGCCCGCGAGAAACCCGATTCGTCTCGTCGCCGCCGTCTCTCCGCCCGAGCTGTCACCCGTGGCCAGTCGAGATCTACAGTTAGAGCAATATTGAGCTTCAGCGGAGTTCTCTTGTCCGCATATCCGGCAGGATGTATTCATCCACATACTTCTTTATGTTCGCCATCGGCGACGATAGATCGTAAAGCTTGCATGCGCGGTCATCGCGGCGCCGCACACCGCTGAGGAAGCCGACAGACACGCTCATACTCATCATAAGTGCTGGAGCCCAGTTTGCGCCAATCGCTGACTGACCCTCGGCTGCCAGGCGCGTGGGCGCCCATGCGGCAGACCTGACGCTCCGGCAGTGGAGAGTTGACCGCCGAGCAAGGTATCATGCATGCAACCGAATCGGAAGGTGATCGATGCGAGGCCGACCATGCCTGACGGCTGCGGCTCATCGATCCGGAGTTACGAGTGCGATCTGACGGGCTCGAAAGCGTCAAGCGGAACAGTGGCGACCTGGCATCGGCGACCGACGACGAGGCGACGAGGCTTCAGGTGAACCCTTCGTTGAAGAATCCTGACGGGGGTGCTCGCCGCTGGGCGTCGAAGCTGCTTGCATTGGCAATCGGGCTTCTGCTCTACCTGATTCTCAGCGGACTCGTAATATATCTCGCCCCGTTGCCGTCGGATTTCATGGAGTCACAGGGTTGGGCCTGGAAAGCCGTCCAATGGCTGGTATTGCTCCACACCGTTCTCGGCCTGGTCGCGGGCGCCATCATCAGTCGGTATCTCTGGAAACACTACCTCTCTCTAAGGCGGCAGCGCCTTGACTGGGGCCGGCTTCTCGGGCATCTCAGCTTTTGGATGTTCGTGGTCTGCGCCGCGAGTGGACTGGCACTGACGTGGCAGGCGTGGTTCGGAACCAGCATCACCTACTGGATAGACACCGTCCACACCTGGAGCGGCTTCATCCTGGCGCCGCTCCTTTGCTGGCACCTGGTGCGGGCATGGCTAAGAGTCAGGAGGCGTGCGGCGCTGGAGTTGGCGCCCTTGTTGCGAAGCTCCCAACGACGGTTGCTGGCAGGAAGCTCGGCCGTGGCGGTCCTATTGCTTGTCGTCGGAGCCGGCTTCGCTCTCGCTTCCACGGGTCCTGAAGCATCGACAGGTGTGCCGGTCCAAGATTACGGACTCAAGTACGGTCAGGGACCGTTCCTGCCCAGCAACGTCAACTCCAGCACAGGAAGCCCGATCAACGCCGACGTGTTGGCGGGCTCCGAGAACTGCGGCTCGTGCCACAAGGACATCTACGACGAGTGGAAGGCAAGCGCCCACTCCTGGTCTGCCAGCGACATGTTCTTCAAAGCGGTGGCCGGCGCGATGGAAGGCGACACCGGCATCGAATCGACCAGGTACTGCGGAGGGTGTCACAATCCTGTATCCATTCTCTCCGGCAGTCTGACAGCCGAAGTTGCCGACGCCCTGGAGCTGCAAGGGAAGACGGGACAAGAGACCCCGCACTCCGAAGAAGGAATCTCCTGCACCGTCTGCCACGGCATAACGGCGATCCAAGGCTCCAAAGGAAACGCCAACTACGAGTTCACCCCTCCGCCGAGGTACCTGTTTGAATTGGAAGACGAGGACAGTCTCAAGGGGCGTCTGAGCAGCTTCTTGATTCGAGCCTATCCTCAGACCCACAAAGAATCGCTCTCCAAAGCTCACTATAAACTGCCCGAGTATTGCGGAACCTGTCACAAGCAGTATCTCGACGAATCTGTCAACAACTTCGGCTGGGTGAGGCTCCAGAACCAACTGGACAACTGGAAAGAGAGCAAGTGGAACCAGGGACCGGATAGCCCGGAGACAATCGTGTGCATCGAGTGCCACATGCCCCTGACGCCGAACGTGGAGGAAGCGAGCTCGGGCGTGAGCGAAGGCGATCCCTTTGGTCCGCACCCCGGCCAGCACCGGAACCATCGATGGCTGGCGGCCAACCAGGCGATCCCATGGCTTCTTGGAGAAGAAGAGCAGGTGGAGCTGACCGAGAAATGGCTGAAAGGCGAGTACCTGGTGCCGGAGATTCAGGACAAATGGCTTGAGGGCCCCGCCGTCGCCACGGACGTCGCCGCCCCCGAGTCCGTTCAGCCCGCCGAAGCCTTGGAGTACTCCGTGGTCATCGCCAACAGAAAAGTCGGCCACGAGTTCCCGACGGGCCCGCTGGACCTGATTCAGACCTGGATCGAAACCAAGGTAGTGGACGCGTCCGGCAGGACGCTGTTCCACTCCGGATGGGTGGGCGAAGACAACTATGTCGATCCGGACGCCCACTACTTCCGATCGTTCCCCATCGACGAAGAGGGCGACGTCATCTACCTCCACAATCTATGGGACATGGTGGGCACGACATACGTGCGGGTCATATTCCCGGGCTTCTCGGAAAAGGTGGACTACACGCTGGAAGTGCCCGAAGACGTTGAGGGGCCTCTCACCGTCAGCGCGAACCTGAGGATGCGCAAGTTCCACCAGAAGTTCGTGGACGTGACCACCGACAACAGCGGACTCACCTTCCCAATTACCGACCTCTCGTCATCAACCGTCAAAGTCGAGTTGCTGAATCAAAAGACCGGAAAAATCAGGTAGGGGCGGGCTGACCTGAACGATGCGAATGTGATGACAGCCCCGTGCCGACGTAGGGTAACGGCGATTTTCTCCGAGAGCCGTGGCGCCCAGAATGCCCGGATCCTGGGTATTCTCGCAGCGCTGTTCGTCCTGGTTTCATTGACGACGGGCTGTGGCGAGTCGCAGCCTACTTCCAGCCCGGCGAGTCTGGCGACCCCCGATCCAGACCTCGACAAAGCAGGCCTGATTCAACCCGAAGACGGCGCGTGGCGTACTTCCGGACACGACAGCCTCCACACGAACCGCGTCGAAGCCCCTGCCATAGATTCGCCTGCGATCAAGTGGAGCAAGAAACTTGGCGAACGGATACTCGCCGGCGCCTCGATCGGAGAAGACGGCACGATATACGTGGCGGCGGAAGGGGACAGGTTCGAGACGTCCGGGCATGGCCTGTTTGCCCTGACCCCCAACGGAGAGGTGATATGGAGCGTGGAGGCGCCGGCGCCGATCAGGACGACGCCGCTGATTTCCGGGGACTCCGTTCTGTTCGGCTCATACGACGGCGCCTTCCACGCCGTGTCGCTGGACGGCCAGCCGCTCTGGCGATACGACCCCGAGGACCTGTCGCATCGAGTATCGCTCTCATCTCCGGCGATGGCCCGCGACGGGACGATCTACTTTGGCGACCACGGAGGGGCGCTCCAAGCCCTCTCCACCGATGGCGCCCGAGCATGGAGCTTTCCCACCGACGACTATGTCAGGGCGGCGCCCTCCATCGGCAAGGACGGGACCGTGTACGTGGGCTCCAACGACGGGACATTCTACGCGCTGAACCACGACGGTTCCCTGAAGTGGTCTTTCGAAACCGGAGGGCGTATAGACTCGCCAGCAGCGATTGCCCCGGACGGCGCCGTCTACTTCGGCTCAGGCGATGGCAAGCTGTACGCTTTGACCTCGGACGGGATCGAGAAGTGGTCTGTCGCCGTCGGCAAAGGACTCATGGTCTTCGCCTCCCCTGCTCTGGGGCGTGACGGCGCCATATACGTTGGCACGACAGGAACGGCCCCGTTGGGATCGAGCCAACCCCAGCAGGTCGCGTCCTATCCGTTCATCGCCTTCGGGCCGAATGGAGATAGGAAATGGGAGTTCCCGCTCTCCCAGTGGATTCGATCCTCACCAGCGGTCGTGTCCGACGGCACTGTCTATTTCGGCGGATGGGACGGGGTGTTGTATGCTCTGTCGCTTGAAGGTGAATTGAGATGGGAGACGAGATTGGGAGACGTGCCCGTGGAGCAGGCGATCGAAGCGTCGCCGGCGGTAGCCTCGGACGGAACGATATATGTAGGGACATGGGATGGGAGATTCTTCGCAATTGGCGAGAGTGAATAGATGCGCAGGGCCGGGCTTGCTTGTTGCCTTGACGATCTCTGCGCTGTTCGGCGCCGGGGCATGTAGGTCGGGTGTGGAAGAGGCGCCGGGATTCGTGCCCGACGAACAACGGAGCGTTCGGAGCGAGGATGCCGGCGTTCAGTTTGTCGACGTGACCTCTGAGGCAGGCATTGTCTTCAGTCACTTCAACGACGTGAGGACGTCGGTCCTGACAGAAGACATGGGGTCCGGGGCAGCGTGGGGAGATTACGACGCCGACGGCTTCGTCGATCTGTTCATCGTCAACAGCTCGCGCGACGAGCAGGGTCAACGCCCGATGGATCGGGGCAAGCTCTTCAGAAACCTCGGCGACGGCGCCTTCGAGGACGTGACCGAGGCTTCTGACATCAGGCAGACGGGACTGGGGATGGGCGCGGTGTGGTTCGATCACGACGGCGACGGCGACATCGACCTGTTTACGACCGGGTTCGGCTGGCAAAAGCTCTACAGCAACGAAGGCGCCGGTGTCTTCGAAGACGTTACGGTGGAGAGCGGCCTGTCGATCGAGGGCGGCTGGCCTGCCGGATCGACCGTGGCCGACTACGACCTCGACGGCGACCTCGACCTCTACGTGCCCCAGTATGTAGCGTTCCAGCGCGACAGCGGCGAATCCGCCACACTGCTCAACAGCCAGTACGGCCTCGACACCCCCTTCACGCTGAATCCGTTCTCCTACGACCCGCTGGCCAACCGCCTCTACCGCAACGACGGAGACGGCACGTTTACCGAAGTGGCGTCGTCGGCGGGAGTGGCCGATCCGGAGGGCCGCAGCCTGCAAGCTGTCTTCGCCGATCTAAACTCCGACGGACTCCCTGACCTGTACGTTGCGAACGACATATCCCCTGACGCCCTCTTCATCAACAGCGGGGACGGCACGTTCGAGAACGTCGCCGAATACGCCCGAACCGCCGACGCCAGGGGATCGATGGGCATCGCGGTGGGCGACTACGACGGCGACCTGGACCCGGACCTCTGGATAACCCATTGGATCGCTCAGGACGACGCACTGTTTCGCAACATGTCCGACCAATCCATAGACGATCAGATCAGGTTCGTCGACCGGATCGCCTCCGACGTGGGCGAGAGCTCGTTGAGCTACGTTGGCTGGGGGGTCGGTTTCATCGACTATGACAACGACGGCCGCCTGGATGTGTTCGTGGTCAACGGAAGCACGTTTGAGCCGCCCGAAGACAAGACAAAGCTCGACACAATGCGAAACCTCCTCTTTCGGAACAAGGGAGAGGAGGGCTTCGTCCTCGTCAACGACGTGGCCGGCGAGGTGTGGGCAACGAAAGATGTAGGCAGAGGCGCGTCTTTCGCCGACTACGACAATGACGGAGACTTGGACATTCTCATTGTGGCTCGGGGCGAAGGCGTCAAGCTGTTGCAGAACAACGGCGCCGCCGCGGGGAAGTGGCTCGTCCTCAATCTCAAAGGCGACGCGGGCAACAGGCAGGCGATCGGCGCAACGGTGACGATCAATGCGGGCGGCGCAAGACAGCAGACGACGGTGGTCGCTGGCTCCAGCTACCTGTCCATGAACGACACCCGGGTGCACTTCGGACTGGGCGAAAACGAGTTCGTCGATTCGGTCGAGATCCGTTGGCCTGACGGAGAGCTGCAGACCCTGAGTCGCGTCGACGCCAACCAGATCCTGACCGTGTCCAAGGAGCGGCAATGATAGCGACAGTCGCCGCCGGAGCGAGAGGCCCGTGCAGATGATCGACGTATCGAAAAGAGACATCGCGCTGGCCGCGATCGTTGCGTTGGCCGGAATCGTGGTCGGCGTCTACGTCGTCGTCTTTCGAGATGCGGTGCCGGATAAGGCCGACCAGCTTCGCATCCACAACGTGCGCGGAATCAACCTGATGCAAATGGGCCAGCTCAACGACGCCGTCGAGGAGTTTCAAAAGGCCGTGGAGCTTGACCCTGAATACGTCTACGGCCGAGTCAACCTGGGAATAGCCTACTTTCACACGGGGGCCGACGAGAGGGCGCGTCAGGCGCTGAGCTCGGTCGAGGGGCTCGATCCCGACAACGTTCATCTGAACTATGTTCTGGCTCGACTCGATCTTCTGCAGGGGCAAGAGGCGGCCGCTATCGAGCGCTTCAACGAGGTCCTGCGGGTGGACCCCAACGATGCATACACCAACTATTATCTCGGGAAGATCTACTTCGACACCGGAAGAATCCCCGAGGCGAGAGAGCGGCTGGAGAAGGCCATTCAGGTGGACGGTTCCCTAGCTGCGGCGCACTACAATTTGGGACTGATCCTCCTACAGGCCGGCGACGAGAAGCGCGGCTTGAACGAGATGCTCACCTACAACAAGTTCGTCATCCGAAGAAGCGCCGACGAGATCGGCCAACGCGTATACCTCGAGGAAGGCAGATACGCCTTGGCAGTCGAGGACCCCGATGGGCCGAGCGACGCGGCTACAGCATCGACTGGCATAGGAGTGCGGTTCGCCGACGTCACCGCTGAATCGGGGATTGAGGTCGTTCACGGCGCCGCGCTACACCCTGAGTTCGAGCCCGGTCAGCGCATTGCGTCGGACCCACGGTACCTACGCGAACACGTTGCCCCGTACTACGGCTCAGGCGCCGCCTTTCTGGACTTCGACGGAGACGGACTCCTCGACCTCTACGTCGTGAACGCCGGCCCGACCGAGGCGTCATCCGGCAACGCCCTCTATCGCAACGAAGGAAACGGGACCTTCGCCGACGTCACGAGCCAGGCAGGCGTCGGCCATCCAGGGCAGGGGATGGGCGTCGCCTTCGGAGATTTCGACAACGATCTCGACCCCGACCTGTACGTCACGAACTTCGGGCCCGACGTCCTCTTCCGCAACGACGGCGACGGGACCTTCACCGACATCACGGTCGAGGCGGGCATCGACGCCGCGGGCTTCGGCATGGGCGCCACATTCGTGGATTACGATCACGACGGCTTCCTCGACCTGTTTGTCGCCAACTACGTCGATGCACAGGGAATGGCCGGCGGAGCCACGGTTCGATTCCCGCAAGAGCTGCCTGGCCAACGCAACATTCTCTACCGCAACACAGGCGATGGCGCCTTCGTCGACATGACGGCCGAAGCCGGACTAGACGGCATCGGCAGAAGCGTCACGGCAGTGTTCCTAGACTTCGACGGCGACAACGACTCTGACCTCTATGTTGGCGCCGACGGACAGCCCGGCGTCTTGTACAGCAACAACCGGGACGGCAGTTTTGCCGATGTCACTGCCGAAGCGGGATTATCGGGTGTGACCGCATCCCGAGGCGTGGCGGCCGGCGACTATAACGGCGACAGCTTCGTCGACTTGCTAGTCAACTCCGGGACGACGAACGGTGTGTCGCTGCTCAGCAACCTCGGCAACGGCTCATTCGCCGTCGACGCATCCTTCCAGCAGGCGGCAGCGGCGGGCGAGGACCGTCGAGCCTGGGGTGCCTCCTTTGTCGATTACGACAACGACGGTTATCTAGATGTCATGTTGGTGGTCGACCAATCCGAGGGCGCGGTTGTGCTCTACCGGAACCTCGGCGACGGAGGTTTCATCGACGCAACGGCCGATGTCGGACTACAGGGCGTGGGCGGCGCCGGCGGACGTGGACTGACTTTGGGCGACTACGACGACGACGGGGATGTGGACGCTTTTATCGTCCGCAATGGCGCCAGCCCCATGCTGTTGGAAAACGAAGGCGGCGCCCGAAACACGTGGCTCAAGGTGACGACGGTAGGCGACGGCAGCAACCGCATGGGTCTCGGCAGCAAAGTGGAGGTCAAGACGGGAGGACGCCGGCAGAAGAGAGAGGTGTCCGGCGGATCGGGGTACCTGTCTCAAAACAGCCCCAATCTGCTATTCGGCCTCGGCGATCAACAGCAGATCGGGATGGTTCACGTTCTTTGGCCCAGCGGGCTTCGGCAGCGGCCCAACGATGTCGCCGTGAACCGCGCGCTGACCATCACGGAGCAGGGCCGAAAGTCGTCCTGTCCGCTGCTCTACACCTGGGACGGGGAAGGATACGCGTTCATCACCGATTTCCTGGGCGCCGGTTTCATCGGCATCCTTGTCGGACCGGACACCTACTATCAGCCCGACTCCGACGAGTACGTCAAAGTCGACGGGCGCCTGTTGCAGGAGCGAGACGGGAAATACACGATCAGGATCACCGAGCAACTCGAGGAAGTCAGCTACATCGATCAGGTCCGATTGCTCGTGGTGGACCATCCTTCGGGCACGGAGGTCCACCCCAACGAGGTGCTGAAGATGGGCCCGCCGTTCCCCGAGTTCGAGGTCCACGTCACGGGCGACGCCAGGCTGCCCGTGACGGCAGTGGACGGCGGCGGGCGAGACATCCTTCCGGCGATAAGCGAATTCGACCGGACTTATCCGACGTTTCAACTCCTCCCGTACCAAGGAATTGCCAAATCACACTCTGTCGTTCTCGACCTCGGAGACCTCTCCGGCGCCGAAAGAGTCCTGCTGCTCATGGACAGCTGGATAGAGTACTGGAACTCGGAAAGCGTGCGGCAAGCCTTGGATGACGGGATCAACCTGCAGGCGCCGATCCTCCAGGTATGGGGCGATGACGAAGGCCGATGGGTCACGGTTGTCGAGGACCTGGGCTTCCCAGCCGGCCTGCCCAAGACGATGACCGTGGATCTGACCGGCGTGTTCCTGTCCGATGACTACCGCGTCAGGATTGCGACCAACATGGAGGTCTACTGGGATAGAATCAGGGTGAGCACGGCGACCGATGCCGCGGCGGTGAACATCACTACGTTGAAGCCCGAACAAGCCGATCTGCGCTGGAGAGGCTACCCGAAGCTTCATCTGCCGGACGGCAACAACCCGCCCGTGTTCCTCTACGACCAACCCAACGACTCGGCGCCGTTTGGCGACCAGGCGGGGTACTATACGAGGTACGGGGAGGTCACGCCGCTGCTGGACGCGCCCGACGACCAGTACGTGATCATGCACCACGGCGAGGAGATCGCCATAAGCTTCTCAGCCGACGAAGCAGGTCCGCTGCCCCAGGGATGGACGCGCGACTTCCTCGTGTACGTCGACGGGTACGTTAAGGACATGTGGGCCGACACGGCCTACGGCTCCACCGTGGCCCCGCTTCCCTTCCATGACATGTCGAGCTATCCGTACACGGATCAGGAGTCCTATCCCGACGATCAGCAGCGCCAGGAGTATCTGCGGGAGTACAACACCCGATGGATCGGTCGCAGCCTGCCCTGAGGCAACCTCGGCCTACTCAGGCAGCCAATCCGGATGCTTTTCGGTGAGTACGCGCTTGCACAGTTGATACGGCTTTTCCAGCCCACCCAAACTCCGTCCGTTCCAGTCAGGCGGCCGATGAGCCCTGCTCCAGTCGCTTCGGAGGCGCGGGACGAGCCGCCATGAACATGAGCGCGGCCCCCGCCATCATCAGGATCGACACGACGATGAACGTGGTGCGGTAACTGTCTTGAACGTCCGCCACGTAACCCGCGAGAACCGGCGCAGCGATGGTCAACGGAAGGCTGAGCGATTGGAGCCATCCGCTGATGACGCCCAAGGAAGTCCGGCCAAAGTACTCTCCCTGCATCGCGTTCATGACCGGCGTCCGGACACCCCAGCCGATTCCGTAGAGTACGGCGTATACGAATGCCATCTGCGCTGTGGTCGCGACGCCGAGGACGAGGACCGAAATCGCCATCATCGTTATGGCGAATCCCATCAGATGGTTCTTGGGCAATCGGTCTCCCAAGAAGCCCGCGGCCAGCCGTGCTGGGATGTTCGAGAGGCTGGCGACCGTCCACACGAGCGCCGCGGTCGTTCGCTCCAACCCAACGCCTTGTTCGAGGTGAAGGAAGAGGTGGATCTGCGCCGTTCCCATGCCAAGGTTGCCGATGGCCGAGCCAACCGAAATGAACCAGAACGTGCGGGTCCGAACGGCTTCCCGAAGGGTGAAGTCGTGCTCCGCGTCGACGGGGTTTCGGCCGGCGGCGACCGTGGCTTCGGCGGTGTTGGTATCGCCGTCCGGCAGCAATCTGTATGGCTCCGGCTTGGTGCGCAGCAGCATCGAGGTCGGGATGCCCACGGCCCAGATGATCAAGCCGGAGCCGATCGCGGACACCTCCCACCCGAACGCTGCCTGCACTAGGACCACCGCCGGAACCCCTACCACCCCGGCCAGCGACCAGCCGAGAAGCATCACGGATTGAGCGATCGTTCGCTTGCGCCGGAACCAGTTGTTGACTGCCACGGACATGATCAACATGCCGTAGAACCCGGTGCCCAACGCGATGACGACGTTGGCCAGATAGTACATCCACAGCGAGTTCGTCAGGCCGAACAAAATGAGTCCGAAACCCATGATGAAGACACCGGTGACGGACATGATGCGGGGCCCGAACCTGTCCATCAAATAACCTTCGACCGGTCCAAAGATCGAGTTCTGGACCGAAGTGATCGAACGAGGCCCGGCGAGGACCGCCCTGCTCCAGCCGAAATCACGCTGCAGCGGCCCGAGGTACGTCGTGAAGCCCTGGTTGATTGTGCCCTGCAAAAACTGGGTCGCCGCGCCAACGAAAACGACGACCCAACCGTAGAACAGCTTGTCGCCGATCCAGGGGATTCGCGGGACTCGCGGCTGACTAGCGTCGCCGGTCACCTCTTCGGTTTCGGCGCCGTCAGATAGTGCCATTGTTCCCCTTGCGGTGATACCGGATCGTTAATTGGCGATCCTCCACGAGCTCGACAATGCATGCCGTCGCTGTCGTCGTCGCCGGGCATAATGTATCACGGTGCCTCTGTTCGAGTCCGACCGGCCCGCGGCCAGGTGACCCGCGTGACCGGGGGGCGAAGCAGTTTCGGTTTGTCCACACCTGTGATAGGCTCAACCTGCTCTCGATTGGGATGTTGGACCGCCACTGAGCAGTATGCGGGCGTCACCCGAAATCATGAGCGCGGTGAAAACTGAGGATCACAACAGCAAGAACAACTAGGGGATGCGAAACAATGAAATTCGGAGTTCAGGTTAGTTGCTACAGAACGACATGGGACGACATCCGCGCCTCGATCGAGGCGTTGGAGGCCGGGCGATGGGACAGCCTGTGGTTCGCCGACCACTTTTTGCCGCCTTCACCGGGTTCTCCAGGTGGGGACCGCGAGCAGGAACTCGGCACTGCGTTCGAGGGCTACACGCTCACGGCGGTGGCCGCCGGCATGACGGACAAGCTCGTCCTCGGCCACCTGGTGCTCGGCAACACGTACCGCAATCCGGCGTTGGTCGCGAAGATGGCCGCCACGCTCGACCAGGCGTCCAAGGGACGTTTCGTCCTGGCGCTTGGCGCGGCCTGGTTCCAGCGAGAGCACGAGGCATTCGGATGGGACTTCCCTCCGATGAAGGAGCGGTCGGACAGGTTCGAGGAAGCGTGCGAGCTCATCCGCAAGCTCTTCACCGCCGAGGGCGCGGTCAGTTACAACGGTCGCTACTACCAGCTCGACGAAGCGCCGCTGTCGCCCGGCAGCTATCAAGAGCCTCACATTCCGATCCTCATCGGCGGTACGGGCGAGCAACGCACCATGCGGACGCTGGCGATGCACGGCGACATCTTCAACCTGGACGGCTGGTCGGGCCGAGGCATGTCGATGGAGCTGTACCAGCACAAGATGGGCGTGCTCGAACGGCACTGCGAAGCCGTGGGCCGCGACCCGGCGGAGATCAAGCGCACGCTGCTGGCGCCGCTGCTGATCACCGACGACAAGGCCGAGGCTGAACGCTACAACGAAGCGCGCGGATACAGAGCGATGGACCGCCTTCACGGCAACTATGCGGGGCCGCTGATGGAGCCGAAAGAGTCAGGCTCGCTGGCTGGCCCGCGCGACTACATCATCGAACGAATCGGCGAGTTCGCAGACGCCGGAGTCGACGAGATCATGTTCGGAGGCATCCCTACAGGCGACGTCGAAGCCTTCCAGCGAGTGGAAGAGGAGATCGTCGCGGCATACGACTAAGGTGCGCTGAGTCGGAAGTTCTTCGGCGAATAGCAGGGAGGCGGAGGCCTGTGGTTCGACGGGCTCACCACGAACGGAAAAAACAGTCCGTCCGCCCGTCCTGAGCCTACCCTGGTCCGTTCGTGCTGAAGTCACTCTCGCCCGTTCGTCCTGAGCTTGTCAAAGGACCTCGACAGACCAAGTTTCGTCCGTCCGTGGAGACCCGTCGAAGGACCTCGGCGAACCAACCCGCCATGTGACAGACGCGCCTCGAACATCAGCAGAAGACAGTCAAAGTCGCCGCCAACGGAGGGAACATAGTCATGGACTACGGCATCGGCATCCCGTCGTATATCGACGCCTGGCGCGAAGTGAAAGCGGCCGAGGAAGCCGGATTCACGCACGCATGGTTCTACGATTCGCAGTTGATCTACTCCGATGTCTGGGCAACCATGGCCCTGGCGGCTCACAACACGAACAGCATCAAGCTCGGAACGCTCGTCGCCATCCCCAGCAACCGACTGGCGCCGGTGACCGCGGCGGCCGCGGCGACGATCAACAAGATCGCGCCGGGACGGGTGATCCTCGGCCTGGGCACCGGATACACCGGACGCAACACGATGGGGCTGCCCGCGCTGTCCATAACGTACTTCGAAGAATACACTCGGCAGGTGAGAGGCTTGCTTGCGGGCGAGGATGTGCTGCTTCGCGATGGCAATCGCGAGCGATGGATACGCCTCATTCACTCGAAGGCCAATTCAGGCCGGGACGAGTTCTTCAACATCGAAGATCCGATACCCGTGATGCTCGCCGCCAACGGTCCCCGAGGTCAAAAGCTGGTCGGTGAAATCTCGGACGGTTGGATCACGACCGGCAGGAGCGCCGGCGTGCCCCGCGGGCTGCCCAGGGTGATGGAAGCTGCCCAGGCCGCCGGCGCCACCTTCGACCACGCGGGCGGAGACGGCGCGAAACCGTACGTGACCGTGCTCACCTCGGCGTGCGTGCTCCGCGACGGAGAAACGCTGACCAGTGAGCGCGTGATCCGAAACGTGGGGCCGACTCTGCTTCCCGGCGTGCACGCGATGTGGGAGGGCGCTTACGGTCCGGGCGCAAACCTGGGCATGGTGGACGCCGATCTGGCCGGGGAATACGACCAGTACATCCGTCAATATGGAGACGAAAAGTCGCCGCCCACTCCGGGTGATCGGCGCTATTTGGATGCCCATGAGGGTCATTACGTGTACCTGAAGAAGGGCGAAGAGCAGTTCGTGTCCCCGGAGATGATGGCTCGCTCGTTGACGGGCTCAGGATCGGACATCAACCGGCGCCTGGACGAGATGGAAGCCATCGGAATCAACAACGTGGCGCTTTCAGCAGTCGATCGCCAGGCGGCCCGAGAGCTGATCGCCGACTTCAGTGAGCAGGTGATCCAGCGGCGAAAATGATGTTGAGCGTCACCGGTGTACAGAGTCACGAATTCAAGCGGCAACGCGGAAGGTCGGCGACCACCCTTCGACAGGTCCCGACAAGACCGGGATCCCGATTCGTCGGGACTCAGAGCCTGCCCTGAGATTACCGAAGGGGCGAACGGTTGTGGGTGTTTCCCCGTTCGTGGTGAGCCTGTCGAACCACTTCGACGGAAGTATGTGACGCGCGAATAACGTGCCAGACTGCCGGCCCGGAACGCTGGTTGGAGGCGCCGACGTCTCACCTGAACGAGGCGAAGTCTTCATGTGCTCAAGCGGCTTCCGCAGCGAGACCGGCATCGAGCAGTCGAGCATCTGGAATGAAAAACAGGAGCAAGCATTGAAAGTCATCGATCTCAAAACCATGGTCGTCGAAAACGAGCCCCCGTACCGAGGCGGCAAATACCTTTTGTTCTTGGAACTCAAAACAGACGAGGGCATTGTCGGTTATGGCGAACGCATTACCGGGAACACCTACTCGCGCAATCTGGGAGACCTGAAATCGCAGATCCACCTGATCGAAGAGATGGGTCGCCAGTACGTCATCGGCGAGGACCCGTTCAACATCGAGCGGATCTGGGACCGGATGTACGCTTCCAGGCACGACTTTCGCCACCCCAGCCTTCATGCGACGCCGGTTTTGAGCGCGTTCGACATGGCGTTGTGGGACATTGTGGGCAAGGCGGCAGGCCAGCCGATCTACAACCTACTGGGCGGGAAGTACCACGAGAAGCTCCGCGCCTACGCGTACATGCCCAACCGAGGTTTCCGCGAGCGTCCCGAGCTTGCCGGAGAGGTAGCCCTGGAGTTGATCGAGGCAGGGAATTCAGCCTGCAAGCTCGACCCGTTCATGCCGGAGTACCCGATCCCGCGGGACATTCCGCTGTGGGAGATCGAAAACGCGGCCAAGATATTCGAAAGCATTCGGGACGCCGTCGGCAACCAGATAGAGGTGGGCATCGGAACGCACGGTCAACTTACGACGTACAGCGCGCTTCGTGTCGCAGATTATCTCGAGCCATATCATCCGTTCTGGTTCGAAGAGCCAGTTGCACCTGAGAACGTTGACGAGATGGCCCGGGTCGCGGCCCACACCAGCATTCCCATAGCCACCGGCGAACGGCTGGTCACCAAGTACGAATTCTCGCAGGTGCTCGAAAAACAGGCGGCCCAGATCATCCAGATGGACGTCGGCCAGTGCGGCGGAATCCTGGAAGCGAAGAAGATCGCGGCCATCGCCGAGGCCCACTACGCGATGATCGCCCCCCACATGGCTTGCGGACCGATCGCCGCCGCCGCCGCAATCCAGATCGACACGTGCTCTCCGAACTTCCTGATACAGGAGGCGAATCTGGGCCCGCTTCACGGCACGATCTTCAAAGAGCCTCTCACGTTCGAGAACGGCTACATCACACCACCAACCGGACCGGGTCTCGGCGTGGAATTCGACGAGGACGTGCTGAAACAGCATTTGGTCGAGTAGGTCCGGTCTGGCGGTAATCAACGCTTTACGTCGTTGCGACTTTGTCTCGCCATTCTGAGCCCGTCCGCCTGAGGTGGAAAGAATCTCGTCGATCGACAAACGCGGCGCCCGCGGGGCGCCAGATACTTCGCTAAGCTCAGCATGGCGAGGCGTCGTGAGCACAATGTACTGAATTGACTACCATCCGAGCGGGCATTAAACAGATGATGAACATGACGCATCGAGGTGTGATATGAAAGTCGGTTTTATCGGTCTCGGAATCATGGGCACGAGCATGGCTTCCAACGCCATCAAGGGCGGATTCGACCTCGTCGTTCACGACATCCGACGCGAGGCCGCGATCCCTCATCTTGAAGCGGGCGCCGTCTGGGCGGACACGCCGCGAAAGGTTGCCGAACAGTGCGAGGTCGTCTTCACGTCGCTGCCGGGGCCGATCGAGGTCGAGGCGGTGGTTCTCGGAGGCGACGGCATCGTCGAGGGCATCGCCGAGGGGAGCACCTACTTCGACTTGAGCACCAGCTCGCCGGCGTTGATTCGTAGGATCCACGGGGTCATGGCCGAGAAGGGCGTCGACGTACTGGACGCGCCCGTGAGCGGCGGCCCCGAAGGGGCACGAACCGGAAATCTCTCGATCTGGGTCGGCGGAGACGAGGCTCTGTTCGACAAGCACAAGCACGTGCTCGATTCCATCGGCGACAAGGCGTACTACGTCGGCCCCATCGGCACGGGGGCCACCGCGAAACTGGTGCACAACTGCGCAGGGTACATCTTCCAGTGCGCCATCGCGGAGGTGTTCACCATGGGCGTCAAAGCGGGGGTCGATCCCGCCGCGCTGTGGCAGGCCGTCCGGACGGGAGCCAATGGACGCCGAGGGCCGTTCGAGAGCATGGCCCAGCACTTCTTGCCCGGAAACTACGACCCGCCCGACTTCGTCCTTCGTCTCGCCCGCAAAGACGTTGACCTCGCCGTGGCCGTCGGGCGTGAGAACGACGTACCGATGCGTTTTGCGAACCTGGCGCTGCAAGAGATCACCGAAGCCATCAACCGCGGTTGGGGCGCCCGAGACTCGCGCATCTTCATGAGCCTCCAAGAGGAGAGAGCGGGCGCCGAGGTTCGAGTCTCGGAGGATGTTATTCGCGAGATCCTGGCGACGGATGGAGACGCATGATGACTGACGATTTCTCGGTCGGCAACGTGAAGATCGGGGCGGTACTCGATATGGTCCCGCCGCCCAGAGTTGCCAGCGATTTCTTCCCGGACGTAACAGAGGAAGACTGGGCGCCATATCGCGACGACGCGCTGGTCGACGGAAAGATTCAGCTCTACTACGGCCACTTCTTCGTCCAGTCTCAGGGCAAGACCATCATGGTCGACACCGGGATGGGACCGGGTCCTCACCCAACAAGAGGCAACCGCAAAGGAGACCTCCTCAACGAGCTCGCCAAGCACAGAGTGAAGCCCGAAGACGTGGACGTGGTCGTCCACACGCACCTCCACGCGGACCACGTCGGCTGGAACCTCGACCTGTCAGGACCGACTCCACGGCCGTACTTCCCCAACGCAAGATACCTGGCGCCTAAGACCGACTGGGATCACTTCATCAAGCCCGAGAACCTGCCCAACGCGCCCTGGGTCCGAGATTCGGTTGTGCCTCTGGAAGCGCTGGGCATGCTCGACTTTTTCGACGGCGAGCACGTCATCACCGACGAGGTGACCACTCTGCCGACGCCAGGGCACACGCCAGGGCATCACGTGGTTCTGGTCAGCTCTCAAGGCCAGAAGGCGATGATCGTCGGCGACGCCCTGCACAGCAAGGTGCAGGTGGCCGAGCCCGCTTGGTGTGCCGGCGTCGACACGAACAAGGCCGACAGCAGACGCAGTCGCGAGGACATGCTGCGACGGGCGGAGTCGGAAGACTACATCATCGCCGCAGGCCACTTTCATCCCGACGAGCACGTCGGCCGGATCATTCGCATGGAAGGCTGGCGTTACTGGCAGGCGCTGTAGCAAGCTCCGGGAATGCGTGTCATTCCTTCCTACCATTGCGAACCCCGAGATGGCGCACATCTACGCTGCCGACTTCATCATCCGGTACGAGGGCGACGAAGTAATCGGCATCATCACCCTCCACGCCAGCAAGCGGTAACCGCGCGCGAAACCCGCCGCCTTCCATAGTTTCCCTGAACTGGCCTTGATGGCACATGGACCGACGGCGTTGTGCCAACATCCTGTTGGTCCGCGAGCCAACAGTTGCCTGGTGGTCTACATTGATCTCCGACCGCACTGTCGCTAGCAACACGGAAATCCGTCCAAACTACGGCGCTATGCTTCACGGTCGAGCACTCTTGCTGGGAATGAAAAGCTCCGCTTTGTCATTCGATCCGCCCGTGACCAACACTCTGCCGTCTTGAAGTAAAGTAGCCTTGTGATAAGCCCTAGCCATGCTCATCGTTCCTGCTTCGGAAAACATGCCGGTGGCTGGGTCGTATATCTCGGCGGTGTCCGTGATCGGGTCAGGGTAGCCCCCGGCAATCAGTACCTGCCCATCTTCCATCATTGTCGCGGTTGGGGCGCCACGAACTCTTGCCATGAGCCCAGTGGGGCTGAATGTCATCTCGCGGTAATCGAATAACTCGGCCTGTCTGAACCGCGTAACAAGGACATTTTCGTCCTGGAGAAGAGTGGTCAAGACGCTACACCCATTGAATCTTGAGCCCGCTATTTCCGTGAACGTTCCGACAGAAGAATCGTAGATTTCTGCAGAAGATAGACATGTTCCACTCACATTTGTATCTTCAACCTCGTTGTATATCTGTGATCTCCCGGCCAAAATCAGCACGTCCCCATCGGGCAACAATGTGGCCGCGTGGTCCTGACGGTCGAATACTAGAGTTCCTGTCAGGCTGAAGCTTTCCGTTGTAGGGTCGAATATTTCTGCTATTCGATGGGTTTCGGAAAATGTCTCATCCTGCTGTCGTCTGTATCCTCCAGCAATCAGACCCCTGCCGTCTGTAGACCGTCAGCGAAAGTGGGACACATTTGGGCCTGAAATTAACAGAGTAGAGTCCCAGGAAGTGGTGTAAGAGAAGAGATGGCCTAGAAGAATAAATGG
>CAZPQQ010000006.1:72872-77875 GCA_964588665.1 uncultured Dehalococcoidia bacterium | reverse complement strand
TTTCTAGGGACACCCTAAAACCCGGCGGGGCTTCGCCCCTGCACCCCATGTACTCACAACTCAGGACGGCGCTATCGCCGCAGAAATCGACATCAACACGGAGCTGTTACTTTGAAGTCCCGATGCAATCAGGATTATGTACGCGCCGCGGACATTGCAGTGGCGGGTAACGCAAGGTGGATGATAGGCGATGTCGAAGGACCGCAGATCTCGCGTAAGAAAACTGTCATTCTGAGCGAAGTCGAAGAATCTGGCGCCCCGCAGGGAGACAATTGTCGCATTCAGCCAAGATCCTTCGGCTTCGCACAGAATGACGATTGGGGAGCTGTTCTTGGAAGTCCCGACGCGTTGGTGCTCACCACAAACGGGAACACTACGCGTCGTTCGCCCCGATAAACTCGGGGAGCCTGTCGAAGGGTCCCCGAAGTACCGCGCCGAATTCGAGGACAGAACACTAGAAGAGCGCTCGTGAAGGCGATTCGTGCGAGATTCGGTGTTGGCGTCTGGAGCGTGGATCGGGTGGACGAACCGGCGATTCTAGGAGATGGGCCAACGGGGAGCCACGTAAGGGAAGCTCCCCGCCGGTCCGGTAGTGTTGGGCGGACCTTGAACCGTCGACTCATCCTCTCCATATTACCGGAGCGGTGCCGTACGAGACCGACGAAGGTCCGCCCTGTGCACTCGTTAGAACAATGCGTTGGCCCTGGTTCGAAAACCATGGATGGCGATGTGAGTATCGCCCCATGCCACCGCATGGACAGACGAAATTAGATCATCCAGGTTGCCGGCGGCGCCTTCAAATCCCATCGGATCGCCATCGGGTTCCTCATGCGCTTCATCTTCATCGAACGATTGGTCTCCGATGGGCATCATTAAGACGACGCCCATCGCTGGATGAGTTCTCATCACCCAATTCGAGAAAGACATGCCATCGACCACGGGCATATCGTCCAGATCCATCACTATCGCGTCCGGGGAGAGCGACGACAGTGCACAGATCGGACCTCCATTGCCATCGTATTCAATGACGTTAGTCGTGGGCTCGTCGTTCAGACGCCGCGTCAACGCCTCCCTGACTAACTCAGGGCCACCCAGGATCAGTACGTCGATCTGAACTTCCTTAGGATTCATTTGCCTTTCTCACAATGGCTCATGAGGATGGCTGCTCGGAGTGCTTCCGAGGTTGCCTCAGTTCTGTGTTCACGTACTTCCACTTCCGCATTTCGACGGCGTTGTCCCGTATCTGCCACGGCGTTGGCGGGTTCCCGCCAATCCACGGCACGTTCTTAGCACATTCGGTAGTTGGACACTGCCAATCGATCTGACGACAGGCGAGCACCCAAATTTCCTAGGCGTCTGTACGGAACTCACAGCGTCAAATGAGACAGACACAAGTTGCTCGGTCAACCGTTCGGCCTTCGGCGAGCCGCACGGACCCGACAGTCTTCGTCTCCCATTTCGCGGTTCGTCAAGCATCCCGGAACCGGCCGCTCGTCGTTGATGGACGCGAACCGAGGATCTGGACGGAACAGCGTCGTGCTAAACTGATCGGAAAGGTGAGAGCCGGCGCCGGATCGGCTTGGCGGGCTCACAGACGATTCCCAATCGGCGCCGCAGGGCGGATGTTCGCATGACTCGAGTGATAGCGGCGGCGGCAGCAGCGATGATCCTGTCGCTCGCGGCCTGCGCCGATGACAACAACGCCCCCGCGACTTCCGACCGAATCGAGAGTCCCAGTCCAGCGGTCGCGAAGAGCCCGCCGTCCGCGCCTCAGCCGGCGCCGACTCGGACGCCCGTCCCGACCGCGACTGCAATTGTGACCAAGCTGCTCCCGACCGCGACACCCTCTCCAGTCCCAACCGCGCTGCTCGCGCCCGTGCCGACATGGACTCCGAAGGCGCGGCGGTCAACCCCGACCCCCATTCCCGACGAAGTGATTGCCGCTCACATGTCAGGAGACAAGATCGAGGACAAGGCGACGGACTTTGAGCTGACGTTGTTCGACGGGGAAACGCTGCGGCTGTCAGAGCTGCAGGGACAGGTTGTGGTCCTGAACTTTTGGGCGTCGTGGTGCCCTCCGTGCAGATGGGAGATGCCCTCGTTCGAGAAGACCTACCAGGAGTACAAGGACGACGGCGTGCTGTTTGTCGGGGTCGCGATCTCGGACTTCGAGAGCGCCGCGCTCGAGTTCGCGGAGGCGACCGGCGTGACGTACCCCATCGGACTGGACGTCACCGGCGAGATAGCCCGAGCATACCGGGTGTTGGGCCTGCCGACCACGATCTTCATCGATACGCGGGGAAACATCGCACGCCGCCTCAGCAACGTGGCCAACGAGGCGGTCCTCAAGATTTTCATCGAAGGCCAGATCAGGTCGATGACCGGCTCCTCAAGCGGTTAACGCCTGGCGAATCGCTGCCCGTCGAGCGCTGACAAACGTCACACCGAGTACCTCGCCACCGCGTCCGGGTCCAGCGTGAGCCCCAGGCCGGGGCGGTCTTTGAACGGCGCCCACATCCCGTTCTGCTGCTGCGGGAAATCCGTGTACCAGACCCTGTCGCCCTCAAGGCCCACGTTCATGTACTCGACCACCTTCAGGTTGGGCGTTGCGCATGCCAGATGCAGGTGCACGAGCTGCACCGCGTGCGGGGCGACCGGCAGGTTGAAGCCGTGGGCCATGTGGGCCACCTTCATCCACTCGGTAATGCCGCCGACGCGCCCGACGTCCGGCTGCACGATGTCTGCGCCTCCCCTGGAGATCAGCTCCCGGAATCCGTACTTGGTGTACTCATGCTCCCCTGTTGCGATGGGAATCGTGGTCGCATCCCGTATTTGGGCGAGACCCTCGATGTCGTCGGCCAGAACGGGTTCCTCGAACCAGCCCACCTGGTGCTGTTCGAACTCGCGGGCCATGTAGATCGCCTGTTTCGGATAGTAGCCGTTGTTCGCGTCGACGTAGATGGCGACGTCGTCACCGAGCGCCTTCCGGACCGCCGCGAGCCTGGCAAGGTCTTCCCGCTCCGAGTGGCCAAAGTCCTTGCCCACCTTCATCTTGACGCGAGGGATGCCTTGCTCCACGTATCCGGCCATTTCGGCTATCAACTCTTCCTCGGTGAAATTTGTCCAGCCGCCGGAGCCGTAGATCGGCACCTCTTCGGCATACGGGCCAAGGAGCCGATACAGGGGAAGTCCGAGAGCTTTTGCTTTGAGGTCCCACAGGCCGATGTCCACGGCGGAAAGCGCGCAAAACGCCACGCCTTTGCGGCCGTAGCCGCGAACTCGCCAGAACATGTCGTTCCATATCTTCTCGGTGTGGAACGGATCCTGGCCTATGAGTACGTCTTTGAGGGCGCGTTCGATGACGTCGCGCGTGCCCGGCGAAGCAGAACCGATGCCCAGTCCCTCGACCCATGCATCGGTGCGGATGTGGACGAAGAGCTGGCTTCTGCCGCCGGCGCCCTCCGGAGGAGGTGGGATGGTGGCGTCCTGGATCGGGCTGCCTCCGGAATGGCTTAGGACAGTGGTCGTAACGTCGGTTATCTGCATCAGGTTCCTTTCCGATAGATGCTGCGCGTCTGATATACGGAGGCGATTACATGCCTCGGAAGTCCAAAACCCGCTCTCCCTGAACCTTGCTCTCGTCGATCGCCAGGCCGAGCCCAGGAGTTTGGGGAACGCGGACGACGCCGTTTTGCGGAACCAACGGGTCGCTCAGAAAGAACTGGTGCACCGCGTTCCATTTTACAAGGAACTCTTGGATGGGGCATGTAGTGGGCGGTTGCGATGCGATGAGATGCGCTGTCGCGTGAGAGCTGTGGCCGTGCGGCACGACGGGCAGGTCGAACGTGGACGCCAAAGCGCAGATCTTGAGCGTTTCGCTGATGCCTCCGCACCAGTATATGTCAGGTTGCAGAACGTCCATGGCCTTGTTTTCGACGATGGACCTGAACCCCCAGCGAGTGTACTCGTGCTCGCCGCCGGAGATCATAATCGGCGACGCCCGCTGAATCTCGACGTAGCTGTCGAGCTTGTCGGCAAGCACCGGTTCCTCCAACCAACGGACGTCGTATTCGGCAAGCGCGTTGGCCATCTCGATGGAGTACGGCACGTCCCATGAACTCCAGGCGTCGAGCATGATGTCGACGTCCGGGCCGACGGCCTCGCGCAACGTCTCGGCCAGTCCGAGGTTTCGTCGCACGCCGTCAGGGCCGTCCGTGGGACCGTCGCGGAAGAACCATTTCATGGCGCGGTACCCCTGCGCCACGAACTCCCGCGCCCTGCGGTCAACGTCCTCGAACTCGATGGAGAATCCAAGCGCCGACGCATACGCGGGGATCTCTTCACGAGTAGGGCCGCCCAGCAATCGATATACGGGTTGTCCGAACGCCTTGCCCTTGAGGTCCCAGAGCCCGCAGTCCACGACGCTGATGGCGAGCATGTCGGCGCCCTTGCGCCCATGGATCGCGCTTCTGTACATCTGGTCCCACAGCAATTCGGTGGCCAACGGATCTGCGCCGATCAGCAGGCCGCGCAGTTGGGTGTCGATGATGAACGCTTCGAGACGCGTGCAAGGCCCGGACAAGCCGACCACGCCGTCGTCGGTGTGTATCTCGAGGAAAACCGATCGCATCGCGTACTTGCCGTCGCCAAGGCTGGACGTGAAGTTCGCCCCCTGCGCGCGAAACGCCGGGTAGACGTCCAGGGGCCGAACCAGGCGCTCCTCCCAGAACGGGTCCGGATGCTCCATGACCCCGTCCAGTTCGCGGATTTTCAGGTCGACGATCTTCATGGCTCGACTCCAGTGGGTGTGTGACTACGCCAGACTGCGAATCGATGAGGGCAGGTCCAGCGTCCGATATGATACTGCAACCGAATACGCCGTGCCAGCGATGCGCATTGTGCGATGGCCTGGCGGATCGTGGCATGTGGGCCACGCCGTCACTCGCGAGAGGACGTCGGCGCGCCGCATGCACCACAATGTTTCCGGCACTCCACTGTCATCC
>CAZPQQ010000006.1:0-72772 GCA_964588665.1 uncultured Dehalococcoidia bacterium | reverse complement strand
GCACTCCACTGTCATCCTGATGCTTCCCGCACGCCACTGTCATCCTGATGCTTCCGCAGAAGCAGAAGGATCGAGGGCCTCGCAGGGAACCACTGTTGCCGTTGGGCCAGATCCTTCACTGTGGTTCAGGATGACACACGGGCTCCGGTCTTTCTTTCCGCCCAGGACCCAGATTCGATGCGCGGCCGAGAGGTTCGCACGGAAAATGAAAAGCCCGGCGCTTGCAAGCGCCGGGCCGTATATCTTCACCGTTGGACCCGCATACCCAGATTTTGATCTAGTGGGGCCGTCCCGTATTATCCGCGAGCGGTCGGGACATCAGCGCCCTGGCATCATCGAAGGGCGGGCCTCAGGCTTTTCCCTTCCCCCACTGGTCGTGACTCTGGCTCCTTGCCCGTCACCTGGCAACCAGCAGGGGTTGTGGACGGAAATTTCCAGTCATGGTCGACAACGAATACGCGCAACCTAGTTCACCTCCTGCTGGGTTTCGCTTAACGCGGAGCCGGAACACGTTCAATTCCGACACATCAATCCTAACATTGGGCATGTATGGTGTCAATCTGTCAGAGGCATCTGTTCATGAGGAATCAGTGAGTTCCGACGAGCCGCCGTTCGACATCACGGCCAGGGCGATGCCGCCTTGACGCGACGCCCAAGATATCGGATCTCGGTTGCAACCCGTCACGTCTATAAGATCCGCAAAAAGACCTCGAATGCCGTGGATGATGCATCGACGACTGGATCATTGAATCGGGGCTGGCCGTCGTTCTGACAAAGAAAAGCCCGGCGCTCACAAGCGCCGGGCTGTACTGTTCACCGTTGGGTCCGCTTACCAGATTTTGATCTAGTGGGGCCGTCCCGTAAATTCCGCGAACGGTCGGGACTTCAGCGCCCTGGTCTCATGGAAGCGCAGGCCTCGGGCTTTTCGGCGCCCCCACTGGTCGTGACTATCCTGCCTTACCTGTCACCTGGCAACCAGCAGGGGTTTTGGAAGGGAACTTCCAGTCATGGTTCGCAACGAATACGCGCAACCTTACTCACCTCCTTCTGGGTTTCACCCGGTTTATCGTCGGGCTATAGTCACTTCCGACACCCTTATCCTACCATGGCGTGGGGCGCCTGTCAATCTTCCATGATGATGTCGCCATGAGGATACGGCAAGGCGGGCGCGGTTGCCGCCTGGGTACGCAGGCCATACAATCTTCGACGACCGGGGCTTGAATTCGACCGGCTGGAAGGGACTTCAATGAAGATCGACACCTTGATATTCGACATGGGCGGAGTGCTCGTCTGGACTCAGTGGGAGAACGTCACGAATGCCTGGCGCGACCTCACCGGACTCGCGCCCAAAGCTATCTCGGACCGCATGGTGGCCGGCGGTGCATATCCGCCTTTCATGCGAGGCGAAATCGACCGATCGGAATTCTACAGCAACATGAGCGTCGACCTGGGCTTGGAGCAAGATCCCGCGGCCTTCTTCGAAACGTGGAGCAGCGCGATCGAGCCGAATCCCGCCATCGACCCGTTGATTGCGAAACTGAAGGGGCGAGCGCGGCTGGCCGTCGGCTCGAACACCGACGAGTTGCACTACGCCAGAGGATTGGAGGTGCAATCCACACTCGGCTTGTTCGAAGACTTCGTCTTGTCGTTCGAGATCGGCGAGCTCAAGCCAGACTCGGAGTTTTTCGACCACTGCCTGAATCAGCTTGGCGCACACCCGGATCAGTGCTTCTTCACGGACGACCGGCAAGAAAACGTGGACAGCGCCCAAAGCGTCGGGATCCACGCCGTTCGGTTCGAATCTGTGCCGCAACTGGAATCAGAGCTGACGGCACTCGGCTTCCTGTAACGACGCCGACGCGACTTACGCGAACTCGGTCGGTTCGCGGCGGCGCTTTGTTCGGCGGGTCTTAGCACGGAACGTCATCCTCCGGCGCCCGCGACCATGATCATCGCCAGAAGGCAGTTAAAGGCCTCGAGATAGTCGTCGGACGCGTACGAAATCGTCAGTGGCCCGGTGCGATCGACCCCAGGGATCATCTCCGCGACATCGGCCATCGCCGAGTTCCTGACCTGAAGCGTCAACGTGACGGGCATCGTGTAGCGTACCTGGGGAATGTCGCCTCGACGCTCCAACGCCCGCTTGGCCTGCCTGCGAATCAGATCCTGAGCGGCGGACGGGGACAGGCACTTTGCCGCGTACCGAGTCAGAGGTTCTTTGACCGCCGCGACCTCGATGCCAGGTATCAACTCCGTTGCCTCAGCCGCCGCCGCCGTATCGCCTGTGAGCAGGACGATCGGCGTGTCGAAGTAGGTGGCAATGCCGGCGTTCAGTCCCAGCTCGCCTTGGGACTCCCCATTGACGAGTATGTTGTAGACCACACCGCCGTTGATCGTATGGTGCAGGACGCCCTGAGTCACTGCCTGGGCGTGGTAGCCGACGCACAGCACAGCGTCGAACGACGCGTCCATTCCCGCATCATGGCAAGAGGTTTGGGAGAGCCGGTAATCAAGGCCGCCCGTTGGTCCAGGAGCTCCGGAAGTAGATTGCGCATGGTCCCGTGGCTGTCGTTGACGACAACCTCGTCGGCGCCGCCCTCGAACGCGCCTTCGATGGCGGCATTCGCCTCCAGCGTCATCAACCGTCGTGCGAGCTCGTAGTCTTGCCCGTTTCGGTTGGTGTGATCGCCGTGGACCACGCCGCTGACGCCCTCCATGTCAACGGATATGAACGCCTTTGTTGCCATTTGTTGATCCTCCTCGATGCGTGGTCGGATGCTGGTTTACTCAACCACGGGAATGATCGACGCGGCTTGCAATCGCAGCCAGATATTATCACGAGCCGTATGCGAACCTCGGCGAAAACGGTGCTAGGCGGACCTCCGGATGACCGGACGTTCGCCACAATTGCTAAGTCCGCATTATCATGGCAGCATGTTCGTGACGCCAGACAACAGAAAGGGGACTTGCCATGGATGACCAAGCTCTAGCTCAGAGAATCGCGTCAACGAACGTGGATTGGGGCAAACGGCCCGAGTCTGAGCGTTGCGTCGTTCAGTACGACCATGACGCAGATATCCTGTATGTGGCGTATGGAGAGCCGGTCGACGGATTCTCCATTTCGGTAGATGGGGTGGATGATGACGCCTATCTGCGAGTAGACGCCGACAGCTACCGTATCGTCGGGATCGAACTACTGGACTTTCGTAGGACGTTCGTGGGGAAACACGCCGATATCAGGCCGGCATTCGAGAACCTGTTCGCCGTACTTGGTCCGGAAGACTGGAAGATCGCGATCGCGTCTTCAGCCGGCGAAGACTCCGAAGAAATCCTCTTGTTCAAGCCCGCGGCTCGCGCATCCCTTGATTACTTCTCAGATTACATCCCTCGGGTGGCGCAGTCACTCGCTCCCGTGTGACGATCTGACCGCTCCGAGCTGTGCCAATCTTCCGTTTAGGCGCCTCTCCAACCTTCACCGCCTATCGCATGGCACGTCACACGCGCTTCGACGGCACTACGATCATGACTTCCTCTTCGATGCCCATCGCGTCCGTGGCGCCTTCCGCGTGGAGGCGGGCCGTGTAGGCCGCGATCAATGCGTCCAGGCAGTCGTGGTCAAGGCGGCGCTCGTCGGCGGCCAGCCCGGGAATGATCTCTTCCAGGCGCCTTCGTAGGAACTCGCGCCCCTGACGAGTGTTCTTCGGAGGGATTGGACGCCCGAAGACACGGACCTTCGACGCGAACGGATATACCTCGATGATCTCCGCGCCCAAGTCCCGGAAGCGCTGGGCCAGCGACATCGCCCGGTAGACCATCGGCTTGATGAAGGAGCTCTTCGTGGTCAAGTAGAGGTTGATGCCCTCGGCAATGAGCTCGCGCTCGCCCTTGCGGCCTTTGAACGGGTGGACGGACTGGCATTCGCACGTCTCTTCCAGGCAGTCCATGCCCAACGGCAATCCGAGCGGAGAGTCGATCGCGATGATCGACGGCGACACGTTGCGGGCCAATTCCAACATCTCGTCGTCCGTCCGCAGCTTGTCCACGCTTGCCAGTGCTCCCGAGGGGTCGAGCAACGCACAGGCGGTTGGTATCTGCTCTCTTGTGGTGAGGTCAATGCCCAGGTACACGGCGGTTCTCCTTGGCGGATATGGCTGAGACGATTGCGACGCCGCGGGTCAACAGAACAGGGACTGAAGAGACTTCAGGGACCAGTGCTCGCTTGCGATAATCGTCGTCAACCATGCCGTTCGTGGTGAGCCCGTCGAACCACCCAGCGCAGGCCCTTCGACAGGCTCAGGGCGAACGGATTGTCTTAACGGCAATTTCCGACACTAGGCACTAGGTTACTCGTCGACCGGAGGTCGGGCGTCTGGCTCTGAGGACAGCGTTCGGTGAAGCTCCGCGAACAGTGTGCCATTGGCGATGATGTCGGAGGCGGCGGAGTTCGGATCGAGCTCGCCGGACTCAACCATGCGTGCAGCATCGGCCACGTTCCCGTCTCCTGACAGGAGGCGCGTCATGGCGGCCGACAGGCGTTCGGCGACGACATTCGAGAACTCGTTTCGCAGGCGATCACGCCGGCGGGTCGACTGGTCGCCGTCGAGCGATTCTCGGCGGTCCCAGATCGCCCGGTAAAGCTCCGGTATGCCTTTGTCCCTGTTGGCCTGGGTGAGCAGAATTGGCGGAGGCGGGTCGTCGGAGGGCTGACCGAGGGCAAGCATTCCTCGAATCGCGGCGGCGAGTTGCCCGGCGCCGTCGCGGTCGGCTTTGTTGACGACGAAGACGTCGGCGATCTCCATCAGCCCTGCCTTCATTGCTTGGACGCTGTCTCCCGCCTCGGGGACCATAGCCACGACTACCGTGTCCGCCACCTGCATGACGTCAAGCTCGGTCTGTCCAACGCCCACGGTCTCGACGAACACTAGGTCCTTGCCCACGGCGTCCAGTAGGCGGACGGCGGCGCCCGTCACACGAGACAGGCCGCCTTGAACGCCGCGTGTCGCCATGCTGCGTATGAACACGCCCGGGTCGAGGTAGTGTCGCTGCATGCGAACGCGGTCGCCGAGGACCGCGCCGCCGGTGAACGGGCTCGTCGGGTCGACGGCGAGGATGCCCACAGCCTTGCCTTCGGCGCGCGCCTCGCGTGCGAGTCCGCCGACGATCGTGCTCTTGCCCGCGCCCGGAGGTCCCGTGACGCCCACGCAGTAGGCGCCGCCCGTGTGCGGGTGGACGAGGCGCATGACATCGCGGAGATCGTCTGTGCTGCGCTCGATGCGTGTGAATACGCGGGCCAGGGCGCGGCGGTCGCCGTCAAGGGCGGCTTGAACCAGTTCGGGGTCCATCGCTGGGGGTCTAGGCGGTGTCCAGGGCCCGCACCAGGTTCGCCATCTCGATGGCGGCGACGGCGGCGTGATGCCCTTGGTTGCCCTGTTTCCCCCCCGCGCGGTTGATCGCCTGCTCCAGCGTGTCGGTCGTCAGAACTCCGAAGATCACCGGCACGCCGGTGTTCAGGGCCACGTTGGCGACGCCTTTGGCCGCCTCGCCCGCCACGTGCTCATAGTGGTCGGTCTCGCCCTTGATGACCGAACCTAGGCAGATGATAGCGTCGTGGCGACCCGATTGGGCCATCTTCTGAGCGACGAACGGAATCTCGAACGAGCCGGGGACCGATGCCACGGTGACGTTGTCGTCCGCGACTCCATGACTGGAAAGGCCGGCTTTGGCCCCGTCTAGCAGTCGCGACGTGATGAACTCGTTGAAAGCGGCCACGACAATGCCCACACGCAGGCCATTCCCGTTGAGGTCGCCCTGAATTTCGCGTGTCAATTCGATGCCTCCGCGATGTCTTCTCTGGCGGCGGGTTCCAGCATGTGCCCCATGCGGGTGCGTTTGGTCTCCATGTATCTCCGGTTCTCGTCGTTGACAGGCGCGATGATCGGCACTTGCTCGACGATCTCCAGGCCGAAAGACTGGAGGCCCACTCTCTTTTGAGGATTGTTGGTCAGCAACCGCATCTTCTTGACCCCGAGGTCGATGAGAATCTGTGCGCCGACGCCGTATTGCCGGGGGTCGGGAGCGAAGCCAAGGGCGATGTTCGCTTCGACGGTGTCCATGCCTTGGTCTTGGAGAGCGTAAGCCTTCAGTTTGTTGTGGATGCCGATGCCTCGGCCTTCCTGTCGCATGTACACGAACACGCCGCGCTCCGCCTCTTGGATCGCCTGCATTGCCAACGCCATCTGGTCGCCGCAATCGCACCGGGTGCTGCGCAGCACGTCGCCGGTCAGACATTCCGAATGCACGCGCACCAGAGTCGGCTCGTCGGGTTGGATGTCTCCCTTTACCATAGCGATATGCTCGTTGGGGTCCACCATGCTCCGATACGAAATCGCTGTGAAATCGCCGTACTCGGTCGGGACTCGCGCCTCGCCTGCCCGTTCGATCAACTTTTCGTGCTCGCGCCGGTAGGTGATGATGTCGGCGACCGTGACGATCTTGACGTCGTGTCGTTCCGAGAACTTCTCGAGGCTGTCCATTCGGGCCATGGTGCCGTCATCGGCCATGACCTCGCATATGACCGCGGCCGGGTAAAGTCCCGCTAACTTGACCAGGTCCACCGACCCCTCGGTCTGACCCGTCCTCTTTAGGACGCCGCCCTCCATGTAGCGCAGCGGGAAGATGTGCCCTGGCTTGCCAAGGTCTTCCGGGAGTGTGCCAGGGTCGACCAAAGCTCTGATCGTGGCGGCGCGGTCATAGGCGGAAATGCCCGTGGTCGCGCCTTTCAGGACATCGACGGATACGGTGAAAGCGGTGCCCAGACGGGCGGTGTTGTCCTGGGTCATCATCGGCAGGCGAAGCTGCTCGAGACGCTCGCCCAACATGGGTACGCAGATCAACCCTCGGCCGTGCATCGCCATGAAGTTGATGGCGTCGGGCGTGATCCTGTCGGCGGCCATTGCGAGGTCACCCTCGTTTTCACGGTCCTCATCGTCCACGATGATGACCATCTTGCCCGCTTTTATGTCTTCAACCGCGTCTTCAATCAGCGAAGTGGGCAACCGGTGCACCTCCGTACCGCATCACAACTCATCGGCCGCATCGACGGGAGGCTGCTGTCGCGTGGCGAGCCTCTCCACGTACTTGGCGATGACGTCGATCTCCAAATTCACCGTGTCCCCGGGTTTCCAGGCAGCGAATTTCGTGTTCTCTCGCGTATACGGGATTATCGACACCACGAACCCCAGGCTGTCACAGTTTACAACCGTGAGGCTCGCCCCGTCCACAGTGATGAATCCCTTCTCGACAACGTAACGCATGACGGACGGATCGGCGGTGAATCGCACAAGGAACGCCTCCCCCTCGGGGTCGATGGACTCGATGGCGCCCGTGCCGTCCACGTGTCCTTGAACGATGTGGCCGCCAAAACGGCCGTCGGCCTTCATCGGGCGCTCCAGGTTTACGCCGTCGCCTGTCGATAGGTCGCCGAGGTTTGTCCGCCTCAGCGTCTCGGGCACGACGTCTACCGAGAAGCCGTTGTCGTCCCGGACCGTCACCGTCAAGCAAGTCCCGTTGACGCTGATGCTGTCGCTCACGCTCAAGTCATCCATGACGGTCGACGCGCCGATCGAAAGCCGTCCGGGGGACGTGTTCTGGACCGTTCCGACCTCTTCGACAATCCCAGTAAACATCTGCACTGCTCCGATCCGGCGCCGGCGGCGCTCTTGACGAGCAACATGATATGCGAAAATGCGCCGTTGGGGTAGGCGCCCCTAATTTGCGGGTGACGACGCCACGGCCCGGGCGAGCAACGGGAAGCCTTCGACAAGGCCTGACAGAACCGGGGTCCCGGTGTGTCGGGACTCAGAACCTATCCTGAGCTCACCCAAGGGTCGACCGTAATGATGAGCTCGGATTGGCGTCTGCCATGCATCCAGCAGAATCAGCGTGCAAGGGTCAAACCCAGCGGGTCCAAGACACCAAGAGGAAACCTTCGCGGATGGAACCCTGTTGCGGCGGATGGCAACGAGGCGTGCTGTGGCGGGGAGCCTTCGACAAGCTCAGGCCGAACGGGGTTGTAGCTGGGGTTCGTTGCTGCTGCGAATGCGACACGATCGGGGTGCAGAGGCGAAACCACGCCGGGGTCTGGGACGCCCCCAAAAACCTTCGAGGGCGCATGGAGCCGTGTCGCGGCGGATTGGAACCATGCACGCGCCGTGGCGGGGAGCCGTCGACAGGCTCAGGCCGAACGGGGTCGTAGCTGGGATTCGGGACTATTGCGATTGCAAGCGAATCGGGGTGCAGGGGCGAAGCCCCGCTGGGGTTTGGGGTATCCCCAATATAGCTTTCGGGCGGGCGGGTGGGACAGATTAGCCTTGACGGCGGCGCCATCCAAGGTACTTGCGTGCTGCGAACGATGCGCCAGGCTTGCCATTAATACCACTAGCTCACAGGCTTGCCGCTGTCCTTCGTGTAGCCAGTGACCGCGATGTCGTCGCCAAGACGCAGCATGTTGACACGATGCAGTCTCAGCGCATCGGCCATTCGCTCAACGCCAAGCCCGCCGACCGGCCCGGGCGCAGACGCCCCTCCGATGATCATCGAGGCCACGAACCCGACCACCTTGTCGATGAGTCCGAGATCGAACATCGAGCCAAGCACAGTGCCTCCGCCCTCGATGAAAACGGACGTCATCTCTCGTCGCCCCAGCTCCCGCACGAGGCCCGCCAGATCCACTCTGCCGTCCGGTCCGGGGTGATGGAGCGCTTCGACGCCGATTTCGTTTAGCCGTTCAGTCACCTGAGCGTCGTCCGTCGCCACCGCGACCAGCGTCGTGCCCGGCTCCGACAGCAGGCGCGCGTCACTGGGCAGGCGACCTCGGCTATCCACGATCACTCGAACCGGTTGACGGGTTAGCGGACTGCCGTCGGCGTCGCGGGCCGATAGCTGCGGGTTGTCGACGATCACCGTCTCGATGCCGGCCAAGATCGCGTCCGAGGCGGCGCGGAGCTCGTGGGTGTAGCGCCGGGACTCCTCGCCCGAAATCCATCGGGATTCGCCTGAGCGAGTCGCGATCTTGCCGTCCAGGCTGATGGCGAACTTTCCGGTCACCAGCGGCAGCCCTGTAGTGATGTACTTGGCATGGGGTTCTGCCAGCTCAGCGGCCTCGTCGGCGCCTTCGCCGACAGTCACCGTGATCCCCGCGTCGCGAAGCCGGTCGAACCCGCGTCCGTCGATGACGTGGCTGGGATCGGGGATCGCCGCGTGGACCTCAGCGACGCCCGCGGCGATGATGGCCTCGGTGCACGGCCCGGTGCGGCCGTGGTGATTGCATGGCTCAAGCGTGACGTAGAGGGCAGCGCCCCGAGCTCGGTCGCCGGCCGCCGCCAGTGCCACGATCTCGGCGTGCGCCTGTCTCGGCGGTTGCGTCCGGCCCTCGCCGACCACCTCGCCATCGCGAACGAGCACCGCGCCGACGGGCGGGTTGGGACTTGAGACGCCGACCGCCTGTCGGGCCAGCTCTAACGCGCGTTGCATGGAGGACATGGTGGGCCTTGTCGAACCTCGATCACATTCCGGGCGAACGCGGCCTGTTGTCTACGCGTCGGGAGCTGATTGCTCCGACCCGTTGAAAGGCAACTGGTAGTCCAGGTAGTACTTGGACGTGGCCGGGCGGTCCTGCCCTTGATACTTGCTTCGAAGGTTGCTGGACCCGTATGGGTTGTCGGCTGGGGTCGAAAGCTTGGTGAACGAGATGTGGCCGATCTTCATCCCGTAATAGAGCGTGATGCCGAGGATTCCCACGTTTGAGAACTCGAGCGTCAGTTTGCCGCTCCAGCCGGGATCGACGAACCCGGCGGTCGAGTGTATCAGCAGACCGTACCGTGCGAGAGAGCTCTTGCCTTCGATTCGGGCCACGATGTCGTCGGGAATTGTGACTGTCTCGAAGGTGCTCCCCAGGGCGAATTGACCAGGATGCAGTAGGAAGGGCACGCCGTCTTCCATCATGACCTGCTCGACGACGTCGTCGGCTGGCTTGGTCACGTCGATATGGGTCCGCTGGTTGTTGCGAAAGATGAGGATCTCGCGGTCGAGCCGGATGTCGACGCTCGCCGGCTGCACTGCGAACTCAGCCAGGGGTTCGATGACGATTCGTCCGTGGGCCATTTCCTGACGGATTGTCCGGTCGCTCAGAATCATGCCCTGTCCTCGTTCTGGGGAGTTTCTTTGGATCGGGAGCCCGCGCTCCTCGACCCAAATTGTAGCCGCCTTACACGGGGCAACGCAATCACCCGGAATCGCGTTGACGACCAGTCCTGAAACGAGCAAGGGGCAGACGATTGTGTCTGCCCCTTGGGTCGGTCTAGCTGAGTAGCCTGGTGTGTGTGAGTGGCTTGGTGTGTGTGAGTGGCTTGGCCCTGAAGGGCCAGAGCACGCCCATCGGTGAGGCCGCGTCTACTGGATCGAGAACACCGCCTGGACGAACATGCTGATCTCGAGTTCGCCGCCGCTGACGCTGGTGGACGGCGCTGCCGCCGCCAGAGACATCGAGCGAACCGCGGAGTCTTCGAACGCTTTTATCTGGGGCTGGCTGCCGTTGGACTCCGAGATGTACACCAGGCGGCCGAGACCCACGCCGGTCAATCTCGCGAACTGGTCGGCCTTCGCCAGGGCGTCGGCGACCGCGTCCTCGCGAAGCTGAACCATCAGCGGCGAAGTGTCCTCGACCGTAAAGCTGATGCCGTTGATACGGGTGGCGTCGCCGCCCGCCGCTGCTACGTCGTCGATAATGGAGCCGACGGCGTCCATGTCACGAATCTTGACCGATGCCGAGTTGGAGACCCTGTAGCCCACGAGCACCTGCTTGGAGGAGCGCATGCCGTTGTCGACGACTTCCATCCATTCGTACTGAGGCGAGATGTTGAAGAAACGCGTCTGGATGTCTTTGTCCGCGACGGCGTGTCCTCTGAGGGCCGCGACGATGGCGTCCATGGCACCGGCTGCCTCTTCGCGGGCTTCGGCGACAGTCTTAGCGGTCGCTTCGACGCCAAGGTTCAGCAGAGCGAGGTCCGGCTCGAGCGTAATCTTGCCCTGTCCGGAGACCCAGATTCCAGCCGAGCTGTTGGCGACATCGGCCAAGGGCGCTCCACTATACGAAGGCGCGCCAGCGACCGAAACCGCCGCCACGGCGGGAGGCGCCGGAGCGCCTTTGGGGTAGACGGATGCCTCAGGGGCTGCTGCCGGCAGGCTCTGCACCGGCGTGGTGGGCGGCGCGGACGCCGGGCCGGGCTCCTGGACTGCCACCGCTGGGGCGCCGATCGCTGGACCGGTGGCGGGCGGAAGCGAGTTGACCGCGGGCGCCGTTGTTTCCGCCGTCGCCGCCTCTCCGTTGTTGCTGCATGCCACCGCTGCCAGCGCGAATGCCGACAGCCCGACTGCGATTATCAATCCCTTCACCTTGTTCATCTTCGTATTCTCCTTCATTAAATTTCTGAATTATTGGCCTCGGCTGGTCCCTTCAAAGGTTCGTCACCGCTGGCCTTCATAGATACAGACGAACCGGTGGCGCCAAAAGTTCCATCGGATTTGCGATTGGCGTCGAACCGAGATCACGACGCTGCGACAAGGCTCCGATGGCGAAACTGAGAACGACTCGAATGGTGGGTGTGTTCAGAGGCCAGAGTGTTTAGGTCCGTCCATCTCGCCGGTACCGACTATGTCGACTTGCAACCGCCTGGACACGAAGGACCTCGGCGACGCATCGGTGAACCAATCGAGGGTCGACGTCGGTTGAGCCCGGGCTAGATCTGGCTGCTCCGCCGTCTTACCGCGATCCACGCCCAGGCCGACGCCAGCAGAGCGGCAAGTGCTCCGACGGCGATCTCGATCTGTCGCAATGGCAGCGCGAGTCCGTCCTCGTCCGAGTCGGCGTCGCCCTCTTGCGTTCCAGGTATTCCAGGAGCGCCTGAGGGTCCTTCAAACGTCGGCGCTGCTGCTGGGGCTTCCTTTGCGGCGGCGGCCCGTGGTTCCGGCACTGGTGCTGGCGCTGGCGCGGCTGCCGGCGCGACAAGCGTAGTCGTGCCGCCGGATTGCGGCTCAGAGTCCTCTGGACTCGGTGTGCCATCCACGGTCTGCTCGAAGCGTTCGACGGCAGCCTGTTCGTCCGCTGACGGCGCCACAAGCGCTTCCGCCGAACTGGGCGCGGTTGGCGCAGCCACAGCCACAGCCTCGGAAGCTCCAGCCCGAGGGGCTTTAGCCGATTCCAACTCCTGAGGCGCGACAGGCGCCGGCAAGGCTTTCGCCTCCGCGGGCGACTCCAGCACGGTTTCTTGCTCGGTGGCCACCTCGACCTCGGGCACGGCTTCGACCTGCATTGTCGCGATTGCGGGCTCCGGCGCTACGGGCGCTGCCGCTACCGCAGGAGCCGGGGCTGCAGCAAGAGCCGGTGCAGGCGCCGCTGCTGGGGCCACGGGCGCCGCCGCAATAGCAGGAGCCGGAGCGGGGGCGGCACGGGCAGGGGCCGCTGCCGCAGCCGCCGGAGCCGGGGCCGCGGCACGAGCAAGAGCAGGAGCAGGAGGCGCGGCAGCAGCAGCCGGCGCCACAGGCGCCGCCGCGAGGGCAGGAGCCGGGGCGGGAGCGGGTGGCGCGGGAGCGGCGGCAGGGGCGGGCGCAGGGACACGCGCCGCGGCGGCTGGCGCGACAGTCGCAGCCGATGACATGTCTGCGCTCGACTTCACGGAGCTTTGTTGCACCAGGAGACCTGTCATGTCCCCGGCCAGCAGCGCCAGCAACAATAAAGCTGCTGCTGAAGTCGCGAGGCGGGCGGTCCATGCGAATCTCCCGACCGATTGCGCCAGTTCGGGCTGAGTATCGATCGCGTATGAGCGCATCGGCTCGAGTTGCGGAAGCTCACGGAGGAGATCGACGGTGAACCTGAGCGTCTCCATCTCTTCGCTGCAAGCGTCGCACGTCGCCAGATGCTCCTGGATCTCAAGGCTTTCGGACGCGCTGGCTTCGCCGTCGATATAGACGGACAGCAACTCACGCAGCCTTGTGTGTTTTCTATTTTCCAGGAAGCCGATCACTGAATATTCTCTCTCATTGGTTCTGACGGTATCTCTCGGGTAAAAGTTCCCTCCGCTCCATCAGCGAGTCCCGCACGCGAGCCCTGGCGCGGCTGAGGCGGGACTTGATCGTGCCAATGGATGCACCCGTGGCCTCGGCGGCCTCCTGGTAGCTGAGGCCCTGCACGTCGATCATGACCAGCGCCGCTCGATGATCGACCGAAAGCGACAGGATGGCCCGTTGGAGTTGTTCGTTCAACTCGGCCCGCTCGGCGTGCTCTTCAGGCGAGTCGCCAGCGGACCTTGGCTGGAAGGAGGGATTGGACAGAGATTCGTCCAGTGATTGCTCGGGGCGGCGGCGCGTGCCTCGCATCGCGTCTTTGGTCGCGTTGGCCGCGATCCGTAAAAGCCAGGCGCGGAGGCTCCCGCCGCGGAATCGATCCAACGCACGATAGGCCGAGATGAACGTCTCTTGAGCGACATCCTCGGCCCTGTGACGGTTGCCCAGCATCCGGGCGGAAAGGTTGAGCACCTGCGCCTGGTAGCGTTGGACTATGAAGTTGAACGCTGTGAGATCGCCGCCTTGGCTTCTGGTAACGAGTTCGGCGTCCTCGGAATCCATTGAGCGCCTCGGATGGTGATTAGGATTACCGGACGGCGTTCTTTGGACTTGTATCCCGCGCTCGAGATTGGCGTGGAACCGCCCCTACAGGCGGGGCAACACAATAATAGCGCATCCCCACGGACACTCCATAGCTGGGGTGTACTATAATTGTGCAGAGAATCCCGATCATCTGGGCACGCGGAGCGTGGTGACTATCCATTGAGAGACCTGATTCGAGAGCTGATCGAAACGGTGCTGCTGGCACTCACGATCTTTCTCGTGCTGCAATTCAGCATCCAAAACTTCAAGGTCGAAGGCTCCAGCATGCAGCCCACTCTGACCGAGGGGCAGTACCTGCTGGTGAACAAGATCGTGTACGCTCGCGTCAACCGCGACTCGTTGGCGAGCCTGCTGCCGTTCGTGGGCGACGACGAGAACTCGGCCGATCAGCTCTTCGCGTTCCATACGCCTGAGGCCGGAGAGGTGATCATCTTCCATTTTCCGCGGGATCCATCCCGCGATTTCGTCAAGCGCGTAATCGCCGGTCCCGGGGACAGGGTGGAGATACTCGAAGGCCAGGTCTATGTAAACGGCGACGCCAGGGACGAGCCTTACATCACCCACCCCGACTCCAGGACGACGCCGGAGATCGTAGTGCCTCCCGGGGCTTTCTTCGTTTTGGGCGATAACCGGCGCGCTTCGAACGACTCCCGTGATTGGGGAACGGTGCCCGCTGAGAACATCGTGGGCCGCGCTTGGCTAAGCTACTGGCCCCCCGAGAACTTCAACGTCCTCGGCATCTTCAACCGCTGAACCCCACCTCACCCCGGCTCGGCCTGAAGACCGAGGCCACCAATCCTCGTACACGAAACCGGTGCTCTGGCCGTTTACGGCCAAGCCCGCGACCCACCCCGGCTCGGCCTGAACGCCGAGGCCACCAATCCTCGTACACGAAACCGGTGCTCTGGTCGTTTACGGCCAAGCCCGCCCCACCTGCCGCTCTACTCTTCGCCCAGCTCTTCAAGGTAACGCCTGTCTTCGTCCGTCAATCGGTTGGCGGCGATGCGCTCCAGCAAGTCAGGCCGGTGGATCAACGTGCGGCGCAAGGCTTCTCGATGTCGCCATCGATCGATCTCAGCGTGGTTCCCAGACAGCAGAACGTCGGGCACGCTCAAGTCCCGGAACTCCGCGGGCCTCGTGTATAGAGGGTGCTGCAAGAGGCCGGTCGTGAACGTGTCGTTGGCAGGGGACTCGGCGGACCCGACCACGCCGGTAACGAGCCGGGCGACCGCGTCTATCACCACCATCGCGGCGAGTTCTCCGCCGGCGAGCACGTAGTCGCCGATGCTGAGTTCTTCAGTGGCGAGGTGTTGTCGCACCCGTTCGTCCACGCCCTCGTAACGCCCGCAGATCAGCACCAGGTCCGTGTGTTCGGCGAATCGCTCGACGGTCTCTTGGTCCAGCCGTCGACCCTGGGGTGACAGCAGGACTACCGGGGTCGATTCGGCAAGGGAGGAGGACGACTTGACGTGTTCGACGGCTTCGAACACGGGGGCGGGTTTCATGACCATGCCCGGGCCTCCGCCGAAGCCGTAGTCGTCGACCTGGCGATGCTTGTCGTGGGCGTGGTCACGAATGTCGTGCAGGTGAACTTCGATCAACCCCTGGCTTTGAGCACGCGCAATGATGCTCTCGGACATCGGGCCTTCGAACATCCCGGGAAAGAGCGTCAGGACGTGAAAACGCATAAGGTCGCCGCTAACCGCCTCCGCTCGTTGGATGCCGTTGTCCGCCTCTGAGTATCTCGACGGCGTGAGGAATCACGCCGAGGACCACTTCCAGGTTTTCGCGGACGGCTTTGGGACTGCCGGGCAGATTGACGATCAAGCATCCGTTTCGCACACCGACTACCGCGCGGCCGATCATGGCAAACGGAGTGGCATTCAGCGACTCCATGCGCATTGCCTCGGCCATGCCGGGCACCTCGAGGTCGATCACCTTTTTGGTCGCCTCGGGCGTAACGTCGCGCGGTCCCAGCCCGGTGCCGCCGGTCGTCAGGACGAGGTCGATATCGCCGCTGTCGCACCATTCGATCAGCTTCTCGGAGATCAGTTCTTGCTCGTCGGGCAACAGCTCGCGGCGGGTTTCCTGGAAACTTGTCGACGCCATCATCTCGCTGACGGTGTCGCCGCTGACGTCCTCCCGTTCGCCTCTGGAACCGGCGTCGCTGATGGTCAAGATGGCCAGTTTGAAAATCGTCAGACCTCCCGGAGCTGCCGAACCAATGCGATAACGTCCCGAAAACCCCAAGAACGGCTCCCAAATTTCCCTTGCATGGTATTGAAAGTGTCTGGGAAACTTCCAATAGCAAGATAAACGTTGGTCCGGGGGTACCGGCCGGTGAAGCGCGATTGGGGCGGCGTCGCGCAATGCCGATTTCGTATTTGATCCGAATTACATGTTAACACGCCGGCCACGCTCACTCTCGCGCGGCGGCGCAACGATTGGGATCAGGCAGCGAACAGTTGACGAAGCGGACATCGGAGAGGCCGCCGAGTCACATGCTCAATCATGCAAGCCCTAACCCATAAGCTCAGTACAGGCAGAACCGACGACCATATGTTAAGCACCATCCGCGAGCCAGTCATGAATCCAGCCCACGTGCCCGTGATGACGTCCGAAGCAGTAGCGGCGTTGGCGATCAAGCCAGGCGGCGTCTACGTCGATTGCAACATCGGCGACGGCGGCCACGCTGAAGCGATCCTGCACGCATCCCACGACGTCTTCGTGCTGGGGATCGACCTTGACGCCGATGCGCTGGACGCGGCCGAGGCCAGACTTCGCGGATACGCGACGAGCATTCGCCTGGTTCACGGGAACTTTGCCGACGTTGCCAGCATCGCGGTCGGGAACCGTGCACGCGACGCGAGCGGCGTGCTGTTCGACCTTGGCGTGTCCTCGCGGCAGCTCGACACCGCGGAGCGCGGGTTCAGCTTCCGACGCGAAGCGCCGCTGGACATGCGGTTCGACGTCGAATCGCCGACCACCGCGGCCGACATCGTCAACCGGTATCCGGAGCGGGAGCTCGAGACCGTCATTCGTGAACTGGGAGAGGAGCCTCGCGCCCGAGCCGTGGCCAAGGCGATCGTCCGCAACCGGCGGATCGAGACGACGACACAGTTGGCGGACGTGGTTTCCAGAGCGCTCCATTGGCCGGCCCACAGCCGGGTGCATCCAGCTACAAGAACGTTCCAGGCGCTGCGAATGGCGGTGAACTCGGAACTCGACAATCTCGAAAAAGGGCTGTACGGCGCCATCGAAACCCTTCAGACGGGCGGCCGCTTGGTAACGCTTACATACCACTCGATCGAGGATCGACTGGTCAAGAATTTGATGCGGCGAGAGGCCACTGCATGCATCTGTCCGCCGTCGGCGCCGATATGCATCTGCGATCACAAGCCGTCGGTCCGCCTGGTGAACCGTCGCGTGCTGACGCCAACCCACGAGGAGATCAGGTCCAATCCCCGGGCCCGCAGCGCGAAGATGCGGATAGTCGAAAAGCTGTAAGCGCGACTGAGGCGATCAGGCATCAGTCTAATCAGAATACAAGAAACATCTATAACAAGTGCTCTTTCGCGAAGCGATCGCGACGACTGGATGTTCGGGACGGTTATTTGAGGTGGATTTCGGAGTACGAACTATGATGCAAGACTCAGACATTGTTGTCGCGGTGGACGTGGGCACTTCGAAGGTGTGCACGATCATTGCGCGCGGAGACGGCGAAGGGTCGTTCGACATCCTTTCGCATTGCGTCGTGCCCTCGCGTGGCCTCGAAAAGGGCAACGTCACCGACGTAGCGGCCACCAGAGACGCCATCCGCGAGTCTGTTGCCGAAGCGGCCAGACAGGCGGGTGTCACGGTGACGGAGGCTTACGTGGGCGTCACGGGGTCCCATGTCTCCTTCGAGACGCGCCGAGACCAGTTCAACAAAGCCGCGTCCCAGGGCGTCATTACAGGCGCCGACCTGAAGGCGGCCCCGGAAACGGTGGCGGCCGCCAGCAGGAAATCGGGCGTGCTGGTGCTCCACGCGCTGCCCAGGAGCTACACGTTGGACGGCCAACGCGGCATCCGAAACCCAGTGGGGATGCACACGACCCGGCTGGAAGTGGAGACGCATGTTGTGACCGCGGCGTCGTCGTTTGTCGACCGGCTCACTCAGGCGGTGCAACAGGCCGGATATCAAGTGGCCGACCTGGTCCTGCAGCCTATCGCCAGCGCGGAGGCAGTCCTCACCGAGTCAGAAAAAGAAGAGGGCGTCGCCCTTGTCGACATCGGCGGCGGAACCTCCGACCTGATCGTGTACTCCAAAGGATCGGTGTTCTACAACTCCGCCCTGCCCATCGGCGGGTTCCAGTTCACCAATGACATTTGCATGACTTACGACACGACCTACGAAGCGGGCGAAGAGGCCAAACTCGCCCACGGCAACACCGAGCCCTCGGCGGCGCAGGCGCAAGACGAGATCTCGCTCCCGATCGCAGGGCGGATGAGCCAACGGACGGTCGCGGTGCGAGACCTGTGCCAACTCATGCGTGAGAGAGCGCAAGAGCTGTCACGGTTGATGCGGCTCAAGCTCTGCGAGGCCGGATACGCGGACACGTCGAGCGTCCAGATGGTGCTAACCGGAGGCACTTCCAGCCTCGCGGGTTTGGAGGACATGGTGCGGCGCACGGTGTCGCGGCAAGTGAGGGTCGGGACGCCCAACAGGGTCAGCGGACTCAACAGCATCCCCGACGACCTCAAGTCGCCCAAGTTCGCTACTAGCATCGGCATACTAAAGTGGGCGATGGGGCGGCAGTCGGACCATACGCCGGCAATCAGAGCCTCCAACGGAACACACGGGAAGACCGGGAACAAACGGGTGTCCCGAATACTAAGTCGGATCATGTCTCGGTGACGAAATTGCAGGATACAGCCGCAGGATACAAAGGATAGAAGGGGGAATCTATATGACCACGTTCAGGGGCGACCCCGAAAGCGTTGCCCGAATCAAAGTAGTGGGTGTCGGGGGCGGGGGCTCCAACGCCGTTTCCAGAATGTTCCGAGAGCGGATACCAGGCGTCGAATACGTCGTCGTCAACACCGACTCTCAGGCGCTTCTCCAAAGCGACGTGCCGCTCAAGATGCGAATAGGCGATCAGCTCACCCAGGGCAAGGGTGTGGGCGGCAGTCCCGAACTCGGCTCCAGGTCCGCCGAGGAGAGCCGCGAGGACCTGTATGAGGTCGTCGCCGACTCCGACATGGTATTCGTGGCGGCCGGCATGGGAGGCGGCACCGGAACCGGCGCTTCTCCGATAATCGCACAGATCGCCCGAGAGACGGGCGCTCTGACCGTCGGCATCGTGACCAGGCCGTTTGCCTTCGAAGGCATGCGTCGCGGACGCGTCGCCGATTCGGGCATCAACCGGCTCAAAGAGCACGTTGACACCCTGCTGGTGATCCCCAACGAACGCCTTCACGTGATCGCAGAGGAAGAGATCACCGCCGAGAACGCCTTCAAGATGGCCGACGACGTGCTGCGCATCGGCGTGCAGTCCATCGCCGAGGTCGTAACCACCGCCGGCGAGATCAACGTCGACTTTGCCGACGTCAACGCGATCATGCGCGACGCCGGACCGGCATGGATGTCGATCGGCTGGGGCATCGGCGAGCACAGGGCGCGCGAAGCAGCCCAACAGGCCATCACGAACCCGTTGCTAGACGTCTCGATCGAAGGCGCCGGAGGAGTCCTGTTCAACATCACCGGCGGTTCCGACCTCCGGCTGAACGAACTCCACGAGGCCGCAGAGGTCATCCAGCGGGTCGTCGACCCCGACGCCAACATCATATTCGGCATGGTCACCGACCTGAAGATGGAGAACGAGATCAAGCTCACCATCATCGCCACCGGCTTCCCGTCAGCGCAGGAGTACTCGGACCGTGAGGACCGAGTCGACCGAATACTGAACGACGCACTGAGCGGCGAGGACACCGAGCTCGACCTGCCGCCGTTCCTGCGCCGCTACTCGCGAACACGGGTGCGCGCTCGGACCAATCACGTCCAGGCCGATTAGCCGATAAGCTGGATCTGCATTACAAAAGGCGCCTCGACTTAGTCGGGGCGCCTTTGCGGATCATCGTCCTACGGCCATCTCTTCCGCCAGTCGGATGAGGTCCTTGGATGCCTCGGGCCCCATCTCCTGCTCGCCTTCTTCGTAACAGTTCAGGGTGTCCGCGTCATCCCGCGCGCTCATGACGTTCTCGCCCATGGGGTAAAGCACGCCGTTCTCTTTCGATATGTGCTGCCTCAAAAGCTCCAGGTACTCCCGACACGGGCTCACGACATCGGGGACCGATGCGTCTCCGCTCTCGTACCGGTCGAGCGTCTCCGAGAGCTGCCTGATGAGCGCTCTGCCCATCTCGTGCTCCATTAGCATCATCCCGATGGGCCCGCCTTCTCGCGGTATGCCTTTTCCCGTGAGGCAGGGGAACAGACACCCCTCTTCCTTCCTGTGATGGCACTGATCGACGGCGTTGCTGAACGCCACCAGCTTCCTGAAGAACGGGACGTCGAGCGTGCCGGCGCTGTGTGTGTCTTCTAGCTTTTGCGCCAAGAGGTCCAAAACCTTGTCTATCACCTGATGCTGTTGGACGAGTATGTCAGTAGATCTCACGCGGTCTCCTCGGTGGATGAAGATGTCCCTTTGCTGCGGCTCTCGATCGCGTAGCGATTTCAGCCGGCGCCGAAGGGCGGAGCGACAATGTACCACCAATGCAATTTGAGCGCCAACGAGTCTTGTCTCGAATCGGCTCACCGTCCGCACCGACGACGAACCTCAGAAATAAGCTCCCTGCCAAACCCGGCCATTCGTCCCAATATCGGCATGAATTCGTGCGTCGCCAATCCTTGACACACCGCAAGATGTGGTGGTACATTCTCCAGGCATCACGAGAGATTGTGGTGCATCGTCCGTCCGCTAAACTGTTTCCGATGATGCCTGGTCATGCTCTGTCCTTTCTGTGGCGACACAAATTCGAAGGTAATCGACTCCCGGGATTCCGGTGACGGCATCCGCCGCCGCCGCGAATGCCAGGAGTGCAATCTGCGCTTCACGACCTACGAGCGAGTGCAGATGCGCGTGGTCATGGTGGTGAAGGCCGACGGACGGCGTGAAGAGTTCAGCCGCGACAAACTCTGGGCCAGTCTCACCAAAGCGTGCGCCAAACGCCCACTCCCCCTGGGGCGTGTCGAGAAGGTGCTTAACGAGATCGAGGCGCACTTGCTCGACACGGGGCGCGCTGAGGTTAGCTCCCGAGACATCGGCGAACTGGCCATGGACCTGCTTAAGGAGATGGACCGGGTGGCATACATCAGGTTCGCAAGCGTATATCGCGACTTCCGCAACATCGAGAGCTTCAGGTCGGAGATCGACGCGCTGTTGGAGCCGGTTGAACCGGCTGACGGCGTGCCCTCCAACCAGCTTGCACTCTCGATACTGGAGGACGCTGCTCCCACCGCTCCGGTCCGCCGTCGCCGCCGGAGGGGCGTCCGGCCACAACCCGACCCGGCGTAGCTAGGCTCGCCGGGACCCCTGTTTGTCTGTAGACCATTTGTTCTATTTCGTGTTATCCTGCGGGTCTCTGGCCTGCATCTTTATCGCTCAGACCGAAGCATCCGCGTTGGTGCGGATCGAGTAATTCAGGAGTCGTGAGAATGTACGTGGAGGAAAAAGCCAGCCCGTCCGATCAGCCCTTGGAACACGAGGACATGCTGGCAGAGGTGGAGCGCGCATTGGAGTCGGCGGGCGTGCCTGGCGATCTTCGTAGCCAGATCAAAGCTTCGTTGAAGACCAACGGCAACGGATCCGGAGAAGAACCCGCCGCCGCGCCGAGGAGCGACCGTCAGACGGCCATCACCGACAACGCGTTGGTGATACTGGAGCAGCGCTATCTGCGGAAAGACGCCGACGGCAATCCCACCGAGGCGCCGGAGGACCTGTTCCATCGAGTCGCGAATGCCATCGCCGAGGGCGAGCAGCCCGCCTACCGCACCGTGTGGGCGAACAAGTTCTACGATGTGATGACGTCGCTCAAGTTCCTGCCTAACTCCCCAACTCTCGTGAACGCTGGCACGAGCAAAGGGTGCCTATCGGCTTGCTTCGTCGCGTCGCCCGAGGACGACATGGAGTCGATCATGCAGGTGGCCCACGACGCCGCCATGATCGAAAAATGGGGCGGCGGGATCGGTTTCGGCTTCTCCAAGCTGAGGCCCAGGAACGACAAGATCAGGACCACGCACGGCAACGCCTGCGGCCCCATCGCCGTGATGAAGCTCTACTCGGCCGTCGGCGCCACGCTCACGCAGGGCGCGTTCCGGCTTGGCGCCCACATGGGACAGCTTCGCGACAGCCACCCGGACATTCGCGAGTTCATCACCTGCAAAGACGACGACGAGACGCTGCGGAACTTCAACATTTCCGTCCAGATCACCGACGCGTTCATGGAGGCGGTCAAAGCCGACGCCCAATGGGCGCTGGTCAACCCTCGCAATGAAGGCGCCGGGCCCGTCGATGACGTAGTCGAGATGATCAGCGCGCGAGAGCTTTGGGAAGAGATAGCCGAGTCCGCCTGGAAGACCGGAGACCCCGGGGTCGTGTTCATGGACCGGGTGTGGGAGACGGCGCCCAACCCGCAACTGGGCCGGATCGAGACCAGCAACCCGTGCGGAGAAGAGTTCCTCGAGAACTACGGCAACTGCTGCCTTGGCTCGATCAACCTCGATAACCACGTGGGCCAGTATGGATTGGACTGGGACGGCCTCGAAGAGACCATTCGGACCGCGGTTCGCTTCCTGGACGACGTGATCGAGGTCAACTCGTTCCCGCTGCCGAAGCTGCGCGAGGTCAACCTTGCGACGCGCCGCATCGGCCTCGGCTACATGGGCTGGGCCGACGCCCTGGTCCGCCTCGGCCTGCCTTACGACTCCGCCGAAGCGCAGGCGCTGGCCAGAGAGCTGGGCGGTTTCGTCGAGCGCATCGCGTGGGACGAGTCCCACAACATGGCAGTCGAACGCGGACCGTTCCCCGAGTACGAGAACTCCGACCTCAAGGCGCGCGGCCTGCCTCCGGTGCGCAACTCCAGCGTGATCACGATCGCTCCAACGGGCACGATCAGCCGCATCGCGGGTTGCTCCAGCGGAATCGAGCCCCACTTCGCGCTGGCGTGGTGGTCCAACGTACTCTGGCAAAACCCAGACGCCGCCAGTTCACGATTGCTGGACGCCCCTGTATCGATCCGTGAAGCCCTCGCCGATCACCTGGGCGACGACGCGGCGGTCCACCAAGTGCTCGAACGAATCGCCGAAAGCCCTGATGACGCCGCCGCGATCTTGGCCGATCATGGTCTGGACCCCGCCGTCTTCCGGTCGTCCATGGCCATCAGCGCCGAGGCGCACGTCAAGATGCAAGCCGCATGGCAAGAGCACGTGACCAACTCCGTGTCCAAGACGATCAACCTGCCCAACTCGGCAACGGTGGCCGACGTTAAAGCCGCTTTTGAGCTCGCTTGGGAGACCGGATGCAAAGCCGTCACCGTTTACCGTGACGGCTCGAAGTCGATGCAGGTGCTTGAGACCGGCAAGGACGAGGAAGAAGCTGAGCCGATGGCCGGATTGCTCGTGCCTCGACAGCGCCCAACATCTGTGGCCGGTATCAACGACCGCGTCCGCACCGGACACGGCAACATGTACGTGAACATCAACTTCGACGAGTCCGGCAAGCCTTTCGAGGTGTTCACCAGCATGGGCAAGGCCGGGGGCTGCGACCACGCCAACCTCGAAGCCGTGTCTCGCATGGTCTCGCTGGCGCTCCGGTCGGGCATTGACCCGGACCAGATCATCGAACAACTCAGCGGGATCACCTGCTGCCCAGCCTGGGACGCCGGCACGCTAATTCGCTCGGCGCCTGATGCGGTGGCGCACGTGCTGAATAACCACGGCGTGGTCGACCAGCGCCTGAACCAACCGAACTCCGGCGATGAAGACCCCGACTCGATCGCGCAACTCGGCCTGTTCCCTTCGACGAGATCGGAACAGGAGCCGACCGAAGGAGCGATCATCGGACGCCCGATGGCATCAGGAGCGCGCTGCCCCAAATGCTCCGGCTGGCTGATCCCTCAGGAGGGCTGCCTCAACTGCGTCGACTGCGGCTTCAGCAAGTGCGAGTAACGGGCATCTCACCTCGCTGCCATTGCTCGCGACGTACGTAATGGTGAGAGCGTTACGGCCCATTGGGGAGGACGCCCGAGAATTCACAGTGGGCTAGAGACGCTCCTTCACGAACTTGCGCCAGGCCCACCCGCTGGTAGAGAGTAGAAGTGCCATGTCGCCACGCTTGCTATGGAATCTGTTCCGAGGATTCGCCAAGCTTTCTCTGGTTGGCTTGATTCTGTGGCCGGTCAGCAAATTGTTTGGGTTCCCGATCACGATCGCGGTAGGCGTGCTTCTTTGGTCGGTCAGTTCGAACGTCGTCGTGGTATTGTTTGGTGCATATCTGATCGACGTTGCTTCGAATCGTTTCCCTATGATCTGGAGGGTATTTCGAGCACGCGCGCGTGCTATGCCCAAAAGTGTGATCGACCTAGCCACAGAGCTTCACGTCTCGCCTCCCAAGAAATTCAAAGTTGTCCCAGACGATCGAATCTTCGCCAGCATTTCCGAAGACACCCTGGTCGTGTCCGCCTTGTTAAATCACATGCGCTGGACATCTGTTTGGCGAGCTGTCATTGGGCATGAGCTCGGCCATTCGTCGCGTGAACACTCCATTCGTGGCCGGACGAAAGTTCTTTTGGGTCTCTACGCATTGTTATGTTCAGCGTTGTTGATCACGGCGTTATTGTTGGAGTCATCGTCGAATCCGTTGTTGATCGCATACGTAACTATGTACCTGTGTGCGGTTGTCTGTCCTTGGGTAACTCATCGTGCCGAATTAGCGGCGGTCATTCCGGTTACACCACCGGAGGCGCAACCGGAATGACCGCCGCCTTGCGATTAACGCTCGGCCACGCATCATATGGCGCCGCACTGACGCCTACACTGACTCACCCGGCGATCGCAGATCGGATCGAACAACTCGGCGGCAGATGGTTCGGCCCGTACGACTAACCAGCAGCTATCTGATCACCGACGAACTTGGCACTCCACCGGAATTGACGGCGTGTCGCGGAACTGCAATATCCATTGGCAGGGACCAGTGGTCCTCGCCGGACAAGATCGCGCAGCCATCTCTCCTCGTGCAACCTTCGCGCACCAGAGTATAATGGTTGGGGACGTGACCTGCCTCACACCCGCAGCCACGTCCCCAACCATCCCCACCACGGAGCACACCCGACATGACAGACAGACCCCTTGTCGCCGTCACCATGGGCGACGCAGCTGGCATCGGCCCCGAGATAATCGCCCGAGCGCTCCAGGATCCCTGGATATTCGAGAAGTGCCGGCCCTTCGTCATCGGCAGCGCGGCAGCGATGAATTCCGCGCTCAGGCTCATCGAGGCGCCGGGCTCCGCACGCGTGGCCCACAGCCTCGACGAGGTCGAAGGCGAACACGGGGCAATCGACGTCCTCGATCTCGAGAACCTGAACTTCGGCGACGTCGAGTACGGCCAGGTTTCGGCGGCGTCAGGCAATGCCGCTGCCAAGTGGGTCCTTCGCGCGGGCGAGTTGGCGGCCGCCGGCGAAATCGCCGCGATCGCGACGGCGCCGATCAACAAAGAGGCGTGCAACCTGGCCGGGTACACCGACATCGGCCACACCGAGATATTCAAAACCCAGACCAAATCTCCCGATGTCGCAACGATGCTGATGGCCGGCAAACTGCGGGTCGTCCACCTAACGACTCATAAGTCGCTGCGGATCGCCTGCGACTTCGTGACGCGCGAGAACGTGCTGGCGAAGATTACGCTGACCGACGAGTACTTCAAGAAATGGGGATTCGATGCTCCGCGCATCGGCGTCGCGGGCCTGAATCCGCACAACTCGGACGGCGGCTTGCTGGGCAGCGAAGAGGCCGAGCACATCGAGCCCGCTGTCGAAGACGCCCGGAAGATGGGGATTGACGCCACCGGGCCGGTTCCGGCAGACTCAGTGTTCAACCAGGGCATCGACGGCAAATTCGACGCGGTGCTCGCCATGTACCACGACCAGGGACACATCCCGATCAAGGTGCACGACTTCGAGAAAAGCGTCAGCGTAAACCTGGGCCTCCCGTTCATCCGGACCTCCGTCGACCACGGCACGGCCTTCGACATCGCGGGACAGGGAATCGCGCAGGCGGAAAGCATGCTAGAATCCATCAAGACTGCGGTCTCCCTCGCCAGCGACGGCCGGTTGCCGTAGCCTCTGAGGGGCGTCGTGGGCCGGCGGTAAACACGGATGTGCACGGTCGCGATTCCGCCGCGCTGGAATGCCGGGGTCCGTTTGGGGCTAGATTCAAAGCCTGTCTTCCTCGCCTGTCGCGTCGCCTTCCGACTTGCCCGAGATCAGCGAAACCGTTCGGCGCTCGCACTCGCTGGGAACACTCGAATGGGCTTTTGAGGAATAATTCGATGAGCTCGTCCCCTCGAACTGATCGGGGCGCCTCTACGAACGAGACTGTAATCGTGACCTAGGGTTCGGAGCCCAATCGCTTCGGAGATGTTCTGCATCTCACTAGGGAGGTCCAAAATGAGAATTGCCTTCATCGGCGGCGGGATCATGGCCGAGGCCATCATCGGTGGAATCATCGAATCGAAGATTGCGCCGCCTTCCGACGTGAACGTCGGCGAACCTGTCGAGCCTCGCCGTCAATATCTCGAGCAGACGTACGGCCTGACTACGCACACCAGCAACCTCGACGCCTTGAAGGGCGCGGGACTGAGCGTGCTGGCGGTCAAGCCCCAGAGCCTGCCGTACGCGCTGCCCGAGCTCCGCGGCAAGATCGCGCCCGGCAACACGGTCCTCTCGATCGTGGCAGGCGCGACCATGAAGACGCTCGTGGACGGGCTGGGCCACGAATCCGTCATCCGTGTGATGCCGAACACACCCGCGCAGATCAGCGCCGGCATGAGCGTGTGGACCGCGTCCGCGTCCGTCCCCGCCGAAGCGAAGGAGACGACGAGGCGCATCCTCGGCACACTGGGCGAGGAGCACTACGCCGACGACGAGAAGCTGATCGACATGGCCACGGCGCTGAGCGCGAGCGGACCGGCATACGTGTTTATGTTCGTCGAAGCGCTCATCGACGCTGGCGTCTATCTGGGCATGGCCAGAGACGTGGCGCGCAAGCTGGCGCTGCAGACGGTTCTGGGCAGCACCCAGCTCGTGAAGGAGACCGGGAAGCACCCCGCTGAGCTCAAGGACATGGTGACATCCCCTGGCGGGACCACCATCGAGGCCGTGCGCGCCTTGGAAGACGGTGGCTTCAGGGCGGCGATTTTCGCCGCGGTCAACGCGGCTTTTGAAAAGTCAAAAACCTTAGGGAGTTGAAATTTGGACGAATATCTGGTCACGTTCGTTGACGTGTTGATCAAGGCGCTGTATGTCGCGCTGTTTGCTCGGGTGATATTGTCGTGGATCCCTGTCGGAAGGGACAGCCCGTTCTTCCCGATCGTGACGATCGTATACCAAACCACAGAACCCATTTTGGGGCCAATCAGACGGCTGTTGCCGAACCTCGGCGGGTTCGACTTCTCGCCCCTGGTCGTGCTGCTGCTCTTGAACTTCATCCAGCGTATCTTCAATCAGGCCCTGGCCTAGGCGATCGAGAGCCGCCGCAACTCCAGTCGCCGGATGCGACTCAACGTTCTCACGCCTCGAACGTCGGCGCCCTACGCCGTCAACAATCCGCCGAGCCGATTTGCTGTCGGTTGGCGGAACACTCGATTGTCACCACTGAGTTGCTGATCTTGTATCAACAAGATACAATGAGATTCCCCATGGGACACATCAATGGCCAAAAACAAAGCTTGATATCGGCCAACAGCTTCATAATAGCCTGTAATGTACGGGACACCATTCGGGCCAATGCAAGGCAGACAATATCTACAAACGCATCCGTGGATCACGTTTTCAGTTGATTTGCGGCGAGCGCCGTTAAACCTTTGGATGCTCTTGGGCGAAACGTGTTCGAAATGCGAGCACATCGCCGGCGTCCCTTTGGGTCCGGACTCGGCTGACGAACTGAACCTCATCTACCTGGCAAAAGGCGCACGCGCGACCACAGCAATTGAAGGCAACACCCTGTCAGAACAAGAGGTGTCGGGATTGGTCAGCGGCACGCTCGAATTGCCTCCTTCCAAAGCGTATATGGGGAGGGAAGTGAACAACATCCTCGAGGCGTGCAACAGCGTCTTGGCAGATCTGACGCAGGGCAGAACTCACCGATTGACGCCCGATCGAATAAGGATGTTGAATTCCAAGGTGCTCCAAGGGTTGGAACTCGAGGAGGGCGTCAGGGGCGGCCCAGTCCGGTCGCATTCGGTAGTTGTGGGTCGGTATCGCGGCGCGCCCGCTCAGGATTGTGACTACTTGCTCGGTCGTCTCTGTGAGTGGCTCGACGAAGGTGACTGGCCAACCGATCGACTGGTTCCGATGGCGACCGCCATCCTCAAGGCAATCGTCGCGCACCTGTACATAGCGTGGATACATCCGTTTGGCGACGGCAACGGGAGAACCGCTCGCTTGGTCGAGTTTCAGACGCTAGTAGATGCCGGCGCCCCAAGCCCGGCAGCTCATTTGCTGAGCAACCACTATAACGAAACACGATCTGAATACTACCGACAACTCGACCGAGCCACCCAGACGGGCAGCCCCATCGAGTTCTTGACATACGCATTGCAAGGATATGTCGATGGCCTGCGGGCGCAGATAGGGCTGATCAGGGAGTTGCAGTTAGTGTCGGCCTGGGAGAATCATGTCAACGTCGCGTTCGCTAACTCCAACAGCGCCGCGGACTCTCGAAGGCGCCATCTGGCCCTGGATCTGGCAACGGCAGGCAGGCCGGTCGCCCCTCACGAGCTGCGAACCTTGACGACGAGGCTGGCGGCCGCATACGCGGGCAAGACACCGAAGACCGTCACGCGAGACATCAACGCCCTGCTGAGCATGGGACTGGCTCAGAGAGAGGGCAAGCGCGTCGTATCGAATCAGCGTTCGCTGATTGCGTTTCCACCGGTCGCTGGAGCCCCACGGTAAAGTCCGCTGCACAAATCGAGTCGCGTACTTGAGTGGCACGGTGGTTCGACAGGCTCACCACGAACGGGGAAGACTCACCACTCCGTTCGCCCTGAGCCTGTCGAAGGGCCGCCGCGCCACACCTGTGGCGCCAGCCCTCGCAGCGACTACGCTCACGGTCGTCTAGCTCGTTAACCGCCCGAGGATCTCTTCACGGCCCATGCCGTCGACGGCGATCACTTTGTCCCGCGAGGTGTGGCCGCGCACTACTTCGACGCTGCGTTTGGGAAGCCCGAGCGTCTTAGCGATCAGCGCGATCACTGCGGCGTTCGCTTTGCCGCGTTCAGGGACGGCGGTGACGCGTACTTTGATCTGGCCATCGTCGTCGAGTTCGATGGCGTTTCGCTTCGCTCGGGGGGTGACCCTCACTTGTAGATCAGCCAATCGGCCGCCTTACGCGTGAGCCAGTGCGCCGCCATCGACGAAGATGGTCTGCCCGGTGACGAAGTCGCAGGCGTCCGACGCGAGGTACACGAGCAGCGTCGCGAGATCGTTGGGATGGCCCTTGCGTCGGGACGGCAAGTAGCGCACCAGCAGTTCTTTTTGGCTCTCCTCGGTGGGCTCGTCCGTCGTGAGCCAGCCGGCGCCGATGGAGTTTACACGGATGCCGTTTCGGCCCCACTCCAGAGCCAGCGCGGACGTGAACTGGTGGATCGCGCCCTGGGCCGCGCACGCCGCAACAGAGTTGCCTAGGCCGCGGACGGCGAGCCCGGAGCCGATGTTCACGATTCGCCCGCTGCCCTGCGCCAGCATCGTCTTTCCGACTGCCTGACTACACAGGAACATGGACTTTACGTTGAAGTCCATCAGCGTCTGCCATTCCGTCTCGGACACCTCCTCGAAGCGCTTGCCGAATTCAGCGGCCGCGCCGTTCACTAGGATGTCCACGCCGCCCAGTTCGGCGACGGCTCGCTCTGCCATGGCGCCGACGCTGGCGGCGTCCATTATGTCCGTCTCGATCGCGACCGATTTCCGGCCGTGCTTCTCGACAGCGGCGACTGACGCCGCCATGTCGGATCGCTCCGACCCGGCCACGGCCACGTTCGCGCCCGCCTCGGCCAGCGCCGACGCCAGGTGCGGGGTCCAGCCGCGACGATCCGCGGTGATGATTGCGTTCTTGCCCGTCAGGTCCCATTCATTCGGGATCGGCATTTGTTGCCTCCAGTCGCCTCCCAGCATACGCGGGGCAGGCGGTTAAGTTTAGTCAGTAAAACGTCCGGATTGCCGCTCGGCCTAATACCTATCGCCCTGAGCCTGTCGAAGGGCCTGCGGGTGGTTCGACAAGCTCACCATGAACGGGATGGATAACGGCGATAGCCGCAAGCAAGCACTAGACCTCTAGCGGGATCTCGGGCGCGTAACCGGTTGGCGCAAAGCCGCCGGCCAGGCCGCCGCCGTCGATCGCGAAGACCTCGCCGTTCATGTAGTCAGACCCTGACGACGCCAGGAAGACCGCGACGGCGCCAAGTTCGTGTGGATGTCCGACACGGCCGATCGGGATGAATTCCCCTCGCGGCAGCGTGAGCCGCGACTCGTCGGTGCCCTCCGTGGGCAGGAATCCGGGCACGATGCAAGTGCTCGTTATCCCGTAACGGCTGAGGCTCGTTGTCAGCGCGCGGGTGAGCTGCACGATGCCGCCCTTGCCGACGCAGTACATGTAGTTGTCGCGCCCTCCTCTGAAACCGAATCCGGAGGAGACGTTGATGATCTTGCCCTGCCCGCGCTCGACCATGTGTTTGGCGATGGCGCGAGAGCAGTAGAACGCGCTGGACATGTTGGTGTCGATCCCGAGGCGCCAGTCTTCGTCCGTGATCTCCCAGATCGACGTGGCGCCCTGCCCACGGACGATGCCCGCGTTGTTGATCAGGACATCGACCACGCCGAACTCTTCGAGAGCCCGCTTCATGAGCGCGTTGACCTGCGCCGTGTCGGTCACGTCGGTCGAGACCGGAACGGCTTTCCGACCCAGGTCCCGGGCGATCTGCGCCGCCTCGTCGATGGGCCCCTGGCGCCTCGAAGCGATGACAAGGTCGGCGCCCGCGCGGGCCAATGCGGTTGTCATCTCCAGGCCGAGGCCCGTGCCTCCGCCGGTGATTACAATCTTCTTTCCTTCCAGGCTGAGCTTCTCCTCGAGCATGGTCCCTCCTTAGGTTTTGTTCATGTCGAAAGTACAGTCGGCCAACGGTCAAACGCCATGCGAATTGGACGCATACATGCGGTCGCGATGCACCGCGCATTATACCTGGAGCGTCACCTCTCCGGCTACAACGGTCACCGAGGCGCCGTCGGCCTTCCGCACCATCAGGTTGCCCTGTTCGTCGACCGATTCGCCGATTCCTTCGATGACGTCGTCGCCCCAGCGGACCTGGATCGTCATGCCGAGTGTCTCGAGCTTCGCCGCCCAGCGCTCTCTGAGTGAAGCCCCGCCTCTGATCTCGACGTAATAACGGTCCAGGCGGCTCAGCAACAGCCGGAGCGCCTCCGAACGGTTTGCCTCGTGTCCGCTCTCGGCAAGGATGCTGGTGGCGATCTCAGCGATCTCGGGGTGTTGGCTCGGGTCGAGGTTGACGTTCATGCCGATGCCGACCACGGCGTGGTTGAGTCGACGACCCACCATGTCCGTCTCGACCAGGATTCCGGAGAGCTTCCTGCCGCCGATGCGCACGTCGTTCGGCCATTTGATGGTCGCCGACAGATCGGTCAACTCACTGACGACGTCGCACACCGCCAGCGCGGCGGCCATGTTGACGTACGGAAGCTGCGGTATCTCGGGACGCAACAACACCGACAGGGCCAGGTTCAGGCCCGGCCGCGAAACCCACACGCGGCTGAACCGGCCCCGCCCCTTGGTCTGCTCCTCGGCGATGACAACCGTGCCATCCGGCGCTCCTTCGAGCGCCAATCTGCGCGCCTCGTCCATGGTCGACGGCAGCGAGTCGTGATAGTGCACGGCGCTGCCGACAGTTCCGCCGGAAAGCGCGCGACGCACATCGTCTATGTTCAAAGGTTCGATCGTGTCCAATCCACACTCCTGTCGACGCACGTCCCCTGTCAGTCGGTGAACTCGCTACACCGGCTCGCGCACGACTTCCGCGGTCGATTCGCCGATGCTCGTGGTGCGCGGCTCTTTGGCCCAGCGCCAGACTATCATCGCGCCGAGCAGCATGGCGACGCCCATAAGCCGGAACGTCATCGCGTAGTCCAGCCAGTGGATCAACCCTCCGGTGATCACCGGCCCGGCCACTTTGCCAGCGTTCTTCATCGTGCCTACCAGACCCATGCCGGTGGCGATGCTGCGCTCGTCGACGCGGGCCGACACGAGCGCGATTGTCGATGGGAACACCAACGCCTGCGCGGCGCCCATCAGCACCGCCAGCGGCATCAACGCCCACGGTCCACTGGCAACAGGCAGCAGCGGCAGCGCAAGCGCAAGCGCGGCCATGCCGATCGGGACGGCCATGACGTAGCCGACCCTGTCGCCGATGCGTCCTCCGACAGGATTGAGCACTACGTGCGCCGCCTCCTGCACCGCGAAGAACGCCCCGACCAACGCCACGTTGAACCCGGCGGCTAGGGCATAGATCGGCAGGAATGTCTTGGTCGCGTAGAGGGCCACGTAGGCGCCGGCCTCCATCCCTCCGGCAAGCCAAACGGCGGAGGAGCGGCCTCCTGACCAGAGCGAGGCCACGGCGTCCCGCAATATCGGAGGCCGCGTCCGATCCGCGTCCCTGGGGGTTTCGGGCAGCAACAGCACCGGCAGAAACGCCGCGCAACTCAGCAGCCCGACGATCGTGAACACCGTAACCGGCTCCATGGTAAGCAGCATCCCGCCGGCTGCCGCAGGGCCGACGATGTAACCCGCGTTGCGGGCCATGCCGAACCAGGCCAGGCGCTCGGCGCGGCGGCGGGGCGACAGCTCGGCGACGTACGCCAGGGTCACGGGCCCGTAGATGGCCGTTGCCAGGCCGTGGGCCATTCGAACAGCGAAGAGCTGCTCGTGCGTGTCCACAAACCTGTACGCGAAAGGCATGAGGGCGAAGAACGCGGTCCCTACCAGCAGCCAACCTCGCCGGCCCCATCGATCCGACAGAACCCCAATGAAGGGTTTGAGGGCCATGCCCGTCAGGGTCGAAACGGAAACGATGAAGCCCAGAAAGGCGTCGCCAGCCCCCAGCGCCGCCGCGTAGAGCGGCAACAGGGGCGTCTTGCCCATCTGGTATGCCGAGCGGACCGTGAAGTCAGCCGCTGTAATGTAGGAAAATGCCTTTGACCGGATCATCGCGAACACCCTCCGGTCCGCGGATTCTCTCACAGGCCGAAGAGCCCGACAAGCTTGGGCGCAAGGACGGGCGACGCGCAACCAGGATCGTGTGACTTTACGCTTTCGGGTCGGTCCGCGTAATTGAAAACCATTAGTCCTGGATTTCCCAGACAGACTAAATCATGGGTTGCCAGTCCTATGTCAATAGTGAATCTGATACCCAGTATAAGCGCATTAGTCACTTTGGGTGCATTATAATACACCCAAAATTGAAGGTTTCTGCTTCTGATTACGTAATCATGATGGAGGCACCGAATGGGCGACGGCGAAAAGACATCTCTTAAGCTCAACTTTGACCCGAACGTTCGCTTGAAGTTTCGCGGCGATACCATCACTTCGGACGCGGGACTGCGGGCATGCAGAGAACTTGATCATACCCTAAGCCTAACCGACTCTGCCGACGACTTCCTCAAAGAGAGTCGAACGGGAAAAACATCCGCCACAAGCTCATCGCTCTGTTGAGACAGTCAATCTACAGCCGCCTCGCTGGATACGACAACATCAATGATGCCGACCACCTTTTCCAAGACCCGGCCATGAGAGTCGTCGTGGGCTGGAAAGGCTCTGACAGGAACGCGGCCAGCACCTTACAGGGACCGTACAGTTGTACAGCCCCTGTAAGGTGCGTTTGTGAAGGCATTGAATTCCATCTGGGAAATTCAAGATCGACAGCCTCCACAGACCAATAGGTTGATCGAAACGGAATCGCCCTCGATTAGCCTCGCCCGCAAACTGTACAGTCTCTCCGCAGTATGCCACAGTAGATTCGAACAAATTCACTGTAGGAGGAAGACGATATGTCGGGGATGGCCGAAATCTACCTGAGTGGCTTCAGGGATCTTCAGAAGCCGATTCAAAGGGACGTGATTAAACAGCTCCTGAAGGAGCCTGGAATCGCGGGCGCGGTTGACACCTCAACTTTGCTAGACATCCTGAAGGTCAAACTCGAAGACTCAACTCCGCGAAGGGACGCCGAAACTTCTGTCGAGCAGAACCGGCGCCCCAGGCCGATTCGATATGACCAACCCGGGACAGCAGCTGGGCCAATCCGCAACTATCAGGCCTCTGTCACTCAACTTTCAGACCGCATATTCCCAAACGGCACCGTCACCGATGGCGTCGAACACCCTAGGTTGTCGAGAGACGTGGTCGAAAATGTCTTGGGACTTACGGTGAATAAGAAGTCCGATGGAGGGAACTCGGAAACCCACTCCCGTGCCGTCTATCGTCACCTGGTTGACCGCTACAACGAGGGCGACCTTACAGTAACCTGGGAACCTCGCGACCGGTAGTTCTTCTTCCCGCCGCCTTTGACGCGCAGAACTGCGAAAGCAGGCGGTCGCCGCGTGCCGGACGTTGATCGAGTATGCAGATTATGACGAATCAACAGAAGCTGGCGAATTCGACGCAAAGCAACTGAGAACCTACAAAAATGTGTTGGAGAGCCCTTGGGGGCAAGCCCAGATGTTGCGACAGGAAGTGTACACCCGTTGGGCAAAGATTCCAAAAGAGCGCGGCATCGTTATGCCACTAGGGGATTAGGGATTGAAAAGTCACATGCGCTGGGCAGGTGAGAGCTTGAAGATTCGACGGTGGCAATTCCTACTCGTGGTGATGGTGGCAGTCGTATTCGGTGCGATTATTGAATACATGGGCGGAACTTTTGAGAAGATCCTGCCTGAAGGCCCGTTAGAGTTTGAAGCATACCGGGAATCGATGGGGCTACCATCAAGAGGAACGAATATCTACCAGAGATGGCTCCTTAACCAATGGTTGGAGGCCCACCCGTCGTACTCTGGGCCAGATGTGGAGGCGTGGAAGGAGGCTGAGTTAGAGCGTCGGCTAAAGTGCCTCGAGTCCTTAACTCGAGATTACACGCTTCGTTCCTCGTGCCCCTAGTTCCTAGTTGAGAGATTGCATGAGATGGTCAATACGCCAAGGGTCCGCCGATACCTAGCCGGGCAGTTTGGGTTAGTGGTCTTGCGCACCGCTTTCGACAATGGGTAGAATACATGGGTTCGATTGAACCTGAATAATCTCCTACAGGACGTTCTCCCATGGAAGCTTCCGAATACGTTGTTTTTGAACCCAACCCGGAAATAGAAGAATTCCGGCCAGGCGACACCGTACGCGTTGGAATACGCGTCACTGAAGGCCAGCGCACCAGGACGCAGGTGTTCGAGGGCGTGGTCATCCGCAAACGCGGCGGAGGCCCGGGCGCGAGCTTCACTGTCCGCCGGGTGACCTACGAGATCGGCGTCGAGCGCACGTTCCTCATCCACTCGCCCGCCGTCGAGTACGTCAGGGTAACCCGCCGTGGCCTGGTCAGGCAGGCGAGGCTCTACTACCTGCGCGGCCTCTCGGGGCGCGCCGCCCGCATCAAGGAAGCCCGAATGTAGCCTGGCCCCACGGCCTGCAGATCCGCTTGCTGCCGTAAACGGAGGTCTGCGGTGCGATGAGATTCGCCGAAATCGCGGTCGATGCACCGACCGGCCACGACAGGACGTTCAGCTACTCGATCCCTGATGGCCTCGAGCTGTCTGCCGGCCAGTCCGTACGCGTCCCCTTCGGTCCCCGGACCCTGCAGGGCATCGTGTTCGAGCTCGTCCCGTCTCCGCGTGTGCAGCAAACCCGGGCGATACTTGCGGCCACCAGCCCCGGACCGCTCCTCGACGGTCGCCATCTCTCACTCGCTCGATGGATCAGCCGGTATTATCTCTGTTCGCTCTTTGAGGCGGTCGCCCCCATGCTGCCCCCCGGCGGCAGGCTTCGAGTCCGCACGCAGCTATCCATCAACCCGAACGTGACCGACATCGCCGCCGTGGCTCGAAGCAGGCTCCAGCTCAGGGTCCTTCAATACGTCCGAGCCAATGGTCCGGTCGGTGTCGAACGACTGACCCGAGTCATGGGGGAGAGCGCCCGTGGCGTATCGACCCGGTTGGTTGGCCGGGGTGTCCTGGAGAGCCGTGTACAGGGCTCCGTTCGGGAAATCGCCCCAAGATTCGTCGATCACCTGGCGATCAGACCCGACGCCGCGGAGGAGATCGGCCGTTGGATGTCAAAAGGCGCCCACCGAGCTCCCCGGCAAGCGGCGCTCGCGACGACCCTGGCGGCCGCGGATGCGCCGGTCCCGGCAGCCCAGGCCCGCAAGGAGTTCGGCGCCGCCGCGGTATCGCGATTGCTGGAGAGGCGCTGGCTGACCGTCGAGAAGTTGCGAGTCGAGATCGATCCCCTCGTCAACACCCGGCTGGAGCCAGAAGCCCGAGTGTCTTTGACCCCACGCCAATCGGCGGCGACTGAAGCCATATGCCGGATCGTCGAGTCGCCGGAGGTTCGACCCCGCACGCTCCTAGTCCAGGGGGTCACGGGGTCCGGCAAAACGGAGATCTATCTTGCCGCGGTGGCCCGATGTCTGGACCTGGGCAAGCGGGCGATAGTCATGGTCCCCGAGATCGCGCTGACGCAGCAGACTATCGAGCGGTTCGCCTCCAGGTTCCCCGACCGCGTGGCTGTGCTCCACAGCGGCCTGTCCGGACCCGAACGGCTGGACCAGTGGTGGAAGACCAGAGAGGACCGATACGACGTCGTGGTCGGCTCCCGCAGCGCGGTGTTCGCGCCGATCGACGAGCTCGGCCTCATCGTGATCGACGAGGAGCACGAGTGGACCTACAAGCAGCACGACTCGAACCCCCGCTACCACGCCAAAGACGTGGCCATAAAGCTGGCGGAGCTGTCGGGCGCGGCCGTCGCCCTGGGAAGCGCCACACCGGACGTCGCCTCCTACTATCGCGGCCTGACGAAGGAGTTCACGCTGTTCATGCTGCCCGACCGATTGCGGGCAGACGCGGACTCCAAAATGACCACCACGCCCCTGGCAGGCACCGAGGTGGTCGACATGCGCCAAGAGCTCAAAGAGGGCAACCGCGACTTCTTCTCCCGCCTCCTGGACAAGGAGATGGAGGCCTGCCTGGCCGCCGGGAACCAGTTCATGCTGTTCCTGAACCGTCGGGGATCGGCAACGCAGATGCAGTGTCGCAACTGCGGCCACCAGGCCAGATGTGCCGCGTGCGACGTGGCGCTAACCTATCATCGCGGCGCTGAACGACTCATCTGTCACTACTGTGGAGCTCGACGCAGGATTCCACGAATGTGCCCACGATGCCTCACCTACCGGCTGAGCTACTACGGCATCGGAACGCAGTCGGTTGCCGAAGCGTTGGAGCGTCGCTTCCCCGACATCAATGTCTTGAGGTGGGACCACGACGCCACCCGAAACATCGACGAGTACCGGAAGCTTCTCGACGAGTTCAGATCGGGCCAAGCCCAGGCGCTCGTTGGCACACAGATGATCACGAAGGGGCTCCACCTGCCGTCGGTCACGCTGGTGGGAGCTGTGTTGGCGGACGTCGGCCTCGGCATACCGGATTACCGAGCCGGAGAGCGCGCCTTCCAGCTTCTCTGCCAGGTGGCGGGCAGAGCGGGACGAGGAGCGGCAGCAGGCAAGGTCGTGATTCAGACCTACCAGCCCGACAACTACGCAATCAAGTCCGCGGCCGCCCAGGATTATCAGGCTTTTTATACCCGTGAGATGGCTTTCAGACACGAGCAAGGGAACCCGCCCTACCGGAAACTGATCCGTTTGCTGTACACCGACACCAACAACGCGACCTGTGAGGACAATGCGCGGCAGGTGGCGAGTCTGCTGGAAAGCGAACGCGAGACACAGGGCGCACCTGACACCGAAATCCTCGGTCCGATGCCAGCCTTTCCGGCCCGCTTACGTGGAAGATATCGGTGGCACCTGGTGCTCCGCGGCGCCGATCCTCGCGCGCTATTGGACCGCGTCGCGTTGCCCCGAGATTGGGTGGTGGATGTGGATCCGGTGGCGCTCACGTAAGGGTCCCGCGCGGGCCAAGGACGTGCGCCGTCCCTCTCGACTTCCTTATGCACAATACGTCGAGCGGCCTTGACACGCATTAACCGCTGCCTTACGTTAAACTGCGGAGCCTGTTTTGGAAAGATTCTAAGGCGAGGACGCCGCAACAAAGGTGCCGGAGGTTGTCGATTGACCCAGACCGTGGATGCGCAATCGAGATATGATGAGATGACCGAGTCGCTCGTCGGACTCGGCGTGTCCATCACGCCCAAACGAGCCAAGCTGCTCGAAACCCTCGCGGGCGCGGACAGTCACCCGAGCGTCAGTGAGTTGCACGCACAAGTCCAGCTCCGCTATCCGTCCACCAGCCTTGCGACCGTGTACAACACCATCGAGTTGCTCAAAGATTGCGGACAGGTCCTCGAGATGGAGTTTTCAGGCGCCGCCAACCGCTACGATGGCCGTCGTGCCGCCCCGCACACGCACGTAGTGTGCCTCGAATGCGAACGCATCGAGGATGCGGACTCAGCCGAGTCCGACGGCGCCTACGCGTCGATCGAGGAAAGCACCGGCTACGACATTGCGAGCCACCGGCTCGATTATTTCGGCGCCTGCCCCGGCTGTCAGACGCGAAAGCGCGGCGCGAATTAGGCGATCGGCAGGCACGCCATCCGCGCGGACGGATACGCGGTTGAGTGCGTTGGAGTTGCTTTGGTCGTAAGCTCTACCCTCGCCGGTCTCCCTAGAGGTTGCCGCTGTTGTGCCAATGGTCTCGGTGACGGACTTTCGTCCCCACGAGCACGTCGTCGCCAGACTCTCGACCCTCAAGTCCGTTGCCTATATCGTATAGCGAATATCGACGGGTTGGTGGTTCGATAGGCTTCCAAGTAACGGCTCCCTGAATGTCATCCTGAGCAAAACCGAAGGATCTGGCTGAATGCGACGACTGTCTCCCTGCGTGGCCCCAGATGCTTCTCCTTCTGCTGAAGGATCAGCATGACAATCTGCTGGACGGCCGTTGCTGCCATTTGCATTGTCCGCAGCGCGGGCATAAGGTTGCTCACCACGAACGGGTAAACGCTAGACTCCGTTCGCCCCGTCGGCAAACTCAGGGCAGGCTCTGAGCCTGTCGAAGGGCCCCGAATCACCACGCGAACTTCGGGGACAGGACACGGGATCGTTTCCATGCGTATACGGCTATCTGCTATATTATCGACACTCTTCGATACAAAGGATCAGCGATGAAAGGGAAAGATTTCCTGTCCATAACCGACCTGGAGCCCGACGAGGTCTCGGAGATGGTTCGCAAGGCGAGCGAGATGAAGATCGACGGGGTCCCTCGATTGCTCGAAGGCAGGTCGGTCGCGCTCATTTTCGAAAAACCCTCTCTGCGAACAAGGGTGAGTTTCGAGGTCGGCGTGCAACAGATGGGCGGGAACTGCATCTACTTGAGCCGGGCGGACATCGGGTTAGGCATCCGAGAACCCGTGATCGACGTGGCGCGCGTGCTGGACAGGTTGGTGGACGTCATCGTCGCCCGAGTGTTCACGCACGAAAGCCTGGAAACCCTGGCCGAGGAGACGACTATCCCAGTAATCAATGCACTCTCCGACCTGGCCCATCCTTGCCAGGCTCTCGGAGACCTTCTGACCATGAAGGAAGCCAAAGGCCACCTGGAAGGGCTTCGCGTCGCATATGTGGGCGACGGCAACAATATCGCGTCGAGCCTGGCGCTCGGTTGCGCGTCGGTCGGCGCCGATTTCGTCATAGCTGCGCCGGGCGATTACCACGTTCCGTCCGCGGCGTGGGAAGAAGCCCGTCGCAGGGCCTATCTGAAAGAATCGCTCTTGGAGTGGGTTGAAGACCCCAAGAGGGCGGTCGACGGCGCGGACGTCGTGTACACCGACGTCTGGATCAGCATGGGCGACGAGCGCGAATCTGATGAGCGACGCGATGTGTTCTCCACGTTCCAGGTCAACGAAGACTTGATGGGACTGGCGGACGACCAGGCCGTCTTCATGCACGACATGCCCGCCCATCGGGGCGAGGAAGTCTCCGACGACATGCTCGACCATCATAGTTCCGTAGTTTTTGCTCAGGCTGAAAACCGTCTTCATGCGCAGAACGCCATAATGGCAGAACTTCTGTCAGGCTGATGCCGCAATCCAGATCCTGTATTGGCATTCATACGCCACAGTATTCCGAACTCCGAGCGTACCCAGTTCATCGCAGATGAGGTGCTAACGTGAACAAGCCCGTGGTCGCCATCGTTGGCCGGCCGAACGTTGGCAAGTCCACCCTGTTCAACCGTCTCGTGGGCCGGTCGGTTGCCATCGTGTCCAAAATGTCGGGCACGACTCGGGACCGGGTCACGACTGAAACCGAGTGGGGAGACCATCTCTTCATTCTCGTGGACACCGGAGGCCTGGAGGTTTTCCCTGAGACCGAACTCTGGCGTCAGGTCAGGGATCAGATCGAAACGGCGATCGCGGACGCCGACGTGATCGTGATGGTTGTGGACGTGACCCAGGGCGTCACCCCCGACGACATCGACGTGGCCGTGCTGCTCCGTCCGACCGAGAGGAAGGTCGTCCTCGCAGCCAACAAATCCGACACCGAGGCGCGAGGGTCCGGGGCTGCTGAGTTCTACGAGCTCGGACTCGGCGAGCCTTATCCGATAAGCGCCTACCACAACATCGGCCTCGATGACGTCATGGCCGAGGTCATCGCCAACTTCCCGGACGAGTCAGCGTTTCCGGAGCAAGAGGCCGATCTGCGGCTGGCCATCGTGGGCCGCCCCAACGTCGGCAAGTCGATGATGCTAAACAAGATCACCGGACAGCAGCGGTCGATTGTGAGCGATGTTCCCGGCACGACCCGAGACACGATCGACACTCTGATCACCCACAACGACATGTCGATCCTGTTGATCGACACGGCGGGCATCCGGCGTCGGGGTAAGGTCGGAACCGGCGTCGAGAAATACAGCGTAGTGCGCGCCATCAGAGCCATCGACCGCGCCGACATTGCCGTCCTGCTGTTGGACGCCGCCGAGATCGCCACCGCTCAAGACACCCACATCGCAAGCCAGATACTCGACTCGTACAAAGGCATCGTACTGGCGGTGAACAAGTGGGACCTGGCGTCCGAGCTGGGATCCACGCGGGACGATGCCACGGCGGTCGTGCGCGACCGTTTCAAGTTCGCGTCTTTTGCGCCAATTCGGTTCACATCCGCGATGACCGGCATGGGTCTCGTCGAAGTTCTGGACACCGCGTTGTCCGTCTACCGGCAGTGGACCAAGGGGCTGCCGCGATACGACTTGCGCCGGACCGTGATGAACGCGATAGCGGAGCATCCGCCGGTGGCGCACAAGGGCCGGTCCGTTAAGATATACAGCGTGGCGCAGGAGCAGACAGGACCCCCAAGCTTCACTTTTTACGTCAACAAGGCGGATACCGTCCATTTCTCGTACCAGAGATACCTGGAAAACCGCCTTCGGGAAGCGTACGATTTTCGTGGAAGCCCTCTGAGGATGCGCTTCAAGAGCAGAGGTGAGCGGTGATTGAGTATCTGATTCTGGTCCCGATTGCCTATCTTGTGGGATCGACGCCATTCGGCGTCATCGCCGGAAAGATAGCAACCGGCACGGACATCCGCGACTACGGCAGCGGCAAGACGGGCATGACCAACGTGCTGCGGACCGCTGGCGTCGTGCCTGCTGCGTTGGTTCTGCTCCTGGACATGGGCAAAGCCGTGGCAATGGTTGTCGTGGCTCGAATATTGTTCGATTCGACCGGCGTCGAGACCGCTGCGGCGATCGCGGTGCTGATCGGCCACAATTGGCCGATCTTCATTCAGTTTCGGGGAGGCCGCGGCATCGCGTCCGGTTGGGGCGGCCTGCTGATTCTTTCGTGGCCGGCGTTCATCGTGGCGACGCTGGTCGGCGTGTCTTTAATAGCCGGAACCCGATACGTGTCCCTCGGCTCCATCTCGGCTGCCGTGCTGGGCTCGCTCGCCCTGATCATCACTGCGGCGACCGGGCACGCGCCCATGCCGTACATGTGGTTCGGAATCGTTGGCGGCGCGTTGCTCGTGGCCAGGCACAAAGACAACATCCAACGATTGCTGCAGGGCACCGAACGGAAGATCGGTCAGCGAGCAAGCCTGGCGACCGACAGCAAATAGGCGCCACCCGCCTAAGCCGGTCCAGCCTCGCAACACCGCGGCTCCAAGCCCTCACCAACCTGCATAACCTGTGATCGTATCCTGCTGCTGGAAGCACCGCCATGCCCAAAACCGCAATAGTCGGAACCACGAGCTGGGGAACGACTCTTGGCATCGTCCTCGCCCGCGCAGGCGTCGACGTGCAGTTGCTTGCCCGCACCGATGAAGAGGCCAAATCGCTGGAATCCGCCCGTGTGAACCGGCGCTTCGTTCCCGGCGCCAGCTTCCCGGACAGACTCCATGTCGTCGCCGATCCCAAATCCGCCTTCGAGGATGCCGACGTGGTCATGCTCGTCGTGCCTTCGCGATCGTTGCGTGACAACGCCCGCAGATTCGGGTCGTCCATCGATCCGGCATCGACGGTGGTCAGCGCGACCAAGGGCTTGGAGCTGGCAACCGGCATGAGGATGAGCCAGGTGCTGGCGGAGGAGATCCTTCACTCGACCGGAGTCGGAATCTGCGCGCTTTCCGGTCCGAACCTGGCGACAGAGATCGCGGCGGGCAAGCCTTCGTCCACGGTTGTCGCGTCTCCGAACGGCGAAGCCGCGGCCAGGATTCAATCGATTTTCAATTCCGATGTGTTCCGCGTGTACACAAACGACGACATAATCGGCGTCGAGCTGTGCGGCGCCTTGAAGAACATCGTCGCGCTAGGCGCGGGGATCTGCGACGGCCTCGGCGTCGGAGACAACGCCAAGGCGGCTTTCATGACTCGCGGGCTGGCCGAGATCACTCGACTGGGGATGGCCGCCGGCGCAAAGCCTGCCACATTCGCCGGACTCGCCGGCATGGGCGACCTGATCGCGACCTGCTCCAGCACGCTCAGCCGGAACCACCACGTCGGCGAGGAGCTGGCCAAGGGCAAGAGCATCGCCGACATCCGCGCGACGATGGACAACGTGGCCGAGGGCGTGGACACGACACCGCCCGCACTGGAGTTGGCGGACCGGCTCGGAGTCGAGATGCCGATCGCTCTGGGGTTGCACGACGTCATGTTCGGAGGCTTGTCAGTGCCCGACGCCATCGCCGGTCTGATGGGACGGGCGCCCAAGCCCGAGTGACCGCCGCTTCAGCTGGCTATCCGCCTAGTTCTCCAAGTTCGTAGAGCACTGCCGAGACGGCGGCGATCGCGGCCGTCTCGGCCCGCAAGATGCGGCGGCCGAGGTTGACGACTCGAACACCGTGTTCCCGGGCGAAATCGACCTCGTCTTCAGCGAACCCGCCCTCGGGCCCGACGATGATCGCCACGTCGGACGCGCCGTCGGCCTCGGTCAGCGCTTGGCTGATCGTCGTTCGGAGGCCGCTGTCACGCTCATCCTCCCAGGGCATGATCGTTGTGCCGGATGCACCCTCGACCGCTTCTTGCAAGGTGACGGGGTCGAGTATCGTCGGTATTCGGCCTCGCCGCGATTGCTCCGCGGCTTCCGTGACGATGCGTAGCCATCTGTCGACGCGGCTCCGAGTGTGGCCTTTCGCTCTCTCGCGGACGACCGTTCTGCCGGAGACGAACGGCACGAATGCGGATACTCCCAGCTCGGTGCATTTCTGGAGCACGAGCTCGAATCGGTCCGACTTCAACAGCGCCTGATACAGGACGATGCGGCGTTGCGGCTCACCCAAAGCCGGTCGCCGGTCGACTACTTTGCCGGATGCTCCTTTGGCGTCAACGTCTGTGAGAACGACCTCGTACTCGACGCCAGTGTCATCCAACGCAACGATCTGGTCGCCGGGCGCCAAACGCAAAACTCGCGCAATCTGACGGGCTTGGGGCTGAGGGATGGCTACGACGTCGGAGACAATCGACTCCGGCGGTACGAAGAATCTATGCAAACGGGGCCTCCGATCGGCGCGGGCTCCGTCACGAAGCGCTTGATTTGCCGGTTATTGCCTGCCGGGCGCCCAGAGCTGGGACCCGGACGGCCCTTCTGTCGGTTCATCCTCCGGCCATTCCGACGCAGGCTCGTCTTGGCCCGGAAGCCAGATACCGGCCTCGCTGGCCACGCTGCGGGTTTGATCTTCTTGCTGTGGCGTCCAAATCCCCGACTGCTCGGGCGCGTCTCCCGGCAGGTTGACCAGATCCTCGAAGCCCTCTGGCGGGTCGCCCGCTGGGACGTAGGTGAAGCCGCCCCTGCCGAGCGTTGCCACAAGTTTGCTCAGTATGGCGCTCTGATTGTCTTCCTGACCTGCAAGATATGTCGGTCTGCCCCGGTATCCGAACTGGATGGCGCCCGTGCTCGAATGGGCATCCGGTGGGTCGAGCATCCATTGCGTTCGCCTGAAATGGCCGTGGGGGCGGAAACCGTTGGCCTCGGCGTACTCGATCGCTCCGTACACGATCTCGTGGGCCAATTCGACGCTGATCGGAACGGGCTCCACTCCCGCATAGAGGCGCGGAAGCGCCCCTTGGTGGAACTGATCCTCGGGGACGTTCGCCCCGAAGAACGTGTCTTTCATGCCGAGACAGAAGGTGTCGACAAGGAAGCGGGCGAAGACTATCTCGTTCGACGGCTGCGTGCGAGCCACAATCATCGACGCGATTCCGTAATCCTGCCAGCCTGGCTGCACCCAGCAGCCCGCAAACGGAAACTCGCGAGCTCGGCTCAGCACTCCCTCGGGGCGGTCGGCCGCGGACTCGTGCACGGCGCGGCGCGCCATCTTGGTCTTGCGGCGAGCCCGCTTCTGCATGGCGCGTTGCTGTTTTCCGCGTTGGTTTTGCTGTCGTTTCTTTGGCATCGGTCCAGGTCGGTCAGGTCGGGTTGAGGTCAGGAAGATGCTAGCAGCGTCACCCAATCTCCGTCAACGAACCGGTCCTCGATGCTGCCCCCGTGCGACTCGATCGCCGAGACGACGCCGTCCACATGATCTTGGATGATGCCCGACGCCACGAGCCTGCCGTCGCCTGCCATTGCATGAATGAGTTGTGGCGCAAGACCGGTCACGACCTTGGCGGAGATGTTGGCGACGACGATGTCGAAGCTGCGCTCGAGGGCCAGCGGGTTGGGGAGCGTGCCTTGAGCGATCGTAACGCGCGACTCTTGCCCGTTGATCGCCACGTTGTCGTTGGCTGTTCGGGCAGCGATCGGGTCGATCTCCAGCCCGACTGCCGATGCGGCGCCAAGGGCAACCGCCGTCATCGACAGTATCGCCGATCCGCAGCCCACGTCAAGCACGCGGCTGGTCGGTTCGACCAGATCCTCGAGGGCTTCGAGACAAGTGCGCGTCGTGGGGTGATGTCCTGTTCCGAACGCCATTCCAGGGTCGAGGAGGACCACTCGATCGGACGGACCGGCCTGATGCTCACGCCACGTGGGGCAGATTACGATGTTGCGCCCGATCCGCAGAGGGTAGAAGTGGTCTTTCCAGGCGTTCTGCCAGTCCTGCTCCTCGATGACCCGCTCTCTCAGCGGAGACACATCGGCCAGGTACGCTACAAGCCGAACACCGACGTCGATCTGCTCGCGGCGGTTGTGGGTCGTGGAATCCAGGGGCAGGTAGGTGCAGACGGTTACGTAGTCCGGGGTCGGGGCTCGTTCGCCCTCGTCGGGATTGTGGCCGGCTTCCTGCTCGGTGGCGACTCCGCCGTGCCCGTAGCGATGGAAAATCTCAGTCAACGGCTCCACGAACTCGGGTGGAGTGTCAACGGCCAACTCGATCCACTTCAATCGTTGTTACTCAGCGCCCAACGCGTCCTTGAGCTTGTCGAAGAAGCCCTTGCCGTTCTCGTTGAAGTTCTCATCGCCCATCATGCCGCCTAGCCGTTTGAAGACGGCGCGTTGCTCTTCGTTGAGGGCGGCTGGGATCTCGACCTGAACGGTTACGAGCTGGTCGCCGCGTTGGCGGCTTCGGAGGTGAGGGACGCCTTTGCCCTTCAGCGTGAACGTCTGGCCGGGTTGAGTCCCAGCCGGGACTACGAGTTCGACGTTGCCTTCCAATGTCGGCGCCTGAACGGTTGCGCCCAGGGTGGCCTGAAATACGTTTATGGGCATCGTCAGATGAATGTCGGAACCCAGTCGCTCGAACATCTCATGCTCACGCACCCGCACAACCACATACAGGTCGCCGGGCCGCCCGCCGCCGGAACCGGCCTCACCCTCGCGGCTGAGTCTGATCTGCGTGCTGTCTTCGATTCCCGCTGGAACCGCGACGACCAGTTTGCGGTTGCGGCGCTCACGTCCGGTGCCCTTGCACCGTTTGCAGGGCTGCGTGATCATGCTTCCCTCGCCCTGGCATGAATTGCAGGTCGACACCTGGTAGAACTGACCGAATAGCCCCTGATGCGATCGGCGCACCTGCCCGCTTCCGCGGCAGTTGGCGCACATCGTGGGGCTGGACCCGGGCTCGCTGCGGGCGCCCTGACACGCCGTGCACACGTCGACGCGATCGATCTCGATCTCTTTGTCGGCGCCGAACACGGCCTCTTCGAACTCGATGGCGATTCCATATTGAAGGTCCGCGCCGCGTTTCGCACCGCCGGCTTTTTGCCGGTCTCCTGACTCGAATCCGCCGCCGCCGAAAAAGGCGTCGAATATGTCTCCGAATCCGCCGAAGTTCTCGTGCCCGTCGAAACCTCGGCCAGCGCCGGCTGTCGCATGGCCAAACCTATCGTATTCGGCCCGCTTCTTCTGATTCGACAAGACCTGATAGGCTTCGTTGACCTCTTTGAACCGGTCCTCTGCGCCTTCGTCCTTGTTCCGGTCGGGATGATACTCGAGGGCCAGTTTGCGGAAAGCTTTCTTGACGTCCTCTTCCGAAGCGTTCTTTGGGATGCCGAGGACCTCGTAATAGTCGCGTTTGCTTGTGGTCATGTTCTGGGCGAGCCCACCTTTTCTCGGAAGATTCCACGTAATTTGACGCCGCTCATGCGCCCCGATGCACGCAGCGGACTGCGAAATGATCGGTCCGAATTCGGACAATTACTATCCATTATAATCCGAGTCTAATACAACGACAAGCGTATGAGCGAGCACGACACGATCCATTTTACATATCGGCGTGCGCGTGTGGACAGGTCGACGACCGCAACGATTCCACGTCACGTGTACGCAGCCAGCTCTTGGACCGCCGTCAACTCAGCGGATCAGCCGTCGACGAACGACCCGAGCAGCGCGATTCCGAAAAACGCCGCCGCGCCCATGAACTCGGACTGGACGAACTCCAGTTTGTCTTCCGGCATGTGGATACGGCTGATGTCATCGGCCAGGAAGAAGAGAGCCGGGATTCCCGCCTCGAGGAACACAGCGTGATCGGACGATGCGTTGCCCAGCGTGTACTGTCTGAGGATCGTGTAGTCCATCGCGTCGCTGGCTGACATCACGGTCGCGGCCAGCGCGCCGTCTCCCAACACTTTGAGTTCATCTCCCGTGCCGAGAGCATCGTAGTTGATCATCGCGATGATGTCCGCTCGCTGCGCCTCCGTGAGGCCGCGCACGTAATCGAAGCTGCCCAATAGCCCTTCTTCCTCGGAGCCGAACAGCATGAACCTGACCGTGAACGGGTAGGGATTGCCCGCGATTGCCCTGGCGACGGTCATCGTGGTCGCTGTCCCGGACCCGTTGTCGTTGGCGCCGGGCACGCCCGCAACCGTGTCGTAGTGGCCGCCGATGACAACTGACCGACCGTCGTCCATGGTTCCCTTCATCTCGGCGACCACGTTTCTCGACTGCATGACACGGTTCTCGACCGTGACCGAGGCCGAGATGTCTCCCTGTGACAACAGGTCCAACAGCGCTTCGCCGTCCGCTTTGGACATGGAAACGGCCGGAATCGTCGACAGCGTGGCGAGTGTGCCGCGGAACATGCCGTCGGTCCCGTTGTAGATGATGGCGGCGATCGCGCCAGCCTCCGCGACCCTCGTGACCTTTTCTTCGAACGGAATCGTCCCCCGCTGGATCAGCGCCACCTGGCCGTCCAGGCCCTCTTCGGGGATGTCTTCGGGGTATGCCAAGCCCACCGGAGTCAAGAATCCTCTCGACAAGCCCTGCCCGGACCGGCTGAGCGGCAGCGTTCGGTATGTGGTCGTTGTCGCGAGCGCCACGGATGACAGTTCGATCTCCGATTCTATTCGTTCCACGGTGAACGGCACGATGGCAGTCTCGTACCCCAGCGACTCGAATTCCGCAGCCAGGAACTGAGCGGCCTCGAGTTCCTGCTCGGTCGCGCTCTCCCGCGGGCTGTGGTCCGCAGTCAGAGTCTCTAAGAATTCCATAGCTTGGTCGCCAAGCGCGCCGATATTGAAAAGACCTGACTCTGGCGGTACTCCAGTCGGGGGCGCCGAGACGGTGTTCGGCGCCGGCGTGGGGGCCAACGATGAGGCGGGGTTCAATCTCTCGGTTTCTACAGGCAGGGTCGGGATGAGGATCGGTCCGGTGGGTGCGATCGGGGCGAGCGCCGGAGTGGCAGCCGTGGGCGAAGAGGCGACCGCGGTGGGCGGAGTCTCCACGACGGGAGCATTCAAGCGTGCTGTCGGCGCGGGAATAGCCGTGGACACCGGGTCCGGCGGGGCCAACTCGGCCGGATCGCCGCAGGCCAACGCCAGCGCGAGCGCGACCGGAGCCAGGTAGGCGGCAAGCTGCCTGAGATTGCGAGGACGAAGGCTGGTCAATGACAAGATCCGTTACTCCAGGTTTGGTGTGGTCGATGCTTCGATCTGAAGGTTAGATGCGTCCGAGGTGTGTAACGATGGCGGGACGCGCGAGGATAGCCCAGACGCCTCACGACGGATTGGGCGAACCGGCGGCGGCGGCGCCTGGTTTGATGCCGCCTCCCAAGAACGCGGGCGCCCACCAGTTCGCGGCGCTGAACAGTCGCATCAAAGCCGGAACCAACAGGGCGCGCACGATGGTCGAGTCGATGAAGATCGCCAGGGCAGTGCCGACTCCCAGCGCTTTGACTATGAGGATGTCACCCGACGCAAACCCAGCGGAGACCAGGATCAGCACGAGGGCGGCGCTCGTAATGATCCGCCCGGAGCGTTCCATGCCGACCGCGACCGCTTCGACGTTGTCGCCGTTCGCTTCGTACTCTTCCTTGACGCGGCTGAGCAGAAACACCTCGTAGTCCATGCTCAGTCCGAACACGATCGAGAACAGCAGAATCGGCACCGACGCCTCGGTGAAGCCCTCGGACGTGAACCCGAGAATGGACTGGAAGTGGCCTTGCTGGAAGACGAACACCAATGCACCAAAGCTGGCGAGGATGCTCATCACGTTCAACACCACCGCCTTGAGCGGCAGGAGGACCGATCGGAACAGCAGGAACAGCGCTACGTACGTCACGACGGCGACGTAGACGACGATCTTCGGGAAGTCTGAGTACATGCGATCGACGGTGTCCTGAAGGTCGGGGGTCGCGCCCGTCAGGTAAGTTGTGAGGTCGCCGCCGGGGGGCGACGTTCGGATGTCCTCGACAAGCTCTCTGGCATCGTCCGAAACCGGCGCGCCTCGGGGCACGATGCGGATCATGTTGGCCGTTCGGTCGTCGCTCACCAGTTCGTCCAGGGCTCTCGCGACGAGCGGCCCGCCGACAGACTCGGGCGACGGTGATGCATACAGAGCCTGAAGCTGCTCCCGGGAAACGTCCAGTTCCGGCGACACGATGCTGTCCACACGCGCGACCCTGGGGTCGGCCTTCAATCGCTCGACGAAATCGTAAGCGGCGCCAATGTTCTCGGGCGAGAGTGCAGACGTAGGCGAGGTCGTGACGGCGATCACCTGCGCCAGTTCTCCGGCTCCGAACTCTTCCGCTACGAGGTCCCACCCTACTCTCGCCTCGGACTCCTCTGGAAGGATCGAAGCCCACGGGCTGCCCAGGCGCACGTTCAGAAACGGCGCCCCCAACAACAGCAGACCCACGATTACCGGCACGGCGACCGCGACAGGATGCCGCATGACCCAGCGTGAGAGGCGATGCCAGAACCGGCCGCTGTCCACACGATGTGGAAGGATCGACAGGGCGTTGATGTTTCTACCCAGAACCGCCAACAGCGCCGGTATCAGCGTGAGTGCGATCAACAGCGAAAAGAATATCACCGTTATCCCGCCTATGCCGAGGGACCTGAGCATCATGAACTTGAACAGCAACAGGCCGGATAGGCCGATCATCGACGTGCCAGCCGAAAACACGATCGCCTTGCCCGCGGTCGCCATCGTGACGCGCACGGCGTCCGCGACTTCTCTTCGCTCCAGCTCTTCGCGGTAACGGCTGACCATCAACAGCGAGTAATCGACCGCCATGCCCAGCCCCAGGAAGGACGCGATGTTGAGGACGAAGATCGACATGTCCGTGAACTGGGCCAGAGCGTAGACCAGGGCCAACGTCACGACGATGCTCAAACCGCCCATAGCCAGCGGCAACCCTGCCGCAAACACCCCTCTGAACACGATGAGCAGCGCGATCAAGAGCACGGGCAGCGTAATGATCTCGGCGCGCCGCAGGTCGTGCTCGCTCGCCTCGTTGAGGTCGGCGAAGATGGCGATGCCGCCCGTGACCCAGACGTCGAGCTCGCTCTGCTGCAAGCCCGACCGGATCTCCGAAACGAGCTCCACCGCCGAATCGATGTCCACGTCGAGGGAGACGAAAGCGTAGGTCGTCCGTCCGTCCGGCGAGACCATGTTTTCGTCGAGCGTGTCGTGGTACGTGACGATTCGCTCGACGGCTGGAATCTGCACGAGGGGGGCTGTCGCGCGCTCGACCGCCCGCGCGTAGCGAGGATCTACGACGGTGAGGTCGTCGGACGAGAACACCAGCGTGACCGACGTCTCAGGGATGTCGAGCCGCTCGGCCATCAAGCGCAGAGCCTGCCTGGACTCGGTGTCAGAGTCTCCGAACCCAGATCTGAGCGCCGATGTAGCCCGCGGAGCAAACGGCAGACTGGCCAGCAGCACCGCCACCCAGAAGGCGATAACCCACCATCTGGCGCGAACGACCCACGCCCCGAGCGAATCCAGCATCTACTGGCCTTGGCCGCCCAGCCACGCGTAAAGGAAGTAGGTCACCGAGGACTCGTCGGAGTGATCAGCCAATCGCCATCCTTGCTCTCGGAGATGGCCAACCCATGGGGCCTGCACACGGCGTGGTGTTTGTATGAAAGCCCTGTCGGTGGATGAGCGATCACCAGTTTCAACAGCGGAACACTGTGCTCTTGAGACGCCTCACCGATCATGGACAGCGGTTCACTGAAAAACGCAGGGGCGAATCCGAGCACTCCCTGCAGGTCAATCTCGAAGCTGCCGTGGCCTTCGGAGACTGCCTGGGCAATATCCGAGGCGATGATCCTAGCCGTATCCCGCGAGCCAAGAACGTTCTTAGGTATCAACTCCCGAATGTTTACGCTCGTCACGAATCACCGCTCAACATGGGGGTGACACTATTGCACCGGGACTTTGGGACTGCGATGGCTGAAGGCCGGGTCGCGAGGGTCGTGGTCGCTTTACTTTGCCCGGAGGTCGCCGGAATGCCGGAAGACCTCCGGGGCTTCGATTACCAACACGATTGCTCACCCAGAGTTTCGGGGCGGGGATCACGTCGATGCCCGACCCGCTACTCCTCGAGGCCCGTCAGCGGCGGTTGCTGGGCGCCGTTGCGGCCGTTGCCGTTCTTCGACTTGCCGTTGGCTTTACCCTTGCCGTTCGCTTTGCCTTTTCCGTTGCCCTTTGCCTTCGGGTCTGCGTCGTCGTCGCCTTCGTCGAGGTCCAGATCGCTAACGACCGCGATCGACGAAACGAAGTCGCCGCTTGCAGGCTTGAATATGGTCACACCTTGAGTGGCGCGGCCCATGCTGCGGATTTCGGACAGGTTCGTGCGCAGCACCTGCGCCTGCTCCGAGACCACGTAGACCTCTTTGCTGTCGTCGATGATCTTGGCGTCCGCGACCGGGCCGGTCTTGGTGCGGATGTTGAACGTCTTGATGCCAATGCCGCCTCTTCCCTGAGTGCGGTACGAGTCGAGAGGCGTCAGTTTACCGAATCCCAGCCGGCTGATTACCAGCAATCTGTGTTCTGGCGAGCCGACATCCATAGAGACAACGGTGTCATCGCCTCGCAACGACATGCCTTTGACTCCGCCCGCGGCCCGCTGTCGCAGCGGAACGGCCATCACGGGGAACCTGATGGACATGCCGTTTTCGGAGACGAAGATCACGTCCTCGCCTTCCGATGCCATCCTCACTGAGACCAGCTCGTCGTCTGGCTTGAGGTTCATGATGATCAGGCCGGATGCGCGTATGCTCGACACCGAGTTGAGGGCGATTCTCTTGATCCTGCCGGTGTGGGTGGCCAGAACGACGTATCGGTCGACGCCGTTCTCCAGTTCCTGCTTGGTGATGTCGATGATGGCGCTGATCTTCTCGGTGTCGCCGACGGCCAGCACGTTGGCCACGGGGACGCCTCGACTGTTGCGTTGGGCGTCTGCCCTGAGTTCGTACGCGGTAAGCGAGAAAACCCGGCCTTTGTTCGTGAAAAACAGCAATCTGGTGTGGGTGTCGATGACGAGTATGTGCTTCACGGCGTCGTCGTCGCGCTTGTTCATGCTGACGACGCCCTTGCCGCCGCGATGCTGGTTGCGGTAGGTGCTCGCCAGGATGCGCTTGACGTAACCCGCGCGGCTCAGAGTGACCACGATCTGGTCATGTGGTTCGAGGTCCTCGCGGTCGAGGTCATGGGCGTCGCCGCTGATGTCGGTGCGTCGCTTCGAGCCGTATTTCTTCTTGATGGCGGCCGTTTCGTCTTTGACCTCGGCGAGGATCTTCTGCTCGTCGGCTAGAAGTTCTTCCATCCCTCGGATGGACTCCTGCAGGTCCTGGTACTCCTGTTCGAGGCGCTCGCGCTCCAGGGCGGCTAGGCGCCTGAGCTGCATGTCCAGGATGGCCTGCGCCTGGGGTTCGTCGAGTCCGAACCGGGCGATGAGTTCACCGCGGGCGGCCTCCGCGTTGTCGGAAGCCCGGATCAGCCTGATGACCTCATCCAGGTTGCTGATCGCGATTCTGAGTCCGGCGAGAATGTGGGCGCGGGCGCGGGCTCGACGCAGTTCGTATTCGGTCCTGCGTCGGACGACACTCCGGCGGAAGATGATGAACTGATGCAGCGCCTCCCTCAGCGTGATGATGCGCGGCATCCCGTCCACGAGCGCCAGCATGTTGGCCGAGAACGAGTTCTGCAATGCCGAGTGCTTGTATAGGTTGTTGAGGACGATCTGCGGTTGCGTGCCGCCGCGTAGCTCGAACACTATCCGCATGCCCTGTCTGTCGGACTCGTCGCGGATCTCACTTATTCCCTCGACCCGTTTCTCTTTCACCAAGCCCGCGATCTTCTCGACCAGCGCAGCCTTGTTGACCTGAAAGGGAATCTCCGTGATGATGATCTGCATCCGGTTGGTGCGAGGTATCTCCTCAATCTCGGCCTTGGACCGAACGATGATCTGCCCTCGGCCGGTCGTGTAGGCGTTTCGAATGCCCTCGCGTCCCATGATCGTGCCGCCTGTCGGGAAATCAGGGCCTTTGACGAACTTCATGAGGTCTTCAGAGGTCGCGTCGGGGTTGTCGACCAGGTGAATTACCGCGTTGCATATCTCGGTTGGGTTGTGGGGAGGGATATTGGTGGCCATTCCGACCGCGATGCCGGATGCCCCGTTGATGAGCAGGTTCGGGAGCCTGGCGGGCAGTACGAGCGGCTCTCTGAGCGAGGCGTCGAAGTTGTCCGCGTAGTCGACGGTTTCCTGGTCGATGTTAGCCAGCATCTCGTCGGCCACCGGCGCGAGGCGGGCTTCGGTGTACCGCATGGCCGCCGCGGGGTCGTTGTCCTGGCTGCCGAAGTTGCCCTGGCCGTCGACGAGCGGAACACGAAGGCTGAACGGTTGGGCCATCCGAACCATCGCGTCGTAAACGGCCAGCTCGCCGTGGGGGTGCCACTTGCCGAGCACTTCGCCGACCAGACGAGCGCTCTTCTTGTGAGGAGTGCCGGGCCTCATCCCCAGGTCGTTCATCGCGAACAGGATGCGACGCTGCACCGGCTTGAGACCGTCACGGATGTCGGGCAGCGCCCTGGCCACGATGACGCTCATCGCGTAATCCAGGTACGAGGTGCGCATCTCGTCGACGATCTGGGTGGGCCGGATGAATCCGAACTCGGTCTTGGTTACCATTGACGACTCCTGATGCTGAGTTCAGTTCTTGGTTCGATCAGCCGATCCGGACTGATTGCCGTTTGCCGCGCTTCGTTGGCACGGCATGTTTTGAAAGAGCTACGTGAACACTCCCGCGGACGCTTCAAACCTGTTGGCGCCCTCACGTCTACGACACGGAGAGCGGGGGCGGTTTGGCGATGATGCCATAAGCGGTCGGGAAGGTCGTTACTCACAGTATGGAGTGGTTCGGGATTTGCATATATACAACATATAGATTTTGCCGCTGTAATTATACCAGCTTGACGCCCAAACTTCATCCCTTTTGAACGGCTTCCAATCGCTCGGCGGCACGCTCAACGAGCGACTGGAACAATCGGTCAAAATGGGGAGGGACCTCAAGTCGCCGCTCGGGGTGGAATTGCACCCCGATCACCCATCGATGATCCGGGCTTTCGAGCGCTTCGATGATCCCGTCTTCGAGCGAGTAGGCCGACGCCAGAAGGGATCGCGACTTGTGCGCGTCGCGAGCTCCGTGACGGTGGCGGCTGTTCACGCGAACGAATCCCCCGGAACCGACAACGGCCGCCAATTTGCTCCCGGGCGCTATGTAGATTCGGTGGTACACGGACTCGCCCGCCGTGACGGCATGGGCTGCAAGGTCTCTGATCAGAGACCCTCCCATGGCCACGTTCAGGATTTGCATGCCGCGGCAAATGCCGTATATCGGGAGGTCGGCGTCCAAGGCTTCCCGAGCCAGGGCGATCTCCATTTCGTCGCGCTCGGGGTTCAGCAACAGTTTTTCGTCCGCCCCGAGCGTGCCGCCGTAGTTCGACGGGTGGATATCCGCTCCTCCGGACAAGACCAGGGCCTGTGCTCGATCGAGGACCTCTTGGGGCGCGACGCCATGATCCGGCAGCACCACCCACGGCTCGCCGCCCGCCCGCTCAACGCAGGCAGTGTACGGCTCGGCGTATTTTGCCTTGCTGGCAGTTACGGCCACGATCGGTTTGTCGGGATTCGAACTCAATTACGGAGCCTCTCCACGGTGCGGCTTCGTGTATCCGTTCATGTCGCTGCCCTGTGATGCGTCTGCCAACCAAGGCTGTTGTCAGTATGAACTGCCGGCGACGGGGCTTGGCGCGACACGATGCTCGATTGCCTGCGGGGCCCTAGATCCTTCACTACGTTCAGGATGACATATGGGTGTTCAGGATGACAGATCGGCGACGGGTTCGCTCTCGCCCGGCCAATCACTCCGGACGGTGAACCTTTCGAATGACACGAATCGTCAGTGGAACTTTGGAGGGCGGTTCTCTCGGAACGCCTCCAGTGCCTCGCGATGGGCTTCGCGACCCTGAGATTCACGGAAAATCACGCTTTCGTCTGCCAGCACCTTGTCGATATCGTGTTCCAGGTAATCCTGGTGGACAAGCCGTTTAACTTGCCCCAGGTTCCAGGTAGGGTTGTCGGCGATGTTCGCGGCCAGCTCCACGGCCTTGTCGAGCATCTCGTCGTCGGGGTATACGTGGTTGACCAGTCCGATCCGATAAGCCTCGGCCGCCATGATTATCTCTCCGGTCAACATCAGCTCGAGCGCCCGCCCGAGGCCGATCAGGTAGACGGCGTAGTGGGTGCTGGCCACTTCAGGAGTCACACCCACGCGGAGGAATCGAAACGACAGTCTCGCGCTTTCGGCGGCGACGCGAACATCGCATGTCAGCGTGCGAGTCAGTCCTTCGCCAATTGAGGCGCCGTTGATTGCTGCAACGACCGGTTTCGCTGACTTGATCATGTCGATCCAGCTCTCTTTCGGCGGCTCAGGAGGGGCGTCCGGCGCCATACCGTGCACGCGGGCCTCGAAGCCGCCAATGTCCGCGCCCGAGCAGAACCCTCTGCCCGCTCCCGTCCAGACAATCGCGCCGATCGAGTCGTCTTCGTTCCACTCGGCAATCTGGGTGCGGAGCTCTTGGTCCATCAGGCGGGTCATGGCGTTAAGTTTGTCCGGCCGGTTCATCGTGAGAATCCCCACTCGCCCTCGAACTTCAGTCAGGATATTTTCGTATGCCATCCGTACTCTCCTCAGCTTGATCGTCAGGGTCAGGGAGCGCCCAATTGGGCCAATCTTAGCACAATAGTTCCTGTCTTGCCGTCCGTGCCTGCTGCTAGTAGGATTGAGGCGCCGGAAGGCCCCAAATCCATACAGAGGGTCAAACGATGAAAATCACCGACGTTAAAGCCGTATACCCCAAGTACAGTCACGTCCAGCCTTCATGGCGCACCCACTTCTGGCAGATCGTGGTGCGGATCGAGTCCGACACCGGCGTCGTCGGTTACGGCTACGGCGGCGGCGGAGTTGCATCCGTTGAGGTCGTGAACCGACACATGGGCGAGCTATTGGTCGGCAGGAGCGTGGACAGCGTCGCCGACATCGCGGCGGCCTGGGATGCTCTGTACGCTGCATCCATCCCGTACGGCCGGCGCGGCATCGGCGTCATGGCGCTCAGCGGCATCGACCTGGCGCTTTGGGATCTGCTAGGGAAGGCGGAAGGCGTGCCCGTTCACGAGCTCATCGGCCAGCGCACGAAGGGCGCCGTCCCTGCGTATGCCACCGGAGCCGACGCCGATTGGTACGCGGAGTTAGGCTTCACGGCCCACAAGTTCCCCCACCGGTTCGACGCCGATGCCGACTATCAGACGGCGGTGGATCGAGCGTCGCGGGCCAGGAGCATCTTCGGTCCGGACGCGCGGATCATGATCGACACCTACATGTCGTGGAACACCGGAGTCACCCTCGAGATGGCAGAACGCCTGGCCGAGTTCAACATCTACTGGTTCGAGGACGTGCTCACTCCGGACGACCTGGAAGGTCAGGGAGCGCTGCGGTCGCGGGTCAAGCCCGTGCTGGTTGCGGGCGGCGAGCATGAGTTCACGCAGTACGGCTTCCGCGAGGTCGCATTGACCGGAGCCCTGGACCTCTGGCAACCGGACATCACGTGGTGCGGCGGCATAACGTCGGGTCTCCGCATCCTCGACATCGCCCGCGGCGTCGGCGCTCCCGTCTCTCCCCACCGAGGCGGCGAGGTCTGGGGCCTGCACCTGATCGTGGCGTCCGACTGCATGGACTTGGCCGAAGTGCTGCCGGGGCAACGGGACGTGGCGAGGGACGAACTCTGGATCGGCGAGCCACGGGCCAAAGACGGCCACATCGAGCCTTCGGACGAACCCGGATTCGGGGTTGCACTGAACGAGGCGATGATCTGATTGCGTCACTGAGCCGTCGCTAGCACGCGTGACGCCAGGCGTCGAGGTCCCAGTTCTTTTTGAGCGAGTTGAAGCCCATCGCGACGGCCTCGTCGCAGAACTCATCGGGCTCAAGCTCGTACTCGACGTTGAAGACGGGTTTGCCCGCCTCGATGAACGGCGCCAGCGTCTCGCACTCGTCGAATTGGAAACACTGCTCGTTGAGCGCCCAGTCGAAGTCGTCCAGCAGGTCGGGGATTTGGTCCATGTCGTTCTTGAGACCGATGGATAGCCCTCGCTCGTGCGCTCCAACGGCGAGCCATCGGTTGAAGGTCACTTGGTCCTCGTACGTTAATTGAAAACCGGTGTCGTTGGTGTAACCGTCCACGTTGTCGGGCTCGATGCCGTCGAAACCTTTGTCACGGCACAAGTCCATGCGAGACCGCAGTATCGGTCCCAGAGCATCGAGCTCGCGGATGTCGAGCCACTTCTCGCCTTCCCAGCCGTCGAGGTTCTTGCCCAGGACGTCTGGCGGGAACTGGCCCGCGTCCGACCGCCAGTCCTCCCAGCCGCCTGCATTGACGTAGCACACAACCTTTCGGCCCTGGTCATGAAGAGCGGCAACAACGTCCGCGGTGTTGTCGAAGAGGTCGATGTCGTACATGTCGACTCTGACGGAAGTGTCGATCGGCTGGCCCTGCAACTGCCACTGCCAGGAGGTGTTCGACGCCGGATGCCAGACGACCGGCAGAGCGGTCGCCTCGGGCGAAATCGGCGTTGTCTCGCTCGCCGGGACTGCCTTGGGCGTGGCCGACGAGCCAGCGCACGCCACGCACGCAAGCAAGCCCGCGACGATCATACCCGCCCAAAACGATGCTCTCGTGTGACGTCGGAGTCGTTGTTGTCGGATGGTCGCGCCCAGCGTCCGTCCTTCCGTCCTTCGAGTCCCTTCGGCCCCTCGCAGCCATCGATGACGGCGCCGCTGCCCAGCCGCCGCCTGCCCCTAACGGTTGACCGCCTTGACCGCCGCCTGGATGTAACCGTACGTGTAGGCAAAGCCCACCAGTTGGGAATTGTCGCCTGCCATTTCGGGTACGTGGTCCGGCATGAGCATGTACGGGTAGCCGACTTCCTTGTACGCCTCCGCGGCCTTCAGCATGTCCACGTCGCCGTCGTCGACGAACGTCTCCACGAAGTCGAGGCGCGTGCCCCTGATGTTGCGGAAGTGGACGTTGAAGATCCGGTTTCGGCTTCCGAAGTAGCGGATGACGTCGTAGATCTGCTCGCCCGGCTTCTCCAGCATCTCGGACACCGTGCCCTGGCAGAAGTTGAACCCGTGGTTCGGGCTCGGGTGCAGATCGATGAATTTCTTTAGGCCTTCGATGCTGCCCAGCACGCGGTCTACGCCCCTGAACTCGTTTGGTATGGGCATCCCCGGGTCGTGCGGATGGAGCGCCATTCGGACACCGTACTCGTCGGCCACCGGCATCACCCGCTGGATGAAGTAGTCGATCCGCTCCCACATGGTGTCGGCGTCGACCAGTCCGGCGGTTGTGAGCGGCGGATTCTCGGCGACGGCCTCGGCGTAGCTGAACGCGCGGCTCGACGCTCCGCCCCGCCACGGTTGCCGCTCGGTGCTCACGACGCCCAGCAGTGTCAGGTTGTACTTGACCGCCGGGATGCCCGCCTCGGAGCAGGCTCGGATCATGGTGCAGACAGCCTCGATTTCGCGGTCCCGCTCAGGGCTCTTGCCCAGCATGATGTTGGGCTTCTCCGCGCGCGAAATCTCGACAGACGACAGCGGCAGCGGAACCATGTCCAAGGTGAGTCCGAACGACTCGACATGTTCCTTGTATCGGGTCAGGAGCTCCGGCGTCCAGTCGTCCTCCCGGCCGGGTGGATAGCCGCAGATGTGCTCCAGGCCAAGCTGCGCAAACACCCGGTAGTCGTCATCGGACCGAGCTCGGAATTGTGTGCCAACGTACATTCGATCGCCTCCTTTTGTTGAGCTAACGAAACGGGCTCATTGCAGCCTCGGGTTAAATGCCAATCGTTGGGAGGGCCCTTAGCGACCCTTCGACACGCTCAGAGCCTGCCCTGAGATTTCCGAAGGGGCGGACGGTTGAGGTTTCCCCGTTCGTGGTGAGCCTGTCGAGCCACTCGGCCGGCGTGACTTGCGACCCGTGCACCGATCCGGAGATTCGGGACACTACTCAGACGTCACCTGATACACCCACATCTGGTGAAGCACCTCCCGATCTCCCCTCACACTAGACACGGACGGCTCCGTAACCTCGATCAGTCTGCACGATCCCGAGGCGACGAGCGCATCCTGGACGTCCTTGAAGCCGTGGCTTTCGAAGATATCCGGCCTGAGGCTGAAGACGACGTGGCCGCCCGGTCGGGTGACGCGCACGAACTCGTCGATGGAATTGGCCGGGGCGTGGCCCAGCGTCAGGACGCCCACGCATATCGTCCCGCCGAAGAAGTTGGACGGGAAGTCCAATCGCTCGCCCAGCGTCATCATGTGCATCGCGCCATAGACACCCTTGGCGCGGGCCTCGGCGAGCATGCCTTCGGACATGTCGATCGCCACTAGATCGTCGAATCCGAGCCGGTGCAATTCCCTGCCGACCAGTCCTGTTCCGGCGCCGGCGTCGAGGACTTTGGCGTCTTTGGGCACATACCGGGCGAATAGCTCTGCGGTCTCGCGCGGTCCTACGTACCCGAGGCCCTCCTCCATGTCTTGATCGTATTCGGCGCCCCACTCATCGTAGCGCCCCGTTAGATCTTCGTTGTCTTTGGCTTCATAGACCCACTGGACTCTGTTCTGTGGATTCACATCTGGTCTCCTCGGTGATATCGGCTTGTCGGACGAAGTCGGATTGTTCGTGGAGCGGCCGTGGCGTCACTCTAAAACCGCGACTCGGTGGGAGTCGATCCAATCCCAGTCCAACTCGTATCCGATCCCCGGCGCCGTGGGCGCTTCGATAACCTGGCGCTCGTTCAGACTGATGTCTTCGACGAGGCCGAACTGGTGGGCGGCGGTGGGCATCCAGTACTCGTAGTACGCGCAGTTGCTCACCGAGAAGATCACGTGAAGGTTCCCCGCGTTCAGCAGCGAGTTGCCCGCCGTGCCAATCTCGCAGTTCATGCCGAATCCCTCGGCCATCGAGCAGAGCTTCTTTAGCCCCGTGATCCCAAGCTTCGCGGCCGTTCCGCGCACCAGTCGCGACGCCTTCAGACGGATCATGTGGGCGGCTTCGTAGAACTGGATCTCCGGCTTGTCGCTCATGCAGAGCGGCGTCTCGAGCCGTTCGGTGAGCTGTGAGATGGCGTCGTGGTCGTAGTTGGGCACCGGGTCTTCGAACCAGTAGAAGCCGTTGTCGTCCAACGCCCGACCGATGTCGTAGGCTTTGCGGAAATCGTAACCGCCGTTCGGATCCAGCATCAGCTCCATGTCGTCACCGACGACATTTCGGACGCCGTCCACCATGTCGATCGCGTCCCGGGTCGCCATGACGCCTGGATGTATCTTGTACGCCCGAAAGCCCTCCGACTGGATTTGCTGAGCCTCCTCAACGTAGCCGTCCGGCGTGGTGTGACACGGCGGGTACGTGGCGTAGACCTCGGTCTCGTAGCGCTGGGCGCCGAGCAGCTTGTACACGGGAGCGTCGGCTGCCTTGCCGGCAATGTCCCACAGGGCGACGTCCACGGGCGCCCAGGCGTTCATGCTCAAGCCGCGACGGCCGCGCAGTATCGCGAGCCTGCTCCAGAGCCACTCGCGTTCCGCCGGATCGCGACCCACGAGTTCCGGCTTGAGGACGCTCAGGATGGCGCCGAATTGGGAATAGCCCCCGCCTCTGAACGCACCGACAAAGCAGTTGCCCTCGATGCCTTCGTCCGTGAAGATGCGCAACACGCCCTGTTCGACTTCGCCGGAGAACCTCCCCAGGTCCGAGTCGAGGCCCGTGTCCGGCAAAGCCCGACGGACTACTTCGATCTTGATGTCGGTGATTTTCATTGTTGTGCACCTCGATCTGCCGTACGCGCCGCGTGACGCAATTGCGCCATTCGACCATCCCCCTGGCCCCCTTCCTAGCCAGGAAGGGGGAAATACTCGTAGCTGAGGGACACCCCTTCGGCGATGCTCAGGGCAGGCTCTCAGGCTCCCGGCAAAGTGGCGTTGCCCCTCTGCACACCCCGTGGACCGCCGGCCTGTCGGAGCGATCCGCAAAACGACATATCTGGAATCTCCGATTGCCGCAAGTCCGGACTGTTCCGTTCATAGCTGTCGAATGGTAGAGTTCAACGGCAGGCATCACCGCTTCGAGAGTACTGAAAGATTCCGCGTCCAATTATATACTCTGGCTGCGCCGACGCCACGAACCATGATCGATCTGGACAGTGTCGCGCATCATCCTGGTCAACTCGCCGGGCGCCGCCACATCCAACAAGTCGTTCATCGCGTACCACAGACGCAAGGTCTCACTGCCCCCGGTCGATGCAAGATCCAGCTTACTGAATCCCTTAACGCGCTTTCCATAGGTTGGATTGTCGGGTAATATAGTTGCGTGGCGCGCCATCTGAAGACGCGCTCAAGAAGGAGTTGCTATGGGCAAAGCTGCAGGCAGCGGCCTACTCTTCGCAGGAATAATCCTCTTCATCATGGGCGCCGTCCTGAGATGGGATCTGATCGACTGGCTGATCGACATCACGGGATTGTTGCTCATCGTAATCGGCGTCATTCTCGCCATCGTCGGGATCGTTCAAATGATGTCCGGAGGCAAGTCCGGTTCGAGCGACTACTGACACGACTCCAACCATCTTGAGAAGATAATCCGGCCACGCCTGGTGCGAGGCCGAGCCCAGGAGGTGAAGGCATGGGTGTGCTAACCCGAATGTCGACAATCGTCAAATCGAAGATGAACCGCATTCTCGACAACGCGGAGGATCCGCGCGAGACGCTGGACTACGCTTACGAGAAGCAGCGTGAGATGCTTCAGAACGTCAAGCGCGGCGTGGTGGAGATGGTGACGACCAAACGACGGCTTCAACTGCAGGCCGAGAAGGTCAAAGCCAACATCTCGACGGTCGAGAACCAGGCGCGTCAGGCTCTGGCAGCCGGCCGGGAAGACCTGGCCCGCATGGCCTTGCAGCGGAAGCAGGCGGCGCTGATCGAGCTCGAGGGACTGGATACCCAGGTCGCTCAACTGGAGATCGAACAGGAGAAACTGACGCACGCCGAACAACGGCTCCAGGCGAAGGTCGAAGCCTTCAAGTCCAAGAAAGAGATCATCAAAGCCCAGTACGGCGCGGCGCAGGCACAGGTCCGCATCGGATCCGCGCTGTCCGGGCTGTCCGAAGAGATGGGCGACGTTCAGCTTGCCGTTGAGCGCGCCGAGGGCAAGACCGAAACGCTCCGAGCCAAGGCGGGGGCCATCGACGAGCTCGCGGAACTGGGCGTGCTGGACGATGTCTCCGGGACCGCCGGCGATCCGCTGAGCAGGGAGCTGGAACAGCTCACCGCGTCCCAGAACGTCGAAGACGAGCTGGCCGCGTTGCGAGGCGGGCCATTACCTGACGACAAGAAAGCGCTTCCAGGAGGATAGAACGATGATAGTTCGCATACTGACCGAAGGCCAGTTCAACCTCCCGGGCGCGTTCATCGACGACCTAAACGAGTTAGACAACCAGCTTGTTGAGGTCGTCGCGGCGGAAGACCAAGCGGGGTTTGAACGCCAATTGAAAGCGATGCTAGACCTCGTCCGAGAGAAAAGCACGCCCGTCCCTCTCGACGAGATCGTCGAGTCCGACCTCGTCCTGCCCGAACCGGACATCACGCTCGTCGAAGCCGAAGAGCTGTTCGTCGGAGAGGGCTTGCTGCCGGGGTAACCCGCGACCGCAATCACCGGAAACACGGCGGGGCGCCCCGATGCTGTCGGGGCGCCCCGTTTTATTCTGTCCCGGATGGTATCTGCAGATTGGCGTCGATCGACATTCCTTCGAGATCCGCGAATCCGTAGGGCGGATTTCAAACCCGCCCGCGGATCGTGCATGTCGAATACCGTGGCACGGGTGCGGCAACGCGGGCCGTATGGCGACGACGTGAACCTGATGGGTGACCAAACCCACGGGAGGGTTTGAAACCCTCCCCTACGATTGGCGGCAATGGATTCGACGGTTGCCCAACAAGCGGAGACTCGGTGACCGCGGGGCGCCGTAGTAGCAGGCGGCAGTCACCCGAAGGGCGCTAGAACGGTATCCCCCACAGGGCGTACCAACTCTCAAGGTTGCGCTCGACCGGGACCTTCATCTCTTTCAGCGACTCGCCCAGACGAAGCTCGAGTGCGTTGTCTCGCTCTCGGTTGGCCAACGCGGCGAAGGGGTAGAACTTTCCTGATTTGTAATTGTAGATGATGTAGACGTCGCTGCGATTGAACTCGATGCCAAAGACCGACGCCAACAGGCGGTCGCCGAAGCCATGGTCGTGCACGGTCTCCGCGATCGTGTGGATAGTGCTGACTAGGTCGTCGAAGTCACGGTCGTCCAGCACGACCCAGCGGGTCCCGTATTCGTCATCGGATATCTCGAATCGCGTGCCGGTGGCTCGACCGGAGATGTCGAGCAAGCTGCGCAGTTCCGAGTTCAGATTGTCGAAGTATTGCGACTCGGCGGGATTCATCACGATTCCGGCCTTGCCGAGCAGTCGCAGGTCGTTTCGCCCCTGCAATTCGAACGCCGCGCCTATGATCGAAAAGAACTGCTCTCGATCCGGCTTGGCCAGCTTCGTGTGGCCGAATATCGCGCTGAAGATTCCCAATGTTAACTGCCTCTGATATTCCGCTGTCGCAAGTAACGCCCGATCCTACACCCTGAATGGCGTGCCGCGGTCCATGTCTCGCTGCATTTCTTGCAGCCGCTCGATCCGGTCCTCGGTCGACGGGTGGCTGGAGAACATCCGCTCCATCTTGTTCCCCTTCAACGCAGGGACGAGCATGAACGCGTTGGCGTGCTCCACCTGCCGCAGATCCTGCTCGGGTATACGGTACATGTCGTTGCTTATTTTGGACAGAGCCGAGGCTAGCTGCATCGGTGCCCCGGTCAGCATGGCGCCTCCCCGATCAGCCGCGTACTCGCGGTAGCGGGACAGCGCCATGATCAGTATCTGCGCGAGGAAGTAGACGGCCCAGGTGCCTATGTACACGGCGATCATGACCATAAACATGTTGCCGCCGCCCTGTTGTCGGTCGCGCCCCCCAAACCCGCCGAACAGGCTCATCCAAAACATTATCTGGAGCAGGTAACCGGCCATTATCACGATAAGCCCAGGTCATGACCGCCACGTCTCGGTTCTTGACGTGGATGAGCTCGTGGCCGAGAACCGCTTCGATCTCGGGGTCAGTGAGCCGGGTCATGAGGCCGCGGCTTACGGCAACGACGGCGTTCTTCGGGTTGCGACCGGTGGCGAACGCGTTAGGCACATGGGTTTCCATGACCGCAATCTTCTTGGGCACGGGCATGTCGGCCATGTGAGCGAGCCGCTCGATCGTCGCGTGCAGCTTTGGCTCTTCCTGCGCCGTGACGACACGCGCCCTCGTCGACATCAGCACCAGCTTGTCCGACGTGTAGTACTGAAGCGCGGCGCCGACCAACGCAAGAACCAGGATGAACGGCCACGGGATGCCCGCCCAGAACAGCAGTCCCATGAAGACGACCCACAAGCCCGCCAGCATCATCATCGTGAACGTGATGCGGAGCGTCAGCCCAGAGTCCCGTCCGTAGTTGCGTTGTCTCATATCAAGCCCTCCTCGGTGAGAGACCGATTCCCAGTCGACCGGTCATCCGCCAAGATCATTGCCTGGCGGCGATACTGTCGGGCAGAGGCCGTGACCCGTGTCAACCTTGGGGCACGAGCGGGATAGCCCATTATACCCGAACGCCTTACGCCCAAAACGGCGCCCATGAAAAAGCTCGGTGAGGGTGCCGTGCATGTTCTCTACAACGCTCAGACGGATGCGTGGTTACCTCGACTCGAGCGATTGACTCGGCACGCGAGTTCGGTCACGACTCGCCCGCGTTTGATAACATGGGACGCACATTCCAGAAGGAAGGGGCGGCGGACGATGAAGTACAGGAAACTCGGTTCGACAGGCATCGATATTTCGGAACTCGTCTTTGGCGCCGGCGCGGTCGGCGGAATCGTGTTCCAGCCCGACCACGAGACCCGGCTGGAGGCCGTTCGACGGGCGCTGAACGCCGGCGTGAACTGGATCGACACCGCGCCTAGCTACGGAAACGGCCAGTCGGAGGAGAACCTTGGCTGGATTCTAAAGGAGGTCGATTCCGACCCTCACATCTCCACCAAGGTCCGCATCGGAGCCGAGCATCTGGGCGACATCCCGGGCGAGATCCACGGTCTATGGAGGCGAGCCTCGAACGGCTCCAACGGGAGAGCGTCGACCTGATCCAGCTTCACACGGCCGTGACACACGAGCGGGGCTCGCAACGTGGCTCCGTATCGATCGGAGACGTGCTGGGCGACGGCGGCGTGCTCGAGGGCTTCGAAAGGCTGAAAGCACAGGGTCTCGCGAACCTCTTCGGCTTTACCGGATTCGGCGACACCGATTGCCTGCACCAGCTCATCGAAAGCGGCCGTTCCAACTCGGTGCAAACGTACTACAACCTGCTCAATCCCAGCGCGGGCAGAGCCGTGCCCGCTGGCTTCTCCGCCCACGACTACGGCAACCTGATCGCTTTGGCGCATGAGAACGGAGTCGGCATCCTGAACATCCGAGTTCTCGCGGCGGGCGCCATCGCCGGTCAGAACCCATCCGGCGGCCCCACGCCTGGCATCTCGCCCGGTTCCAGCGACGACGACGACGTGCGTCGCGCAGCCAAGGTCGCCGAAACCCTAACTGGGCACAAGGGCACGATGGCGCAGACGGCGGTGCGATACTCGCTGACCGACCCCCGCGTATCGGGTGTGCTGGTCGGTTTCAAGGCGCTGAGTCACATCGACGAGGCGCTGGCGGCCATCGACATGGGCCCGCTCTCCGACGACACGATGGGCAAGCTCGACGAGCTTTACGAATCGGATTTCGGGGACGGTTAAGTCACTCGAATTGGCAACGGCAGCCGCTAAACACAAGGGAGCGTAATGGAAGAGATCTTCGGCCTGGACATGGACTACATCGTGGTGGCCGTGGCGATCGGCTTCGGGCTCATCGTGCTGAGCGTGGGGTTCATGGCGCTGCTCAACCGCATCTTCTTCAAGATCGGGCTGCGGAACATACCTCGACGGCCCGGGCAGACGGCTCTGATCGTTGTCGGCCTGATGCTAAGCACACTGATCATATCCTCCGCCCTGGGCACCGGCGACACGCTCAACCACAGCATACGCAGCGACATCGTCTCGAGTCTGGGCGAGATAGACGAGATACTGACCGCCAACCAGGGCAGCTCGCTGGGCCTGACCGGAAGCAGCCCGTACTTCCCCGAAGAATGGCTCACGACGCTTCGCGATCAGCTAGGCGATTTCGACAAGATCGACGCCATGATCCCGATGATCTCGGAGCGGGCGCCGATAGCCAACCCGACCGCTGGCAAGAGCGTTGGGTTGATGAACATTACCGCCATCGACCCCGAGACGCTGGGCGTATTCGGCCCGCTGACAGACGCGGACGGCAATGAGCTCAGCCTGACGCCGCTCGTCGACGGCGACGTGTTCATCGACAAGTCAGCAGCCGAGGAGCTGGACGCGGATGTCGGCGCCGAGCTCCGGATGTTCCTCAGCGACAGCCCCCTGACCCTCCGCGTCGCCGGATTGGTCTCAAACGGCGGGCTCGCGGGCAGAGACGAGACGACCCTGATCTCTCTCGATCGGGCTCAGGCCATCTTCGACAAGCCGGGCCAGATCAACAGCGTCGCCGTCTCCAATCGCGGGGACGAACACAGCGGCGCCGACCACAGCGAAGCCGTGACCGAAAAGCTTCGTCTGCTGCTGACCGACTCCGAAGTCGCCGCCGAGATCAAAGACCTCCTCAACAGTCCGTCAATTGTCGAAGCCATTCGTGTCCGTGCCGAGGTTCAATCCGAGCAGTTAGAGCGCGACTTGCTCGACACGGCGGACCTGCTCACGTCTGACGATCTCGACCCCAGGCTGATATCGCTGCTGGCCGATGACGATGTCTCGGCACAAGTGATGTTGGCAGTCGAAGCAGGCGGAGACCCTGAGTTCCTCCCGCTGCTGTTCCCGCGCTTCACGAGCCTGAGAGTGCTGACGGTGCAAGACATCAAGGCGGACCTGCTCGACTTCGCGAACACAATTGCATCCGCCATCATGTCGATCTTCATCATATTCGGCCTCTTCTCGATCATCGCGGGCGTAATGCTGATATTCCTCATCTTCGTGATGCTGGCCGCTGAACGGAAGCCTGAGATGGGCATCTCCAGGGCGATTGGGATGAAGCGCCAGCACCTGATCCAATCTTTCGTGTACGAGGGTCTGGCCTACGATTTGATATCGGCTCTCGTCGGCGCCCTGCTGGGAATCGGGGTCGGTCTGGCGATGGTCACCATCATGGCCGGCATCTTCGCCAACGAAGACGACGGCTTCCAGCTCGTACGGCACTACCGCTGGCAGAGCTTCGTCGTCGCGTACTGCATCGGCGTCGTCCTGACGTTCGTCACCGTGTTCTTCTCGTCATACAGGGCGAGCAGGCTCAACATCGTCGCCGCGATCCGCGATCTGCCGGATGCGATGGCCTCCGCGGAAGGGCGGGACCCACGTCCTGGCCTGGTAATCCGGGCGATGGTATTGCCAGTCAGACATCTCGCCTCAGCGGTCAAGGCGGGGGCCCGAGGGCATGCTGCCGGGTTCGCCACGAATTTCGCACTCGCGATCATGTGGACGATCCCAATTGTATGGTTGCTAAACGTCTTTTGGGCATTGGTCCACGAGCCTGGGTTTTGGGCTGTGCTCCGGGCCATATTTCGGCCTCTCATTTACCTGGTCAAGGCAATCTGGTCACTGGTGCGACTGCGGGTCGGCGCATTTTTCGGCAACCTGTTATTGGAGTTTGTCTGGTCAATCCCACCTGTTTGGCTAATCGGGATATTGTGGACGTCGTTTCGCGTGGCCGCTCCCGCTCTCGGCGAGGGATGGTTGACGGTGCTGCTCGGAGTGCTGCTGGCTGGGTTGGGACTTCTGACGAGTCAGGCCGCATTCTTCACAGTGGGCGTGACCGTCGCCGTCATCGGAATTGGTTTGTCGTTCCGAAGACTGTACGTGAAGCGAGGTTGGTCGGCGCCCCGGCAGGCGCGGTTCACAGCGATCGCGATCGCGGTGGTTGCGCTGTTCTGGCTGGTCGACGGAATCGCTTTGGGCCAGCCGCTGACTATCGCACTGGCGATCGGAATGGCGGTGTTCGAGGGCATTCGGCAAGCCGCTATGCGACGCGACCGGATCGTAACCGACACAGAGGACCGCAATGCCTACACATTCATCGGCCTAACCTTGGTCCTCTACTGGGGCACGCCATTCGACGCTCTGGACTGGCTCGTTCCGGATCTGGAGTCCAACATCGAGATGTTCTTCATCTCGGGCATCTGCCTTGTGTCGGCTTCCGTGTGGGTCATCGTGTACAACGCGGACCTCATCACCAACGCCTTGACCGCGGTGTTCGGCGGCTTCTCGAAGATCAGGCCTTCGCTCAAGACGGCTATCGCCTACCCGTTGAACTCGCGGTTGCGCACGGGGCTGACGCTGGCGATGCTGGCGTTGGTCATCTTCACGCTAATCGTCATGTCCAACCTCACCACGGCGTTCAGTTCCGCGCTCGAAGACATAGACTCCGTCACCGGCGAATGGGACATCGTCGCCACGGTCAGCTACAACAACCCGATCGACGACATCGACGCGGTGCTGCCGGAGGCGCTTGGGGCAGACACTGCCGACGTCGAGGCAGTCGGCGGCTACACCTCGCTGCCAATCGAGGTGCGCCAGGTCGGCGCCTCGGTCCAGGAATGGAGGGGCTACCAGGCCAGGGGCGCCACGATCGAGTACCTGGAGTCCACCGGTCACGGTTTCGCGCTGACAGCGACCGAATACGGCGAGACGAAAGAAGAAATCTGGAAAGCGTTGCGCGAGGACCCGACACTCGCCGTCATCGACTCGATCGCCGTTCCGGTTCGATCCGGAGGAGGATTCGTTGTTGGCGGCCCGTCATTCAAGATGGAGGGGTTCTTCGCCGAGGACGACGAGATGCCGCCTACCGAGATCGAGATACGCGAACCTCGTAGCGGCGCCATCACAAAGTTGACGGTCATCGCCGTCATGGACCTGATCGCCGACCAGTTCGGCGTGGTCATGTTCGACAAGTCAGCCCTGGATGCATTCACTCCTGAAACGCTGCCGCTGACCACGTATCGATTCAGACTCGCCGAAGGGGCCGACGCCGCTGCCACCGCGGACCGACTCGACGCCGCGTTCCTCGAGCACGGCCTGGAATCGACCGTGCTGGCGGACGATATCGAGGAGTCACGCCAGGCGAATGTCGCGTTGAACCGATTGCTTCAGGGGTTCATGGCGTCCGGCCTGCTGGTCGGAATCGCGGCCCTGGGCGTCATCAGCCTGCGGTCGGTGGTCGAACGTCGAGCTCAGATCGGAGTGCTCCGCGCCATCGGGTACCGGCGGTCCATGGTGCTAACCAGTTTCCTGATGGAGTCGTCCTTCATCGCCCTGCTGGGAATCTTCCTGGGAGTGGCTCTAGGGACGCTTCTATCTTACAACCTCGTAAGTTTCTTGGGAGAGCAGGTGCCGGGGCTGAAGTTCGACCTGCCGTGGGTCCAGCTCGGGGTCATCGTATTCATAGCGTACGCGTTCTCGCTGCTAACGACATACCTCCCGGCGCGACAGGCGTCGAGGATCTACCCCGCCGAAGCATTGAGGTACGAATGAGCGGGATGTGGCGGACAGTTGGACACGACAAAGCCGTCGCCGCGCTGGCACGTGCACTCGGCGAGAGCAGGATTGCTCACGCCTACATCATTGTAGGCCCCACAAGCGTGGGTAAGATGACACTGGCCATGGACGTAGCGCGCGCTCTCAACTGCCAAGGAGACACACCTCCGTGCGGCGCCTGCACCCAGTGCACGCGAATCTCGAACGCACTCCATCCGGACGTTCGCCTGGTCGAGCTCGAGACCGACGACAAAGGCAAGCTCCGCACCTCGATCAGCATCAATCAAGTGCGAGACGTCCAACGAGAAGCCAGCCTCAAGCCCTACGAGGGCGCCTCGAGGGTGTACATCTTCGATGGCGCGGAAAGGCTTCAGGACGCGGCGGCCAACGCCTTGCTCAAGACCCTAGAGGAGCCGCCGGACCAGGTCGTGTTGATCCTTCTGGCGTCGGCCATGGAGGCGATCTTGCCCACGATGTTGTCCAGATGCCGCAGGGTGGACCTCCGACCGGTAAGCGTCGAGATCGTCGCCGACCACCTGGTCCGACGCCACGAACTCGACCCGGAGAAGGCAGACGAGATCGCGCGACTCTCCGGCGGCCGTCTCGGTTGGGCGATTCGAGCCGTCGCGGACCCGGAGCTGCTCGAGCAGATCGGCCAACAGGTCGAAGCCGTCGAGCGAACGGTGCAATCGGGCTTGGAATCACGGCTGGAGTACGCGGCTCAACTCGCTACACGATTCACCCGCGAGCGGGCCGACGCCCTGGGTGAGCTCGACGTTTGGCTCGGGTGGTGGCGCGACGCGATGATGGTCGGCGAAGGCACGCCTGAGTTGGTGCGAAACACCTCGCGAATGTCCGAGCTCGAAGCGGTTGCCGGTCGGATGGACAAGCGGTCGATTGCCGAAGCCGTCCGGTCGGTTGGGAGGGCGGCGGAGCTGCTCGAACGCAACGTCAACCCCAGATTGGCGATCGAGGAAATGCTGCTCGCGATCCCGATGCCTCAATCGGCGCGGCAATGAGATCGACACCGACCAAGGTCGCCGGTCGTGCGCGGGTCGTCGCCGGCGCCCAATGCAACGCTCCCCGATCCGAGACAGGAGACCCAAGATGGCACAGGTAGTGGGTGTGAGGTTTGAACCGATCGGCCGCGTGCACTACTTCGACCCGTCCGATTTCGACCTCAACATGGGCGACATCGTGACGGTGGAGACCGACGAGGGGCCGCGGGACGGACGGGTGGTGATCGCTCCAAATCAGGTGGCGCATTCAGACCTCCGCGGCCCGATGGAGCCTGTTGTCGCACTGGTCAAACCGAAGTAGGCGCCGCCACGGCTGCTGGACTTACAAGTGTGAGCGCGTAGAAGGAGGCGACGAAGGTAAGCCTACCGACTGGAGCCTCGATCGGTGCAGGAGATTCAACACACGTTGCTCGCTTCACATTGCATGCGCCCAACTACACTCAATGCCATGCACAACGGCGTTCAGAACCTCCATCCCCCGTTTCTGGTCTTGTTTTGGGATGGATTCTTCCCGCCGTGGTTTCTCCGGTAGGCGGCCAGCCTGCGACGCTCCCATGTTAGGGCACCGCTCCTGCTCAATCCGCGAGTCTCCACTTTCATGGAGCCAGTCTTGCCGGCTCGTTTGTGTTGAGCCGCTCTCCGGGTCGGGTTGTTCGTCACTCCAACGTATCTGACTCGGCCGTTTCGCCCGCGCAGCGTGTAACCTCTAGCCGAAGGGTTTTTTCGAGTCGACCGCCGGTATCCAGAGCGAATGCTTCTTGGCATGACCGACTATCCTTTGAATATGAATGATCGACACTATCGATTCGGAGTATGTTCTCGGAGTTAGGAGACTCTCGCTGTTCGAAGGCCAGCGGTGGTCCTCATCGAGCCGGAAGCAATCCTAGTGCGACTGCCAATAAGGGAGATCAGACCGCAACTGTCCGTAACAACGGGACGCCTCTCACCTGGAGTTTGGATGCTCTCCTACCATTGAACGAACATCGGCATCACTGTTCTGCCATGCGTACTCAGGTACGATTCCTTCGAGTTCGCCGCGT